>NZ_JARGET010000029.1 GCF_029210485.1 Hoeflea sp. YIM 152468
CCTGCTGGCATCGAAGGCGGGGGCCTACATGACCGGCAGTTCGATCACCGTTGATGGCGGCCATTCCATCGGCCGCTGAAACGGTCGCGGCGGACCAGGGCTGTTAAGGAAAACCTCGCCAAGGGCGAACCGCGGGTCGACCGAAATGACAGCGCCTGAGGCTTCATCTGACCGCACGGCCGCCGAAGAACTCGTCAGTCGCGACCGGATGGCACCTTGTCATTACAGTTCAATTCAGTTGCGCGGATCTATCGCTGGAGCACCCCGGATCAATGACAAGAGATGACCCGCAAGACCCTGAAATGGACAGTTCCGAGCTTGAATCCACTCCGGTCGAGATCGGTCCAACCAGGCGCAATTATGACCTGGTTGCCTCGGTCTACCGTCCGCTGGCGCAGGTCTATTCACTCGGCGCAATCGAGCGCAGCAAACGGGCGCAACTGGAATTCATCAACAAGGGGGATTGCGTTTTATACATGGGCGCCGGCCAGGGTGACGATGTCGTCGCCGCCGCCCGGCACGGCGCTGATGTTCATGCGATTGATCTTTCAAGCAACATGCTGGCGCGTTTGCAGGCACAGTTGACGCGCAAGAATGTCTCGGCTGTTTTGATCTGCGGCGACGCAATCAATCATGAAGTCGATGAGCCTTATGATGCTGTTTGTCTCAACTACTTTCTCAACATGTTTCCTGCACCGGTGATGGGGCAATTTCTTGACAAGGCCATTGGACTGGTCAAACCCGGTGGCTTGATCATGATTGCAGATATGGCGCCGCCTTCCGGCAATGTGATCACGCGGAATTTGAAGCAGGGCTATCTCAAGCTCGGGCCTTTGTTTTACAAGATGCTTGGCCTGATGGGCAACACCAGAATCTGGGATCATCCGGCATCGCTCGAAGAGCGTGGATGCACCCAAATCGAGATCCGCGATGCGCCGATGGCCGGCCTTGGCGCCGTGCTGTTTCGGGCAGTCATTGCCCGCACGCCCGTCTTGTGATGAATTGTCCGAATGGGTAAGGCACGCGTCCTCATTGATGCCTGGTTGGACCGCAATCTGCCGGTGCTTCCCGACCCGAAACTGGATCGTGCAGCCCGCATCGCACTCGTGCGTCAATATGGTGATTTTTCCACCGCGTGGCTTTCTGCGGTGCAACCGGGCTTGCGGTATTTTGGCGGGCCGGCGGGCTATCTTGCCTATGGCATGAAAATGGGACAGGTCATTGCTCTGGGCGACCCCGTGGCTGCACCCGACGCCAAAGTCAAACTCCTGGCTGATTTCCTTGCCTTGGCACCCTGCTCCATGTTTGTGGAAATAAGTGTCAGCACCGCGCTGGCATTGCAGACTATGGGACGGCAAGTAGCCCTGTTCGGCTTTGATACCGAGCTTGAGCTGACGCCCGAAACATTCAGTGGCAGCATGATGAAATCGATCCGCTATCGCGAGTCCTGGAACAAGACCCAGGGGTTCAGCATCAAGGAAATCAAAAGCCCGGATGAAGCCTGTGCTCTCGCCGGCCAGTTCAACGAAGCCTGGCGCAAAACGCGCGTTGTTGGCCGCCGCGAAATGGGCTTCATCAACCGCCAACTTGATTTTGGCCAGCATGATGACCCGGTCAGGCGGTTTTTCCTGTTTGACAAGGACGGTGCACCAGAGGCTTTCATCGTCTTTGAGCCAATGTTCAGACATGGCAGGCTTTCAGGCTATGTGACCGCGCTGAAACGGCGCAAGCCGACTGCCTCGGCCTATGCAGAAATGGGATTGACCAAATCATGCGCGGATATTTTCCAGGCCGAACAGATTGAGGTTCTCTCTCTTGGTCTTGCGCCTTTGGCTGGATGGGACAATCATCAAGCCGGGCATGACTTTAACCAGAACAGGCTTTTCTGCAGACTGCTTGAGATGATTGGAACAGCAAGGATCAGCAATGGACGATTGTTCAATTTCAGAAATCAGGCGGCATTCAAGCGCCGGTTTCATGGCGCAGAAACGCCGCGCTACATCGCCCACAAACCCGGTTTTCCTGTTGTTGCAACGCTTGCCTTTGCCCGCCTTACACGGATGATTTGAGCTCTGCTTCGGGCATGCCCTGGAATTGAGCGGCATGCCCCCGGCGCCATCAAGATGTCCTGGCCGCGATAGAGACGACGTCGAACAGGCAGCCGCCACGCCGTGTCCCGCCTGAACCGGCCCCGGGCAGATCTGACAGGTCCTGCCGCCTGCCACCCGGCCACGCACTCCGCTAGCGAATTATGTATCTAGGCAGGCAGCGCCTATATGGTAAAGAAAAGCGGCATCCCGTATGGCTGCCGGATTGAAAACTTCCGGGGCACAGAATTCTCTTTTGGCAGCAAAGACGCATGGATACGACACTTTCAGCACCGCTTATCTTTCTTGACCCCGACGGCGGCATCACCGGCTGGAGCGATGGCGCGGAGCGTCTGCTGGGCTGGAAGGCCGGACAAGTCATTGGACAACCCTACAGCGAGATCTACGACGAGCGGGGCTTTTTCATCGGCGCAAACGGACCGGTCGACCTCGATTCCGTGGCAGTTCCCACTCCGGATGCCGGACGCGTGGTGGCGCTGAGGAGCTCTCAGACCAAGCATCTGCTCGAGCGTCTCGACCTGACCATGACCAATACCGACATCATCGGCGCCTGGAACTGGGACGTTGCGGACGACCTGATCTTCACCGACGGCCGCTTCGCCACCACCTTCGGACTCAATCAGGAGCAAGCCAGGAACGGGCTGCCGCTCGAGGATTTCATCAACAACATTCATCAGGACGACCGCGCCCGGGTGGCCGCCGAGATCGTCCGCACCATCGAAACCGGCGGCGCCTACAGTGCCGAGTACCGGGTGCGGCGACCCGACGGGACAATTTCCCATGTCCTGGCCCAGGGAAAGCTGGTCGAAGGCACACAAGGCAAACCGACCCGGTTTCCCGGTGTGCTGTTTGACATCACCGCGCGCCGGACCGCCGAAATGGAGGCGCAGGCGCAACGGGAACGCTACCGCAACCTGTTCGAAAATCTCGACTCCGGATTCTGCGTCATCCGCATGATCTGGGACCAGGACGGAAAGCCGGTCGACTATGAGTTTCTCGAGGCCAACAAGGCCTTCACCGGCCAGACCGGCATCAAGGACCCGGTCGGCAAGCGCATGCTGGATATCGCGCCCGGTCATGAGCAGTTCTGGTTCGACTTCTATGGCAAGGTGGCGCGCACGGGCGACCCCAACAACTGCGAGAGCGCGGCCAGCGAGCTTGATGATCGCTGGTTCCAGGTTCAGGCTTTCCCGATCGACGGGGTGGGATCGGACAATGTCGCAGTGCTGTTCACCAACATCACCACCAAAAAGCGCGCTGAACTGACGCTCAAGGCCAGCGAGGAAGAGTTCCGCACCCTGTCCCAATCGATGCTCAACCACATCTGGACGGCGACGCCGGACGGACAGATCGAATGGCTCAATGACCGGGTTCTGGCCTACAGTGGTGAAACCGCCGATCGACTGCGCGGCCATGGCTGGGCCTCGATCGTCCACCCTGACGATTTTCCCGACGCCGCTGCGGCCTGGGCTGACGCCATAGAAACCGGGGAGGTTTACCAGACCGAATTCCGCATCAGGCGCCATGACGACAGCTTCCGCTGGCATGTGGTCCGGGCCACCCCGATCAAGACCGAAGAGGGCGAGGTGCGCCGCTGGATCGGCACCAACACCGATATCGAGCACGCCAAACTCAACGAGGCGGCACTGGCCGAACTCAATGCCACGCTTGAACAGCGAATCACCGAGCGAACCGAGGAACTGCTGCAATCGCAGAAGAAGCTGCAGCAATCCCAGAAAATGGAGACCATCGGCAAGCTGACCGGTGGTGTCGCCCATGATTTCAACAATTTGCTCCAGGTCGTGGCCGGAAACCTGCAATTGCTGGCCAAGGATGTGGCCGGCAATGAACGCGCAGAAGCCCGCGTCAGCAACGCGCTGGCCGGCGTCAATCGCGGCGCCAAGCTGGCAAGCCAGCTGCTGGCATTCGGACGCCGCCAGGCGCTGGAACCGAAAGTCATCAATGCCGGCAGGTTCCTGACCGGGATGGAAGATCTGCTGCACCGTTCGATCGGCGAAGCGATCGACATCAGGATCATCATTGCCGACGGGTTGTGGAACACATCGGCAGACCCGACTCAGGTGGAAAACGCCATCCTCAACCTCGCCATCAATGCGCGCGATGCCATGGGTGACGAGGGCAAGCTGACCATCGAAGCCAGCAACACCCATTTCGACGCCAGCCATGCCGCCCTCCATGAAGACCTGCACAGTGGAGACTACGTTCTCATTTCCGTCTCCGACACCGGCACGGGCATGACCAAAGAAACGCTGGAGCAGGCCTTCGAACCGTTCTTTTCGACCAAACCCGAAAACAAGGGCAGCGGCCTTGGACTGTCGATGGTCTATGGCTTCGTCAAGCAGTCCGACGGCCACGTCAACATCTACAGCGAGCCGGGCCACGGCACCACCGTCAAGCTGTATCTGCCAAGGTCCATGGCAGATGAACATGAGGACACCCCTGGCGCAGAAGCCGTTGCCGTCGGCGGCTCCGAGACCATTCTTGTGGTCGAGGACGACGATGACGTGCGCGCAACCGTGGTGGCGACATTGAGCGATCTTGGCTACCATGTGCTCACCGCACGCGACGCCCAAAGCGGCCTTGCGGTGATTGAAAGCGGCGCGCCGGTCGATGTGCTGTTTACCGATGTGGTGATGCCGGGCAGCCTGAAAAGTCCGGAAATGGCCAAGCTCGCCAAGCAAAAGCTCCCCGAGCTGGTGGTGCTGTTCACCTCAGGTTACACCGAAAATTCCATCGTCCATGGCGGCAAGCTCGATGCCGGCGTCGATCTGCTGTCCAAGCCCTACACCCGGGAAGCGCTCGACGGACGCATTCGCCATCTCATCGCCAATCAGAAACAGCGTGCCATGCCGCCCCAGCTTCCCGAGTCGCATCAGACAAATTCCCCGCAAACGCCAGAAGCCGCGCCAGCAGGCAGCCAGACCCTGACGGTGTTGCTGGTCGAAGATGAAGCCCTGATCCGCATCAACACCGCCGACATGCTCGCGGATATGGGGCATACCGTCATCGAGGCCGGCACCGCGGCCGAAGCGCTGAAAGCCGCCACTGATCAGGTATTCGACATTCTGGTCACCGATGTCGGCCTGCCTGACATGCGCGGTGGAGAACTTGCCAAGCAGATTCGCAAACTCAGACCCCAGATCGGCATTGTCTTTGCCACCGGAGAGAGCCGGACGCCCGAAGGCGCTGACGCGGACGCCGTATTGCTGACCAAGCCCTATTCCGACGAGTCGCTCAAAGCCGCCATCGACAAGATTGTCTGAGCGATCCGCCACGCGCGGATTTACCAGCTTCGAATGGAAGCAGGCTGAAGACCCATTGCCGGTCAAGCCCGGCCGCGAGGTCCGGATTTGCGCTCGCCGCTCCGGCAAGCACGGCATCAATCAGGTGGCGCGTGACCTTGCATCAGATCCGCATGCGCGGAACATCATGCGGATCGAGCCGAAGTTCGATCAGGACAGGACGGTCACGGCTCTCAAGCGCCGCAAGCGCCGTTTCCAATTCCTCGTCCGACTGCACTTCGATCCCCTGCCCGCCCAGGGACCTGGCTATCGCGGCGAAAGACGGCCAGTGAAATTCCGAAAGGCTCGGGTCCATCTGCCGGTCAAGAAACTGGATATGTTCCGCGCCATAGGCAGAATCGTTGGCGACGATGACGATAAGGTCGAGCCCAAGCCGCACGGCGGTGTTGAATTCGTTGATGCCGCCCATCATGAAACCGCCATCACCGCTGAACAGCACCACCGGCCGGCCGGGAGCGGCCAGGCCGGCGCCAATGGCTTCCTGCAGACCAAGCCCGATGGAGCCGAAATTGGCCGTCACGACGAAACTCTTCGGATCGGGCGCGGAGATGCGGCACCAGACTTCGGTCATGAACCGGCCGCCATCGGTGACCAGCACACGATCCCTGGGCAGCACCTGTTCCAGCCGCTCGAGCGCGTGGACAAAATTGACAAACCCATCGGCGGCCTTGCCCGTGCCCGCCGGATGCGCCGTGAGCATCGAGATGTCGAGATCCCGGGTGAAGCCGCTCGCCGGAATCTCTGCCTCATCCAGCCAGTACAATATGGTCTCGGCGGTCAGGCCCGCATCGGCCAGAAGGGCGGCGTCCGGATGCAGCCCGCCACCGATGGCGGTCGGCTCGATATCCACCTGCACGATTCGCTTGTCCTTCATCAGCTTGCCGCGGTCGGTGGTGAAATCGTGCAGACCGGTGCCGAAACAGACAATGCAATCGGACTGGGCGATCAGATCATAGGCGGCGGGGGTGGAAAGCGTGCCGAAAATGCCGATATCGTAGGAATGGCCGCCAAACAGGCCTTTGGCTTTCAACGTGGTGGCAAGCGGCGCTTCCAGCCGGTCGGCGAGCCGGATCAACTGATCCCGCGCCGCAATCGCGCCCGCACCCGCCAGAATCAGCGGACGCCGGGCGGAGGCGATCATGCCGATGGCCTGGTCGAGCGTATTGCCCTCGGCAACGCCGCCCGGGGCGGTGAAAACGTTAAGCACCTCGACCTTGTGGCTTATCTCCAGCCACATGAAGTCGGATGGCATGTTCAAGACGATGGGGCGGCGTTCGACCTGGGCCCGGTAGAAGGCGCGGGCGACGTCCATTCCCACCGTTTCGGGCGCGCGCACCTGCTCGAACCCGGCCCCGGTCGCCTTGACCAGTTCACGCTGATCGATGCCTTGCAGATGGCGCGGGTTGGCCACCGGCGTATCGCCGGCCAGCAGCACCATGGGGATATGGCCGCGCACGCCT
This sequence comes from Hoeflea sp. YIM 152468, assembly GCF_029210485.1. GTDB lineage: Bacteria > Pseudomonadota > Alphaproteobacteria > Rhizobiales > Rhizobiaceae > Hoeflea. The sequence continues at coordinate 6,892 of NZ_JARGET010000029.1, forward strand.
TCGGTCAGCGCGGTCACACAATTGGTCAGCGCCGGGCCATGGGTGACTGTCGCGACCCCGACCTTGCCCGCGACATGGGAATAGGCCAGCGCCATCAGCACCGAACTGCCCTCATGCGCCGCCGGAACAAACCTGCCGCCGCACTCCCGCACAAAACTGTCCACCATGAACAGATTGGCGTCGCCCATCAGCCCGAACATCGTTTCGACCCCGTGATCACGGGCCGCGCGGGCAACGGATTGATGGAAGTGGATCTTGCTGCTCATCGGCATTCTCTCCTGTGCGGTTTCATCCGTAGTAACTGAAATCGCATGCGCGAACCGCGCAATCTGGCTGGATTTTGCAGAAGATATGCGCGCGATGACCGGAATAACCGAAGATCATGCGATATTCATGCGTCAAATGCCGGAGCGGACCGCATCCATCGCGCTGAACCGGCAAGACAAGACGGGGCAAGACAGGCCGGAAATCCGGCCGGCAAGCGGGATTGTTGCCCGAATGAACGGTTCAGTGAATGTCCGAAGCGAAGCCTTCAGCTCACGCCCATCGCCGTCAAAGGCCGAGCAGATCTTCGAGGTAATGCTGCTCGATGCCGAACATGGTCTTGAGATCAGTGATCTGCCTGAGCACCGCCGCGCGGTCGCGACCGGCGCGGCCATCCTTTTCCGCCACGATCAGATTGTTCTTCGGCGTGTGGGCATCGGAGACGAACTCGAAGACCCTTGTCTTGTAGCCGTTGAGTTCGAGGAGCAGCGCGCGCAGCGTGTCGGTGACCATCTCCGCCTGCCGCTCGACGAAGATGCCGTGCCGCAACAGCGGCTCGAACCGCGCATCAGCCTCGCCCGCTTCCATCTGCCGGCGGATCTGCTTGTGACAGCACGGCGCCACGGCAATCAGCGACGCCCCGGCACTGATGCCCTTGAAGATCGCGTCGTCGGTGGCCGTGTCACAGGCATGCAGCGCGATCACCGCATCCGCGCCAGAGGCATCGAACTCCATGATGCTGCCTGTCCGAAAGCTCAGGCCGTCAAAGCCTGATGCCCGCGCCGTGGCATTGCCGTCTTCAACCAATGGCGCGCGCATCTCGACACCGACAAGGCTGACCGGACGCTTGGCGACAGTGGCGAGGTAATCATAGAGCGCGAAATCGAGATAGCCCTTGCCCGCGCCCATGTCGACAATCAGCGGCCGCTCGGCTTTGATCGCGGCAATCAGCGGCGCAAAAATCTCCACCATCTTGTTGATCTGGCGGAACTTGTCCTGTGCGTCGTGGCGCACCGCGCCGGTCTTGCCGACGATCCCGAGCGCCCTGAGCCAGGGCTTGCCGGTTTCGGTGAGCGGCCGGTTCTTGGCCCGGTTGTGATCGGTCGACGGCGCTTCGCGGCCCGCCACAACGGTGCGCTTGAGCCGCATCTTTTCACCATTGCGCTCGAACAGCATGTCGAACTCTGTGGTCGCCAGTTGCGCGCTGCGGAAGTCCCGCTCGAGGCCGTCGCGCAGCAGCGCCAGCGCCTCGGGTTCAGCAAAATTCTTGATCGTGTCGCGGGTCTTGTAGCGCCAGGTAAACGAGTATTTGTCGCCGGCCTTGGTCGTGATCTTCTTGACCAGAACCGATTTCAGCTCGGGCTCGGAGCCGTGATAGCCGCCGAGTTTGAGCTGCACCAGCGCTCCGCTGGCAAAGGCAGCTTGGGTGGCGTTCAACAGCTCTTCGATACGATCGGGGGTGGTCAAGGGCATTCCTTCGGGCTCGGCAGACGAATGTCGGGACAGACCTGACCGACCGGGTCTCTTCTACCTGCCCGGACAGAAGATGCAATTGACAGTGTGAAATTCGTGCCGGCCCGGGTTTGTGCACCGACAAGCAAAGCGGGTCCACGCTGACAGCATGGACCCGGAACTGACGCGAAAGCCGGTCAAGGCTCAGCCCAATCCGCCGTTGTACCAGTCGTGCAGCTTGACTTCGCTCGAACCGCCGGCCTCGCTCAGCATTTTTGCAAAGGCTTGCGGATCCTGGGTGCCGCCGTCGCGGCCGCGATAGTGGTAGGGAACCACCATGGCCGGCGCGAAATCCGCCACCGCTGCGGCTGCCTGTTCGGCGTCCATCGTGAACGGCAGGTTCATGCAGACAAAGGCCAGGTCGATATTTTCCAGCCCCCGCATTTCCGGTGTGCCTTCGGTGTCGCCGGAGATGTAGACGCGTGCGCCGTCGATTGTCAGCACGAAACCGAGATCGCCGCGGTCCTTGGGGTGGAAATCCTGCCGGTCGGCAGAGGTGTTGTAGGCCGCGATGGCGGCGATCGCGACACCCATCATCTCGGTGCTGCCGCCTGGGGCAACAATGTCGGTGCGCGCCTGCAGAGCTTCCGGCATCATGGCTTTGACATCGGCATTGGTCAGGATCGGCGCCTCGGCAAGGGCAGCCAGAAGATCGGCATTGTAGTGGTCGCCATGGCGGTGGGTGATCAGGATCAGGTCCGGCTTGGGCAGCGCCTCATAGAGACCGGCCTCACCAACCGGGTCGACATAGATGGTTCCTGCAGGGCTCTCCATCACAAAGGAGGCGTGTTCGACCGGATGGATGACAATCTTGCCGTCCATCAGGTTGAAGCTCGCCGCATGCGCGGCGGCAAGGCCGAGCGATGGCAGCAGCGTGATGGCTCCTACAGCGGCGGCGCCGCCGACAATAAAGCTGCGTCTGGTGGTCATGGCATTCTCCCTCAACATCACATCGTTTCGTAGATCTGATCAAATGTATCAGGACAGTGGGAATTCAAGTCTGGTTTCAGTCCACGCAAACAGCCTGTCTCAGCGCAAAATCCTGACCCAGCGTGCCAGATTGAGCAAGCTCATCAGTGCGGCGGCGACATAGGTCAGCGCTGCGGCCTTGAGCACACTGCGGGCGCCGGAAAGATCCTGGTCGGCGAGATACCCACCCTCGCGCAGGATCGGCAGCGCCTTGTTGAAACTCGCATCATATTCGACCGGCAGGGTGACCAGATGCACCACAATCCGGATGGCAAGCAGGCCGATGCCGATCAGCGCCATGCCGAACAGGGCCACCGGCGCGCGCAGCACGATGGCCAGCACCGGCGCCGCCAGGAAGAAGATCGAGGCGATCCGGTCGGTCATCATGGCGAGGCCGACCAGCTTCTGCCTCAGCGCCAGCCCGCGCTCGCCGCGATGATGTTGCAGCGCATGTCCGACCTCGTGCGCGGCCACCGCCACGGCGGTCAGGCTGGCGCCGTTATAGTTGGCCTGCGACAGCCGCACCATGCGGGTTTCCGGGTCGTAATGATCACCCACCTCGGTGGCCTCGACGCCGACACCCGTCAGCTCCAGCCGCTTGATCAGATGCTGCGCCATGTCTCCGCCGGTGCCAGGAAAATCCGGCCGCTCGGCACCATGACGGCGCATGGTATGCCCGACCCAATAATGCGGGCCATAGATGGCAGCAAGCACCACCAGCACACCGAATATCCCGAGAAACGCCATTGTCAGCCTTTGCAAACGCGCCGTGCATTCATCTGCCCCACATAGGCAATGTCAGCCGCCTGGAAAAGGGCAACTCCGCAATCGGCGCGCGCCTGACGGCGCATCCAGGCTTCGAACGGCCTGCTGCCAATCGCCCGCAGAGAGTGGCCAAGCTGGCACGGCCTCCCCTGCGCTTGCTCAGCCCGCCCCTTCATGGACATCGACATGGGTCACCCGTCCGCCTTGCCCCATCACCCTGACAAAGACGTAATGGCCGCGCCCGCTCATTACATCCCTGCGGATGTAAGCGTCCACAGATCGTCCCGCCTTGTACAATTGTGGCAGCTTTTCGCGCATGTCGCGGCTGCCGAAAACCGCATCGTCGGTATCCAGCTCCTGCCGGATCCCGAAGCGATGAAAATTGGCGCGGTCCTGAGCCAGCACAGCACCAAACGATTTCAGTTTCACGCCCTTCGAGTTCACCGTGTCTCGGACATCGAGCCATGCCAGATACTCGGCGATGACTTCTTCGGCCACAACCGGCGTTGTCAAAAATGGGCAAAGTGCGATCATCAAAGCCGCAATTCTTGCTTTTACCAAACTTTCGCTCCCGATAGTTTCTACAATGCTTGACCTGAACATCGTTACCACACTCGGACACTTGACGTGAGACTCCCATGTCGGACGGTTTCGATGTGGCGCCGCCGCTGCCAATGTGATTGAATCGGGCACCTGGTCACACTCCGTCCGCACAACACGAAGGATGCCCGTTATGATCCGCTGCCTTACCGCCCTCGCCTCCGCCGCCATTGCCCTGGCTCCCATCGCAGCCGCCGCACAGGAAGCGGCGATCTACAGCTCGATGGATGCGGTGCATCCGGTCTGGGCGAAATCCGCCATGGTCTCGGTGCAGGAGGCCGTCGCGGCGCAAGTCGGGCTGCAGGTATTGAAAGACGGCGGCAATGCGGTCGACGCCGGCGTCGCCGTGGCGCTGGCACTTGCCGTCACCCTGCCGCGCGCCGGAAACCTGGGCGGCGGCGGCTTCATGCTGGTGCACGATGCAAAAAGCGGACAGACCAGGGCGATTGACTACCGCGAGATGGCGCCCGCCAGTGCCACCCGCGACATGTATCTCGATGCCGACGGCAATGCCGACAGCACTCTGTCGCGGTTTCACGGCCTCGCCGTCGGCGTGCCCGGCACCGTCGCCGGCCTGCAACTGGCGCTCGAGACCTATGGAACCCTGACGCTGGCTGAGGCCGCGGCACCTGCGATCAGGCTGGCCGAAGACGGCATCGTGGTCACCGCCGATCTGGCCGACAGTCTGAAAGGGCTGGAGAAGCGGCTCAAGACCTGGCCGGCCTCGGCGGCGATCTTCTACAAGGAAGACGGCAGCTTCTATGAGCCCGGCGATCTGATCAGACAACCGGATCTGGCCGCAACCCTGAGAAAGATCGCAGCGGAAGGCCCAGACGGGTTCTACACCGGCGAGGTGGCGGAGAAGATTGCCGCCTCGGTGCAGGACGCCGGCGGCGCGATGACGGTGCAGGATCTGGCGAACTACAAGGCGGTTCTGCGCGCCCCGGTCAGCGGCAGCTATCGCGGCTACGACATCGTCTCGATGCCGCCGCCAAGCTCCGGCGGCACCCACATCATCCAGATCCTCAATGTGATGGAGGGCTATCCGATCGGCTTCCTCGGCCACAATTCATCCGACACCATCCATCTGATGGCGGAAGCGATGAAACGCGCCTATGCCGACCGCTCGGAATATCTGGGCGACCCGGATTTTGCCGATGTGCCGGTCACGGCCCTGATCTCGAAGGATTATGCGGCAAACATCCGCGACGGCATCAGCCGCAACCGCGCCACACCGTCAGACACGATAAAGCCGGGCAAGCTGGCGTCTTATGAGAGCGACCAGACCACGCATTTCTCCATCGTGGACAAGGATGGCAACGCGGTGTCCAACACCTACACGCTCAACTTCTCCTATGGCTCGGGCATGACCGCGGCAGGTACAGGCGTGCTGCTCAACAACGAAATGGATGATTTTTCCGCCAAGCCGGGCGTGCCCAATGCCTATGGCCTGATCGGCGGCGACGCCAATGCGGTGGAACCGGGCAAGCGGCCGCTGTCGTCGATGAGCCCGACCATTGTGCTCAAGCACGGCAAGCCGTATCTCGTCACCGGCAGCCCCGGCGGCTCGCGCATCATCACCACCACGCTGCAGGTGATCTCCAACATGGTCGATCACGGAATGAACGTTGCCGAAGCCACCTTCGCCGCCCGGATCCATCACCAATGGCTGCCCGACGAAATCCGCGTCGAGGATGGCGGGCTCAGCCGCGACACGGTGGCAGCACTTGAGGCCAGGGGCCACACGATTGCGGTCAACAGCGTCATGGGCTCGACCCAGTCGATCCATGTCGATGCCGAAACCGGCCTGCTGCTCGGCGCCTCGGACCCGCGCCGGACCGGATCGGCGACGGTCGGGTATTGAGGGCGACGCCGCAGCTTTCTTGTCCCGAGACGCGCCCCCTGGCCAGCTCATCTGGCGTGCTACCCCAATCTGGGATTGGCAAGCGGGTGATCAGTCCTGGGTCTGCCGAAAACCTGGCGCAATTGGCCCAGCGCAATCGACATTTTCGCTTTCACATCCGTGCTGGCGGCTTTTCCTCCGGTCAGGCGGTTAATGTATGCTTTGGCGATGCCTTCATCGAGAAAGCAATCCGTCAACAGATTCGGATTGTCGAAATTGTTGACAAAGTCGTTGGCAATCTTCTGCTGGACCGACGTGTCATCAATAGCCCCAGTGCTTCCATACTGAGCACAGAGCATGCGGATTCCGGCCGGTGAGATTTCATCGAGAAGGATGTTGTTGAAGGCGTTGGTGGATTTGCCGATTTGCTCGTAATAGGTATCGAAGGTCGACCTCATCCAGTCCGCGGAATAGTCTCCCTCGACATTGTCCTTCACCGCTTCAAGAAGCACACGAATCTGCCGGTAGCCATTGTTGGCGCCCTGTCCGGCGATCGGGTCCATGGCGTTTGCAGTATCGCCGACAGCCATCACCTTGGCGCCAGACGGCAGCGTGCCCACGGGGTCCTTGTAGCAGGGATGCACCGAACCTTTCAGCCAACCTTTTGGGTCCGCCAGTTCAGCATCCTTGAGCCACGGATAGTCCCAGGGGATGTATTGTTTAAACAGCGCCTTGGCCTGATCGAGCACGTCCTCCCCGGTCTTGCAATCGTCGAACGTGTCGAAGGCACGGCCCGGCTTGGCCTCGAAAATCGAGTTGAAACACTGATAGCCGTCCCGGTGCCAGTAAGGAACGCTGAATTGTTCACCCTCGGAACCAAAGAAATTGAACTTGATCGCGTGGTTCATCAGGATGCCGTCGCGCGACCGGTCCATGGCGACGTTCTTGACAACGAACATGGCCAGCTTGCGCTGGGGTTTGTCATAGACCGAGCGGGTCTCATCAATTGCGAACAGCTTGCCGATGTCGGCCTTGCCAGCCGCCACCAGCGTCAGGTCATTGTCCGCTGCAATTGTCTCAAGCATCGGAATGTCGACCTGCGCGACAACGGTCATTCCACCTCGTTTCTCGAACTCCAGTGTCCACGTGTACGACTGAAGACGCACATCAATCGCCAGCGCCGGTCTATCCAGCCGCCCCATCAGGTCGATCAGCTGTCGCCCCGGCTTGGGGCAGAATGTCAGATGCACGCCGTTGATCGGCGTGGAGTCCTTCCAGAAATTGAGACCGAACTCCTCTTCCAGGTCGATGGATGCGGCAAACCGGCAGGCCGTGCCCGTCGGCGGTACCTTGGTCAACCAGTCTTCGGCGCTCAAATTGGAATAGATGGTTACGTGATGTCCCTGTTCGAGCAACCCGATGCCAGCCATCAGGCCGCTAATGCCTGAGCCGATAATCGCGATTTTACTCATGGTGTCTTCCCCCTGTTTCTTGGTTTTGAATGCCTCGCGTCGACTTAGTCCAACGGGGCAATCGAAAGCTCCCGATAGCCGCCATCCTGGAAGAGAAGCGGTCTGCCCTCGCAATAGGAGTAGGCAGAGATCTCCCCGACGAGAATGGCGTGGTCTCCGGCATCGTAGATGGCGTCCAGCCGGCATCCGAACTGTGCGATCGCGCCCTTGATCGTCGGCACCCCACCGAGACTGGCGAACACGACTTTGTCGAAAACGGGCTTTCCAGCGAAATGGTTCGACACACTTTGTTGATCCTCAGCCAGAACGCTGACGCCAAATTGCCGGCACTCGGAAATCACGCCCAATGATCTGGCCTTTTTCGAAACGCAGACCAGCAACATCGGCGGATCGATCGATACCGAAGCAAACGAATTGGCCGTCATACCGTGGTCCTGATCGCCTGAGCGCACGGTGATCACGGTTATGCCGGTTGCAAATTTGCCGAAGGCTGTTCGCAGGTCGCGCGGATTAACGGGTACGTTCATGCGGATATCCTCCTCTTCCCGATGACGGGTCACGCCATCAATTTGGCAACGGCATCCTCCATGCCTTCCGGTCCCAAAGCCGTGTAGCCGCCATCCACGGCAATATCGGTCCCGTTGATGAAACGGGCCTTCTCCGAGCACAGGAAGAGGACCGCTTCAGCCACTTCATCCGGATTGCCGGTACGACCCATAATGTGAAACGGGGCCGCCACGGTGTCGGCTTTCTCCCGCGTATCTCCAGTTGCCATTTTCATGATGCTCGACCAGGTCCAGCCCGGAGAAACGCTGTTCACCCTGATGTTCTGCGGCTGAAGCTGCATGGCAGCATTGCCGGTGATCCGGAGAATCGCCGCTTTTGCCGCTGAATAGGTCATCCGTCCCGGCTGCGAGACCTTGCCGGCAATGGACCCGAAATTGACGATGGCTCCGCCGCCACGCCGCTCCATCACCGGTGCGATTTTCTGCGAGAAGATCTGACCGCCAACAAGGTTGATATTCAGTGATGTGAGCCAGTCCTCACGCGAGGTGGCAATGCCGTTGTCGAGATAGGTCGAAGCCATGTTGACCAGATAATCGACGCCTCCGAACCGATCCACGGCTGTTTGAATGCAGGCGTCGATGCTGGCGTCGTCGGTGATGTCGGTGTGGACAAACACGACATCGTCACCCATTGCGTCAGCCAGCGACTGACCGTTTTCCACGTCGATATCGGCCATCACCACGCGGACGCCCTCGCGGGCAAAGGCCGACACAATGCCCTGCCCCAGCAAGGTGGACGCGCCCGTTATGATTACGACTTTTCCTGCCAATTCACTCATCTCTGCTCTCCCGTTGGTGTGCTGTCAGCCGGCATCCCAATTGCTGCGACGGAATCACGCAAGTCCGGAAAGCGAACCGAGCGACGTTTGCTGCGGCAACTGTCCTTTCATTGCGGAAAGTGGACAGCCGGTAGCATTTGCGGCCTACAGCGCCGCGCATCTGCAGTCAGTGTCGGGGGGGTGAGAAACGTCAGGAACTTGCCGGGCATGGCCACCCGCAGACTGGCGGATAACCATGCTGTTGCTGCGGAGAGCCATTCGTCAGACGCACCGGTATTGAATCAGCCGCAGCTATGCCTTGCGGCGCGTCTGTGACGGGGATTCGCCAAATTGCCGGGTATATTCGCTTGCGAATCTGCCCGGATGGCCAAAGCCCCACTCCGCGGCGATTTCGGAGATCGGAGCCACGGCATCCTCTTCCAACAATATCCTGTGCACCTGCTGCAGGCGCCGGAAACGCACGTAGCGCATTGGCGACATATCCCGGAAACGGCGGAAGGCATCGAAGAGAGAGCGGGCCGAGATACCGGCAGCCTCAGCCAGATCCTCGATACAGATCGGCTCCGCAAGATGGTCCTCGACATACAACTCGGCGCGCCGCACGGCCCTGGGGCAGGCTGAAGAGACGGCGCCGTCCCGGATAGCATCCGACATATCGCTTTGATGCATATGCAGCACCGCGGAAAACAACGCCTCCTCGAATGCCGGCATTATCATGTTTTTGCCGGTGATCTCGGGGTTACAGGCAATCGACAGCATGCCCTGCAGGGACTGGCGCAACGGACTTGACGGAGTCAGCACTGCCTGAGCCTCCATACTGAAGCGAGGGGATCGCCTCAGGCTCACTCCCAGAAAAGCTTCAAGCTTGGCGGTCAGTTTGCGGCGGTCGATCCGGACCACGAGTTTTCGGGTCATATCCGACCACAGGATCGATGTTTCCTGTTCGGCCGGCAAGATCATCGAGGTGCCCGTCGCCCCCTGATAGATCCGGTTCCCGCACCTTGCCTGTGATGCCCCCTCGAGCGGAATGAGCATCAGATAGAAGTCTTCGAACAGATCAGGCTGTATCTCCAGGCTGCAGCCGTAATCGAGGTAGCAAAGGGAGACGGAGGACATATGCCGACAGCTGACATTGATCGGCCGCAACGAAGACGCGGGACCACCCTTTATCCGGTGATTGACGAAGATGTCCGAGACCACCGCGCGTGCAATATCCAGATCCTGACCATCGGAAATCAGACGACCCGAGGAAAGGCTGACACTCGGCTGAATGCTGCTTTCAAAAAGTGCAATGCCCCGCGATTCAAGGCTGCCAATTTCGTGTTGCGACTGGCCACTCGTCAAGAATTGCTCCCAGGAAGACCAACTACGTCTACCACAAATCAGGCAGCGCTCAAGGCCTCCCCTTCTCCCACACCACCTCCTGGCCGTAGAGCGGCACGGTGGAGATGTTCATCTTGGCCGAGCCGTCCTGGACCTGCTGCGAATTGACCAGATAGACCAGCGTGTCGTTGGTCTTGTCGTAGATCCGGCGCACCACCAGCGATTTCCAGATCAGCGAGCGCGATTCCTTGAACACCACATCGCCGTCCTCATCGAGATCGATGTCCTTGATGGTGATGGGTCCGGTCTGGCGGCAGGAGATCGAGGCGTTCGACGGATCTTCAAACCAGTTGCCCTTTTGCAGCCGGTCGATGACGCCACGGTCGAAATAGGCGACATGGCAGGTGACGCCGTCGACCTGGGGGTCTCTGACCGCATCGATGAGGATGTCATTGCCAAGCCAGTCGACGCCGACTTCGCCCACCTGCTCGGCCTGCGCGGCGGAGGTCAGCATCGGGGTGAAGAGCAGGGATGCAGCGAGAAGGCTGGCACAAAGGCCGGCCGAACCATTGGAACGGATGCAGGTGGGAATGGTCATGAAAGGTCTCCTTGCGGGGGCAACGCCTGAGCGGGTCCGGGAGTTCCCCGCTACCCTGCGACCGGGTCAAACCGGTGACAGTCCATATGGGTTGCGGCCAGCGGGAATGAAAGATGCGGGAAAGCACAACCGCGGTGCGCGCTTTTTGTCACGCTCCGCTGTCACTGCTTGGCTTTGGCCCCAGCGCGCGCTAGATAAAGTCCCATGACCACCGCGCCCGACCGCCCATCAAACCCGTGCCAGCCAAGCCTGTGGAAACAGATGCTTCCCCAGTCTTTGGGCCTGTTCGCCCTGGCGATGCTGTCCGGACTGGCCTTTGCCGCCTGGCAGGCCAACGGAGCGGCGCTGCTCAATGCACTGGCCGCCAACGGCCTTGCCTGGTGCTTCTGATAGATTGATGCGATATACGCCCCGCCGCCCGGCCATCCGGCGTGGTGGGAACCAAGCTGGAGACGTCGATGAAAGCCATACGCCTTGTTCTCTGGGGCCTGATTGCCGCAATGGCCGTGGCGCTGGGCTGGCTGACCTATGAATGGCAGGCCAGCGACAGCGCAATCGCCGCCAAGCCTTACGGTGTGCCCTTCGAGCTTGTTGACCAGTCGGGCAGCCCGATCACCGAAGCGGCCTTCCGCGGCCGGCCGACAGCGCTGTTCTTTGGCTTCACCCATTGCCCGGAAGTCTGTCCTACGACACTGTTCGAGATGGATGGATGGCTCCGCCAGGTCGATCCCGAGGGCGACAGGATCGGCGCCTATTTCATCACTGTCGATCCCGAGCGCGACACGCCGGAGCTGCTGGGCAATTATGTGTCGGGTGTGACCGACCGGGTGATTGGCATCTCCGGGCCAGCTGACAAGGTGTCCGCTGCGGTCAAGGGGTTCAACATCTACGCCAAGAAAGTGCCGATCGATACCAAGGCGCCAGAGGGTGATTACACCATGGACCATACGGCTTCGGTGTTTCTGCTGGATGCTGATGGCAGGTTCAAGGGCACCATTGCCTGGGGTGAAAACCCTGAAATTGCAGTCAAAAAGCTCGAAAACCTGCTCTGAGGCCGACAGCGGCCCGGTTATGTCACCAGAATTTTTTTCCCGCGCGCACCAATTCAACGCTTTACAGCGTTTGACGGACGTTCAATAGAACGGGACGCACGGCATTCGCAGCCGGGGCGCGGCGCGACGGGGGATTGGCATGGACGAGATTGTTCTCAAACTGGCCGTGATCGGCGCGGCAGGCATCGCCGCGCAGTGGTTTGCCTGGCGTTTGCAATTGCCGGCCATCGTGCTGTTGCTGGTGGCAGGCTTCATTGCCGGCCCGGCGACCGGCTTTCTTGACCCGGCAGCCGATTTTGGCTCGATTTACCGGCCGATGGTGTCGATCGCGGTGGCGATCATCCTGTTTGAAGGCGGGCTGACGCTCAATTTCAAGGAAATCCGCGAGACCTCGACCGCGGTCCGCCGCATCATCATGTATGCCGGACCGCTGACCTGGGGCATGGCAGCGGTCGCCGCCCATTACATCGGCGGGCTGAGCTGGTCGACAGCCACCGTCTTGGGCGCCATCCTGGTGGTCACCGGACCGACGGTGATCATGCCGTTGTTGCGTCAGGCCCAGCTGGATGCGCGTCCCGCCTCACTGTTGCGCTGGGAAGCCATTGTCAATGACCCGATCGGCGCGCTGTTCGCCGTCGTCGCCTTCGAGGTCATTCTGGTCTTCATCGGGGTGCATGAGGCTGACAATGTCGTCATGCTGGTGGCTTTCGGATTTGGCCTGGCAATTGCCAGCGGCTGGGCGGCGGCGAAACTGATCGTCTGGTCATTCGGCAACGGCAATGTGCCCGAATTTCTCAAGGCGCCTGTGCTGCTGGCGACCGTGGTGGCGGTCTATGCCGCAAACAACATGGTGCTTGAGGAAGCCGGCCTGCTCACCGTGACCGTCATGGGCATCGTAATGGCCAACAGCCGCATCGCCTCGCTCACCGACATGCGCCGGTTCAAGGAAACCATCACCACGCTGCTGGTCTCAGGTGTGTTCATTATTCTGACGGCGTCGCTCAGCCTTGATGATATCCGTTCGCTTGACTGGCAGGCAGCGCTGTTTGTCGCCTCGCTGCTGCTGGTGATCCGCCCCGTCGCCATCATGCTTGCCACGATTCGTTCCGGCGCCACGGTTCAGGAACGCCTGCTGAGCGCCTGGATCGCGCCGCGTGGTGTCGTCGCCGTGGCGGTCTCGGGGCTGTTTGGAGCACTGCTTGCCGATATCGGCGTCGAGGATGCAGGCCGGATGGTCGCCTTCACCTTCGCTGTCGTTGTCACCACCATCGTGCTGCACGGCTTTACCCTGGGGCCTCTGGCAAGCTTCCTGGGCCTGAAGAAAGCCTCCAAGCCGGGCATCCTCATCGTTGGCGGATCACGCTGGTCGACGGCGCTGGCGATCAAGCTGCACAAGGCCGAGGTCCCGGTGATGCTCGCGGACCAGAACTGGAACCATCTAGCCGAAGCGCGGCTCGCCAACATTCCGGTCTATTTTGGCGAAGTGCTGTCGGAATCCGCCCACCACAGCATCGATCCGAAGCGCTTTTCCAACCTGATCGCCACGAGCGACAATGACGCCTACAACGCGCTCGTATCCACCGATTTCGGGCCGGAGCTGGGGCGCAGCCACGTGTTCCAGATCGGCCGCACGGACGAAAAGGCACGCCAGGCCTTGAACTTTACCCTCGGCGGGCGCTCGCTGACGGAGGAACCGGTCAGCTTTCTCGAGCTGCGGGATAAACTGCTCAAGGGCTGGACCTTCCAGCTCACCCGCCTGACCGATGAATTCGGCTGGGACGCCTATGAAGCCTCACGGCCCGAGGGCGCTCTGATCCTGCTGTGGATCAAACCGTCCGGCGCGATCGTGTTTGCCACCGCCTCGTCCAGTTCGCCCGGGCCCAATGACCGGATCCTGAGCTTCGCCCTGCCCAAGGATGAGGCCCGCGTCGAAGCTGCCAGCAAGACCACCCGCAAGGCGGAAGTGACGCCTGCCAGCCAGGCAACGGCAGATGAAGGAAAGAAACTCCCGTGAGCGACCACCGCTATTATTTCCGCACCGGAGAAGCCGGTGCCAGGCTGGCGCTGGATCTGCTCGACAGCTTCTTCGAGGACGAAGGCCTGCCTGTCGCCACCATGGAGATTGACGAGGATCGCGGGCTTTGGGAGGTCTCGGTCTATGCGGCGGGCGATCCCGATGACAATCTGAAATCGCGCATCCGCACCGTAATCGGGGCCGAGTTTGCCGAGGCCGAGATCGGCCTGGAAGTTTTCGGCGAGACCGACTGGATCGCCAAATCACTCGAAGGGCTGAAGCCAGTCCGCGCAGGCCGCTTTGTCGTGCACGGCGCCCATGACCGGGCGACAGTGCGCAGCCATGAGCTGGCGATCGAACTGGAAGCCGGCCAGGCTTTCGGCACGGGGCATCACGGCACCACGGCAGGCTGCCTGGAAATGATCGAAAGAGTGATGCGCGCCCATCCCGGCGGGCCGCGCGGCGTGGATCCCGTGCTGGATCTGGGAACCGGCTCCGGCGTTCTGGCGATTGCCGCCGCCAGGCTCGGGCCGGTGCAGGTGCTGGCCACCGATATCGACCCGGTCGCCACCCGCGTCGCCCGCGACAATGTCCGCCACAACCAGGCTGCCGCACAGATTGCCTGCGTGACTGCGACAGGGTTTCACTCCACCGCCTTTTCCGCTGCCGGTCCTTTCGGACTGATCATCGCCAATATTCTGGCCCGGCCGCTGATGCACATGGCCCCCGATATCAAGCGCCATCTGGCGCCGGGCGGCTCGGTGATCCTGTCGGGCATTCTCGCCAACCAGCGCTGGCAGGTGCTTGCCGCTTTCAGTGGTCAGGGCATGCGTCATGTCGCGACCCTGTGGCGCAATGGCTGGGTAACGATCCATCTGAAATGAAACCGGCGGCAATTGACCGCCATCACACAAAAACGGCCCCCGCGAGGGAGCCGTTTCCGATCGTCTGAGATTGAGCCTTCAACCTCCGGGCACATCCGATGGGCCTAGAAGTAGTACGCCTGGGCGCCTTCGCGGCGAAGTTCTTCGCGGGTGCGGCCAAGTGCCTTGAGCTGCTTGTCGTCCATCGACAGCAGCGCACCATTTACATAGCGGCGAACCTGACGTTCGCGGGCGCTGACGATACGATTGAAAGCATTCTGAAAGATGTTGCCGGACATTTGGTAATTCCTTTGGGTCAGTAGTTGTTCTGTCTCCCAGCCTTAAAGATAGGACTTCCTGTCCGAATGTGCAGGCCTTATGTTGCAGTGCAGCTATGTACCCGGCGCATGGATGATTCGAGATAAATGCCTTTTTATTAACAAAGAGATAGATTTTGCTGCAGCGCACCCGTCAGCATCGGCTGCTGCCGCGACCGGCAGGGCCATAGCGGCCAAAGCAGGTCGCCGATCCCGTGGATCAGCTATTGCATCTGGCGCCTGGAGTGCTTCATTTCAACTAAGTCTTGAAAGCATCATTTCAAGCTGCTGCCCCGCCTGTCATAAGGTGACATCAAATCACATTCGGGAATCCCAAGATGTTTCAGAAATTTGAAGTGCTCTCCTCGCCAGACCAGGCAGCCGACCGCATCGCCCGCCTCCGCGCGGGATTTGACGCTGCGGGCATTGACGCCGTCGCCGTGCCGCGATCAGACGAGTATCTTGGCGAGTATGTGCCCGATTGCGCCGAGCGGCTTGCCTGGTTGACCGGCTATACCGGGTCCGCCGGATTGACGCTGGTGCTCAGGCAGAAGGCGCACATTTTTGTCGACGGGCGTTACGCAGCCCAGGTGCGGACCCAGACCGATCCGGTGGTGTTCGAGTATCAGGACCTGATCGCCACGCCGCTGGCGAGCTTTCTCGAAGCCTCCGGGCTTACCGGGCTCAGGCTCGGCATCGATCCCTGGACCTGGTCGACGAGCGAGGTCGAGCGGCTCGAAGCTGCGCTGAAGACGTTGGGCGGCCGGCTGGTGTCTCTTGATCGCAACCCGGTCGATGCCATCTGGGACGACCAGCCGCAGCCGCCGCTCGGCACGGTCTCGATCCAGCCGCTCGAATTTGCCGGCGTGCCGGCACGGGAGAAACTCGAGATGATCGCCCGGACTCTGGCAGAGGCGGGCGCCGATGCGGTGATCCTGGCTGACCCGTCCTCCGTCGCCTGGAGTTTCAACATTCGCGGTCAGGATTTGCCGTCAACGCCGCACCCGCTGTCACGCGCCATCATTCCCGCCAGTGGCCGGCCGGTCCTGTTCATCGACAAGCGCAAGGCCGGTGTGGAAGCCGAGGCCTATCTTACCCAGCTCTCTGATCTTGAACCGCCATCGGGGTTTGACGACGCGCTCGTGGCCCTGGGCAGAAATGCGCGCACGGTTCTTGTCGATCCGGCGGTGGCACCGCATGCGATAGAAATGCTGATCAGGAAGTCCGGCGGAAGCGTGACACATGCACCCGACCCCGCCCGCCTGCCCCGCGCCCGCAAGAACGAGGCCGAAATTGCCGGCAGCGCCCGCGTCCACCGTCAGGACGGCGCGGCGATGGTCCGGTTTCTGGCCTGGCTTGACGATCAGCCCGCGGGCTCGCTGGATGAAATCGGCGCGGTGAAAAGCCTTGAAGGCTTTCGCCGCAGCACCGGCCAAGCCATGCAGATGCCGTTGAAAGCGCTCTCCTTTGATTCCATATCCGGTGCCGGTCCAAATGCCGCGATCATGCACTACCGGGTCAACACCAGGACCAACCGGCGCGTCGGCGCCGGCGAGATGCTGTTGATCGATTCCGGCGGGCAGTACGTGGCCGGCACCACCGATATCACCCGCACCATTGCAGTGGGCGATGTGCCTCACGAGCAGAAACGCTTCTTCACACTGGTGCTCAAGGGCATGATCGCAATCAGCCTGCTGCGCTTCCCCGAGGGCACCCGCGGCATCGACATCGACGCCTTTGCCCGCAGCGCGCTGTGGAAGGCGGGCGCCGATTTCGGCCACGGCACCGGCCATGGAGTCGGCAGTTACCTCTCGGTGCATGAAGGACCGCAGACGATTTCACGGCGCGGCACCCAGGCGCTGTTGCCCGGCATGATCCTGTCGAATGAACCGGGTTACTACCGCGACGGCGCCTTCGGCATCCGGATCGAGAATCTGGTCACCGTGCATGAACCGCGCGACATCGACGGTGGCGACAAGCCGATGCTCGGGTTCGAGACGCTGACACTGTGCCCGATCGACAAGCGGCTGATCCTTGCGGATCTGCTGGACACGGTGGAACGGCAATGGCTCGACGCCTACCACGACCGGGTCCGGGCCGAGCTGTCGCCGCTGCTCGCCGACGACCCGGCGCGCGACTGGCTGGAGGCGGCGACAGCGGCGCTGTGAACCGCAGATTGTCAGCCTGACAAGGGGCTTGCCGGACAGGACTGTCCGGCAAGTCCGCGGCTCAAACCGGAACCCGGCTGGTCGCTATCAGGAGCGCAAGGACGCCCGCCACCTGTCGCCTATCCCCATCCAACGAATCTCGCCCAACTCGCACTGCCACCATTGGGCATGCCATCGACAAGCTGCTCCTCTCTTGCCCTGCCCGGCTGGCCGCGGTGAGTTATCTCGCGTGTCTCGGCCAGCAGCCAAACACTGTAGGCAGCCAGGGTGAAGGAAATGGAGAGTTCCCGCATTTCACCGATCTCGTAGCTGGACACCAGTTTGTGGCCATAAACGAGATAGACAATCTGGGAAAAGACCATGGCCAGACCGACGGCGACAACCGACCAACGCGCCTTTCCCTGCATCGCGGTGGCCGCGAGAAACGCCAGGCAGACGCCGATCAGGAAATAGATCTGGAAGATCAGGATACCCCAGTTTTCGTACATGAACCCGGCCACCGGGATCGCCGCAATCCCGAATGAGGCAGGGGGAATGAAGATCTTGAGCGGTTCGAGCATCTGACTCCGAATTTGCGGCGCCAGGATCGGCAGCAGCACGAAACAGACAAACGCCAGCGAATAATAGACGAATTCGAATCGGTTGGTGTAGAAGTTATGGAGATTCGTCTCGTTCTGAATGTTCCGGTTGAAGGCATCGGGGGTCCCCCAGCCGACAAAATGCTGCCCCCATGAGATTTCTTCCATGAGCAGCAGGAAAAGGGCAAATCCCAGGACACCGCATAGCCAGGCTGCCCTGAGGCCGAAGACGGTCCTGAGATCGCTGTTGCGGGCTCTCCAGGCTGTCGCAGCTATCAACACAAGCCCCAGCAGAATCAGCAATTCCTGCGCGACAGCGATATGGCCCAGTTCCTTCACATTGCGTCCAAGGTAGTCCCGGCCGAACACAATGAGGGTCACCGTCGCAACAACAATGATCAGATTGCCGATCAGCAGGCTCCAGCCTAAACGGTCAAGGTCCAGCGACCGTCCGTGATCTGGTTTCGACAAGCCCTGCAACAGGCCTTTTGCCATGAGACAGGCAAAAACGCTTGTTGCGATCAAAAGCGGGAACTCGATGACTTCCCAGTCCTGAATTTGCCATTTATAGTAGTATTTCTCAAGAAGCCGGCGATCGAGACTGAACCACATCACCACAATTGACGCAAAACTGATAGCAGTGATTGCGTAATATAAGCTATATTTACTCTTGCTTTGCACCCTGGAGCCCCCGCTGCCACTAGATGTATTTTTTACTGCAGCATCACTTCCAGCGCAATTGATTGGTTAAAAACTGGTTAACATCTACTTGGGTAAATATTTAGTAGATTGTTTGAGATTCACGTCGAGGCACAGCGTTGTGTCTGCTGCCGGAAGCATCGAGCGGCAGCAGCAGGGAAAAGCCGTCACTGCGAAAAGCCATCAGAATACGGGCGCAAACCGCCGCCACCGCTCCGGTCATCTCGGGGGGGGGCCGGCGCGGGACAAAGCTCGGTTTTTGCAGATGCAAGATGCGGCTGGATTAAAGCCCTGCGGCCCTCAGAGCCACGATCATCGCCCAGCCAATGCCCAACATCGCCATCACCGGCGCCCTGAGCCCGATGAGCAGGCAGACCGCAAGGGTCAGCGCTTCAGCCGATCCGGTGATGACTGCCGGCGCCACCAGCGTGGTCAGCACCGCGGCCGGAACTGCATTGAGCGCCGCATCAATGCGCGGCGGAATCCGCTTGAAGCGCGACAGCAAAAGATGCCCGCCAATCCGCGTGCCATAGGTCACGATCGCAGCAGCAAGAATGGTCCAGATATTGACCGGCAGACCGAGGAACACGCCGTTCATGGCGTCACCTCGACCGCTTCCACATCCGCAGCGTCCGCGGGCGCCGGCAGGACCAATGCGACCACGACAGCCGCCAGCGTGCCGAAACTGACATGCCAGGGCGAGCCCACGGTGTAGAAGGCCGCAACCGAACCCAAGCCTGAGGCAATGACCACCGGCAGCCAGTTGGGCCGCTCCCGGAACCCAAGAACCAGCCCCATGAAGTAGATGGGCAGCAGGAAATCGATGCCAAGTGCCGCCGGATCAGTAATCAGCCGGCCAAACAGTGCGCCGATCCAGCCTTCCAGCACCCAGAAGGAATAAATCGGCAACCCCATACCCATATACCAGTTCAGCGTCACCGGCGTCTTGCTGTCGGCCCGGGCTTCTGCTGCCGCGTATTGCGGGTCGGTCATGAAGAAGAATGCGATCGCCTTCTGCCACCCCGACATCAGCACCAGGCGGCGTCCGAGCGCCGCCGAATACAGCACATGGCGGAAATTGACAGCGAACACTGACAGCACGATGATCCAGGGGGCGACATGGGCGCTGAACAGTTCCAGCCCGACCATCTGGCTGGCGCCGGCGAAAACCAGCGCGCTCATCAACACCGCTTCGCCGACAGTCAGGCCATGGTCGACCGCCAGCGCGCCAAACAACAGGCCGAAGGGCGCCGAGGCGGCCACGATCGGCAGACTGGCGCGAACGCCCTGGATAAATTCCGAACGGGTTGGGGGCATGCAATACTCTCCTGAGCCCGATGGATAGGTCAGCATTGCTGACCAGTCAAATGAATTGGATTGAAGCCGGCATGAAGTGGCCTGAAGCCCGGCAGGCAGGCAGCAAACACCGAACCGCCAGCCCGGCGCCGCAAAAACAATGCAACCAAAGCGCCAATGTCGAGCCGGTGCAGTGGCATCAGCAGACAGCCGGACCCTGCGGCGCCGCGGTTTCAGGCATTGAGGCGTCAGGCAGTCGGCCTTGCCGGCTCCGGCGTGTGAGCATCCTCCGCCACTGCATCACCCCGTCGCGTCCGCACCGTGCGCACGTCGCGTCCGTTGAGGCTGATCATGCCGCTGTCCACCAGTTGGCTGATCGGGACCGGACGGCCGAGCAGAAAGCCCTGAACCTCGTCGCAGCCCTCATCGCCAAGCAGCGTCAACTGCCCTTCGGTTTCAATGCCTTCGGCCAGGACCGGGATCCCAAGGCTCTTGCCCAGCGCCATGACGGCACGAATGATCGATTTGGCCGAAAGGCTGTCTTCTGCCTCGTGGATGAAGGAACGGTCGAGCTTGATCTTGTCGAACGGGAATGACCGCAACATGTCCAGCGACGAATAGCCGGTGCCGAAGTCATCAAGCGCGATATTGACCCCCAGCGCCTTGATCCGCCGCAGCACGCTGAAGGCGCCTTCCTTGTCTTGAAGAATTGCCGATTCGGTCAGTTCCAGCTCCAGCCGGTCGGCCGGCAACCCGGTCGACATCAACACCTCGATGATCAGCTTGGACAAATCGGCATGGACAAATTGGGCCGGAGAGAGATTGACCGCGACCTTGAAGGGCGGCTTCCAGGAGGCCGCGTCGGCGCAGGCCTCCCGGAGCACCCATTCGCCCAGTTGCAGGATCAACCCGCTTTCTTCAGCCAGCGGGATAAACTCGGCCGGCGACATGCATCCATGAACCGGGTGGTTCCAGCGCAACAGGGCTTCAAAGCCGCTGATCCGCTTGGTGGCAACCACGGTCTGGACCTGATAGTGAATATCAAGCTCATTGTTTTCAAACGCCTCGCGCAGGTCTTTGGCCAGACCGCGGCGGGCCCGCACGATGTCATCCGTCGACTGATCATAATAACAGACATTGTGGGAGATATGGGCTTTGGCGCGGTACATGGCGAGATCCACATTGGTGATCAAGGCTTCCGCCGACGTGGCATTGTCCGGGTAAAGCGCCACGCCAAGGCTGCCCCCGGTCACAAATTCAAAGTCTGCCCCCTTGACCGGTTCAAACAAGGCAGTCCGCAGCCGGTTGATGAACTCCTCAAGCCCGGCATAGCTGACAAACCGCTGGATGGCGGTGAATTCGTCACCTCCGGTGCGCGCTATGAACTCCCCGTCCTGCAGGAGATTTTTCATCCGATCACCCAGCACCTGCAGCACTCTGTCGCCTGCGCCGTGACCGTGCAGGTCATTGATCTCCTTGAACCCGTTGAGGTCGATACCGATCAATGCGACCTGGCCGCCGGTCTCGTTGGCCAGATCCAGTTTACGCTCGAGGCGGCTGGAAAAGCTGGAGCGGTTGGGCAAGCCGGTGAGGCTGTCGCTGAGCGCCAGATGGCGCAACTGGTCGAGCGTTTCGGTGCGGGCGCTGTCATCGATCATGTAGCTGGCAAGTCCCGCGCCGACGATCACCAGGGCAACGCTGGCGACTGCGAGAGCCAGAGCCTGCATTGCCGCAGGGTTGGAAAACTCATTGTCGACAAGCAGCGGCGTCACCTTGAAAGCGGTCATGCCGGTGAAGTGCAGGACGATGATGGCGAGGAAAAAGACGCCGGCTGAAAGGGAGCGGTATCCACGGCGGGGTTTCCGCGTGATCAACTCAACCGCGATCGCGGACAGCGTTACCGACAGCACAATCGATGTCAGCAAGTAGCCCATGTCCCAGGTGATGATGCCCTGCACCCGGTAGGCAAGCATTCCGGTGTAATGCATCACCGCAATCGCCATACCCACACTCGCACCGCCCAGCACAGGCGCAAAGCGCGTCAATCCGCTTGCCGCAACAATGAAACCACAGCCGGCCCCGCCAATGGCGACCAGCAACGAGACCATCGTCAGCACCGGGTCAAGCGAAACCGGCGCTCCGGGCTGGTAGGCCAGCATGGCGATGAAATGCGTACACCAGATCGCCGCTCCAGCAGCGACGGCAGCGAGAAAATGCCACCCCGCCCGCTGCAGCCCGGCCGTGCGCGAGGCCCGCTCGAACAGACAGATCACCGCCCACGAGCCCGACGCGCAGACAAAAGCGGCGACCAGCACCAGCCAGATATTGTGGTCTTCCACTATACAAGTAACGACTGTCATCATGGGCATTGGTCATCGCAACTGGGTTTAATCGGCACGTGGTGACTGAATAGCGGCGACTATGCCACCCATCTTAATTGCTGATTAAGTCACAGTTGCAGGTAATCGCAGTCAAAGGTGCAAATCGGCCGGGCTGCGTCTTTGTCCGCAGCTCTTGAGCAGCGATGCCGGCGCGAGGCAATACGAGCGCCGACGTCGGCAATCAGCAACCAGAAGCCGTCCGGGCCAGATAGACGGTCTGGGTGAACGGCCTGTCCTGCAGCGGATTGTGAAATGTGACCGGCGCGGCCCAGGCCTCCGCGAAGACCTTCGCCAGCCGACCGGTAAAGGCGTCGTCCGTCCGCTCATCCGACCACAGACCGAAGATCCCACCGGGCTTGAGATGCCGGGCCAGCTTGGCCAGTCCCTCGGGCTGATAGAAGCTGGTGCTGCGCTGATCGAGAAGCGCATCGGGGGAATGGTCGATATCAAGCAGGATCGCATCGAAAGTTCGCCCGGGCGCGCCCGGGTCAAACCCGGTCGCGTTCTGCGCCATGGCGAAGAAATCACCTTCCACAAGCCGGCAGCGCGGATCCCCGGTGAGATCCGGTCCAAGCGGCAGCAGGCCGGTCTGGTGCCAGTCGATGACCGCTTCGAGATACTCCACAACAATCAGCGACCCGGTCCGCGGCTCATCCAACACCGCCCTGGCGGTGTAGCCGAGCCCCAGCCCGCCAACCACCACATCAAGCCCCTCGCCAGAACACGCAGCCAGCCCCAATTGCGCCAGCGCGATCTCCGACGCGGTGAACAGATCCGACATCAGGTGCTCTTCGCCAAGCTTGATTTCCAGAATGTCGACCCCGAGGCGGGCCTCATGCCGCCGCCTGAGCACCAACGCCCCGATCGGGGTCGGACGGTAGTCGAGTTCTTCAAACAGTTTGCTCATGGGATCTCCAGCAGGGTCGGACAGGTGCACCCCGCCTGTGCGGGTCTATGGGCTTGCCGGCGGGTTGCTGTCAGAGCAAAGATGACCGGCTTGCCAGGTCTACACCACAAAATAACCGGAAATGCCTGAATTTATCTGTTGACGCCAGTCAAACGGCTTATCCAGGCGGAAAAGCCGTTGATACCCTCGCGGCGCGACTTGACGGAACCGCCCCACGCGTCCATCGACTGCGTTTACACAATTGCAGACCTGTTGCATCCGGCCTTCGCCGGGTCTGACCGGAACACGGGACACATCTCCTCACATGGTTGACACCTACCGCAAGCCGACGCTCGACAAGGACCTCGACAAGATCGCCGTCCTGGAGGAGGCCACAGGCCTGCTCAACCGCGGCTTTGTCACGCCCGGCCTTGCGGTGCTGTTCATCTTCCTCTGCGCCATCATTGCCGCCGTGTTCGTCACCGGACAGCCCGGCGCCGTGGTGATCGTCGCCGCGGCCATGATCGGCGCCTACATGGCGCTCAACATCGGCGCCAATGATGTGGCCAACAATGTCGGCCCCGCCGTCGGCTCACAGGCGATGACGCTGGGCGTGGCGCTGGCGATTGCGGCGGTGTTTGAAAGTGCCGGTGCCCTGATTGCCGGCGGCGACGTGGTCAACACCATTTCCAAGGGCATCATCGACCCGGTTGCGGTCTCCGACCCCAACATCTTCATTGCCGTGATGATGGCAGCGCTTGTTTCGGCTGCGATGTGGATCCATCTGGCGACCTGGATCGGCGCGCCGGTTTCGACCACCCATTCGATCGTCGGCGGAGTGATGGGCGCGGGCATCGCCGCAGCCGGCGTTGACGCCGTCACTTGGCCGACCATGGGCTCCATTGCCGCCAGCTGGGTGATCTCGCCGTTTCTCGGCGGTGTCATCGCGGCGCTGTTTCTTGCCTTCATCAAGACCGCGATTATCTATCAGGACGACAAGATTTCCGCCGCCCGGCGCTGGGTGCCGGTGCTGATTGGCATCATGTCGGGCACCTTCGCCACCTATCTGGCGCTCAAGGGGCTGAAGGCGATCATCTCCGTTTCGTTCGGCACGGCACTGCTGATCGGCCTCGGCTTTGCCGTGGTGACCTGGGCCGTCGTCCGGCCGATAATTGCGCGCCAGTCACGCGGGCTTGAAAACCGCAACCAGTCGCTGAGACAGCTGTTCGGTCTGCCGCTGATCTTCTCCGCTGCGCTGTTGTCCTTTGCCCACGGCGCCAATGACGTGGCCAACGCCGTTGGCCCACTGGCGGCCATCGTCCACACCGCTGAATTTGGCGAAGTCGCGCCCAAGGTGGTGATTCCGCTCTGGGTGATGGCAGTCGGAGCCGCCGGCATCTCGCTCGGCCTGCTGCTGTTCGGACCCAAACTGATCCGCATGGTCGGCAACCAGATCACCAAGCTCAACCCGATGCGGGCCTACTGCGTGGCGCTGTCGGCGGCCATCACCGTGATCCTTGCCTCCTGGCTCGGACTGCCGGTGAGCTCAACCCATATCGCCGTCGGCGCGGTGTTCGGCGTCGGCTTCTTCCGTGAATGGTACACGGAGAACTCCTCCCGTCGCGCCGACTACGTTGCCCGGCACCGGATCAATGCGACCGAGGACGAAAACAGCACGCCGTCGCGCACCGATGAGCAGCGCCGCCGCAAGCTGGTGCGCCGCTCGCATTTCCTGCAGATCATCGCTGCCTGGGTGATCACCGTACCGGCGGCAGCCATGCTGTCAGGCGTGCTGTTTGTCTTGCTGCGTGCCGTGCTGGTGTGAGGCGCGGCTGTAACGCAGGCGCCGCCACGTGGTTGCAGCCATTGGTTTGGCCGAGCCGCGGCACGGCAACAAGGAGCATTGTAAGCCGACACCAGCGCGCCGCGGCCGCATTTTCTGTTGATCTTCGCCGCCGGCAGATCCACCGTCTCGGCCCAATTGGCCCTGCCTTGTGAAGGGCGCAAATTATTGTTCCCGGAAAGTCCTTCTTAACACTCCGGCGCTAGGTTCCGGCGCAGTGAGGAACACCATGCAAACCGATCACCGGGCACTCAGCGGGCGCATCTACAATGAGTCGCTCAAAACAGCGATGACTGATCGAGCCATGGTTCCTGACCGGCTGCTCACTCCGGACAGCCGTTTGCTTGATGCCTCCCCGGCGCTCGGCGCGCTCTACGAGAGCTATTGCTGGGCAGCGCATTCGCTCAAGGCGCGGGCCTGGCTGCAGGCAGCTTTCGTCTTCAATTTCCTCCTGATGTCGTTTGACTATTTTGTCAGCCCCTCCCTGTTGATAGCGACACTGCTCATCCGCGGCTGCATCATGTCAACCATCCTGTTAGGCCTCTACCTGCTCTGGGGACGGCAACGACCGCGGTGGCTCCAGGGCGCAACATTGGTTGCGGTATCGGCGACCATGATGATCGGGTCCGGAGCGCTGGGTGCGCTGGGCGGCGTCTTGCTGTTTGAACGCTATCTCACGGGAGCACTGTTCACGGTGGCCACCGCAATCCTGTTCTTTCCCATCGAGTTTCGCTGGACGGCCGCGGCAGTTGTCGCAGCAATCATTCTCCATGCCGGCATGATCGTCACCGGGCCGGTCGCCGATCCTCTGGTGGCCCTGAGCACAAGCTGTTTTTACAGCAGCGTGATCATTACATTCGCCTCGACGCGAAAAGCCGCCCTGAGGAGTCAGTGGAAAAGTTTCAAGTCGAAAATCCGGGAACTGCGTGACCAGGAGGCGTTGGCAAGCCTGAATGCCGAATTGCAGCTGATCGCCAATCTCGACCCGTTGACCGGACTTCAGAACCGCCGGTCATCCCAGGAGGACATTGAGCGGATCTGGAGCGACGCCAGTTTCGCCAAGCCGGCTATCGCCTTTCTGATGCTCGACATCGACAACTTCAAACAGCTCAATGATAGCCTCGGCCACGCCGCCGGCGACGACTGCATAAAGGGCGTGGGTAACAAGATCAGCCTTGCGCTCGGCGACGGCGACATTGTTTCGCGCTATGGCGGCGAGGAATTCCTCGTGGTGCTGACCGGCACGACCGCAAGCGATGCCCTTGCCGTAGCCGAGCGGATTCGCAGATCCGTGGAAACCTTCCCCTTGAAAACCTCCGAAGATGAATCTGCAAGCCAGGTGACCATCAGCATCGGACTGGCTCTATGGCAGGGTGACCAGACACCTCAGACGCTGATCAAGCGGGCCGACGCCGCGCTCTATGAGGCCAAGCGCAGGGGCAAGAACCAGACCGTGATCGCCCCGCCGCCGCCGGGTATCGGCGCGCACACGGGCCAGGGTCAAGGCAAAAAAATCGCGTGATGTCGCGTAGCTACGGCCTGATCATGCTGTCGGGTGACGCAGTGCGGCGCGGCTGAGTAAAGCTCCAAGCCGCTGGAAAACAAACGGAATTCGGCATTCCAGGCGATGCAGGTGAATGCAACATGCTTCAGCTCATCGGCCGATCGCCCCCGGTTGACGCGTCTTGCCTTACCCCACCAACTCGAACCACTCGTCCTCGGTCAGGGTGCGCAGGCCAAGATCTTGCGCCTTGGTAAGCTTCGAGCCGGCGCCGGGTCCGGCGACCAGGATATCGGTCTTTTTTGACACCGAGCCCGCCACCTTGGCGCCAAGCCGTTCGGCCATCGCCTTGGCCTCGTCGCGGGTCATCCTTTCGAGGCTGCCGGTAAACACAACGGTGAGGCCGGCGACAGGTGAATCCTGAGACGGTTTTTCAGCTTCCAGAACGCTCAGCTGCGCCACCAGTTTCTCCACCATGTCGATATTGTGCGGCTCGCCGAAGAACCGGCCCACGGCTTCCACCACCGCCGGGCCGATGTCATCGAGCGCGTCCATCTCCTCGATCGCCGCCTTGTCGCCGTCAGCAATCGCAATCGCGGCTTCGTGCACGGCTGCCCAGTTGCCATAGGCGCGCGCCAGGGTCTTGGCCGTCTGCTCGCCAACATGGCGAATGCCGAGGCCGAAGATCAGCCGGTCGAGCGCGATGCTGCGCCGCGCCTCAATGGCGTCGAACAGCTTTTGCGCGCTCGTGTCGCCATAGCCGTCACGGTTTTTCAGCCGCTGCAGGCCATTGGCCTCGTCGCGGGCCTTGAGCGTGAAGATATCGGCCGGCTGGCGGATCGGCAGCGAGGTGTCGTCGTAGAAGAACTCGATCTGTTTTTCGCCCAGGCCGTCAATGTCGAAAGCCTTGCGCGAGACGAAATGCTTGAGGTGTTCCTTGCGCTGGAACGGACAGGCGAATTCGCCCGAACAGCGCCGGATGACGCCTTCGGCCCCACCGGCGGTTTCTTCCCGGATCACCGGCGTTTTCAGGTGGCAGGGACAGGTTTTCGGAAACGCGAACGAAACCGCATTGGCCGGAGATTCGACCACCCGCAGGATTTGCGGAATGACATCGCCGGCGCGCTGGATCTCGACCGTATCATGGATGCGGACCCCGAGCCGCTCGATTTCCTCGGCATTGTGCAGCGTCGCATTGGTCACCACCACGCCGCCGACGGTGATCGGCTCCAGCCGCGCCACCGGGGTCAGCGCCCCGGTGCGGCCGACCTGGATGTCGATGGCGGTGAGTTTGGTGACAGCTTTTTCCGCCGGGAACTTGTGCGCAATGGCCCAGCGCGGGCTGCGCGAGCGAAACCCGAGCCGCGCCTGCAGATCGAGCCGGTCGACCTTGTAGACGACACCGTCGATGTCATAGGGCAGATCGGCGCGGGCAAGCCCGATCTCGTTGTAGTGGCCGATCAGTTCCTCGATGCTGTGCAGGCGTTTTGTAAGCGGATTGACCGGGAAACCCCAATCTTTAAACACCTCGATCATGCCGTGCTGGGTGTCGGCCGGAAGCTCCGAAATATCCCCCCAGGCATAGGCGAAGAATTTCAGCTTGCGGCTGGCTGTCACCTTGGCGTCAAGCTGGCGCAAGGACCCGGCAGCAGTGTTGCGCGGATTGACATAGGTCTGCTTGCCTTCCGCCGCCATCCGCTGATTCAGCGTCAGGAAATCCGCCTTGGCCATATAGACCTCACCGCGTATCTCCACCACCGCCGGCGCGCCCGCAGGCAGCCTGTCGGGGATCTCGGCGATGGTCTTGACGTTGGCGGTGACATTCTCCCCGGTGGTGCCGTCGCCGCGGGTCGCGGCCGTGACCAGCCTGCCATCCTCATAGCGGATCGACATCGACAGCCCGTCGATCTTCGGCTCGGCGGTGAAGCCGATCGACTGGTCCGGCAGCTGGCCGAGAAAGCGGTAGACCGAATGGACGAAATCACGCACGTCATCATCGGAAAACCCGTTGTCGAGCGACAGCATCGGCACTTTGTGGGTGATTTTGCCAAAACCCTCTGCCACCGTCGCACCGACCTTGAAGCGCGGGCTGTCCGCCCGCACCAGCGCCGGAAACCGCTCCTCAAGGGCGAGATTGCGCTGCTTCAGCGCATCATAATCCGCGTCCGAAATCACTGGCGCGTCGCGGCCGTGATAGGCCTCGTCGTGGCGGGCAATCTCGGCGGCAAGGCGCTCGAGTTCTGCCTTTGCTTCTGCTTCCGACAGGTCTGCGACAGGCTTGGGCTGCTGGGTCATAGAGGGGCTCCGGTAATCAGCCCCGTTTTAGAGAGATTCCGGCAAATGAAAAGACCTCTCCACAAAACCGAAGCAAGTCCAACCAATGTCGGGCGCCCACAGATCAATGCCGGCAGGGCCTGCGGGTCTTGGCCCGCCTCAAGGGGTCATCGGCTTTTCAACAGGACCGACCGGGAGGGCCGGTTCCGGCATCACGACAGCAAGAGCCCGGTCTGTTCAGTCTGCCACATCAAGCAGCCGCGCAGCCGCCGCGCGTGCCTCGTCGGTGACGTGTTCGCCTGCCAGCATGCGGGCAATTTCCTCGCGCCGGGCGTCAGCCCCCATGGTGCTCACCCGTGTCGATACGGTTGCCGAGCCGGGTTGCGACGGCCCCTTGGCGATCAGCAGATGCGTGGCGGCGCGCGCAGCGACCTGCGGTGCATGGGTGACCGAAAGCACCTGAACACCGGCAGCGAGCCGCTTGAGCCGTTTGCCGATGGCATCAGCCACGGCCCCGCCGACCCCGGTATCAATTTCGTCAAACACCAGCGTTGGCGCCGAACCGCGATCGGCCAGCGCCACTTTCAGCGCCAGCAGAAAACGTGACAACTCGCCGCCGGATGCGACTTTCATGATTGGACCTGGTCGCGAACCGGGATTGGTACGCACATGAAAGGCAATGGCGTCGATCCCGGTAGGGCCGGCCTGCTCGATGTCACTTGAGATCTCGACGAGGAATTCGGCCCGCTCCAGCTTCAACGCCGGCAACTCGGCCATCACAGCGTCTGCCAGTGCCTTCCCGGTGGTGTGCCTGCGCTCGGACAGTTGCTCGGCCGCATGCCGGAACGCCGCTCTAGCTTCGTGCACCCGGACTTCCATGGCGCCGAGCCGTTCTTCGCCGGCATCAAGCTCGGACAACTCGGCAATCATCCGCGCCGCCAATTCGGGCAAGGCCTCGACCGGCACATTGTATTTGCGCCCCGCCCCCCTGAGCGCGAACAGCCGCTCCTCGGTCTCCTCAAGCTCACGCGGATTGAAGTCCGCCATCCTGAGCGCCGCCTCCACCGCGGTCTGCGCCTCTGCCAGCGCATTCAACGCCGCATCAAGGGCTGCCACCGTATCGGTGAGCAGTTCGGGGGCTTCCTGGGCCTTGCGTTCAAGCCGCCGCACCAGCCCGCTGATCACCGGCATCGGCGAGCCTTGACCATTGAGAATTTCGTTGGCCTCGTTGATGTCACTGGCCATTTTCTCGGACTTCATCATCATCGAGCGGCGAACCGCAAGCTCTTCCTCTTCACCCTCGACCGGGGTGAGCTTTTCCAGCTCGTCAACAGACGATCGCAGGAAATCGGCCTCCCGCCGCGCCGCCTCCACCCGCGCCTTGTGGGCCTTGAGCGCCCGCTCCGCCTCGCGCCAGGCCTCATGCTTGCGACCGACATCCGCAGTCCGGTCGGAGAGATCGCCAAAGTCATCGAGCAACGCCCGGTGTGCGCCGGTATCGATCAGCGCCCGGTCATCATGCTGGCCGTGGATTTCCACAAGCAGCGCACCCGCCTCACGCATCAGCGCCACGCTGGCGGGCTGGTCGTTGATGAACACCCGCGTCCGGCCATCGCCCGATTGCACCCGGCGAAACACCAGATCGCCATCCTCATCGATGTCATTGCCACGCAGCAGCTTGCGCACCGGATGGTCGCTGTCGACATCAAAAACTGCTGTGACCTGGCCCTTGTCGGCGCCATGGCGCACAAGGCTGCCATCTCCGCGGCCGCCGAGCGCCAGCGAAAGGCAGTCAAGCAGGATGGATTTGCCGGCACCGGTTTCGCCGGTGAGGACCGACAGACCGGCGTCAAATTCGAGATCAAGCTTCTCGATCAGGACGATATCGCGGATCGACAGCTGGACAAGCATGGCTGCCTGCTTCAGGCGCCGACCAGGCGGGACCCGGCACGCGATATCCAGGAGCCCTTGTTTTCACGCGGTTCCAGACCCCGTGTTTTCAACAGCTGGTAGGAATCTGCATACCACTGGCTGTCGGGAAAATTGTGCCCCAACACCGCCGCCGCAGTCTGCGCCTCGCTTTCCAGTCCCATCGCGTAGTAGGTCTCGACCAGACGAGCCAGCGCTTCCTCGATCTGGCGGGTGTTCGGATAGGTCTCGACCACCTGGCGGAACCGGTTGGCCGCAGCCACATATTCCTTGCGTTCGAGATAGTAGCGGCCGACCTGCATTTCCTTGCCGGCCAGCTGATCGCGCGCATAGCGCAGCTTGGACTGGCTGTCTTCGACATACTCCGAATCGGGATAACGTTCGATCACTTCGGTAAAGGCCGCGATGGCTCTGGCCGACGTGCGCTGATCCCGCGTGACCTCGGGGATCTGCCGGTAATAGGCCAGCCCGACAATGTACTGTGCGTAGGCCGCGTCCTCATCATTGGGATAAAGGCTCAGATAGCGTGAGGCCGTGTTGATCGCCTCGGAATACTGGCCTTGCCGGTAATTGGTGAAAGCGCTCATCACCATCGCCTTGCGGGCGAATTCGGAATAGGGGTGCTGCTTGTCGACGGCGGCAAATTTTCGTCCGGCTTCCGTCAGCTCGCCCGCCTGCAGGTTGGCAAGCCCCTGATTGTAGAGCACATCCGCAGGTTCGATCGACTGCGCATAGGCAGTGATGTCGATGTCCGGATCCGATTGACAGCCGCTGACGACCGATGCCACGCCGACCATTCCGGTGACAATGAGGGCGACACGAAACGCGCGCCCGCGCCCGCGCTTGACCGAAGTATCCATCCTGCAAACCTCTCAACAGCCGCAAATTCCAACGAACCACGTAACAGACCAGAGTTTCTATCCGGAAACAGCCGCACTTCGCAACGTCATGAAGACGCTTTGCCGCAATTTTGTGGCAAAGTACCCATTTGATATCACGAGATTAGGCCGGACAGGCTGGGAAAGTTCCAAGCCTCGGGGTGTTACAGAGCCCAGGGAGCAAACACCGCGGCATTGACCGCAACCAGTTCACCATGGCGCGCGGTATCCCGGCGGGCCGGGGCTTCGACCACTTCATAGGCCGTCTGATCGGCCAGCAACGCCCTCAGTGCCAGTGCATTGAGCTTGTGGCCGCCGCGGTAGCTGCGGTAACAGCCGATGAACTGTGCACCGGCCAGAGCCAGATCACCCACGGCGTCCAGCGTCTTGTGACGAACGAACTCGTCACGAAAGCGAAGCCCTTCGGCATTGATGACCTTTTCATCGTCGCCAATGACAACCGAGTTTTCCAGCGAAGAGCCCAGTGCATGCCCGGATGCCCACAGACGCTCAACATCGCGCATGAAGCCAAAGGTGCGGGCACGGGACAGCTCGCGGCGGAAGGTATCGGCGGTGACTTCGCCCTTCCAGGACTGACGGCCGATCAGCGGCGTATCGAAATCGATATCGATTTCGAAGCGTGTGCCGTTATGCTGACTGAATTCAGCCCAGGAGCCGCCCATTTCAATCCGCACCGGCTTGATGACGCGAATATAGCGGCGCTTGACCAAGTGATTGACGAGACCAGCCGCATCCAGGGCTTCGATGAAGACAGCGGCGCTGCCATCCATGATCGGGACTTCGCTGCCATCCAGATCAATGCTGATATTGTCGACGCCGAGCGCGTAGAGAGCCGCCATCAGGTGCTCGACCGTTGCAACCGAGCGGTCGGGGGCTTTGCCCAGAAGCGTGCAAAGGTCGGTCGAGCCGACCTGGGAGGATACAGCGCGTACGCTTACTGTGTCGCCTGTCGGAAGCTCACGATTGAAGACAATGCCGGTGTCGGGATCAGCAGGATGGAAGGAAATGGACACGTTTTCACCGGAATGAACACCGATGCCGGAAAGAAAAAACGACCGCGCTATCGTGGTCTGAAGGCCTACTACGTCGCTACTCATGAAGTTCGCCTGTTCCCGCGTATCCGACACAGCCTGTTGCGACCATGTTATCCCCAACTGTCCGGACCAATCCCGCGCTTCCCCAGCGCACTCGATTGCTCCATCCCCTTGATGTCGAGAGGCAAGATACGGCGGCACCGGCGAGTTTCCAAATCACGCTTTTTTTCCTTCTGTTACGAAGCAGTAACATTCAAGGGAGCTCGAAACCCTCGTCCAAACAAATAGTTAGAAAAACGGCATGGCGACCGTCAAGCCGCCATGCCGAATAGACATCCGTATTCGTAACCGACTCACTTGGCCTGACGGCGCAGGAATGCCGGAATCTCCAGCTGCTCATCTTCATGCGTTGCACGGGTGGCCGGTGTCACTCTGCCCTGATCGTCGAGCGTACCGCGGCGCGGCGCATAGACGCTGGCCTCGGGTGACAGCGGACGCCGGGCCTGCGGTGCAGGGGCGGCCTGGGCAGCATGATTGACCTCATCCTCATCGCGACGACCCAGCGAACTGGAGATCCGCTTGAGCAAGCCCATCGGACCGCGGTCCTCGGCGTGGCCCTGCGGCGCGGCACGATGTTCGATTTCGGCCTTGACCACGGGTGGAAAATCCTCGACCCGCGGCATCTGCGTGGTCCGGGGTTCCATGCGCATTTCCGGTGCGGCCTGAGCCGGGTGTGGGGTTGCCGCTTGCGCTGTGTTCATGGCCGGACGCGGCGATGTGGCAGCAGCCGGCTGCGGTGCGACACCGGCTTCATTGGCAAACAGACGGCTGTTGGGCTGGAAACCGGGCTGAGGCGCCGGTGCCGGCTTGGCCGCCTGCATTTGGGCGGCAAGCTCGATTTCGCTGGCGATATCGAGGTCTTTTTCCAGGTCGGATTCGGCCGCACGGATAGCCTCGGCGACCGCATCCTTGCCTGCGCCGGCCGGGTGGTCTGCCGCCGCACGCGCAGCCTGAGACTGGGCGCCCGCTGCCGGCCGGCCTGTTGAACGCGATGTTGCCATCGGGCGCTGTTCGGCAGCGGATTCAATACGGTCAATGCCGGTCGCGACAACCGAAACCCGGATTAGGCCTTCAAGCTCTTCATCAAAGGTCGCGCCCAGAATAATGTTGGCGTCGGCGTCGACTTCCTCGCGAATGCGGGTGGCGGCCTCATCAACTTCAAACAGCGTCATATCGCGGCCGCCGGTGATCGAGATCAGCAGACCTTGCGCGCCCTTCATGGTGGTTTCGTCGAGCAGGGGATTGGCGATCGCAGCTTCTGCTGCAGCCATGGCGCGGCCTTCGCCCGATGCTTCGCCGGTGCCCATCATCGCCCGGCCCATTTCGCGCATCACCGAGCGAACGTCGGCAAAGTCGAGATTGATCAGGCCTTCCTTGACCATCAGGTCGGTGATGCAGGCAACACCGGAGTAAAGAACCTGGTCGGCCATCGCGAAAGCGTCGGCGAAGGTGGTCTTGTCATTGGCGATGCGGAACAGGTTCTGGTTCGGGATAACGATCAGCGTGTCAACGCATTTCTGCAGTTCCTCGATGCCCGCTTCGGCCAGCCGCATGCGCCGCTGCCCTTCGAAATGGAACGGTTTGGTGACCACGCCGACGGTCAGGATACCCTTGTCGCGGGCTGCCTGGGCGACGACGGGTGCTGCGCCGGTGCCTGTGCCGCCGCCCATGCCTGCGGTGACAAAGCACATGTGCGTTCCATTGAGATGATCGAGGATCTCGTCGATGCATTCTTCGGCGGCCGCACGTCCGACTTCCGGCTGCGATCCGGCGCCAAGCCCTTCGGTGACCGCAACGCCGAGCTGGACCAGCCGTTCGGCGTTGGAAGTCGTCAACGCCTGCGCATCAGTGTTGGCGACGACGAATTCGACGCCCTGCATGCCTGCATTGATCATGTTGTTGACGGCGTTGCCGCCGCCGCCGCCGACTCCGAACACAGTGATGCGCGGCTTCAGCTCGGTGATGTCCGGCTTCTGCAGTTTAATGGTCATGGCACCCGTTCCTTCCGTTGGTATGGCCGCACCGCCGCGTGGGCCAATTCGGTAAAATCAAAAACTTTCCTTGAGCCATTGCCCCATACGGTACAAACGGCCTCCTGCGCCGGCCATGACGGCAAAGCCGCTCTCGCCTGCGCCGTGGGATTCAAGATGGGCGACCTGAGGAAAGATCATCAGGCCTACCGCCGTTGAAAATGTCGGCCCCTTGGCCGCTGCCGGAAGGCCCGAGACCCCCAGAGGCCGGCCGATCCGCACGTTGCGCGCCAGGATTCTTCGGGCAGCTTCGGACAGGCCGGTCATCTGGCTCGCACCGCCGGTGAGCACGATACGCTTGCCCACCAGCGAGCCGTAGCCCGACTGCTGGATCCGGTCGCGCAGCATTTCCAGCGTTTCCTCGACCCGGGCCCGCACGATGCGCGAGACCAGCCCGCGCGGCACATGGGTCGGCAGATCACGCTCATCCTCGCCAAACGGCGGAATCGAAATCACGTCCCGGTCTTCGCTTGCCTGCGGCAGCGCCGATCCATGCACCACCTTGATCCGCTCGGCATCGTCAAGCCGCGTCGACAGACCGCGGGCCAGATCCATGGTGACATGGTGACCGCCGAGCGCGATCGCATCGGCATAGACCAGCTTGCCTTCGGAGAACACCGAGATGGTTGTGGTCCCGCCGCCCATATCGATGGCTGCGCAGCCCATTTCCGCCTCGTCCGAGACCAATACTGCGAGCCCGGACGCATAGGGTGTTGCCACCATCGCCTCGACCGTGAGATGCGCGCGATTGATCGCCAGCTCCAGATTCTTCAGCGGCGCCCGGTCTGCGGTCAGCACATGCATATCGACGCCGAGCTGGTCGCCATACATGCCGGCCGGATCACGGATACCGCGTTCTCCGTCAAGCATGTAGCTCGACGGCAGTGAATGCAGGATGGCTCGGTCATTGATCTGGCTTTGCCGTGTCGCGGCGTTGACCACCTTGGCCAGGTCGCCCGCGGCAATTTCATGACCACCGAGATTGACCGATGAGGAATGGGTTTCGCTATTCAGACGTCCGGCTGTGACATTGACGATCAGGCTTTCCACCGTCATGCCTGCCATCCGCTCCGCCGCATCGACGGCAAGCCGCACCGAACTTTCCACGGCGTCCATGTCCGAAATGACGCCGGCCTTGAGCCCGCGGGATTTCTGATGGCCGATGCCGAGAATTTCGATGCTGTGGGTCCGTCCGGACAGGACTTCCGCACCTTCCACCGGCGTCAACCGGCCGATCATGCAGACAACCTTCGACGACCCGATGTCGAGCACGGTGGCAATGCTGACACGCTTGGGTGACAGCGGCTTGAGCCGGGGCAGCATGGAGGATGGGCGGAAAAGGCTCACGACTTTTTACCCGCCTTGATCAATTTTGCGCGGGCTTCAAGCGCGTTCTTGCGGCGCTCGAACGAGGCCTCGGACAGCCGCAGCGTGATCCGGTCTTCAAGCCGCAGATCGACCACCGTGATATCCCGCGACAGCACATCGCGGCCGGCATCGAATTCGGCAAAGCGCTTGAGCGCCGCGCCGACATCATCAGCGGGCAGACTCAATGTCACGCCATTGTCGAGCCGCAGATCCCAGCGCCGGTCGGCAATGCGGATCGCAGCCTTGACGCGGTCGCGCAATTCCGGATGGAACAACAGCCG
Organism: Hoeflea sp. YIM 152468; assembly: GCF_029210485.1. Taxonomy (GTDB): domain Bacteria; phylum Pseudomonadota; class Alphaproteobacteria; order Rhizobiales; family Rhizobiaceae; genus Hoeflea. The sequence continues at coordinate 43,056 of NZ_JARGET010000029.1, forward strand.
CGCTTCCAGCTCATCAGCATGACGATCGGCGCCAAGACCGACATAAAGCGGCAGCGCCGCATGGCGGGAACCGGTCAGCGGGGCAATCACATCGCCGCGCGCATCGATCAGCATCAGCCGGTCGCCATGCTGCCAGATCCCGACCGGTTCGCGCTCGATCAGCCGCACCGTCATTCCGCGCGGGTAGATTTTCTGAACCTGGGCATCGGTCACCCAGGGCAACTCCATAAGCTGCTCGCGCGCCGCATGGGCGTCGATCGCCACCACCGAAGTCGAACCGTCGAGACCCAGTTGCTGCAAAATGTCGATGTCGGAGGTTTCGGCGTTGCCGATCACATGCACATCCTCAAGCGCAAAGCCCACGCCCGTGGTCACCGCCTGCGTGACCGCGTGGATGTGGCCGCCGAGCGTCATGCCGTAGATCCCGGTTGTCGCCAGAAAGGCGAATGCCGCCACCGACCCCACATGCGGGCTGATGTCGACGCGGCCTGTGGCCAGCGCGATCGAGTACCGCACCGGACGACGCAGGAAACGCGGCAGGACGAATGCGCGCCGGAACGTGCTACGTCCCGATACGTTCACCGCACGCGCGGCCCTGCCCTTGTTTCCCGTTATCGACGACACGAAGCGTCCTCCACCATCCAACTGACAAATTCCACAAATGAATGCCCCGCTTGCAGGGCCATTTCAGGCGCAAGAGACGTCGGTGTCATGCCGGGCTGGGTGTTGATTTCGAGCCAGATAACCTCTCCATTTTCGGAGAAACGGTCATCGTAACGGAAATCCGACCTGCTCACGCCGCGGCAGCCGATTGCCTGATGCGCCTTCAAACTCAACTTACGTATTTTTTGGTAAACAAATGGTGAAATTTCTGCGGGACAAACGTGTTTGGAGCCTCCTGCGACATATTTTGAATCATAATCATAAAAGCTGTGTCCTTGCGGCACGATTTCGGTAACCGCCAAAGCCACATCGCCCATGATCGTGCAGGTCAGCTCCCGGCCGGCGATGTAGCGCTCGACCATGACTTCGTCGCCATATTTCCACTGGTTCGAGGTGATCACCTGCGGCGGGTGAGACTGACCTTCGCCGACTATGACAACGCCGAAGCTCGAGCCTTCATTGACCGGCTTGACCACATAGGGCGGCGCGATCGGATGAGCAGAGGTAAAATCGTGCCGGTTCATCACCCGCGATTCCGCCACCGGAATGCCCACGGCCTTGGCCACAATCTTCGACAGCCGCTTGTCCATCGCCAGCGCCGACGCCGTGACGCCAGAATGGGTGTAGGGGATGCCCAGATACTCGAGCACGCCCTGAATGGCGCCGTCTTCGCCATAAGGGCCGTGCAACGCGTTAAAGCAGACATCGGGCTTGAGCTCGGCCAACACCGAGGCGACATCGTGCCCGACATCGACCCGGGTCACCCGGTAGCCGCCCTCTTCCAGCGCATCGGCACAGGCCTTGCCCGAAGACAGGCTGACCGGCCGTTCAGATGAAATACCGCCGTACAGCACGGCGACATGCTTGGTTTTGGTCACTTTTTCGGTTGGCATTGTCATCCCTTACCTTGCCGCGAATCGGCCTCTACCGGAGATCTGCGAACATCACCGCCACAGCTTTTCAGCCCCGCTCCAGACATATCGGTCAGACCCAGTGCCGGTCAGTATAAAAAATCAACATTGCGCCAAACCGTTGCGTGCAGCGCAAAGTTTGCCGACACCGGAAGCAATCTGCAGCCGGCCTCGCCGGCCTTGACTGCTGCGCACGGGGACGCAAGGCAAGCAGGCCTGTCCGGAGTCAGAGAGCCCATTGGTCCGCATTGACGGCATGCGCCCCGAATTCAGGATTGGCTTCATAAGCCGATTGTTGCGGCAGGATTGAGACGCCAGGCCCACCGCCAAGGCCGGATAAAGCACCGAATACAACAAGATTCGCGAAACTCGTTCAAAATCGACCCATTCAAGTGGGCGCTAATTAAGAACTTTGACGATACGATCGTTTTTATACGCCAGCCCCATCAGGCTGCAACCGCAGATAGACCGCAAGCATAGAGCGATCGAACGATGTCTCAACTCCCCTCTCAATGCGACCAGCCAGGCCCGGCGAGCGGAAATCAAAGCGGCGTCTCCAGCGCGCTGACCAAGCTTCTCGCTCTCTTCCGGACAACGAATGATCCCGCACGGCAGCAGGCCATCGCCAAGGCCTATGTCCCGATTCTCCGCCCCATCCTGATACCGGCATCGGTGTACTACATTTACGTTACATGGGAACACTGGCAGACCCAGACGGGACTGATTCTCGCTATATACTGCTTCATAAGCGCCACCACTGCCGTGAGCTACTACCTGTTCAGAAGATACCTTCTCGGCAATGAGAGAGTAACCCTGGGTCAGCTGGAGCTTGTTAATCTGGCGATCAACCTGCTCATCTACATAAATGTATTGAGCTACCTTCTCGTCTACAATGAACAGGCCAGATATATATATTTTGTATTGATGGCGGTCATATTCTCAATAACCGGGGCAACGCTTCGAGTAGTCCTGTTCAGCGTGTTTCTGTCGTTGACGACACTTTACTTTCTTGCCTGGTCACTGCCGGACGAACGCCTGGCAGAGTATGTCTCCATCTGCGTCGCCACCGCCTTCGCGTCCATCAGCATGTCCGCGCTTCTCAGGAGCGCCATCCTTCGTCAGATAGATGCGCGCCTGCTCGCCGATGACCTGACCGCAAAAGCCCAACGCCTCGCCGACACCGATATGCTCACCGGCATACCCAACCGCCGCGCCATTTTCCAGAAGATAGACGATCTCATCTCTGAACGCAGACCCTTCTGGATGGGCATCTTTGACCTCGACGGATTCAAGGCGATCAACGATGTCTACGGTCATATCCTGGGCGACAACCTGCTGTGTGCCATTGTCGAGCGGGTTGGCAATCTCGATCTCCCCGACACCACGTTCGGGCGCATTGGCGGGGATGAATTTGTCGTCATCGTGCAGGGAACGCTGTGCGAAGAGGAGATCAGGCGTTTCGGCACCAGCGTCATCGACGCGATCAGCCGCCCTTACCCGATCGATCACATGGCTCTGTCTGTCGGCGTCTCGGCCGGGTTGTCCCATTTTCCAGCCATGGGCTCCACCGGCGCGCAGCTCTATGAGAAAGCCGATTACGCCCTCTTCAAGGCCAAGGCCCAGCTCGGCGGCCAGTGTTTTCTGTTCGATACAGCCGAAGACGCCGAAATGAAGCAAGCCATCGCCATTGAGCGCGCGTTGCGCGAAGGCAATCTCGAGACGGAGCTGTATCTTCTGTTTCAGCCGCAGTTTTCACCCCGTCAGCAACGGGTTGTCGGCTTTGAAGCGCTGGCGCGCTGGCACAGCCCGAAGCTTGGACTGGTCCGGCCTGATCAGTTCATCCGAGCAGCAGAGCGCTCCGGCCATATCCGCCGCGTGAGCACCATTCTCTTCAAGCAGGGGCTCAAGAGGCTGGCAGAATGGCCACCTGACATAAGCCTGTCTTTCAATCTCTCAGGCCAGGACATATCCGACCGGTCTTTCATCCTGTCCTTGCTGGGCCAGATCATGCGTTCGGGCATCTCGCCAAGCCGCATCGAATTCGAGATCACCGAAACCGCGGTGATGACCGACATCGAGACTTCAAAAACCCTGCTTGAGGAATTGCGCGCCAGCGGCTGCAAAATCGCGCTGGACGATTTCGGGTCCGGCTATTCAAGCTTCGAGTATCTCGATCAATTGCCGCTCGACAAGGTCAAGATCGACCGCAGTTTCATCCGCAAGGTTTCCCACAACACCAAAACGCGGGAAATCGTTGCCGGCATCATCGGTCTGTGCAGCAAGCTCGATCTGCGCTGCGTTCTCGAAGGCGTCGAGACCCGGGATGAAATGAACATCCTGGCCGAGCTTCAGCCTGACCTGATCCAGGGATATCTGTATGGCAGACCCATGCCTGCGGAAGCGGCTTTGCAAGTGATCCGCGATCAGGACAGCCGCTTGGGCGACGGGTCGGTCCCACACGCCCAGTCCGCGTGAAAAGCCTTCTGTTGGGCAAGCCCCATCCGCGGCGCGTCGACAGGCCGGGGGTCGGACATCGCCGGTTCGGGGGATGAACCCGCAAGGCCAAAAAAGTGGCCCGCGGGAGGCGGATCTTGACTTGTTCCCGCCCGTCAGCTTTGACAATCTCTGCCGGTGCAATCCACCATCCGGTCTGCACAGGCTTTGGCCTTCGTTCAGATCCTCATCCCCTGCTGAGTAAGCCTTCCCAGAGACAGCATCCAGAGTGAGACGCTCCATGATCCCAGCCTGGAAAAACACACCGTCGGGCAAGCTGCGCGCCAAGGGTCTGGGCCTGCGGTTTGAAGGCGCAAGCGGGCCTTTCAACGCCATCACCGATGTTGCGGGCGTCAGCGTGGGCTACAGCACGATCATCACCGGCGAAGGGCCTTTGGTGACGGGCAAGGGTCCGGTGCGAACCGGGGTGACCGCGATTGTGCCGCGCCCATTTGGCCAGATTGAGCAGCCCTTGTTCGCCGGCTTTTTCAGCCTCAACGGCAATGGCGAGCTAAGCGGCAGCCACTATATCGAGGAGACCGGCAAGATGGCGCTGCCGGTCACCATCACCAACACCCATTCCTGCGGCATCGCCCGTGATGCGACGATCCGCTGGGCAGTCGAGTATTTGGCCGAACGCTACCATGATGATTTCGCCTTGCCTGTGGCAGCCGAGACCTATGATGGTTTCCTGAACGATATCAACGGCTTCCATGTCGAGGCCCGGCATGTGATCGAAGCGATTGAAGCGGCCCGCGGCGGCGCCATCGAGGAAGGCAGCGTCGGCGGCGGCACCGGCATGAAGTGCTTTGGCTTCAAGGCCGGTTCCGGCACGTCGTCCCGACGGCTGGATTACGACGGCGAGGCGTTCACCATTGGCGTGTTCGTGCAGGCCAATTTCGGCACCCGCCGTCACCTCACGGTGCTGGGCAGGACCATCGGTGCCGATCCGGAGCTTCCGGCCATGGTGACCAAAACCGGCGACACCGATCTCAGCTCGATCATTGTCGTCATCGCCACCGACGCGCCGTTTCTGCCGCATCAATTGAAGCGCCTGGCCCGCCGCGCCAGCTTCGGCATCGGCAGGACCGGCGGCATGGCCACCCACGGCTCGGGCGATCTGTTCCTGGCGTTTTCGACCGCCGCCTCGGATCTTGGCGGCGGCGCGATGCGCACCGTGCGCTTTGTTCCCGACGAGGATATCGATGGTTTCTTCGAAGCCGTGGTGCAGGCGACCGAGGAAGCCATTCTCAACGCGATGATCGCCAACGAGGCCATGACCGGACGCGACGGAAACTTCGTTCCGGCGCTGCCGCATGAGGCGGTGAAGGCGGCGCTGGGATTGAGGGATTGAGGGATTGAGGCGCTGCCGCTGGCCCGGCGCTTACACCATCTGCCCGAGGAACTCCTGCACCACCTGCCCCGGTTCGAACAGGCCAATGCGCTTGATTTCCCATTCGAGCCGGATGCCCGACGTTTCGAGCACGCGCGCGCGCACGGTTTCGCCGAGGTTTTCGAGCTCATAGCCCGAGGCTTCGCCGGTGTTGATCATGAAGTTGCAATGCATCGGCGACATCTGCGCCCCGCCCACGGTCAGCCCGCGGCAGCCGGCTTCGTCGATCACCTTCCAGGCCGAGTTGCCTTCAGGGTTCTTGAAGGTCGAGCCGCCGGTCTTCTCGCGGATCGGCTGCACGGTTTCGCGATGGTGCTGGACGGCATCCATGGCCGCGCGGATCTCGTCGCGGTCCGCCGGTGTCCCTTCGAAGATCGCCCGGGTGAAGATCAGGTCCTTGGCCGCCGACGAGTGCCGATAGCCATAGCCCATATCGGCATTGGACAGCACATGCCGCTCGCCCTTGCGGTCGATGGCATGAACCTCGACAACCCGCTCGCGGGTTTCCACGCCATTGGCGCCGGCGTTCATTCTGAGCGCCCCGCCGATGGCGCCGGGAATGCCATGATAGAAATGAAATCCGCCAAGTCCGGTTTCAAGCGCCAGGGCTGCGAGATGCTTGTCCGGGCACACCGCGCCTGCGGCAAGCCGTGTGTCGGACACCTGTTCAGCCCGGCCGAAGCCCTTGGCCGACAGCCGCACCACGACGCCGGAGATACCGCCATCGCGCACCAGCAGATTGGACCCGATGCCGACCGGAAGCACCGGAATCTCGTCAGGCAGAGCGGCCAGGAACGTCGCCAGATCGTCCTCGTCGGCCGGTTGAAACAGAACTTCAGCCGGTCCACCGGTGCGGAACCAGGTTATCTTCGACATGTCGGCGTTTGGCGTCAGCCGTCCGCGCACCGCACCGAGCGTGTCTCCCAGTGATGTGAGAAGCCGTTCGCCATTGACCTGAAGCGACTTCATGCAGCCCCCTCGCCGTGCGCCGGAAGCGGGAGCGCCGCCAGTTCCTTGGGCAACTGGTTGGCCCATTGGGAAATGGTGCCGGCGCCGAGGCAGACGACGAAGTCACCCGGCTGCGCGATCTCGGCGATCAGCGGCGCAAGTGCTGCCGGGCCGTCGATCAGCCGCGCATCGCGATGGCCGGCAGCCTTTATGCTCGAAACCAGCGTGTCCGAATTGATGCCCTCGATTTCATCCTCGCCCGCAGCATAGACCGGCGCCATGATCACCGTGTTGGCTTGGTTGAAGCAGGCCGAAAAATCGTCAAACAGACTTTCAAGCCGGGTGTAGCGATGCGGTTGCGCCACCGCGATCACCCGTCCCTGACAGGCATCGCGGGCAGCCGACAGCACCGCCTTAATCTCGACCGGGTGGTGCCCGTAATCGTCAAAGATTTCGGCACCGTTCCAGCTCCCGGTATGGGTGAACCGGCGCTTGACCCCGCCGAACTGGCTCAGTCCCTTGGCAATCTGCCCGGGCGTCAGGCCCAACTCGAACGCCACCGCGATCGCCGCCACAGCGTTGGAGACATTGTGCTTGCCCGGCATCGGCAGCCGCAAGTCCTTGAGCTCGACAGTTTCCCCGGTCTTGCGGCTGTTGATCACCACGTCGAAGATCGAAGCCGGTCCATCCATGCGATGGTTGCAAAAGCGCACGTCCGATTGCGGATTTTCGCCATAGGTGATGACCCGCCGGTCCTCGATGCGCGACACCAGCGCCTGCACTTCAGGATGATCGAGGCACATCACGCCAAAGCCGTAAAACGGCACGTTCTCGACAAATTGCCGGAACGCGGCGCGGACAGCATCAAACGTGCCGTAATGATCCAGATGCTCCGGGTCGATATTGGTGATCACGGCGATGTCGGCGGGAAGTTTGAGGAACGTGCCGTCGCTCTCGTCGGCCTCGACCACCATCCATTCGCCGTCGCCCATGCGCGCATTGGTGCCATAGGCATTGATGATGCCGCCATTGATCACGGTGGGATCAAGCCCGCCGGCGTCAAGCAGCGCGGCGACCATCGAGGTGGTCGTGGTCTTGCCATGGGTGCCGCCAATGGCGATGGCGTTGCGGAAGCGCATCAGTTCGGCCAGCATTTCGGCCCGGCGCACCACCGGCAGAAGCTGCTCGCGCGCAGCGACAAGTTCCGGATTGTTCTGCTTGATCGCGGTCGAGACCACCACCACTTCGGCGCTGCCGAGATTGGCCGCCGAATGGCCGATATAGACCTCAATCCCCTTGTCGCGCAGTCGCTGCACATTGGCGCTTTCGGACTGATCCGACCCCTGCACCTTGTAGCCCAGATTGTTCAGCACTTCGGCAATACCGCTCATGCCGATGCCGCCGATGCCGACAAAATGCACCAGGCCTATGGTTTGTGGCATCTTCATGCGGGCGAGCTCCTGAATTGATCAACACTGATGCCCTCCGCAATAGCTTCTGCCAGATTGGCAAGCAAGCGCGCAGCATCAGGTTTTCCCGTGGCCTGGGCCGCCGCAGCGGTTGCCGCCAGTCCGGCCGGGTCTTTCATGCGGTCGGCGATCATGTCCGACAGAAGCTGTGCGGTCAGGTCGGACTGCTTGACCACGCTGGCCCCGCCCTTGGCCATCAGGGCCTGGGCATTGGCGGCCTGATCATGATCGAGCGCATGCGGGTAAGGCACCAGTATCGCCGAGCGGCCGATCACCGCGATCTCCGAGACGGTGGACGCCCCCGAACGCGAGATCACCAGATGCGCCGCACCGATGCGGGCTGCCATATCGGTGAAGAACGGCGAAACCTCGGCCTTGATACCAAGCTCTTCAAGCCGCGCCCGGACGTGGGTTTCGTCTTCGGGACGCGCCTGCTGGGTCAGTTCCAGCCGCGCCCTGAGCGGATCGGGCAACAGCGCGATGGCCGAGGGAACCGCATCGGTAAAGAACTGCGCCCCCTGGCTGCCGCCAAACACCACCAGCCGGAAGGTTTCACCGTCCTCGGAGGGGATGTAGGGAATCGCTGCGGCGGCAATCACTTCAGGCCGCACCGGGTTGCCGGTAATCACCAGCTTGCTGGCATGAGCCCCCTTGCCTTCAGGCAAGAACCCGCCGGCGATGGCCTTGACCCGTGACGCCAGCGCCCGGTTGGCGCGTCCCATCACCGCATTCTGTTCATGCACAAGCGTGGGCAGGCCGGCATTCGAGGCCGCCAGCAATGGCGGGATGGTCGGGTATCCGCCAAAGCCGATCACCGCATCCGGCCGGATCTCGCGCAACAGGGCGCCTGCCTCGCGCACCCCCTTGAACAGCGTCCACAAGGATTTGACCAGCTTGACCGGGTTCTTCGAGCCGATGGTTGCCGAGCGCACCACATGGATCTCGGAGGCCGGAAACTTGCCTGAAAACCGTTCCGCCCGGCTGTCGGTGACCAGATGCACCCGGTGGCCGCGCGCGGTCAATTCATGCGCCAGGGCTTCGGCCGGAAACAGATGTCCGCCGGTGCCGCCTGCCGACAACAAAAACAGTTTCGGTTCCATCATCACGCTATTCCGCCGCCACACTTGCCGCCGGCCGGTAGATGGTGCGTGGCTGCGCCCGGCTTTCGGGCCTGCGCCGGGTCAGGGCCAGGACGAAACCGGCGGTGATTGCGGTTGCGATCATCGACGAGCCGCCATAGGAAATCAGAGGCAGCGTCATGCCTTTGGCGGGCAGCAATTCGAGATTGACGCCGATATTGATGAAGGACTGGAAACCGATCGCCAGCGACAGTCCGGCGACCGCCAGCCGGGTGAAATCATCCTGTTCGCGTCCGGCGCGGATCAGCCCGCGAATGACGACAAAACCAAACAGCGCCACAAGCACCATGCAGAACACGATGCCAAACTCCTCGGCCGCGACGGAAAAGACGAAGTCGGTGTGACTGTCCGGCAAGATTCGCTTGATCGTGCCTTCACCCGGGCCCTGGCCCAGCCAGTCGCCCCGGATGATCGCCTCGCGCGCGGTATCGACCTGAAAACTGTCACCTTCGCCAAACAGGAAGCCGTTGATGCGTTCGGCCACATGCGGGAACACCAAATAGGCGGCGATGAAGCCGGCAATGGCCACCCCGCCAAGCAGCGTGATCCAGAACCACGACATTCCCGCCATGAAGAACATGCCGCCCCAGATCATCGCGGTCAGCATCGTCTGGCCCAGATCCGGCTGCGCCACAAGCAGGGCGGCAACGATGCCGAACAGGATGATGGCAAACAGATTGCCGGGGATTTCGGGATGCCGCGACCGCTCCGAAAACAGCCAGGCGCAAATGATGACGAAGGCAGGCTTCATGAATTCCGAGGGCTGAACCGAAATGCCCAGCACAGAGACCCAGCGGCGCGAGCCCTTGATCTCGACACCTATAAACAGCGCCAGAATCATCATGGCGATCGAAACCATCAGGGTCACCAGCGCCACCCGGCGCACCTGTCGCGGGCTGAAGAACGAAACCCCGACCATCACCGCCAGGGCGGGCAGCAAAAACACGCCGTGACGCTCGACAAAGTGGAAGCTGTCGAGGCCGAGCCGCTCGGCCACAGGCGGGCTGGCGGCGAATGAAAGCATCAGCCCGATTCCCATCAAGCCGACAAAGGCTGCCAGGAAAAGGCGGTCGATGGTCCAGAACCAGTCCGCGACCGGTCCACGTTCAACGCGGCTAACCATGGTGTTCTCCAATGTTGTCGGCATCGATCAGCATTTCGATATCAGCCAGACCCGACACCAGGCTGACGTAGGCATCGCCCCTGACCTCGAAATTGCGGTACTGATCGAAACTGGCGCAGGCTGGCGACAGCAACACAGCCGGCATCTCGGCCGCGTCCTGCGCCGCATCCCGCGCAGCGGCGGCAACCGCCTTGCCCAGTGTGCCGGAAATCTCGAAATCGGCATGAGCGCCGATCGCCGCGGCAAATCCAGCCGCCGCCTCGCCGATCAGATAGGCCTTGGCGATACGCGGAAAGAAAGGCTCCAATGCGGCAATCCCGCCCTCCTTGGGCAAGCCGCCGGCGATCCAGTAGATCGGTTCGAAGCTTTGCAGCGCCGGCGCCGCGGCTTCGGCGTTTGTGGCCTTGGAATCATTGACAAAGACCACACGTCCACGCCGCGCGACCGGCTGCATCCGGTGCTTGAGGCCGGGAAAGGTGGCGAGACCGGCACGGATCTCATCGTCACTCAACCCAACCGATTGGCACGCGGCAATCGCCGCAGCCGCGTTCTGCGCATTGTGGGAGCCGCGCAATGTGGCAATCGGGCCGAGATCGACAAGATCATGCACCTGCCCGTCCTGCGCCTGCCGGATCACCGAACCTTGCGCAAACAGGCCACTTGCCAGTGGCTGATCCTTGGAAACGCGTCTGAGCTGGCGTCCCTGGAGTTCCAGCCTGTCGGCAATCCCGCGGCACCAGGCATCATCGACACCGACAATTGCCACGTCGCTATGCGCAACCAGCCGCGCCTTGATGTCGGCATAATGCTGCATCGACCCGTGCCGGTCGAGGTGATCGGGTGTGAGGTTGAGCAACAAACCGGTGCTCGGGTCGAGCGATGGCGCCAGATCGATCTGATAGGATGAGCATTCGACAATATGAACCCGGTCAGCCGCCGCCGGCGCAAGGGTCAGCACGGCCGTGCCGATATTGCCGCCCAATTGCGCATCCCGGCCGCTATGCGCCACCAGATGGGCAATCAGCGCAGTGGTGGTGGACTTCCCGTTGGTTCCGGTAATGGCGATGAACGGGCTCCCGGGCGCATGCGCCCGCCGTTCGCGCACAAAAATCTCGATGTCGCCGATGATCTCGACGCCGTGGCGGGTGGCAAGCTCCACCGTCCAGTGCGGCTTGGGATGGGTCAGCGGCACGCCCGGCGCAAGAACCAGCGTCGTGATCGAGCTCCAGTCCAGGCCGCGAAGATCGGCAACAGCGATCCCTGCCGCGCGCGCTGCCTCCACCTGGGCGGGATTGTCGTCCCAGGCCGAGATCTCTGCGCCGCCGGCAGCGAGCGACTTTGCCGTGGCAAGTCCCGATCCGCCCAGCCCGAACAGCGCTACCCGCCGGCCCTGAAATGTTGACGCCGCAATCATCAACTACCTCAACTTCAGCGTCGCGAGACCGATCATCGCCAGCCCGACCGAAATGATCCAGAACCGGACCACGACCTGGCTTTCGGTCCAGCCAAGTTTTTCAAAATGATGGTGGATCGGCGCCATCAGAAACACCCGTTTGCCGGTCAGCTTGAACCAGGCCACCTGGATGATCACCGACAGCGCCTCGATGACGAACAGGCCGCCGATGATCACCATGACAACCTCGTGCTTGGTGGCCACCGCCACCGTGCCGATGAGGCCGCCAAGCGCCAACGATCCGGTATCGCCCATGAAAATCGCCGCCGGCGGCGCATTGAACCACAAGAACCCCAGTCCGGCACCGATCACCGCGCCGAGGATCACCGCCAGTTCACCGGTGCCGGGAACAAAATGGATTTGCAGGTAATTGGCAAACACCGCGTTGCCGGCGAGATAGGCAATCGCGGCGAAGGAAGCGGCTGCGATCATCACCGGAACGATGGCCAGACCATCGAGGCCATCGGTGAGGTTGACCGCATTGCCGGCCGAAACGATCACGAAGGCGCCAAAGGCGATGAAGAACCAGCCCAGATCCAGCAGCAGGTTCTTGAACACCGGAAAGGCGACCGACGAGCCGAAAGCCGCCCCGTTGACCGTCGACGCCGCCATCGAGGCCTGCATGATGAAGAACACCGCCACACCGGCGATGATGAACTCCAGTCCCAGCCGCGCCTTGCCGGAAAAGCCCTTGTCGCTCTGCTTGGTGACCTTGAGGTAGTCATCGTAAAATCCGATGGCGCCAAAGCCGAGCGTGACCAGCAGGGTCGTCACCACATAGACGCTCGACAGGTCGGCCCACAGCAGCGAGGATCCGACGATGCCGGCCAGGATCATCAGTCCGCCCATGGTCGGCGTTCCGGCCTTGAGGAAATGGGTCTGCGGTCCATCGGCGCGGATCGGCTGTCCCCGCCCCTGACGCACCTTCAGCGAGGCGATGATTCGGGGACCAAACAGAAACACGATCAGCGCCGCGGTAAACATCGACGCACCGGTTCTGAATGTGATGTATCTGAAAAGATTGAAAAACTGGACCGTGTCCGCCAAATCTACCAACCAGATGAGCATAAACCTCGGTCCCCTGCGCTGTTTTAATCTTGAGCGCTGCTCTCGGGCAGCGCAGGATACTTGTCAAGCAACGCCTTGACGATACGTCCAAAACCAATTCCGAGCGATGATTTGATCATCACCACATCGCCATCCCGCAGCACCGTCGTGAGATAGTCGGCCAATCCGCTGGCATCGTCACGGTACACGGTTTCGATATCGGTGCCCAATTCGTTGCGCAATGCGGCCATTTCAGGTCCGGCGAGGCAGACCAGATCGACACCGGCCTCGCGCAAGGGCGCCGCCAGATCGCGATGCACCCGCTCGGCAAAGCGACCCATCTCCAGCATGTCTCCGAGCACGGCGATGCGCCGTCCCCTCAGCCGGACCGGCGCATCGCGCAGCAGGTCAAGAGCCGCCCGCATCGAGGCCGGGTTGGCATTGTAGCTTTCATCGATCAGGGCAAACGAGCCTCCGTCGACTTTCAACGTGTGTCGCGCACCGCGGCCCTTTTCGGCCGAAAGACCGGCCAGCGCATGGATTGCCTTGGCCAGGTTCGCGCCCACCAGGTGCACGGCGCCGATCACGGCCAGCGCATTCTGAACCTGGTGACGCCCGGGTGCGCCGATCTTGACGGCAACTTCCTCCTCGCCGATCCGCGCGGTGATGGTCGAGCACTCGGGCAAGAGCTTGCAATTGAGCAGCCGGAACTCCGCCTTGGCGTTGTCGCCAAAGGAATGTGCATGGGCCACGCCGAGTTCGGCGGCGCGTTTTTTCAACCAGCCGTATTTTTCGTTGTCACGGTTGAGAAGCAGGTGACCGTCCTCGACCAGACCTTCCATGATCTCGGACTTGGCCGCGGCAATTTCGTTCAGATTCTTGAAATTGCCCATATGCGCGGCGGCGATTGTGGTGATGATTGCCACATGCGGCTTGACCATCTTTGCAAGGGGGCGGATTTCATCCGGATGGTTCATGCCGATTTCGAACACGCCATAGGCGGCGCTCGCGGGCATCCGGGCCAGCGTCAGCGGAACGCCCCAGTGATTGTTGAACGAGGCGACTGCGGCGTGAACCTCACCGCTCGGCTCAAGCGCGCGGCGCAACATTTCCTTGCTCGAGGTTTTGCCCACCGAGCCGGTGACGGCGATAATTCTGGCCTCGGACCGCGCGCGGGAGGCGCGGGCCAGATCCTCAAGTGCTGCCAGCACATCGGTAACGACGATCATCGGTGCGGTCAGCCGGCCAAGCGCCGGCAATTTCGATTCCGCCACCACCAGCAGGCTCGCACCATTGGCAATGGCGACACTGGCGAAATCATGGCCGTCGAAACGGTCACCCTTGATGGCGAAGAAGACATCGCCTTCGCCCACCGTGCGGCTGTCGATCGAAATGCCGTTGACGCCTTCGGGCAAAGCGCCGACAGGTCGGCCTTCCATGGCGGCGGTCATCTCTTGCGAGGTCCATAAATGGCTCATGCCCGCTCTCCCAGAGCCTTGCGGATTTCCGCATGATCGGAGAACGGCAGCACCCTGTCGCCGATCGTCTGCCCCTCTTCATGCCCCTTGCCGGCCACGATCAGCGTGTCCCCGGCCTGCAACATCGAGATCGCCTGCCCGATAGCCTCGGCGCGATCGCCGATCTCGCTGGCGCCGGGCGCCGCCGCGATGATCTCGGCCCGAACCGTTGCCGGGTCTTCCGACCGCGGATTGTCATCGGTGACGATGACGACATCGGCCAGCCGTGTGGCGATTTCACCCATGATCGGGCGCTTGCCGCGATCCCGGTCACCACCGCAGCCGAACACCACCATCACCCTGCCTGTGGTGAACGGTCGCACTGCCGCCAGCACATTCTCCAGTGCCTCGGGCTTGTGGGCATAATCGACATAGACCGGCGCGCCATTGGCCGTCGAACCGATCAGTTCAAGCCGGCCCGAGGCGCCGGTCAGATGATCGAGCGCGGCCATCACCTTGTCGGCCGATGTGCCGGTGGCAATCGCCATGCCGGCTGCCACCAGCGCATTGGAAATCTGGAAATCGCCGGCCAGCGGCAGATGCACCTCGAAGATCCGGCCATCCATATGGATTTCGGCAATCTGTTTGTGGCGCAGATGTTCGACCCGCTTGAGGGTCAAAAAGCCGCCCTTGCGGCCAACGGTCAGCACCCGCGCCCCGGCGCGCTCGGCCACCTCGACCGCCCGTTGCGACCAGGGGTCATCGGCAAAGATCACCGCCGGCGCCCCCTTGGGCAGCAGCGTCGCAAACAGCCGCATCTTGGCGGCCATGTAGTCATCCATGGTCGGATGGTAGTCCATGTGATCACGGCCCAGATTGGTGAACCCGGCAACGCTCAAGCTCACACCGTCGAGGCGGCGCTGGTCGAGGCCATGACTGGAGGCCTCCATCGCCGCGTGGGTCACGCCGCCGCTGGCCAGTTCGGCGAGCAGCCGGTGCAGCGCCACCGGATCGGGGGTGGTCAGGGTGCCGTACTCGGCTCGTCCCGGCGCCGTCACCCCGGTGGTGCCAAGCATCGCCGCCTGTTCGCCGGCCTGAGCCCAGATCTGGCGCAGGAACGAGGCCACCGAGGTTTTGCCGGCGGTGCCGGTGACCGCAGCCATGACCCGAGGTTGAGGTCCGAAAAACGCTGCAGCCATCCGCGCCAGCACCAGCCGGGGATCTTCCGTCCGCAACACCGGTACGATGATCTCAGGCAATGCGGCGTCTTTGGCCGCAACCACTGCCACGGCGCCTTTGGCGACCGCCTGCGCGGCAAACCGGGCACCGTCGGTCTTTACCCCGGCCAGCGCGAAAAACAGACAGCCGGGTGCGGCCGCCCGGCTGTCGGCCGTCAAGCCGGTGACAGACAATTCGAGATCCGCTTCAGACGAAGCGGCCAGTGTTCCGGCGGGAAGGGCGGCGATCAACGCGGACAGTTTCATGAAGTGCTCGGGTCTTTCGTTAAATTGGCGGGTGGTTTTCGATCATGATGGGAGATGCCTGCCCGCCGC
The DNA here is from genome assembly GCF_029210485.1 of Hoeflea sp. YIM 152468. Lineage (GTDB taxonomy): Bacteria > Pseudomonadota > Alphaproteobacteria > Rhizobiales > Rhizobiaceae > Hoeflea. Next base: position 58,705 of record NZ_JARGET010000029.1, read on the forward strand.
ATGTGTTTTCAGTATGACAAAGTCAACTCTTGCGCGCCATTTCCGAAGTGCGGCTTCACCCCAAGAAAGGCGGCCGACCGGCGGACGATCGCGCTGACCATCGGGGCAGCATTGAGACCGGCAGTGGCTGAAGATTTCCCTTCCTCGGGCTTGGGTTCGTCTATGACCACCAGCACCACATATTCCGGTTTGTCGATCGGAAACGCGGAGAGAAAGGCATTGAACCGCACTGCCGACGAATAGCGGCCATTGACCACTTTCTCTGCCGTGCCGGTTTTTCCGCCGACATGGAAACCTTCGACATCGGCGCGCCGGCCCGAACCCTGGGTGACGTTCAGCTCCATCAGATCGCGCATGCTTTTGCTGGTGCTTGGATCTATCACCTGAACGGCGACCTTTTCAGCCTCGTCAACGCTGCGCGGCAGGAAGGTCGGCTCGATCAACTTGCCGCCGTTCATCAATGCGGCGGCCGCAACTGCAGTCTGCAGCGGTGTGGTGGAAACACCGTGACCAAAGGAAATGGTGATTGAATTGATCTTCTTCCAGACCGAAGGCTGGTTCGGTGTCGCCACCTCCGGCAGTTCCGTTTGCATGCGGGTCAGCAACCCCATCCGGGTCAGGAACTCCTTGTGTCCGTCGATCCCGACCATGTCCGCCATCCGGGCCGTGCCGATATTGGACGAGTAGATGAAGATCTCGGGGACGGTCAGCACCCGGTTCTTGCCATGGAAATCCCTGATGGTGAATCCACCGATGCGGATCGAGCCGCGCGCATCGAAGGAATCGGTGATTTTCACCTTGCCCGAATCCAGCGCCATCGCCGTGGTAAAGGCCTTGAAGGTGGAGCCCATCTCGTAGGTGCCGGCCGACATCCGGTTGAGCCGGTCCTTCTGCAACGCTTCAACCGGATTGTTCGGATCGTAATCAGGCAACGACGACATGCCGACCACTTCGCCGGTATGGATATTGAGCACGACCGCCGCAGCGGCAATCGCCTTGTAGCGATCCATGGCGGCCGCGAGTTCATCGCGCACCACATGCTGCACTCTCAGGTCGAGCGACAGCCGCACTGGCTCGAGGTCCTCGTTGATCGTCAATCCGGCCGCCGCCAGCGCGCCAAGCCCCTGCCCGTCGACGAATTTCTCCATCCCGGCAATGCCCTTGTTGTCGATATTGACATGGCCGATCACATGCGAAGCCGTTGGCCCGCCGGGATAGAACCGCCGTGTTTCGGGCCGGAACCCGATACCGGGAATGCCCAGCGACAGGATCTGGCTCTGCTGTCTCGGCGTCAATTGCCGTCTGAGCCACTGGAAGCGGGAGTTGGACGACAATTTGCGATGGATGCCGCGCATGTCGAGATCAGGCAGCACGGTGGCAAGCAGCTCGACCGCTTCGTCGGCGTCGACAATCTTGTTGGGTTCGGCAAACAGCGACACGGTGCGGATATCGGTCGCCAGAACTTCGCCATTGCGGTCGAGAAGATCCGGGCGCGAGATCAGCAACTGGTCCGCCCTCGCAATCGAGGAGACCGTCTCCGGCGAGCGCAAGCCGTACTGCACCAGGCGTCCGCCGATGACCGCATAAAACACGAAAAAGCAGCCGATGGCGATGAGAATGCGATTTTTCGCCTGCGCGCCTTGCGCCTTGCGCACCCCCTCGAATTCGCTTGCTGACCGGCTGCGGCTGCCTGCTGAGTTGCGTGCCGGACGAAGCCCGGCCAAGAATGCGCCCGGCTGTCTCATGGCGTCACCGATCCGGTTGTCAACGTCGCATCTGTCTCGCCTTCGGCGATTTGCGGCTCGAAATCACTGGCCCGGCCGGGCAATTCGCCGGGAAGCGCCATTTGCGCCGCCTCAATCGTCTTGAGGCCAAGCTCGGCCTCGAACGCGGTCGACAGCCGCTGTAGCCTGGAGGGCTGGTTGAGCAGGCTCCAATCGGCTTCCAGCAGGTCTATCGTTTCTTCCTGCAGCTTGATCTCCGCCTGCAGCTCACGCACGACGGACAGCTTGCCTTCAGCCGCATGCTTGATCTGGTAGGTGAGCGTGGCGGCCGCGATCATCGCGCAGACCAGCACCAGGTCAACAGTTCGCAACATGGCTCAGCCTCCTAACGCCGCGAGTGCAGCAAGATTGGGAACGGGAAGAATGTCGACGCTGGTCTTTCCCGCCGGTGCAGCGGTGCGCAGGCCGGCGCGAAGCTTGGCCGACCGGGCGCGTGGATTGAGCGCGCATTCGGCTTCGTCCGCCACGATCGGCTGCTTGCCGATCAGCGTAAAAATGGAGGCACGTTCGGCAACCATGGGCATGTGCCGCGAGCCCGAGACCTTTCCGGACCGGTCGAGAAAAAAGCGTTTGACGATACGGTCTTCCAGCGAATGAAAGCTGACCACAACCAGCCGTCCGCCCGGCTTGAGCGCACGCTCGGCGGCAAACAGCGTCTGCGCCAGTTCGCCAAGCTCGTTGTTGACGTAGGTTCTCAAGGCCTGAAACACTCGTGTCGCCGGATGGATCTTGTCCTGCTGGCGCCGTGGCGAGACCTTCTCGATCAGCCCCGCCAGTTGCCGGGTCGTGGCAAATGGCGCTTTCTGCCGCTCAGTCTCGATGGCACGGGCGATTCTGCCGGCGTGGCGCTCTTCGCCAAGTATGCCGAATATACGGGTCAGGTCCGAGACTTTGGCGCGGTTGACCACATCGGCCGCGCTGACGCCCGACTGTGCCATGCGCATGTCGAGCGGCCCGTCGCGCATGAAGGAAAAGCCGCGCTCGGCTTCGTCGATCTGCATCGACGACACGCCGATGTCGAGCACCACGCCATCAAGGCTGGCTTCCTCAACATGGTCGAGCAGGGCGGAAAATTGGTCATGAATGAGCTTCAGCCTGCCGCCGGATGCCGCAACCATGGCAGCACCGGCCGCGATGGCATCGGGATCGCGGTCAAAGCCTGTGACCTCAGCGCCCGCCGCCAGGATTGCCGCTGCATAGCCGCCGGCGCCGAAGGTGCCATCGACGATGGCCTCGCCGGGTTTCGGCGCCAGCGTCGCCAGAACATCCTGGAGAAGAACCGGAATGTGGCGGACCGGTCCGCCAGGAGCGTCAGTTTCACCGTCGCCCTTGTCCGCCACCATTCCGTTTCTCCATCCGTTGCGAACGGTCAGGAACTGGCCGTCCGTTCTTTCCGGGCCCGCGACTGCATTTCCTCGAATGCCGCCGGTTCCCAGAGCTGAAAATGATCGCCTCGCCCCGCGAACGTCACCCTGTCGGTGATGCCCGTGAAATCGCGAATGAAATCCGTCACCAGAAGCCGTCCCTCGCCGTCGAGCTTCATGAACACGCCGCCGCCATGAATGAGCAGCGACATCTTGTTGGCCTCCGCCGAGAACGGATCCTGCGATCCGATCATCCGCTCGAAGCGTTCGAGCACCTCCGGCCCGGCCATCGAGACCGCCGGAAACACGAAATCCTGCCAGACGTAGAGCTCGTCGACAGCCGAACGGGCCAGAACAGAACGAAACATCGAGGGCACCGAAACCCGGCCCTTCGCGTCGATCCTGTTTGTCGCGTTCGACAGGAACCGGTTCATGACTCTGTACCGCCGTTTCCGTCCATTTGCCCCACGCCATCGACCCCTCGCTGTGGCTCCGCTTCATCACCAAACAGGCCTCTGGGCGGCGAAAGCCGCCTGAGCGGCACCTCGCGGCAACCGCAGTCCGGATTTGGTTGAAACGGCGGATGCCCGCCTGCTGATCTTGGGCTTTTGGGATAACATGGGCCACCATGGGCGTCAATGGGATCCGCTCCCCATCTCGACCGTGAGTTAGGGGTCAAAAATATCCCGTTATGATTAACGAAGGGTTAGGCATGGGGGACAGAGCGTGAGGGGAGACCGAGAAAGATAGCCCCCCGGCGTGCCGGACGGGGCGATGCCAGCCCAATCGGACCGAACGGTTCTGTTCGGCTGCCGCTCATTCCGAGCGCCACCGAGAGAGCGCGTCGTGCGGGATGCTGCAGCGACTATCGAGGCGCCCCCGGAGCGCAGAAAGTGCAGATGTTGCTGACCAGTTCCAGATGGCGCGCGGCGATCGCGGCGACAGGACCACGCGCCGCCACACGCCAGCAACCGGCGAGCGGGCATCCAGACTCAAATGGCCAGCCAAGGAGACCGGGCTGATGCAGCACGAAATTGCTGCCCGGCTCGGCATCAAGCAGGAAAGGTGAGCCCAGGGTTGGACCTCAAGCGACCAGAATAAGCCGCGACAGACAAGATGCTCCCGTCACATCGATAGCTGCGGCTCCGTCAGCCCATCACGATCGCCGGCCCGAACAGCACCGCGAAGCCGGCAACGCCGAGGCCGATGCGGGGCAGCGGCTTGAACACGCCGATCAGGGCGTAGGAAATCAGCGCCAGCCCCAGTCCGATCTGCGCCAGCGCCACCAGTGCCGGCAACGGGTCGGTGGCAATTTGCATGATCGACGGATTGGCGACCATGGTCAGCGGAATGATGTAAAGCCCGACGCCGAGGCTCATGGCGGTCACCGCCACCTTGAGCCAGTTTTCGCCGATCATGCCCGCGGCAATGAACACCGCGCCGCAGACCGGCGGCGTGATGGTCGACAGCAAGGCGAACCAGAACACGAACAAATGCGCCTGCAGCGGCTCCAGCCCCAGTTTGGTCAGCGCCGGACCGGCCACTGACACACAGATGACGTAAGCCGCCGTCGTCGGCACCTCCATGCCCAGCACCAGGCAGGCAAGTGCGGTCAGCAGCAGCGACGGCCACAACAGCCCGCCCGAAGCCGACAGGATCAGCGAGGTGATCTTGACCCCAAGCCCGGTGATCGACAGCACGCCGATGATGATCGAGGCGCACAGGATGATGGCGGCGATCATCGACACCTGCCGCGCAGCGCCCGTCACGGCATTTTCAAGCCTGTCCAATGTGCGGCGGAAATCGAAACGGCCATCGGCATGGAAAAACAGCATCACGAAGCCGACCAGGATGGCCATGCTCGCAGCATATTGTGGCGTCATGCCGGTGACGAACATGCCCCACATCAGCACGGCGAAGGGAACAGCGAAGAAGGCCGAGGTGATGATCACGGCGCGCAAACCCGGACGGTCTTCCTCGGCCAGGCCCGCCAGCTCGTAGCGCCCGGCATAGGCGTTGATGCCGACCCAGACGGCAAAGAAATACAACAGCGCCGGCAACACCGCCGCCGCCATGATGGCGGTGTAGGGTACGCCGGTGAGCTCGACCATGACGAAGGCGCCAGCCCCCATCAGGGGCGGCATGATCTGTCCGCCAGACGACGCCACCGCTTCAACCGCCGCCGCCAGCCGCCTGGGATAGCCGAGCCTGGTCATCGCCGGCAGCGTGATCGCGCCGGTGGAGGCGACATTGGCCGAGGCCGAGCCGGAGATCGAGCCAAACAGCGCCGACGAGATTACCGAGACCTTGGCAGCTCCGCCCTTGAGCCGTCCGGCCGCAGCGGAGGCGATGTTCATGAACCCCTGCCCGGCCTCACCGGCATTGAGCACCGCGCCGAAGATCACGAAGATCGCCACGACGCTGACCGACACGCCAGCCAGGCTGCCCCATATGCCGCCTTCGGCGATGGTCAGCGTCCCGAGAAAACTCGCCAGCGGCGTGCCCGAATGGCCGAACTCGCCGGGGATGTATTGCCCGAGCAGCCCATACAGAAGCGCCAGCAACGCCACCAGCGGCAGCGGCCAACTGATCGCCCGGCGGGCGGCTTCCAGCACCACCACGAGCAGTATGACTGCGATCCCGATCTGAAGATTGCCTTCGAGAAACCCGTACTGGTCGCCCAGTGCAGCGTGGTGCCAGGCGACCCAGAGGCTTGCAGCCATGCCAAGCGCGCAAACCACGGCGCCTGACCAGCGGCCCTGCCTGCCGCCATCGGCAAAGAGGAAAATCCATGGCAGCGCCAGCGCCAGATGCAGCGGCCGGCTGACCAGGTTTGGCACCAGGCCCCAGAAGATCAGCCCGAGATGAAAGGCCACCAAAACGGCGGCGCTGGCGATCATGGCCATTCGCATCCGGCTGGCTCCTGGTGGTTTTGAAGAGGATGGTGAAAGGTCCAAACCAGCACTCCCCGGCGCACAGGCCGGGAAGTGCTGCGAGTGGCTTATTGCTGCTCGGGCGTCAGCTCGATGCCGGCTTCGCTGTAATAGCGAATGGCGCCGGGGTGCAGCTTGGTGCTGATGTTCCCCATCAGCTCAGTGTCGACACCCTTCCACCAGGGCGCATCTTCGCTCATGGCAGCCTTGCTTTCCCAGAAGGTCTTGGTCAGCTGGTAGGCAGCATCATCGCTCATCGCCGTGGTGGTGAACGCCACAACCGGCAGCGAGGTGGTAGCGATGTCGGCAGTCTGGCCGCTATAGGTGCCTGCCGGTATCGTCAATCTCGACCGCTTCGACTGGGCGATCTGATCATCGCTCAACGACAGCACCACCACATCGGTGGAAGCTGCAGCCTCAATGACGTTTGGAGCCGGCCACGAGCCAGCGGTGACGAAGCCGTCGATCTGGCCGTTCTTGAGGGCCGGCACCGCATTGGAGAGCTCGACTTCCGCCAGGTTGACCTTGCCTTCAAGGCCGAACAGCTGCAGGTACTTCTCGCCTTCGGTGGCGCCGAACGAGCCTTTGCCCAAGAGGATGGTCTTGCCTTCCATGCCGGCAAAATCAGTAACGCCGCTGTCAGCCGACATGACGAAATGCATGGTCAGCGACGGAATCGGAAACAGCGCCCGGATCTCGTCGAACTTCGGGTCGCCCTTGCCTTCGAACATGGCCTTGCCGCCCTGCGCCAGGCCAACCAGCGCCGGTGGCGTGGTGAACACGTAATCGCCGCCGCGGGCCTTGGCTTCCATCACGTTCTGCACCGAGCCCTGACTCTCTTCCACCGTGACGATGATATCGCCATTGGTTCCGGCCTTCATGGCTTCTGCCAGCTGAACGCCCATCTGGTAATAGGACGATCCGGTTTTCGCGGATTTGTAGGTGATGCGCGTTTCAGCCAACGCGCTCGAGGCGACCAGGCTGGCGCACAGGCCCAATGCCAGAATTGCAGTGTTATTTTTCAACTTGTTTTCTCCCAACATCGATTGAATCCAGAACCTCGATCCTGAAGCCCGGTCTTCGCATGAAAAATGCCCAATCGCAATTTGCATTTTTTCGACCTCTTCCGCCAGCCATGCGCCGGACTCTGGCCCGGATCAGGCCGGACCTGTCTTCAGCGGCAAATGCGCGCCGTCTTGACGAACAGGGCGAAACCCGGCCCGGCCGGCACACAGGGCCACGGAACCATTGTCCCTTCGCATGATTTCAGCCCTTGCGCAGAGGTGTCGGAACGCCTCACGCCACTCAACCCAATTCGCCGGAACGCTGCATTGAAATCGATCCGCACATCCTCTTCATGTCAACAGCCCGATGTCTGAACCGGAAGCTCCCGGCGGCGTCTCACCACGGCGATTTCTTCAGGGTTTGGCTTTCCGGCCGGTTTGAACGATGATGCAACATCACGTCCCGCGTCCGGCGGCGGATGTATCAGGGAAGAAATGAGGGCACAGCATCCGGATTGCAGCCATATTCACCATTGTCACGGGCAGCCTGTCTGCCTTGGCCGCAGGCGCGCCCTCGCCTGTTGCGGCACAGCCCGTCTGCGGGCTTTCCCTGGTGCTGGCTCTGGACGTGTCATCGAGCGTTGATGCGGACGAATTCGCGCTGCAGACCGGTGGTCTGGCAAATGCGTTGCGTGATCCGTCGGTGCGCCGTTCGATTGCTGCGGCGGGAGGCATACAGGCAATCGCTCTGGAATGGAGCGGGCGCGACCAGCAGGTGGATATTGCCCCCTGGGCACTGCTGGCCAGTGACGACGACATTTCCGGTTTCGCCGACCGCATCGAGACCCATCAACGCGTGCACAGCGAATTCCCCACGGCGCTGGGTTATGCGTTGGGCCATGCCGCCACCCGGCTGCGCAAGGCGCCGCTGAACTGCAGCCGCAGCGTCATCGACGTCTCCGGCGACGGCGTCAACAACGAGGGCTTCGGGCCGCCGCTTGCCTACCGCAACTTCGATTTTTCCAATGTCACCGTCAACGGCCTCGTCATCGAGGGCGCCGAGCCCGATCCGGTAGCCTATTACCGGGCACATGTGATCCGCGGACCGGGCGCTTTCGTCGAGACCGCCAGTGATTTCGGCGACTACGAGCGGGCCATGAAGCGCAAGCTGCTGCGCGAGATAAACGGCGCCCATTTCGCCTCGGCTGATTGAACCGTTTCTGACCCGTGTCCCTCGGCCAATGGCCTAGACTCCGGTCGCTGCCGCGGTCTCGAAACTGGTTCCATCCCCCAGCACCACCATCTTCATCGCAATGTCCCAGGGCATCGGAAAAATTGTCTTCATTCGCGCGAACGGCTGACCGACGCCGATGGTGAGAAGATCGCCGGGCAGCCGTGCCAGCGTGCGGTCGTAATAGCCGCCGCCATTGCCGAGCCTGTAGCCGTTCTCATCCACACCCAGAAGCGGCACGATCACCACGTCCGGCTCCACGGCTTCGGCCTTCGCCGGCACCGGAATGTTCCAGATGCCTCGTTTCATGGCGCCGTCCGGTGTCCAGAGGTGAAACTCCACCGGCTGGTTTTTCTCCACCACCACCGGCAGACAGATCCGTGCGCCGCGCTGGCTGGCATCCACCATGAAGGGCCGCAGATTGAGCTCGCCCCGGATCGGCCAATACACCGCAATGGTGCGCCCGGTCAGCGGGTCCAAAATCCCGGACAACTGCGCGGCAATGGACGCGGCAATGGCGCTGCGGTCCTCAAGCGGCAGTTTCTGCCGCGCCGCATAGAGACGGGTCCGCTCGGCCTTGCGAAACACCGACACGTCTTTCCATGTTTGCGGATCGACGACATGGCCGTCGACCAGCATGTGCGCAAAACACACCGGAGATCCTGAATCGTCGTCGTCTTCATCGCTCATGCTAAGAATATAACACCTCTGAGGGACAGTTTCACGTGTCTGATTGCGCCATGCTGCGTCTCACACGACCTGCCGCTCAAACCTGGCGGAGCCCATCCTGTGGCTGCGGCGACGCTGTTTGCCGGTCGTCAGGACGCAACCATGCCGATCTCAGACAGACCAGGGCGCAGCTTGAAAAAGGCGGCCTCCCATATCCAATCTCAAGGCTTGATGATAGGATAGGGCGACGCTGACAAGCGGCGTCCGTAGAGCATGACAAACGGGTGAGACAATGCAAACTTCAGCCACCGCGGCCAACAGCTTCCCCTTGCTGGAAGGCGCCATTCGCAACCCGGCAAATCCCGATCATCTCATGGTCATCAAACCGGTGAAGCGGATGGTCCGGATTTTTGGTGACGGTGTCTTGATCGCACAAACCCGCAACGCACTGCGTGTTCTGGAACTGGGGAAATCGCTTTATGACCCCGCAATCTATGTTCCCGCATCGGACATCGTCGCGGCTCTCGCGCCACTCGACAAGACCAGCCACTGCCCCCTGAAAGGCGATGCAAGTTACCTCGCATACAACGGCGCAGAAATTGCCTGGAGCTATGACAGGCCATTGGATGGTGCAGAGCAGCTCGCCGGGCACATTGCCTTTTGGCCGGACAAGGTCCAGATCACCGAAGGTGATTGATCTCACAGACGATGGTCACCCAGCCATCAGAGCGACGGACAGGAAGGGCGGCGCCGAACCGCCCCTCCCGCCCCGGATTGGGTGACCTCCGATAGGTTTCGCCTGGCTCTATTCCGCGTTGACGGAGGAGACCGCGAGGTTGGTCAGCTTGCTGTTGGCGGCCTTTTCCTCATCAAGAATGGCGGTAAGCAGGTCATGCGCTTCCGAGTGGCCGAGGACCTTGGCCCATTCACGCAAGGTGCCGTAACGGGCGATCTCGTAATGCTCTACCGCCTGGGCGGCGGCGATCAGGGCGGCGTTCTTGGCAACACCGGTTGCGTCTTCGATGATGCTCTCGGTTTCCTTGATCAGGCCTTCGATGGCATCGCATTTTTCGCCAGAGGCTTTCTTGCCGATGGACTTGAAGACCTTTTCAAGCGTCTTCACCTGCCCCTTGGTTTCTTCGAGATGTTCACCAATCGCATCCTTCAGTTTCTTGCCATTGGCGGCCTGCTGAACCTTGGGGAGCGCTTTGACCAGCGCATTTTCGGCGTAGTAGATGTCTTGCAGAGTGTGTTCAAAAGCATCGGACAGGGTCTTCATGGCGGCTTCCTTTCAAACGAATGTTTTCGCGTGGAATGACCTGGGTCTGGTCAGACAGGATGGCTCCCGTCTGGCGCACAACGAAGCTGATGGTGATTGGTTCCCCGAAGGCAGAGCCCAGACGCGGCCTCGAAGACCGCCGCCCCGGCAGTGAACCAGAGCGACCTTGAGACGCCACCCGGTCATGAACAAAAAGGTGCCAGCCGGCCTGTAAGCCGGGTTCTGTATGGCCTCCGCCTGACGGCGAAAACGTGGCAGCCATTCCTCTGGGATACGCGTTGCCGCGCACCTCAAGCAACCTACCCGGATGATCAACCCCGGAAAAAGGGTCGGGCTTGCGCCCTGCGTCATCCCTATTCGGTCTTGCTCCCGGTGGGGTTTACCGTGCCGCTTCCGTTACCGGTCGCGCGGTGGGCTCTTACCCCACCCTTTCACCCTTACCCCGCCATCTCATCGCCGGCCAAACCTGACACTCAGGCGCCGGCAATCAGAAGGCGGGGCGGTTTGCTTTCTGTGGCACTTTCCCTGGGGTCGCCCCCGCCGGACGTTATCCGGCACCGTTTATCCGTGGAGCCCGGACTTTCCTCACCCTGCTGTCTTTCGACGCTGCAAGGCGCGGCTGCCCGGCCGACTGGCGCGCTCTCCTTAGACCATGCTGGCGGCGATGACCAGAAAAATGCCGCAAGCCCGGATGGAGCTAGCCATCCCAGCCCGCGATCACCGCATCAGCTTCGATTTCCACCAGCCACTCCGGATTGACGAAGCGGTCAACCGCCATGATGGTATCGACCGGCCGGATATCGCGAAAATAGTCCTTGCGGACATCAATGGCGGCTTTCCAGTTGTCGATGTCGGTCAGGATCACCCGTGTCCGCACCACATCGTGCAGTCCCGACCCGGCGGCCTCCAGTGCTGCCTTGATGATTTCGAGGCACTGTCTGGTCTGGGCTGCGACATCGCCGAGACCCACGGTCTTGCCATCGGTTCCGACCGGCGCCGTGCCGCCGATGGACAGATACGGACCCACCCGTACGGCGCGACTGAAGCCGACGATCGCTTCCATCGGGTTGCCGTTGGAAATCAGTTCACGGTCATAGGCCATCGCACTGCTCCGCTTTGCCCGCCGCATGCAATTGGATTGCCTTGATCTGGAGGCGTGACATTCTCGTCCGGTGCCATGATCACACAGACGCGCCAATTGACCAAACGGCTTCGTGCGCTCGCACAGCAGCCGCCCACGGCGGCGGAGCAACCAGAACGGCCGCCTGATCGACGGCCGCAAACTGTTTTAGTTATTCGGGAACCTTTTTCCGCCGACGGCGTTTACAACTCACAAGGATGATAAACGCGGCTCGCCTCGCGCTTACTTCATCAACTTTGCCACCTTGCCGCAATAGCGCTTCGAGACCGGATTCATCCGCTTGGCGCCATGTCCGGCATTGTATTTGAGGATCGTGCCGCAGGTGGTGCCGCCGCCCAGCTGGTGCGCCTTGGCCAGATACTTCATGCCGAACTTGATATTCGTTTCCGGATTATACAGCCCCTTGGTCGTGCCCCTGTAGCCCATCATCCGTGCCGTCGCCGGCTTGATCTGCATCAGCCCGACCTCGCCTGCCGATCCGCGCGCATTAGCCCGGTAATTGCTTTCGACTGAAATCACCGCATGAGCCAGAGATTCCGGAACCCCATGGGTCTTGGCGTATTGGGATATCAACTTGCCGTGCGGACGGGATGAATAGCCGAAGGTCAGTTCGGACCCCTTGATGCTGCTTTTGGAGATCGAACCGGTGATCTCGCCGGATGTGGCGGTGGTTTCGCAGCCCGACAGAGCAAAGGAAAACAGGGCCGCAGCAGCAGCCGAAAGTACTAGACGCATAGTGTGATAAACTCCGATGGCGCCTTGCCCACCCGCTCTCTGGCGGCAAATGGGGCACACCCTTGGCGCGTTTCTTGTCAGCCTGGACCCGCATGTGGCCTGAGGCCGGTGCGCGATCCGTGCGTTGGAGCGTTCTCAATTGGGGCAAACACGGGCGTATTTATGGTTCGGCAACAAAAAAATGCTGCATCGCAATAAACTTGCGTTTCAACCTGTAACATTTAACTCCGGGCGATCGTCGAGCGTCAGGCGACGGTGGGCAAGGCGGAGAGCAGTTTGTGCAGGGTGCCGATGGTAGAGGCATCGGCAATGCCATCCACCCGTTCGGGCCGGAAATGGCGCTGAAACGCGCTGATGGTCGCGGTCATCTGGGTGCTGAAGGAGCCGTCAACATCGACATCGTAGCCGTAAAGCGCCAGCATCGTCTGAAGCGCCTCGACCGGCTGGCCGACATCGCCTTCCTGGAAAAACCGGCCACCGCCAACCGGTAGCGGCTCGACCCAATGGCCGATGCCCTCGGCATGCAGCCGGTTCCATGGAAACACTTCGCCCGGATCCTGCTTGCGCATCGGCGCAATATCAGAATGGCCCAGCACCCGCTCGGCAGCGATGGCATTGCGTGCGATGATGTCGCGGCACAATGCGATCACCGACTTGATTTGCACATCCGGGAAGGGGGGTGAGCCTGCCCCATGCCCCGGATTGGCAATTTCGATACCGATCGAGGCCGAATTGATGTCGGTCTCGCCCTTCCAGGTGCTTTGTCCCGCATGCCAGGCCCGCCGCGCCTCGGGAACCAGTTGGGTGATCACCCCGGCCTCATCGATGAAATAATGTGAAGAAACGTGGCTTTCCTCGGTGCAGAGCCAGTCCAGTGCCGCTTGCGCTGTCGGCATCCCGGTATAATGCAGGATCAGCATGTCGGGCGAGCGCCCCTGCTTGCGGTCGCCGTGATTGGGTGACGGGCAGACGCGGGCGGCGGCAAAGTCAGGTTCAAACGCACTCATGCAGCCGCACGCGCTTTCTCGATCAACGCAAAGGCATCATTGAGCGTAGCCATCCGGTCGTTGGCGATGCTGAGAAATTCATCAGGCACGCCGCGGGCACGCAACCGGTCAGGATGGTTTTCGGACGCAAGCGTCCTGTAACGCTTCTTCGCCTCGTCAAAGGAGACAGATTCCGGCAATCCAAGCACGGCATAAGGGTTGAGGCCGTTCGGATGCACATGCCGCGCCATGATCTGGTTGAAATGCGCCTCGTCGACTTTGAAGATATCGGCCACATTGGCGATAAATTCGAGCTCCTTGTCGTGAATGACCCCGTCCGCCTTGGCGATGTGAAACAGCCCGTCGAGAACATCTTCTAGCATCGCGCAATTGGCATCGCCCGAACCGCACATCCCGGCAACCCGCTGCGCGTAGGCCTGATATCCGGCCACATCCTGCTTGGCGAGATTGTAAAGCCGCGCCACATTGGCGGCTTCAGCCTCGGGAAACGCAAAAATCTCCTGAAAGGCCCTGACTTCTTCCGGCGCGACAATGCCGTCGGCCTTGGCCATCTTGGCTGACAGGGCGATGACTGCGACCGAAAACGCCACTCGGCGCCGGGTTTCGGGATCCCCCGCAAACACCGTGCGCACGGCTTCGACAACGCCTGAAAAGGCGGTGGCGGCGGTTTCGCCAATGGCTTCAAACAGGCGGCTGAACATAGACATGATTTGTTCTTACGCGATTTGGTTGGGAAAATCGAGTATGGCGCAGTGCACAATTTCTTGCCCATCCATCATCTTTAACGATCTCATCCATCATCGGATTTCGTTGGCCGCGCCGATCTTGTCCCGCTATGGAGGTGGGATGTCCGACACGCTCCCCCCAGTCAGGCCGGGCACGGCAGATGCTGCCCGGCCCTGTGCTCCCTCCCCGCCTGCGCCAGCGCACCCGCTCGCCGGATTGGCGCTCGGGTTCATCGGCGTGCTGTTTTTCGGCGCGACATTGCCTTTCACCCGGATCGCACTGGAAGGTTTTTCACCGGCCTTCATCACCTGTGGCCGTGCCGCCATCGCCGCCCTGGTCGCAGGCGCGACGTTGTATCTGCTCTCCAGGCCGTTTCCGCGCAAGCACACGCTTTCGCTGCTCGCTGCGGGCATCCTGCTGGTCTACGGTTTTCCCGGTTTCTCCAGCGTCGCCATGCAGACCGTCCCCGCCTCCCATGGCGGCGTTGTGCTGGGCGTGTTGCCCCTGATGACCGCCTGTTTTGCCGCCCTGTTCGGCGGCGAGCGCCCCGGCCTGGCATTCTGGACCTGGAGCGCCGCCGGGGCTGCGCTGGTGATCGTCTTCTCGCTGTCGGGCGCCGACATCGAACCTGGCATCGGCGATGTCTGGCTGGGCTGCGCGGCCCTTTCGGCTGCCTGTGGCTATGTCATCTCCGGCAAGCTCTCCCGCACCCGTCCAGGCTGGGAAGTCATCAGTTGGGCGCTGGTTGTCACCGCGCCGCTGTCGCTCGCCGGCACGCTCTGGACCTGGGAGACCGGTATCCGCGCCCCCGATGCCTATGCGGTGGTTGCGCTTGCCTATCTGGGGCTCGGCTCGATGTTCGCCGGCTTCATCTTCTGGAACTGGGGCATGGCGATTGGCGGCATCGCCCGCGTCGGGCAGGTGCAACTGCTGCAAAGCTTTGTCACACTCGGTCTTTCAGCGCTGATGCTGGGCGAAACCATCACTGCGGTCACGCTCGGTTTCGCCGTCGCCGTCGGCTTCGTGGTCTGGTGCGGGCGCAAGGCCAAGGTCGGCTGAAGACAACGCCGCTTGGAAGGAAGGAAACGATCGGCGACGCTGCAGGCACGGCCGCGAAACCATGGGCCCTGTTCTGCAAAGAGTGGCATCAATGGTCAAGGGCGGGAGATGGCCGGCACCGCAGCCTTGCGACCTGTGAGGCAGGCCTCACTCTGGCGCGCTGATTTATCCTGTCGCAAAAGACCCGGTTATCGCTTATGTTTTGTCTGTGAAATCCCGGCGAAATGAATAGGTAACGGCCATGACTGAACAGAAACCTCCTCAGGCGACCTCGACAAAACCTCAGGACATGATTGTCTCATCCCGTCACCTGGCAACCGAGGAAGGCTGGCAGTCCTCCGAATTCGAGTACGGTCTGATCCTTGCCTACAATGGCTTTGCCCGCTGGGTGGGCCGCTGCATGGTTGCTGCCGGCTACAGCGGCCTGACCACGCTGGAGATTCTGGTTCTGCACCACATCAATCACCGCAGCCGCAAGAAACGGCTGTCCGACATCTGTTTCCAGCTCAACATCGAAGACACCCATACTGTCAATTACGCCCTGAAAAAGCTGCAAAAAGCCAAACTCGTATACGGCAACAAGGTCGGCAAGGAACTGTTCTACAGCGTCACCGCCGAAGGTGAAGCCCTGTGCATCAAATACCGCGAAGTGCGCGAACAGTGCCTGGTCGACAACCTCAAGCACATTGAAAACATGCCCAAGGATCTGCGCGAGACCGCAACCGTGCTGCGCACCCTGTCCGGCCTTTACGATCAGGCGTCCCGCGCCGCCAGTTCGCTATAGCGCGTCAATTGCCCATCAGCGACGGCAGATAGGTGGCAAGGCCGGGAAAAATCGTGATCAGCGCCACCGACAGCAGCAGCAGCAGGAAGAACGGCAGCGCCGCCTTGGCGATGCGCAGGATGTCGAACCCGGTCAGGCCCTGAATGACGAACAGGTTGAAACCCACGGGCGGGGTGATCTGCGACATCTCGACCACGATCACCAGATAGATGCCGAACCACAACGGGTCGATGCCGGCTTCCAGGATCATCGGCATGATGATCGAAGTGGTCAGCACCACCACGGAAATGCCGTCGAGGACGCACCCAAGCAGGATAAACAGCAAGGTCAGCGCCGCCAGCAAAGCATAGGGCGACAATCCCATGCCGGCAATCCAGGCCGCCAGATTTCGCGGGATACCGGTGAACCCCATCGACACCGACAGGAAGGCAGCGCCAACGAGGATGAAGGCGATCATGCAGGAGGTGATGGTGGCGCCCATCAGGCTTTCCCGCAGCATGCGCCACGACAAGGACCCGTTGACCCAGGCGAGCACGACCGACAGCACCACCCCGACCGCCGCGGCATCGGTTGGCGAGGCGATTCCGAGATAGATCGATCCGATCACCCCGGCGATCAGCGCCAGCACCGGAACCAGCCGTCCCGATGCCCGGATCTTGGCCATCAGCGGCATGCTTTCGTCGTCACCGGGAATGCGCGATGGAAACACCAGCGCATAGGCTATGACATAGGCGGAAAACATCGCCACCAGCATCAGCCCCGGCACGATGCCCGCCACGAAGAGCCTGGCAATGGACTGTTCGGTGGCGACGCCATAGACAATCAAAATGATGCTGGGCGGGATCAGCAGCCCGAGCGTCGCCGACCCGGCCAGGGTGCCGAGCACCATGTCCGTGGGATAGCCCCGCTCGCTCAGTTCAGGAACCGACATCTTGCCGATGGTCGCAGCCGTCGCTGCCGAGGATCCCGACACCGCGGCAAAGATCGCGCAGCCGAAAACATTGACATGCAGCAGCCGTCCCGGCAGCCGCCGGAGCCAGGGCGACAGGCCGGTAAACATGTCCTG
The DNA here is from genome assembly GCF_029210485.1 of Hoeflea sp. YIM 152468. Taxonomy (GTDB): domain Bacteria; phylum Pseudomonadota; class Alphaproteobacteria; order Rhizobiales; family Rhizobiaceae; genus Hoeflea. Next base: position 75,487 of record NZ_JARGET010000029.1, read on the forward strand.
CGACAGCCGCGAACGCAGCAGGATCTCGCCCATCAGGATGAACATCGGCAAGGCAGCCAGCGCCCAGGATGTGCTGTGTCCCCACAAGGTGGTGGCGAGAATGGGCCCGATCGGCGCACCGGACAGCATCACCATGCCCAACGCCCCCGTCACGATCAGCGCGAACGCCACCCAGACACCAGCGCCAAGCAGCAGCAGCAGCGTCGCAAACAGAATGAAGATCGCAACCATGTCTGACATCAGTCCGGCCTCATTCGGTGTTCATCTGTTCGATGACCGGCCGGCCGGCACGGGCGGTCTGAACCGTCAGATCGACAAGCGCCATGGTCAGGATCACCAGCCCGGCGAGGACCGCAGATTGGGGAATGAACAGCGGGATGGCGATGATGCCTGACGACATGTCGCCAAACTCCCAGGATTCGTGAACCAGCCGGTACATGTAGAAGCTGGCGAGCCCGGCAACCGCGGCGCAAACGGCAAGGCAAAACAGCTCAGCCAGCAGCCGCCATGCCGACGGAACCGTGTTCAGTATCATCGTCACCCGGATATGGCCGCCGCGCATCAGCGTGTAGGCCAGCGCCAGAAACGTCGACGCCGCCAGCATGTAGCCGGCAAAATCCGCGTAAGACGGGATGGTCATGTTGAACGCGAAGGGACCATACTTGGTGATCAGGTTGAGCAAGACCTGGGCGGTAACCAGCAGGCAGATTGCTGCGATCAGCCCTGCAGAGAGCAGCCCGCTGCCGGTGTAAACACCATCAAGTAGCTTTCGCACATTCCCCTCCCGCTGACGCGCCCCGTAAGCCTCCGCTACATGTGCACAGCGACGGCTGGCGGGCAACCCGCCAACCGCCAACCGTCAACCGTCAACCGTCAATCAGTTGGCGTAATCGGCGACAATTGCCTTGGCCTGCTCGGAAGCGCTTTGCTGCCATTCAGCCTGCATCTGCCCGCCGATTTTCATCAGACCTTCCAGAAGCTCGGCGCTCGGCTCGACCACCGTCATGCCGTTTTCCTTGAGAACTGCGGTCTGCGCGTCGGTCTCCTTCATGCTCATTTCCAGGCCACGCTGTTCAGCAGCAGCGGCTGCTTCGAGAACCGCAGCCCGCGTTGCCTCATCAAGTCCGTCAAAGGCGGCCTTGTTGACGACGACGATATTCTTCGGAACCCAGGCATTGATCGGCGTATAGTGCGAGACATAGTCCCAGGCCTTGCCATTGGCGCCGGTCGAGGGCGAGGTGATCATCGCCTCCACCTGACCGGTCGAGAATGCCTGCGGGATGTCGGGCACTTCAACCTGGGTGGGTGCGGCGCCCGCCAGGCTCGCAAACTTTTCCAGTGCGGCGTTGTAGGAGCGGAACTTCAGACCCTTCAGATCATCAACGGTCTTGATTTCGGTGTTGGTGTAAAGCCCCTGCGGCGGCCATGGAACCGCATAGAGCGGCACCAGCTTCTGCCTGGCCAGCAGCTCGGTGATCACCGGCTTCTGTGCTTCCCACAGCCTTGCCGCCTCGTCATAGCTGGTGGCCAGGAACGGCTGGGAATCAAGCCCGTAGGCGGCATCTTCATTGGTCAGCAGGGACAGGAAGAATTCGCCAATCTGCACCTGGCCGCCCCGCACGGCATTCTTGATCTCGCCATGCTTGATCAATGAACCGGCGGAATGAACCGTGATGGTCAGGCCGCCATCGGTTGCGGTCTTGATGTCCTCGGCAAACTGATTGATGTTGACCGTGTGGAATGTCGCATCCGGATACGGAGTCGGCATATCCCATTCAGCAGACTGTGCAGCAGTGGAAAGTGTAGCGGCCAGCATGCCTGCGGCGACTGTCAGGGCAAAATTATACTTCATGTTGGTTCTCCTCCGGCTGAGATGCAGGGCGGGCCCTTATCGATGGGCCCTGCCGCCTGCCAGCCAACTTGGTGTAAAAGTTACGTTGACAATTTGTCAACGTTTTGTGAGAAGATCAACCTAAATATTTGTTTGGCAGTTTTGTCCGCAGGGAGACACCGATGGCGACCACCGAGTTTTGGGATTTCTGGATCGACCGCGGCGGCACATTCACCGACATCATCGGCCGCGCTCCCGATGGCACGCTGCACCAGCGCAAATTGTTGTCGGAAAACCCCGAAGCCTACCCCGACGCCGCCATTCAGGGCATCCGCGACCTGCTCAAGGTCGATCAGGGCGCGCCGATTCCGGCCGCGCGTGTCGGCCACGTCAAGATGGGCACCACGGTTGCCACCAATGCGCTGCTGGAGCGCAAGGGCGACCGCACGCTGTTGGTGATCACCAGGGGGTTTCGCGATGCGCTGCGAATAGCCTATCAGGCGCGACCCGACATCTTTGCCAAGGAAATCATCCTCCCCGAACAGCTCTATGAGCGCGTCATCGAGGTCGACGAGCGCACCATGGCAGACGGCAAGCCGGTGCGCGGCCCCGACCTTGAGGCGCTCGAGCCCGAGCTTGCCAGCGCCCGCGCCGACGGCATCGATTCCGTCGCCATTGTGCTGATGCATTCCTGGCAGAACCCGATCCACGAAATCGTCGTCGAGGATGCATGCAAGCGCGCAGGCTTTGCCCAGATCTCGGTCAGCCACCAGGTGTCGCCGCTGGCCAAACTGGTCGGCCGTGGCGACACCACGGTGGTCGACGCCTATCTCTCGCCGATCCTGCGGCGGTATGTCGATCGCGTCGCGGGCGAACTTGGCGCCACGCCATCGGGCGAGCCGGGTCCGACATTGCAATTCATGATGTCGTCTGGCGGACTGACCGCGGCCGACATGTTCCGCGGCAAGGACGCCATCCTCTCGGGCCCCGCCGGCGGCGTTGTCGGCATGGTCGAAACTGCCGCCCTGGCCGGGTTCGACAAGGTCATAGGCTTCGACATGGGCGGCACGTCCACCGATGTCGCCCATTATGATGGCGATTACGAGCGCGCCTTCGACACCGAAGTCGCCGGGGTCCGCATTCGCGCGCCGATGATGCGCATCCACACTGTGGCCGCTGGCGGCGGTTCGATCCTGCACGCTGATGAAGGCCGCTTCCGCGCCGGCCCCGATTCCGCCGGCGCCAATCCCGGTCCCGCCTGCTACCGCCGCGGCGGACCGCTGACCGTGACCGATGCCAATGTCATGCTCGGCAAGCTGCAACCCGATTTCTTCCCCGCCATCTTCGGCCCTGAACAAGACCAGCCGCTCGACGCCGATGCGGTGGGCCAGGCTTTCGCCGACCTCGCCGGCAACCATCCCGGCAAGTCGGCCGAGGAGATAGCCGAGGGTTTCGTCACCATCGCGGTTGAAAACATGGCCAACGCCATCAAGAAGATCTCGGTTCAGCGCGGCTATGACGTTACCCGCTATCTGCTCAACTGCTTTGGCGGCGCCGGCGGCCAGCACGCCTGCCTGGTGGCCGATGCGCTGGGCATGGAATCAATCCTGATCCACCCCTTCTCCGGCCTCCTGTCCGCCTACGGCATCGGCATGGCCAGTGTCTTTGCCAGCCGCCAGCAAGCTCTCATCAAGCCGCTCGGCGAGGACAGCCGCCTCGACGTCAAATTGCTGATCGACAGCTTGTGCAAAGGCGTCTTCGAGGAACTGACAACCCAGGGCGTGCCCGAGGACGCCATCAGCTGGCGGCCGTTGTTGCAACTGCGCTATGACGGCACCGACACCACAATCCCGGTGGCATTTTCGGATTTCGATTTCGACGCCGCCCGCGCTGAATTTGAAAAAGCCCACAAGGCCCAGTTCGGGTTTGTCTATGACAACAAGACTGTCATCATCGAGGCGATTTCGGTGGAAGGTCTCGACGACCGCAAGGATGGCCGCACCGAGCCTGAACACCTGATGACCACGCTTGACGCCGATGGCGGCGAAACCCGCTCGATCTACTCGAACGGCGAGTGGCGCGACGCCTGTGTGCTGCGTCGCGACCGGCTCCGCCCCGGTCACCGGATTGCCGGCCCGGCGCTGATCATCGAACCCAACCAGACCATTGTGGTCGAGCCCGGCTGGGAAGCCCGCGTCAACATCCTCGATCATGTCGTCCTGACCCGGTATCAGAAGCTCGACCGAGCGCTGGCCATCGGCGCCGATCAGGCCGACCCGATCATGCTCGAAGTGTTCAACAATTTGTTCATGTCGATTGCCGAACAAATGGGCGTGACGCTGCAGAACACCGCCTATTCGGTCAACATCAAGGAGCGGCTGGATTTCTCCTGCGCCGTGTTTGACCGCACTGGTGCGCTGGTTGCCAATGCGCCGCACATGCCGGTGCATCTGGGATCCATGGACCGTTCGGTGGAAACCATCATCCGGTTAAACCAAGGCGACATCCACCCCGGCGACGTCTTTGCGCTCAACGCACCCTACAATGGCGGCACTCACCTGCCCGACATCACCGTTGTCACCCCGGTGTTTTCTGACGACGGCAGCGAAATCCTGTTCTGGTCGGCGTCGCGCGGCCATCACGCAGATGTCGGCGGCACAGCCCCGGGATCAATGACCCCGCTCGCCACCACGGTCGATGAGGAAGGCGTGCTGATCGACAATTTCCGCATTGTCGAACGGGGGCATTTCCGCGAGAAGGAACTGATCCGGATTCTGACCGATCACCCCTACCCGGTGCGCAACGTCATCCAGAATGTCGCCGATTTGAAAGCCCAGATCGCCGCCAACGAAAAGGGCGTCGCCGATCTGAGAAAGATGGTCGCCGATTTCGGGCTCGATGTGGTCGAAGCCTATATGGGCCACGTCCAGGACAATGCGGCCGAAAGTGTCGCCCGGGTGATCTCCACCCTGTCCGACTGCGCGTACGAGTATCCCACCGACACCGGCCAGGTGATCAGGGTCAAGATCTCCGTCGACCGCGAAAAGCGCGAAGCGACGATAGACTTCACCGGCACGTCGGACGCCATGGCAAACAACTTCAACGCGCCCGAGCCGGTGGCCCGCGCCGCTGTGCTGTACTGCTTCCGGGTGATGGTCGAAAAGCCGATCCCGATGAACGCCGGCTGCCTCAGGCCGATCCGCATCATCATTCCCGAGGGATCGATGCTCAAACCGGCCTATCCGCGCGCCGTTGTCGCCGGAAATGTCGAGACCTCGCAACATGTCACCAATGCGATTTTCGGGGCGCTCGGAGCGCTGGCCAACAGCCAGGGCACGATGAACAACCTCACCTTCGGCAATGACAAGCATCAGTATTACGAGACCATCTGTTCGGGTTCACCCGCAGGCTTTGAGAACTCCGGCCGCGGTTTTGGCGGCACCTCGGGCGTGCACACCCACATGACCAACTCCCGCCTCACCGACCCGGAAATCCTCGAAATGCGGTTCCCCGTCGAACTTGAGGACTTCCATATCCGCGCGGGCTCGGGTGGTGCCGGAAAGTTCAGCGCTGGCGACGGCACGAAGCGGACGATCCGCTTTCTCGAGCGGATGGACCTGGCGATCCTGTCCTCTCACCGCAACCGCCCCCCGCTCGGGATCGACGGCGGCAGTGAAGGCCAGGTCGGAAAAACCCAGGTGCGTCGCCGCGATGGCAGCATTGAAACGCTCAAAGCCTGCGACCAGACCATCCTCGAAGCCGGTGAGGCAGTGATTTTGACCACGCCGACGGCCGGCGGCGCCGGAAAGACCTGAAGCCAGCATCAGCCGCACCTGCGGGGCCGGCGCTCAGCCGGCCTTGCGCAGATCGAGCTCTTCCGGGTCGGTTCTGATCGCGCTGTCCACGCAAGCGGCAAACTCTGACGCCTGCGCCGGACAAAATCTCGTCCCGGCAAACGTGCCCTCCACCTCGTCCGCACCTGCGGCACAGGCGCTTTTCAGATCGTCCTGCGTGTCGATGCCGGTCAGGGTAACCGGCGTTTCAACCGTCGAGGCAAGCTGCAGAAACAGCGTCAGCATCTGCTCCATGCGCTGCGCACCGGCAATCGTCTTGATGCCGCCAAGATCGAGACGAACGCGATCGACCGGAAAGGCGCGCGCCATCGACAGGCCGGCGATGCTGGCGGCAAACTCACTGACCGAGATTTTCACGCCCTTGTCGCGCAGGCGCTCAAGCGTACCCAGCACGGGATTGGCTTCGCCCCGGGTCGCATCGGGGGCCGCATCAGGCGCCACGTCAAGCACCAGCCGGCCGGGCTCGAAACCCGCAGCATCCAGCGCGTCAATCACCGACGAGGCGAATTCCGGATCACGCAGTTGAACGGCAGAAACCGGCAAGGTGACACTCGTCTTTTCCGTCCACCCCGCAGCGTCAATCAGCGCGCGCTGCAGCATCCACTTGCCCAGAGGCACGATCAAGCCACTGGTTTCAGCCATCGGCAGAAAATCCTGCTGCGCCAGATCGCCCTCATCGCAGCGGGTCCAGCGCAAGCGGCCGGAAAACCCCGACACCGAGAGCGTGGAAACCTTGACCACCGGCTGGTAGTCGAGATGGAATGCGCCGTTGGCAATGCCCTCCCGCATCGCCGATTCCATCTCAAGCCGTTTGCGCTGATCGCAGTCCATGGTGGCAGTGAAAAAGCTGTAATTCGACCTGGACCTTGTCTTGGCATGGTAAAGCGCGAGATCGGCCCGCTTGAGCAGCTCCGACAGTGTGGATGTGTCGCCGTCCCTGACGGCGATGCCGATGCTGCCCGCCGTGTCGATCGGCCCGGCATCGCTCTCAACCGGCTGAAACACGCAATGGGTCAGTCCTTCACAGAAGGCCGAGATCGACGCCTTGTCCGGCGCGCCCTCCCAGAACAGGACGAACTCATCCCCCCCCAGCCGGTAGATCCGCTGCCCGGCGCCACAACGAGCCTGCAGGCGCGTGGCGAGAAACTTGAGCACCAGATCACCCGCGGCATGACCCATCGTGTCATTGATGTATTTGAATCGGTCGAGATCAAACAGGAGCAGCGCCGACGGGGCGGATTTTCCCGTCTGGCAGGCCAGGATCCGTTCGGCATCCTCGCCCAGCGCGTGGCGGTTGCGCAATCCGGTCAGGCTGTCGTGATAGGCGGCTTGCCGGAGCTGTTCGGTGACGGCCCTTTCGCTGCGGATCTGTCGCGCCAAACGGTCGTGCCGATATCCAAGTCCGGCGACCAGCCCGGTAATTCCCAGAGGGGCGGCCATGGCAGCCAGGCCGAAGGGACTGACCAGAAAATCGTGCCCTGCCTGCGCCAGGCCTGCACCGACACCAAACTCGAAGACGATCGCCGCCAGCGGAGTTGTCATTGCGATTGCCAAAGCGGCGATTGCATATCGCCTGAATGCGTTTGGCACATACGAATTCAGCATCATGCCAAAAACTCCTGTTCCCGCAAACACCATGGACCGCAACGTTTTAACAAAAAATGACCGGCTATTTTTATGGTAAACATATGATTTAACGTGTTTTTCAATTTTTAAGCTTTTGCCGTTATACAGGCAGGACATCCCGGCCTGGCACAGCTTTGCAGCGGGATCAAAACGCATTGTCCAACTGTGTAGAGCCTTGATGCCGCACACTGTTTCGCCAAAAGGCACGTCCATGCTCTTCCGCCAGACCGCTTCGGCGCTCTTTGTAAAAAATGTTGCCATGTCCGGATGCGGGACACGGTCAAGGCCGGCGCGCTCGGATATGACAACCGGCGCAGGTCGGCGCATATCCGCGCTGCTTGCAGCAGGCCTTCTCGCGCTGAGCGGGTGCAGTTCCTCCAGTCTGGAAGCTGATCTGCAGCCGATTGGCAATTCCAAACGGCCTGCCGCAACCTCAGCCGCACCCAATGTCGCCAAGCTGCCAGCGCCCGGCAACGGTCGCTATGGCGACAGAAAACCGGTTGATTTCGGCAAGCGCCATCCCGACCGCTATCCGGTCCACGGCATCGATGTTTCCAAGTGGCAGGGCGATATTGACTGGGCCGAGGTCCGCAAGGCCGGCATTGCGTTTGCTTTCATGAAGGCCACCGAAGGCGGCGATCACACCGACAGCAGATTTGAAAGCTACTGGCGCGGCGCCCGCGCTGCCGGCATCGCCCACGCGCCCTATCATTTCTACTATTTCTGCCGCCCGGCCCGCGAACAGGCAGCCTGGTTCATCGCCAATGTGCCGCGCCAATCGGTGCAGATGCCGCCTGTGCTCGATGTCGAGTGGAACCACGCGTCAAAAACCTGCACAAGCCGCCCCGATCCACACACCGTGCGCGAGGAAATGAAGGTCTGGATGGAGATCGTCGGCCGCCATTACGGCAAGCGGCCGATCATCTACACCCCGGTCGATTTCCACCGCGAAAACCTGGATGGCCATTTCAAGGATCACCAGTTCTGGCTCAGGTCAGTCGCCGCCCATCCGCAGGACATCTATCCCGACCATCCCTGGAGCTTCTGGCAATACACCGGCACCGGAATGATGAACGGCATCAAGGGCGACACCGACATCAACGCCTTTGCGGGAAACAAGCAGCAATGGCGCGAATGGCTGAAAAAATACGCCAGGTGAGCCGGCGCCGGCTTTGATATCCTGCTGGATCAGGTAGTCTGGCGCCACTTGATCGCGTCAGCAAACAGGCCAGCCGATGTCCGCCTTCCGTATCCGTCAAAGCCGGCCGAACGATATCCCGGCCTTCGACAGTCTCTATTCCGCCGCTTTCCCGGATGAGGATCTGCTGCCGCTGGTCCGGCAATTGCTCGGGCAAGACTCGGGCATCCTCTCGCTGGTCGCGGAAGCCGAGGCGGCACTCGCCGGCCATATCCTGTTCACCAGCTGCGGCATTTCCGGCAGCGACACCAGCGCCGCGTTGCTGGCGCCGCTCGCCGTCGCGCCAGACTGGCAGCGGCAGGGCATCGGCACAGGGTTGATCCGTGAAGGCTTGACGCAACTCAGATCCGCCGGCATCAGCCAGGTCTATGTGCTCGGTGATCCCGCCTATTACCGCCGCAGCGGCTTTAAAACCGGCACCGGCGTTGCCCCACCCTACCCGTTGCCGGAACAATGGCGCGATGCCTGGCAAAGTCTCAGCTTGGGCTCGATCCCGTCCCCGGCTGAGGGAAGGCTTCTCCTCCCCGAGCCCTGGCTTCAGCCGGCGTTGTGGTCACCGTGACGATCTGGTTTAGCCACTGGCGCAGTCTGGTTCCCGCGCTCGCAGCACCCTCGCCTGCCCATGCATCATTGCGTACCAGCCCCACCCGTTCTGGAGCCGGTCGCACATCATCTCATCATCGCCACAAATCTCGGGTGAGTTCGCCATCTGATCAGGAGTTGAAGCCATCATGACACCGAAATTCACCCTCGCCCTTGCCCTGTCAAGCATGCTGGCGACTTCCGCCATGGCCCAGGCGCCGGCCTGCGGCGGCAATTTTGCCCAGTTCCTCGAAGGCGTCAAAGCCGAGGCGATTGCCCGTGGCATCAGCCCCGATGTCGCGCAACATGCGCTGCGCCGTGCCACGATCGACAACAAGGTGCTGTCGCGCGACCGGGCGCAGGGCGTTTTCCGCCAGACCTTTCTCGAATTTTCCAGGCGCTCGGTCAGTGCCAACCGCCTGCAGGTCGGCGCCAAGAAAATGAAGCAATACGCCAACACCTTTGCCCGGGCGGAGGCCGAGTATGGCGTGCCTGCGGCCGTGATTACCGCCTTCTGGGGGCTGGAAACCGATTTCGGCGCGGTACAGGGCGATTTCAACACCATGAATGCACTGGCGACGCTGGCCCATGATTGCCGCCGACCCGAATTGTTCCGCCCGCAATTGCTCGCCGCCGTCGAGATGGTGGGCCATGGCGACCTTGATCCATCCACCACCACCGGCGCCTGGGCCGGCGAGATTGGCCAGGTTCAGATGCTGCCGCGTGACATTATCGAGCATGGTGTCGATGGCGATGGCGATGGCCACGTCAATCTCAAGACATCGTCCGAAGACGCGATCATGACCGCCGCCAAGTTCATCAAGGCTCTGGGCTGGCGGGCGGGCGAGCCTTGGCTGGCCGAAGTCTCCGTGCCCTCAGGCTCTTTTCCCTATGAGAAGTCCGGACTTGGACAGGGCATGAAGCTCGGCGACTGGACCGCGCTCGGGGTCACGTTCCGCAATGGCGCACCCACAACAGCAGATCTTCCCGCTGATCTGCTGTTTCCTCAGGGGCGGAATGGACCGGCCTTTCTGGTGTTTCCGAATTTCTCGATCTATCTCGAATGGAACCAGAGCTTCATCTACACCAACTCGGCAGCCTATTTCGCCACCCGGCTTGCCGGCGCCAAGCCCTATGATGCGGGCAATCCCGGCGATGGCCTCGACGATGCGAACATGAAGCGTCTTCAGGAAAAGCTCGCCGCGCTTGGCCATGATGTGGGCAAGATCGACGGAATTCTGGGCGGCGGTACCCGCGCCGCCGTGCGTGCCGAGCAACTCCGTCTCGGCCTGCCCGCCGATGGATGGCCGGATCAGGCCTTGCTCAGCCGGTTGTAAGCCACGGCACTACCGGCTCGCAGGCTTGGGTAAGGGTGCATCACCCTCGTCCAGGGGCCCGGCCGCCGCCTGATTGATCGAAGGCGGCGGAGGGCCGGCAACGGCTGCCTCAGAGCCGGAACCGTTTGGGGTAATGTCTTCGGCTTTGTCAATATCCGCCGCTGCCGGGCCAGCCTGGGCGGCAGACCGCACAGCCGCGTCGGCTTCGGCCTTGCTCGCCGAACGCCGGGCCCGGCGCTGGTAAAGCGCGAAACGCACAGCCCGATAGCGCGCCCGCGCCCACCACATGATGTTCTCCACACCGTCGAGTTCATCTTCATAGGCTTGTGACAGCGCCTGCTTGTAGGATCCCAGCCCCTCACTGGCGAGATCTTCGACACGCTCCATCAGATTGAACCACAGCGGCGACACCAGAAGCGAAATCGCGGTGACCGCAATCGCCAGACGATAGATGTCGGAGCCGAAACCACCCGAGGCAAATCCGGCGGCCGCAAGCACGAAGGAGAACTCGCCGATCTGCGCCATCGACAGCCCGGCGATCAGCGCAGTCTTGGGGTCCGACCCGGTCAGCCGCAACAAGAAAATGTTGAGGACGGTTTTCAGCGCCACCACCAGAAACGCCGCTGCGACCACAAGCCAGACATTGGCAAGAATGAAGTTCAGGTCGATCAGCAGGCCGATGGAGAGAAAAAACACCACCAGAAGGATGCTCTGGATCGGCTCGATCACCGGGATAACCCGGCTCCTGAGCGTCGAGTTGCCAACGATGATGCCCGCCAGAAACGCACCGTAGACCGGTGACAGGCCGGCCAGACCGGACAGCGCGGCGGCGGAAAAACACAAGGCCAGCGAGCCGATCGCCAGCAAATCGACATTGTTCTCGATCGCCGTGGCGAAAGGCAGTTTGAGCTTCGGATTGCGGCCAAACCACCACAGCAGCCCGGCCAAAAGCAGCACCGCAACCACCACTTTGAAGGTTACCTCGCCGAGGTCGAAGGTGTCGCCGCCGAGACTCGAGACTAGGATCAGCATCGGCACCACGGCAATATCCTGCGCGATCAGCACACCAACCGCAATCCGTCCGGGCGCGCCGCGCAATTCCCCCATCTCGTCCAGCATCTTCATCGCCACCACGGTGCTCGAAAGTGCGATGATGAAGCCCAGTATGAGAGTTTCCGAAGCACTGGCGCCGAGCACGAAAGCCAGCAGGGCGGCCAGCAGCATCGAGGCGATCAATTGCCCGACAGCCACCAGAACTGCCTGTTTTATGCTCAGCACGAACGCCTTGATCGACAGTTCCATGCCGATGAAGAACAGCAGCACCACAACACCCAGTTCGGCCAGCAGCGCGACATTCTCGGACGACGAAATCACGCCCAGACCGGTGGGGCCAAGCGCCAGACCGGCCAGGATGAAGCCCACCAGCGGCGGTTGTCTCATGCGCATGAAACCCAGGCCGAGCAGCGCCGCGATGGCCACCGCGATCGCGATGGCCACCATCGCATCTCCGTGATGGCCGCCCTGGCCGACGGCTTGATCCACCACTTGGGCGACAGCCTTCTCCATGGCCCCACCCACCGCTTCGACCGCATCGACAATCTGGTCTTCCATCAATCACTCCCTGGCAATCAAACCTAGAGTGCTTTGCAGCAAATGGAAAACAAACTTAAGTCAAACTTGCTGCTTTGCATGGCAACAAGCACTTGCGTCTTTCATCTCCGGAGAGTTGTTCGAGACCGCACTGCCGCGAAATCACCGTTCACCAACCCCGCCGCTTCAGCGCCAGGCAGTGTCTCGATGGCACCGGAGGCGGACGTTCAGGGCTTGCGGCACAGAGCGCGCAATGCGGTTCTCGTTTGCAGAGTTTTGCTAAAGCTTGTCGAACTCGTCCTTGTCGCGCGGCATCAGCATCACCGCGGTCGCCATCACCGCAAATCCGAAGGTACTGCCGAACGAAACCAGGAGAACAAACACGGCTACCGTCCGGCTCGATGAGTGCCAGATCAGATCACCAAATCCATTGATGTTGAAATAAACAACGGCTGCAGCCACCAGCCAGCCGATCAGCACCCCGAATGCGGAGTTGAGTAGTACAAAGCGGATCAGTTTGGGCATGGCTCGATCTCCGGTTCCGTCATTGTATCGCAGGAGTCCCCCGAAATGCGCGTGACAGATGCGCGCGGGGAGGCCGAGCGGCGGGCCAGACCTGCTCCAGACCCTGGTCACACCGCCTCGAACACATTGAGCGAGCCATCGGTCTCCAGCACCACCGACTGGTTGGCTGACAGCTCGGACTTGCCGCTGGCGTGCACCGCAGCGGCGATTTCCTGCCTTGACACCCGCTCGGCCCGCATCGCTTTTTCCTGATAGATCCCGCGATGAACCAGCAGCGTCGGGTTGCTCTTGATCAGGGACTGGAAGGCCGGGCTGCGCACCGAAAGCCAGGTGATGAAATACTGCAGGATAATCAGCAACGCCAGCGCCACCACACCCTCCATCAACGGTACGGATTTGGTGATGATAATCGACGACAGCATCGAGCCCAGGCAGATGGTGACAATAAAATCGAACGCGTTGAACTTGCTCAACGTCCGTTTGCCCGAAATCCGCAGCATCAGGATCAGCGCCGCATAGGCCAGAACCCCGATGATGAGAATTCGGCCGATACCGGCCCAGTCGTCAAAAAAGATCGGAGTGTCCATGCGTGCCTTCCAGACCGGTTGAAACTCTGCAAAGCCGTCATCGGGAGGGCCCGGAGCGCTGCCCCGTTCCACCAGTGCCGGCACCGGTCAACCCCTGACCCGCCGGATTTGTTCCCTTGCGCCTGTCCATCATGTCGCACGGCAACGAAAAGCGGCAAGGCCGGCCGGCAAGCCCACCTGCCCGCAGGCCGATCAATCCGCCATTGTCTCGAGGCTGGCGAAACTGTCCGGGGCCCCCTCACCGCCGAACGGCGTCGTCACCTCGACAAAATCATCGGGGTAGAAGCCGTTGAAGCGGGTCCTGAGCGACAGCGAATAGGCGCCGATATGGCCGATCTCGATCCAGTCGCCGGTGTCAACGGTTTCCGGCAGCCAGAACGGCCGCGACAGGATGTCAACGGAATCGCAGGTCGCGCCGCAGACCTTGAACGGCACCACATTTTCGGCCCTGCCCTTGCGGATCCGGCGCGCCGGATCAGGGATGAAGCGTGCCGGCAGCGTGATCTTGCCGGTCCAGCTGTCCGACAGCGAAGCCCAGATGCCGTCATTGATGTAGAGCCGCTTTCCCTTGCGCAACAGCACCCGCACGATCAGCGAAAATGCCCGCGCCACAATCACCCGCCCCGGCTCCGCCACCAGCGGCATCTCGTCAAAACCCCATTCGCTGATGTTGGAGCGGAGTTCGCCCATCAGTTCCTCGAGCGGCGGCATCGGCCTGGCCTTGCGGTTGGGATTATGGCCATAGACCGCCGGGAATCCGCCACCGACATCAAGCCCCACCAGTGGCACGCCGGCGCGGTTACGCACCCAGTCGGCGGATTTGAGCGCCAGCTCATAGGATTCCGCCTCCTCCACCTGGCTGCCGACGTGAAAACACAGCCCCACCTTGAAGCCGATCTTGTGCAACCGCTGCACCAGTTCCACCGCATGGCCAGGAGCGGCGCCGAATTTCTTCGACAGCTCATACATCGCATGGCCCTTGGTCTGCAGCCGCACAAAGATGCTGATAGCCGCGGGATCGAGATCGAGCGCCCGGACGATCCTGAGCACCTTGGCGATCTCGTCCTCATGGTCGAGCGACATCACCCTTATACCGTAGGTTTCCAGCGCAAGGCGAATATCAGATTGCGCCTTGACCGGATGCATGTAGAGCATCTCGGCAGTCTTCGAGGCAGCCCGCACAGCGGAAAACTCGCCCGGCGAGGCCACATCAAAGATCTTCACCCCGGCCTCGACCAGTGTCTTGAGCACCATCGGCTCGCCATTGGTCTTGACCGCATAGGCCGTGTCACCGGGAAACAGCTTCATGAACTGGACCGCATCCTGTTTCAACACCTCCGGCCTGAAACAATAGAGCGGATGATCCGGTCTGAGCGCGAGGGCGGCGTCGGTACCGGTGGTGAATCGTTGCATCTGCATCTCCAAGGTTGGCCGCGACAGTATCAACAGGCTGGACTCCCGGCAATTGGCGCTGTCTGAAACTCAAGGCTGATTTCGGGTGGCACCCAACTTGCGCCTGTGGCAAGCACCATCCAGCAGCGCAAGGAAACCCGACATGCCTCACACAGCCAACCGTTCCATGGATCTTGCCACCTGGGGCCTGCTTGTCCTGCTTGGCTTCATCTGGGGCGGATCGTTTTTTTTCGGCCGCATCGCCGTCCAGCATGTGCCGCCCATGACGCTGGTGCTGTTTCGGGTCGCTCTGGCGGCGATTGCGCTGCACATTGCCTTTGGCCGCATGCCCGGCTTCTACCAGACACTGACCAGCCGCTGGCGCGCACTCATGATCATGGGCCTGATCAACAACGCCATTCCCTTCACCCTGATTTTCATCGGCCAGACCCAGATCGGCGCTGGCCTGGCGTCGATTCTCAATGCCACAACGCCGGTCTGGGCGGTATTGGTGGCCCAGGTTCTGACAACAGACGAGAAAATCACCGCCGCCAAGCTGATTGGCTGCGGCCTCGGACTGGCCGGCATGATCTTGCTCATCGGCCCCTCGGCTCTGGGGCTGGCCGACAGCCCGCTCTGGGCCATGCTGGCAGCCATTGGCGCCGCCATCTCCTATGGCTTCGCCGCCACCTTCGGCAAGCGCTTCAAAGGTGTGCCGCCACGGATCACCGCCACCGGCCAGCTCACCGCCTCAAGCGTCATCATGCTGCCCCTGGCGGTTCTCGTCGATCAGCCCTGGACGCTTCCAGTGCCCTCGCTCGAGGTGATTGCGGCCATACTGGCGCTGGCGCTGGTGTCGACCGCCTTTGCCTATATCCTTTTCTTCCGCATTCTCAGTGTCGCTGGTGCCACCTCCGCCTCGCTGGTGACACTGCTGGTGCCACCGGCTGCAATCGTGCTCGGCATCCTGTTTCTCGGCGAAACCCTGTCGCTCACCGAAGCCCTCGGTCTCGGTCTCATCGCGCTCGGCCTCTTGTCTCTCGACAACCGGCTCGGCATAAGAGGCAGGCGATAGGTCCGGTGGATTTGAAGTTGCCTGGAGGGAAAATGAACATCAACCGCATGATGAGCCTGGCGGCGCTGGTCAAAGCACGCGACGCCGGCAAGGCAACACCTGAGCTGATGGTAGCGCTGTGCCGCGATGCCATTGGCCGCAAGGATCCCCGCATCAAGGCCTTCGCCCATAGGGACCTCGACGCCACGATCCGCACTGAGGGTCCGCTTGCAGGCATTGCCATCGGCATCAAGGATATCTTCGACACCTTCGATCAACCGACATCTTATGGATCGCCGGCCTATCGCGATCATCGTCCGCGGGTCGATGCCGCCATTGTCGATCTTGCCCGCAGGCAGGGCGCCACGATCATCGGCAAGACCGTGACCACCGAATTGGCATTCATTCATCCCGCGGAGACCGTCAATCCGCACAATCATGCGCACACGCCAGGCGGCTCGTCCTCCGGCTCGGCTGCCGCCGTCGCCGCAGGCATGATCCCGGCAGCGATCGGCACCCAGACCGGTGGCTCGGTGATCCGCCCGGCAGCCTTTTGCGGCGTCGCTGGCTTCAAGCCGAGCTTCCGCCTGCTGCCGACCTCGGGAATGAAGCATTTTGCGCCTTCGCTCGACACTGCCGGCCTGTTTGCGGCCGGGATAGAAGATGTGGCGGTGCTGACAGCCTTGTTGACCGGCCGCGATCTTGCGCCGCGTCCAGACGAACCTCCGCTTGATCCCTCGACCATCCGGGTTGCGCTTTACCGGTGTGCCCAGCTTGCGGATGCCGATCCAGACATGCGCCAAGCCCTTGCCAAAGCAGCAGATCTGGCCGCCGATGCCGGCTTTGACGTCGGCGAAATCGGTGAACCGGAGGCCTTGGCTGTGGCCCGCGAGGCCCATCTCGTCATTCAGGACCATGAAGCGGGCCTTGCCTGCGGTCCGGACCTGGCCCGCTCGCGCGACGCCCTCAGCCCGGTGCTGATTGAAACCCTTGAGCGCGGCCAGGCGATCACGCCTTCTCAGTATGACGAGGCTCGCAAACATGCCAAGCGCGGCCGCAGCGCCGCGCGCGCCCTGTTTGGCGAGGTCGATATCCTGCTCACCCCATCAGCCCCCGGCGCAGCGCCACGCGGACTGACGACGACGGGGGATCCGCGTTTCAACCGGTTGTGGACCCTGTTGGGAACCCCGGCAATCAACATTCCGGGTCTTGCCGATGAGGCTGGCCTGCCGCTGGGCATCCAGGCCGTCGCCCGTTTTGGCCGGGACCAGGCCTTGCTCACCGCCGCTGCACGGCTTGAGGCGGCCTTCAGGGGCTAGCCCACAAAGGCCGCAAGGGACAATACGGTGCGACCGCAGCGGTTCCGGCAGTGATTCCAGTCGGTTGGCCCGAACCGATCAAAAACCACATCCCGTTATGCGGCAAAAATATGGCGAATCTCACCGGGTGTGGCGCGCAAATTTTCACTCATGAGAGGTATTTGGTGATTTCTTAACAGAAAATGAACGCCCGATTAACCTTGCATTTTCAACAGGATGACTGTGCAACCAGGGTAACAATGGCGGGTTTTCGCTGCACTGCAGCAACGAATTTTCTTTGCACGGTGCCACGCCAGCGACTATTATTTGTCAGCAAACGCGATGGAGGACCACCATGGGATTTACGCAGTCGCTCAATGCCCTTGTGATCTGTGCAGCGTTCATATTTGTTGGAGCAATGCTCTTCATCTAGCGATGGAGGTCATTGAATAGCAGACAAGAGTTACAAAGACGGGAGCGTTTCGGCGCTCCCGTTTCTCGTTTGCGGCTGGCAGCCGAATGCGGGCATCTGCGGCGCAATATGACGCCGGCTGCCCTCCCGTGCCGCTTCAGGACTCGGTCAGGACGCGGGACAGCGGCACTCAGGCTGCCGCACCCACAGCTGTGGTCTCATCGCCGCGCAAACCCAGCATGTGGCAGATTGCATAGACCAGCTGGGCCCGGTTCATCGTGTAGAAATGAAAGTCGTCTATGCCGCGCTCGACCAGATCGTTGACCTGCTCTGCCGCCAGAGCCGCGGCCACCAGCGCGCGGGTTTCGGCATCCTTTTCCAGCCCGTCAAATCGCCGGGCCAGCCAGTCGGGCACCGACGCACCGCAGAGTTTGGAAAAGCGTGCAACCTGGGCGAAATTGTGAATCGGCAGGATCCCCGGCACGATCGGAATATAGATACCCGCACGCCGCGCCCGTTCGACATAACGCTCATAGACATCATTGTCGAAGAAGAACTGGGTGATCGCCCTTGTCGCACCCGCATCGACCTTGCGCTTGAGCATGTCGATGTCGGTGGCGAAATCCGGGCTTTCGGGATGCCGTTCGGGATAGGCCGAGACCGAAACCTCGAAATCGGAAATATTGCGCAGGCCCGCCACCAGCTCGGCACCGTTGGCATAGCCTTGCGGGTGCGGCTTGTAGGCGGCCCCTACCCCGTCCGGCGAATCGCCTCTGAGCGCGACAAAATGCTTGACCCCGACAGCCTGAAATTCCCGCGCGACGGCGTCGACAGAGACCTTGTCGGAGCCGACACAGGTCAGGTGCGCGGCTGGTGCAAGTGTTGTCTCGCGGCTGATCCGGGTGATGGTGTTCAGCGTCGGCTCCTTGGTCGATCCACCCGCGCCATAGGTCACCGAGACAAAATCCGGCTGGAACGGGGCCAACCGGGTGATGCTGTCCCAGAGTTGACCTTCCATATCGCCGTTCTTGGGCGGGAAAAACTCGAATGACACCTTGATGCGTTCGGAAAGAGCCTCTGCGCTGGCGCGGAAGGAGCTGGACATATTACGCGGTTCCTGTGCTGGAAGATGGGATGTCGGATGCGATCAACAGGCGTGGATCACGGGCCAGCCACAAGGTGACCGTGAGCGCGCGCGTGTCGCCGCTGTCGGGGGGCAGGTCGACAATCTTTTCGACCGTGAGTCCGCACTGCTCGAGCCATTCGGCAACCTGGTCCTGGCTGAAGCCGAGCCGTGCATGGGCGTGCTCAAGACGAAGCTCTTCATGCTCGTGCGATGCGAAATCGACCACCACCAGCCGGCCGCCCGGCCGCAACATCCGCGCAGCTTCGGTGATAGCGGGCAGCGGATCATGCAGAAAATGCAGCACCTGGTGAATGGTGACCACGTCAAAACTCTCCCGCTCGAGCGGCAGATTGAAGATGTCACCCTGGCGTACCGAAGCATGGGTAATGCCCGCTTCATCCAGTTGCGCGCGGGCAATGGAAAGCATGTTGCGGCTCGAATCGATGCCGATGGCGCGGCGATAGCGGTCGGCGAGCAGTTCCAGCACCCTTCCGGTTCCGGTGCCCAGATCCAGCAATCCGTCAAATGGCGTCCGCCCGAGCAGCTTGAGGATCTCCGCCTCGACCTTGTCATCGGGAACATGCAGGCTTCTGAGCTCGTTCCAGCTCTCTGCATTGGCCGAGAAATAGGCCTCGGCCCGGCTCGCTCGCGCTTGCTTGACGGACGCCAGACGTTCGGCATCCCGTGCCAGAGAGGCGTCCGAGGGCGAGGCTGCAGCAAGCGCATGCTGCATCAACTTGGCCCGCATACCGTCGCGGGTCAGCCGGAAATAGGCCCAGGCCCCCTCCTGGTAGCGCTCCACCAGTCCCGCCTCGCCGAGCAGTTTGAGATGCCGCGAGATCCGCGGCTGCGACTGGCTCAGAACCTCGGTCATTTCGCTGACCGTCAAGTCACCTTGGCTCAGAAGCGCGATCAAACGCAGGCGTGTGGGTTCACCGGCGGCTTTGAGAACTTCGACGCATTCCTCAAGTGAGAGGGGAGAGTGGGACAGCATTGACAACCTCGAAAATGATATAAAGATATGTTTATGTCATCTTCGGGGGCAAGGCAAGCACAATGTCGCTGGTGCCAAAACCGGTGTCGCAAGGGCGGCGCCAACGCCCTGTGCCGACGCTGGCCAGGGTCGCTCACCCAATCCTGCGCCGGATCAGACCGGTGCGTAGATCCATTGTTCCCAGATATGCGCCGTCACCGATTCGCCGGTGTGGATGACGCCGGGCTTTTCCACCCAGGCGACGACGCCGCGGCGGCGCTTGGCGGCCTTGACGAATCCAAGTTCCAGCGCGGTCTGGTCGATGTCCGGGTAATTGCGGGCAATTGCAGCGCCGGCCAGGCGGCACGGCCCGTTGTCACCATCTATTCTGAGCGTCACGCCGCCTTCGAAAAACAGTTGCGTGCGCGGTGGCAGCATCGACAGCTGGGCAAAGCCATCCAGCACCAGATTGGCGCCGATCCAGCCCGGCTCGATCCGCTCGATGCCCATCAGCGCCGCGGCCAGCGCCAGTTCGTCCGTCGCCACGATCGACAGCTGCCGTTCATTGCGAATTTCCGTGCCACGGGGATACCAGGGCTCGCGGCCGCCGGATTTGCGGGTCGGCCCGGCATGGAAATCACCTTTGATTCCGTTGATGTCCATCTCCAGCGATGCCGCCGGTTCGGTCAGGAAATCCCCGCCCCTGGCGTCGAGCGCCGCTGTCACCCGGCCCTTGAGCCGGCGCGCAGGAAGGATGTCAGGCAGCGCCATGGCGTCATCGGGAAACAGCGGCAGGGTCATCGGTCACTCCGGACTGGCGTTTGCATCATCCCTGCCATAGCGAATGCGCAGCAATTGGACCAATCAAAATCCGTGACCGATGATCTCGGCACCGCGCCATCCATCGTCAATCCACGCCCCCGGCCAGCAAGCCCGGCCTGCAAGCCGGACAGGCCGCCTCAATTCACGCCGCCATCAAAATGTGCTAGGATTACGTCGTGGGGAGCTGACAGACATGATCAGGGAGATCGTCGATGATGCTTGCCCACAACCTCGCAAGGCCGCTGTGCCTGAGCCTTGCCCTCACCTTGAGCCATCCGGTGGCGGCATTCGCCGCGGATCTGTCCTGCAACGGCTTGCTCGAAACCGGGCAGACCATGATCTGCTCGGGATTTGAACCCAACTGGGCGCTGGAACTGAGCTGTGACGGCGGCATGAGTGCCAATTTCATCGACGCCTTTTCCGGCGATGGAATTCAGACCACACCGGGCAGCATCAGCTTCGCCTCGCAAAACCCCTGGCAGCTTGAAACCAGCCACCCGGTCACGGGCTCGATCGCCTACACGCCGGGCGGCTGCACCGATGAGAGCGACGCGGTGCGCGATTTCACCTTCACGCCCACCGGCGCGCCGGGCCTCAGTGCCCCGTTCTTTCCGTTCTGCTGCCGGATCGAGTGAGTTTCGGGGACAGTTTGCTTTCCGGCATCACGCAAAAAGTTGGCATTCAGTGAAAAGTAAGCCGTCCCCGAAATTCAGATTCTACCGCTTCAACGGCTTGTAGGTCACCCGCTTCGGATTGACGCTGTCGGCGCCCAGACGGCGGATCTTGTCCTGCTCGTAATCCTCGAAATTGCCTTCGAACCATTCCACGTGGCTGTCGCCTTCAAACGCCAGAATGTGGGTGGCCAGCCGGTCGAGGAACATGCGGTCATGCGAAATGATGACGGCGCAACCGGCGAAGTTTTCCAGCGCCTCTTCCAGGGCACCGAGCGTTTCGGTGTCGAGATCGTTGGTCGGCTCATCGAGCAGCAGCACATTGCCGCCGGATTTCAGGAGTTTTGCCAGATGCACCCGGTTGCGCTGACCGCCGGACAAGGTGCCGACCTTCTGCTGCTGGTCGCCGCCCTTGAAGTTGAAGGTCGAGCAATAGGCGCGGCTGTTCATCTCGTGCCGGCCCAGCTTGATGATGTCGTTGCCGTCGGAAATCTCTTCCCAGACGGTCTTGTTGCCATCAAGCGAATCGCGGCTCTGGTCGACATAGGAGAGCTGAACCGTGTCACCGATGGTGATGGTGCCGGAATCGGGCTTTTCCTGCCCGGTGATCATCCGGAACAGGGTGGTCTTGCCCGCGCCGTTGGGGCCGATGACGCCGACGATGCCGCCGGGCGGCAGCTTGAACGTCAGATCATCGATCAACAGCCGGTCGCCATAGGCCTTGGAAATGCCTTCCGCATCGATCACCTGGTTGCCGAGCCGTTCGCCGGTGGGGATGATGATCTGGGCTTCGCCCGGGCGGCGGTCATTGGCGGCCTTGACCAGTTCGTCATAGGCACGGATACGCGCCTTGGATTTGGCCTGCCGGGCCTTCGGCGACGAGGCAATCCATTCCTGCTCGCTGCTCAGCGCCTTCTGCCGGGCGGCGTCCTCGCGGCCCTCCTGCTTCATGCGCTTGGCCTTGGCTTCCAGATAGGCGGTGTAATTGCCCTCGTAGGGAATGCCCTTGCCGCGGTCGAGCTCGAGTATCCAGCCCGTCACATTGTCGAGGAAGTAGCGGTCATGGGTGATCATGATCACCGCGCCGGGATATTCCCGCAGATGCTTCTCGAGCCAGGCGATGCTTTCGGCATCAAGATGGTTGGTCGGCTCGTCAAGCAGCAGAAGATCCGGCTGGCGCAACAGCAGCGCACACAGCGCCACGCGGCGCATTTCACCGCCCGACAGTGCCTCGACGCCGGCGTCACCGGGCGGGCAGCGCAGCGCTTCCATCGCCATCTCCACCTGGCTGTCGAGATCCCACAGGTTCTGCGCGTCGATGACATCCTGGAGTTGCGCGCCCTCGTCGGCGGTCTCGTCGGAGTAATTCATCATCAGTTCGTTGTACCGGTCGAGCACCGCCTGTTTCTCGGCCACGCCCTCCATGACGTTTTCCAGCACCGTCTTGGCCGGATCGAGCTTTGGTTCCTGCGGCAGGTAACCAAGCGTCGCGCCTTCAGCCAGCCAGGCCTCGCCGGTGAACTCGCTATCGAGCCCGGCCATGATCTTGAGAACCGTCGATTTACCGGCGCCGTTGGGACCAAGAATACCGATCTTGGCATCCGGGTAGAATGACAGATGGACGTTTTCGAGGACCTTTTTGGCGCCAAAGGACTTGTTGAGCCCCGCCATGTGATAGATGAACTGCCGTGCCACGATGCGCTCCAGACATGATTTGGATTGTTGAGTGCTGTCTATTCGAAAGCGCCGCGAAGGGCAATGAGGCGAAGACACACTCCCCGACCGATCAGTCCTGGGCCTGTGCAACCCGGCTTATGCGCCAGGCCTGCAGGCCGGCATAGGCGCTCTCCGGCACGTGATTGGTCATCTCGACATAGCCCGGATGGCTGGCCACCTCGCCCGCCGGAACAGGGGCCAGCGTCCAGCGCTCAGCCACGAAAGACCCCGGCGCTGCCGCCTGCTTGAGCCGCGCAAGAAAGGTCTGCTCAAACACGATTGCGCCTTCCAGGTCCATCGACAGCAGGCTGGCTCCCTCAAACACGCTGTCGATGATCATGGCATCACGGAAGCTCGCGCCGCCGATCGATGCGCCGGTGAAATCCGCCATCGCCACCACCGCGCCGTCGAACACCGGCGCTATCGCATTGACGCGGGCAAAGCCGGTGGCGTGGATCACGCTGCCTTGAAAGCTGATCCCGGCCATGCTGGTCGGCAGATAGTCAAGTCCGGCCGCACTGAAGGGCGCGGCCACCTGTGCGGCTGCAAGCGAGGAAAAGTCCGACCCGCGCACCACGGCGTTTTCGATCCGCGCATGGTCGAGCTGCGCCGCGCCGAACCTGCACTCGATCATCCGCGTCCAGGAAAAATCCGCGAACGCCAGCCGCGCATGCCGCATCGACAGCCCGCCGGCCACCTCGCGGCGGAATTCGGCAAAGGAGAAATCCGCGCCCAGGAATGTCAGGGCTTCAGTCTCAAGCACCCCGTTGGCCGTCAGCATGGTCAGCAGATCGCCGCGCTCCGGGCTGACTGCACGATCGACCAGACGCTCTGCCTCGGGCCGCGCAGGGCCATCGTCGAGCACCGATTGATTGGCAACCGCATCGGGCCGCCGGGCCAGTGCTGTGCGCATCAGGCCATCGGTGTCGCGCGGATTGGCGTTGGATGGCGAGAGATAGCGGTAAGGCCGCGCCACCAGGCTTGCCGCAACGATGCGCCCGCGCGTCGAGCTGCTGAGATCGCCAAGCCCGAAATTCTCGATGTCGCCGCCGCCATCGAGATAGCGCTGCCGCTCGGCCCCGATCAGAGCCCCGATCTCCACCACCTCCGGTCCGATCTGGGCGCTGCGCTCGGCTTCGGCCAACTGGATCTGGGTATCAATCAGCGCATTCTGGAAATCGATGCGCTGGTTTTGCTCGACCAGCAGCCCCGATTGCACTCTCAACAGCTTGTTCTGCTCGAACAGCAGCGCTGAGCCGGCCAGGGCCGCCATCGCCGCAATCAGCCCGGTGATCGAGGCCACCAGCCACCGCCGGGTGGTGATCCAGGCATAGCGGGCCAGCGCAATCTCGGCAAAACTCTTCGCTGCCTGCGTCGCCTCATTGACCTGCTGACCGGCCGCATACCGCGCCACATCAGCCAGCGGGCCGGCAAACTGTGTCACCTCGACTTCCGTGCGCTGGAACACCCAGCGCCAAAGCGGTTGCCGGAACACGAAGATCAAGGACAGGACGACAAGGGCAAACAGCAATGCGCCGAGCACGATACCCAGCACCACCGAGCCGTGATCGGTGAGGAAGCCCGGCATGAAGATTGCCGCCGGAATTCCGCAGGCCACACCCAGCACAAACACCAGAATGGCGGTGCCGCCGCGATAGGCGGGACGCGCCCGAGCCTGGTTCGACGCCTGAGGCTTCAACGCGCTGTTTTCCTCATCCCCCAGAACCGCATCGAGATCCATCGCGTCGAGATCGCCATCTCCAGTCATCCCGGCCCCCCTCGCTCCCAAAACTGTTCCCCGAGCGACCCGCGCTTTCGCGCGCACCCAAATCCTACCCAAACCACGCCCAAAGGAAAAGCACTGTCTGTGCGTAGCCAGACGGCACCGGATGCTCTGCCGCAGCTCGGGAACGAGTCAGAGTGGCGTGCAAACAATGCCGGCACAGCCGAGGGCCGATCGCAATCAGCCCCTAGGCTCATATGCCATTCGCCCATGCGCGCCCATTGAGGACACTCGAATGCCGCCTGATCCTGCCGGACCGTCGGTCAGCACCCTATCGTCAACGCCACAGGGGCGTCGGCGATCCCGGCGGTGCCGCGGGAAAACCGTCCGATCTGGCGCCGCAGCGGTTTGCGGCGTCATGGCAGCCGAACGTCACTCAGGCGGAAAAGCTGACAGTCACGCCTTTTTTCTTGAAGTAGGACTGCATGATCTTGCGCCCCTGGCGATTGGACTGCGCCAGCCTGGCCGGCTCGAACACGGCTTCCTTGACGCCGTCACGCGCCATCGCGGCCTTCAGCGCGGCAATGTGACTGTCCAGATCTTCGTTGTCGTTCTTGATCGAGGTGTAGATGTTGTCGATGGCTTGGGTCAGGGTCAGATCGCTCACGTGTCGGCACTCCATGGCTTGTTGACAACTCACCTAGCGATTTTTGCGATAAGGGCAACCCGCCGATTGCAGGGGGGCCGATGACCAGGCCTGCAACAAGGCCGCAATCGGCCACTGACAGTGGCAGTCCCGACGAACCTCCCCCGCCGCGTCAGAGCGGAGGGTTTCATCGGTTGATCGAGCAACAAGTCTCTTGATTTTCACCTCGCGGCCATGACCAATGGCGCATGAGCGATTTTTCTCCATTTCTCCATTCGAGCCCGAGCGGCGCCAGACTGGCGGTCCGCCATGTGCCGGCTGACGAAGCTGGGCGCGCGGTCGTGCAGATCAACCACGGCCTGGCCGAACACGCGGCCCGCTACCAGCGCTTTGCCCGTTTTCTCGCTGCCCACGGCTACCATGTCTATGCCCATGATCACCGCGGCCATGGCGCCACCCGTGCGCCTGACTCGATCCCCGGCGCCTTCGCCTCCAAAGACGGCGCATCGAAAGTGGTGGCCGATGTTGCCGCCATTCATGCGCTGATCGGCGAGCGGCATCCGGGCCTGCCGGTGATCACGTTCGGCCATTCCATGGGCGGGCTGGTGGCGCTCAATTTCGCCGAGACCCATCCCGCCGCAAGCAGCGCGCTGGCCATCTGGAATTCGAATTTCAACGCCGGGATTTCCGGCCGTGCGGCTCAGGCCGTGCTGGCGGTTGAAGCGGTCTTCAAGGGCTCCGACACCCCCAGCGCGATCCTGCCAAGACTGACCTTTCAGGCCTGGGCCAACGCCATGCCGAAGCGCCGCACCGACTTTGACTGGCTGTCGCACGACCCGGTCGAGGTCGACCTTTATGTCATTGATCCGTTGAGCGGCTGGGACGCGACGGTCAGCATGTGGCGCGATGTGTTTGCGCTGATCTATCAAGGCGGCGACGCCACAGCCCTGGCGCGGCTGCCAAAAGCTTTGCCGGTGCATCTGGTTGGCGGAGCCGAAGACCCCGCCACGGACAACGGCGCGGCGGTCCGGTGGCTGGCCGATCGGATGCAGGAAGCCGGGCTGATTTCTGTCTCCACCACCATCCTTCCCCACACCCGCCACGAAACACTCAACGAGATCAACCGTGAGCAGTCGATGGCCGATTTCGTCTCCTGGCTCGACACGTCTCTTTCTCCCGCACCATGACACTTCCCGCACCCAACACCGCCCCACGGAACTGGCTTGCCGATCGCGCGTTAAAACCGGGCAGGTGCGGGCGTGACACACTCCGGGAAAACCTGCTAACAGACACCCGCGAACCGGAGACCGACCATGTTTGCTGAACTTTTTACATTCGAGAACCTGACCACATTTCTCGTACTCACCGCACTCGAGACCGTGCTGGGTTTCGACAATCTTTTGTATATCTCCATTGAGGCAAAGCGGGTTTCGCCCGAACGGCAGGCCTTCGTCCGCCGCTGGGGCATCATCCTCGCCATCGTGCTGCGCATCGTGCTGCTCTTTGTCGTCCTCCAGCTCATCCAGTCGTTTCAGGAACCGCTGTTCAGCGTCGCGGGCATTCCCTATGTGGAAGGCGAGGTTTCCGGTCATGCGCTGATCGTGCTGGCGGGCGGCGTGTTCCTCATCTACACGGCCCTGAAGGAAATCACCCACATGATGAGCCTTGAAGAGCATGAGGAGGATCAGGCTTCACGCGGGTCCAAAAGCGTCAGCAAAGCCTTGTTCTGGATTCTCGCCATGAACCTCATCTTCTCTTTCGACACGGTTCTGTCCGCCGTCGCCCTGACCAACAATTTCGTGGTCATGACCGCTGCCATCGTGGTTTCCGGGGCGCTGATGGTGCTGATGGCCGATGCGGTCGCCAACTTCCTCAAGAAAAACCGGATGTACGAGGTGCTCGGCCTGTTTGTGCTGTTGCTGGTCGGTATGATGCTGATGAGCGAAGGCGGTCATCTGGCCCACCTGGCGTTCTTCGGCTACGATGTGCTGGTCATGTCGAAAGCCACATTCTACTTCATCCTCGCCACCATGGTGCTGGTCGAGGTTGTCCAGGGCCGCTACCAGCGCAAGCTGATGCGTCAGAAGGAATTCAAGGCAATGCACACGCGCGCAGAAGCCGCCCATGTCTGAGGCGCCGCTTGCCGGTGTCCGGGTGATCGAACTGGCGCGCATTCTGGCCGGCCCCTGGGCCGGTCAGCTGCTGGCGGATCTCGGCGCCGACGTGATCAAGATCGAGCACCCCGACGGCGGCGACGACACCCGCCGCTGGGGTCCACCCTTCGTCACCGGCGCCGATGGCGAAAATCTCTCCGCCGCCTATTATCACTCGGCCAATCGCGGCAAACGCTCGATCACGCTCGACATCGCCAGTCGCCAAGGGGCTGAGACCGCGCGCGATCTGATCGCCACCGCCGATGTGGTGATCGAGAACTTCAAGGTTGGCGGCTTGAAGAAATACGGCCTCGATTACGGCAGCCTGAAAGCTGCCAATCCGGCGCTGGTCTATTGCTCGATCACCGGCTTCGGCCAGACCGGGCCTTACGCGCCGCGCGCCGGCTACGATTTCATCATCCAGGCCATGGCCGGCATGATGTCGATCACCGGCGAGAAAGGCCGTGAGCCGCAAAAGGCCGGCGTCGCCATCTCCGACATCTTCACTGGCCTTTATTCCGTGATCGCCATCCAGGCGGCGTTGCGCCACGCAGAGAAGACCGGCGAAGGCCAGATGATCGACATGGCGCTGTTTGACACCCAGGCCGGCGTTCTGGGCAACCAGAATCTCAATTATCTGGTGTCCGGCAAGGCTCCGGAGCAGATGGGCAATGCCCATTTGAACATCGCCCCTTACGAGGTGTTTCCGGTTTCCGACGGACACATCATCATCGCCGTGGGCAATGACGGCCAGTTTCAGCGCTTCTGCAAGCTGCTGGGCGCGGCAGACCTCGGCGCCGATCCCGATTTCCAGACCAACCCGTTGCGCGTTGCCAATCGCGAGCGGCTGCGCCAGGACATCATCTCCGAGATGAGCGCATGGACCAAAGCCGGCATGCTGGCGGCCTGCGAGGCCAACGCCGTGCCCGCCGGACCGATCAACACCATCGCCGAAATGTTCGATGATCCGCAGGCGATAGCCCGCCGGCTCAGACTGGATCTGACCGACCAGGCCGGAACCGAAATCCCCTCGGTGCGGGCGCCGATTCTTCTTCCGGCCTCGCCACTGCACTATGACCGCCCGAGCCCGCGTCTGGGCCAGCACACCGATGAAGTGCTGCGCGAACTCGAAACCATCAAGACCAAGAGGACACATACATGAAAACCGGCGGCCAGTTGATTGTCGACACGCTCAAGGCCAATGGCGTCGAGCGTCTGTTCTGCGTCCCCGGCGAGAGTTATCTCGCCGTGCTCGATGCGCTGGTTGATTCGGATGTCGGCATCACCGTCTGCCGCCAGGAAGGCGGCGCCGCGATGATGGCCGACGCCTGGGGCCGGCTGACGGGCAAGCCCGGCATCTGCTTTGTCACCCGTGGTCCCGGCGCCACCAACGCCACCGCCGGTCTGCACATCGCACGCCAGGATTCGATCCCGTTGATCCTGTTCATCGGTCAGGTCCAGCGCGATGCCCGCGAGCGCGAGGCCTTCCAGGAAGTGGAGTACCGCCGCGCCCTCACCGAATTTGCCAAATGGGTCGGAGAGATCGACGACCCGACCCGCATTCCCGAATTTGTCAATCGTGCATTTTCCGTCGCCATGTCCGGTCGTCCCGGCCCAGTGGTGCTGTCACTGCCCGAGGATGTGCTGCGCGAAGTGGTCGCCAATCCGCCCGCCGAGATCCTGCCCAACCCGGTGGCGGCAATCCGCCCCGGCGCGCCGGAGATGAAGGATCTGGCCGAACGCATCTCCCGCGCCGAACGCCCGGTGATGATCCTTGGCGGCACCCGCTGGACCGAGCAAGCCGTGCGCCAGATCGAGCGCTTTGCCGAGCGGGCGCAGCTGCCTGTCGGCTGCTCGTTCCGCCGCCAGATGCTGTTTGATCATCTGCATCCCTGCTACGCCGGCGATGTCGGCATCGGCATCAATCCGGCACTGGCCGACGAGATCAGGATGTCCGATCTGGTGTTGCTGATCGGCGGCCGGTTTTCCGAAATGCCGTCCTCGGGCTACACCCTGCTCGATGTGCCCTTCCCGGCCCAGCCACTGATCCATGTCCATGCCGACGCCGGTGAACTCGGCCGGGTCTACCGGCCCACACTGGCGATCAACGCCGATCCGGCCTCTTTCGCCGAAGCGCTGTCGACACTGGAAGTCGACACCACCCCGGCCCGCGCCGAGCGAACCGCCAATATGCACGGGGCGTATCTGACATGGTCGACTCCGCCTGAAACCGGGCCCGGCGATGTGCATATGGGGCCGATCATCGATTGGCTGCGCGATTACCTGCCCGACGATGCGATTCTGACCAATGGCGCCGGCAATTACGCCACCTGGGTTCATCGCTATGTCCGGTTCAGAAACTTCGCCACCCAGGCGGCTCCGGCCTGCGGCTCCATGGGCTATGGGGTGCCCGCTGCCGTGGCCGCCAAGCAGGCTTTCCCCCAGCGCCTGGTGGTGGCCTTTGCCGGCGACGGCTGCTTCATGATGCACGGCCAGGAATTTGCCACCGCCGTGCAGCACAAGCTGCCGATCATCGTCGTCGTGGTCAACAATTCGATGTACGGCACCATCCGCATGCATCAGGAGCGCGACTATCCCGGCCGGGTCAGCGCCACCGACCTGACCAACCCGGATTTTTCTGCCCTTGCCCGCGCCTATGGCGGCCACGGCGAAACGGTGGTGACAACAGCCGAATTCGCCCCGGCCTTCGAGCGGGCCCGCGCCAGCGGCATCCCGGCGATCATCGAGGTCAAGCTCGACCGCGAAGCCATCACGCCGACCCGGACATTGACCCAGATCTCAGGCACCGGCGTGAAGCCATAGGCCCCTCGCGCTTGTCTCGCATGGCAACGGCATCACCGCGCCCGGCGTAAAGACGCATTGGCTTGAAGCGCTGTCAGCCGCGCATGTGTTCTGTATGCTGATAGATCGCGGTTGAGCGGGCGCCGGAGCGGCAATAGCCCAGCATCGGCGACGGCATTTCCTCGACCGCGTCCAGCATCTCGCGCACCGCCTCGGCGGTCACGCCGGTGGGGCCGACCGGGATGTGGCGGGCTTCGATGCCGAGCGCTTCGGCCGCCTGCCTGATGCTGTCAAAGCTCGGCTGGTCGGGCACTTCGCCATCGGGACGATGACAGACGATCGATTGAAAACCGGCGGCCTTGATCGCGGTCAGGTCTTCGACGGAAATCTGTCCGGCAACGGAATAGGTGGGCGTGAGGGGGCGTAGATCCATGCGTCATCTGCCTTTGGTTTAAGGCGCGCAAAACTGGCCGCACGCCAAGGGTCGGTGTCTCCCGCCTGACTTAAGCAATGGCTGACAAGCCGTCAATCGGGTTGAGGTCTTGCGCCAGCCCTGATTGCCGCTGTGGTGGCGGGGCGAACCCGGGCCGTCACCTCGGCGATGATGGCCACCACATCGGGAAAGCAGCCGCAACACTGCCCGCGCTGGCGCATGGCGTGATACACGGTCGAGGGCACGATCAGCCGCCACGGATCATCCGCGATCAGCGCTTCGACCGCAGCCTCGATTTCGCGTTTTGACAGAATATTGCACTGACAGACAATCATGCCGGATCCTGAACGTTCTGCGACGACGGCGCGGCGGCGAAACATCGCATGCGGTTGACGCTAAAACCTGTATGAATTACTCCACAATCAATGTCCGAGGCGTTTGCCGCTGTCAATTCCGTTGCGGCGGAGATGCGCGACGTCTCGGTCCTCGGCAGAACCTCCCTGAACGGGACGACGCCGGACGCAAAAGAAAGAGCCGGCCGTTGGGCGAACGCACACTCAAGACTGCTGCCTGGATCGTATCCCTGCTTTGCCTCGCTCCGATTCTGGCGGTTGGGTTTGCGGCCGTGTCGGGCACGCTCGACACCTGGAACAGCCTGATGGCGACCGTGCTGCCGGACTATGCCTTGACCACGGTCAAGCTGGTCGCGCTGGTCGGCGTCGGCACCGCCATCGTCGGCACGTCGACTGCCTGGCTGGTGACAACCTGCAGCTTTCCCTTCCGCCGCACCTTCGAAATCGTGCTGGCGCTGCCGCTGGCCTTTCCTGCCTATGTGCTGGCCTACGCCTATACCGACCTGCTCGACCACCCCGGCGCGGTCCAGACTGCCCTGCGCCGGGTCACCGGCTGGGGGCCGCAAGAGTACTGGTTCCCGGAGGTTCGCTCGCTGGGTGGCGCCGCGGCGATGCTGATCTTCGTGCTCTACCCCTACGTCTATCTTCTGGCCCGCGCCGCTTTCGTCAAGCAATCCCCCACCGCCTATTTCGCCGCCCGCACCCTGGGCCATACGCCCTGGTCCTCGTTCTGGCGGGTCAGCCTGCCGATGGCGCGTCCGGCGATTGCCGGCGGTGTGCTGCTGGCGCTGATGGAAACCATCGCCGATTTCGGCACCGTGGCGCATTTCGGCGTTCAGACCTTCGCCACCGGCATCTACAGCGCCTGGTTCTCGATGGGCGACCGCATGGCGGCGTCGCAACTGGCACTCTGCCTGCTCGTGGTGGCGCTTGCCTTCGCGCTGCTCGAACGGGCCCAGCGCGGCGCGGCCAAGCGCTTTCCCGCCGGCTTGCGCAACGAGACCATGAAGCGGCATCAGTTGCGCGGCTGGCACGCGGCCGCGGCGTTGACCGCCTGCGTGCTGCCGGTGGCGATCGGCTTTGCCATTCCGCTGGTGGTGCTGGCCGACATGGCGATCAGCGCCGGCAGGTCGCCGTTTTCGCCGCGCTACATGGGCTATGTGCAGAATTCGCTGACACTGGCGTCGATCACCGCGCTGGTCACCGTGGCCGGCGCCATCATCATCGGCTTTTGCGCCCGTATCGCGCCCAGCCTTGCATCGCGGTTTTCCGCCGCCGCCGCCGGCATCGGCTACGCCGTGCCCGGCGGCGTGATCGCTGTCGGCTTGCTGGTGCCCTTTGCCGCGCTCGACAATTTCATCGACGCCTGGGCGCGCTCCAGCTTCGATGTCTCCACCGGCCTGTTTTTCACAGGCTCCATTGGTTTGCTGGTGGTGGCCTACATGGTGCGTTTCATCGCCGCAGCGCTGGGCGCCTTCGACACCGGCATTTCGGCGATCAAGCCCAACATCGACGCCGCCGCCCGCACCCTGGGCCGCAGCTCGGGGCGGATGCTGATCGAGGTGCATATTCCGCTGCTCAGACCCAGCCTGCTGACGGCGCTGCTGATTGTCTTTGTCGATGTGATGAAGGAGCTGCCGGCCACCTTGATCATGCGGCCGTTCAATTTTGACACGCTGGCGGTGCAGGCCTACCGGTTGGCCTCCGACGAGCGCCTCACCCAGGCGGCGCTGCCCTCGCTGATGATCGTCGCCTTCGGCTTGCTGCCAGTCATCCTGCTGTGCCACACCATCGGCAAGTCCGGCCGTCCCCAAAGCCGGGTGATCCGGCCAAAGATCGACGCGCTGGTGCCTTCGGCGTGAGGACGACCCGCATTGCCGCGATCACCTCGCCGGCACAGGAATTGTTGAGAGATCTGGCGGGGCTAATGGTCGCTTCCGCCCGCTCACTGATAACGGGACAGGACATTGCCGCCTCAACCGGTGATCGGCACGTCAAACGAAGCGAAAGCCGATTGGAGACTAGCGAATGGCGTCAGGCAACCGAGTGATTTGAAGCTCCTTCGGGTTGACATAGCAAACGTCATCGTCAGTTCGCACGGACAAAACCACGCGTTCGCCTGGCGTGGTAAAATCGAATGCCGTCTCCGTTTTCCCTAGTTCGCCGCATTGATCATTAACGCAAATTTGGGACGGGCTAACGCAACCACCCCTGCCATAGGTCATGTGAAATCGGTAATCTCCCTTCGGCTGGTCCCAGTAAATCCTGATCCCGTCCCGCGTCCCATTCTCGCGGCCGTCGCCAAAATAGGAATATATCTGGCGACCTTTCCAGGATGCATTTCCATCTGTCCATTCGAGCAGCGCTATGATGTCGCCGACGCGATCAACAACGATATCGCGGTTCTCGGCGGTCATGTGGCCAAAGGTATCGTAACTGGTGTCCTTACGTGAAAAGAACCATGTCGAAAGCTCGTTGCGCAGCGGATAGACGTTCTCGTAACCAATACGATTAATATCTTCAAAAGATAGATAGGAAGATCTGTCGTCTGGGTCGCTGAAATAGACAGATCCCCAAGACACGTCGAGAAAAACCCACTTTTCTCCTATCTTGACCTCCGCGGCAACATGAGAAGTTCTTCCACCATTGCTGATGTAAAAGAACTGGACCATTCGAACCGGAATATCCAGTTCTTCCATGAGGGCAGAGAAGACAATGATGTGATTGCCGCAAATGCCGTATCCGGCATCCAGGCAGACATCCGCCTTGACATGGGAAACGAACTCCTGCGCCATCATCCTCTTCAAATAGGAATACCTGCCACTTGTGACCGTGTTCTGCACGACATTGAGCGCCTGCAATGCCGCATAGAATTCGACCGGGGCAACTCTCGGGACCACTGAACCCTCGGCTTCCTGCCAGATTAGGCAGGCGTACTTCTTGATAATGTCGGTGTTTTCGCAAGACAGATCGGCAGGTTCTGTTGCTGCCACATTTGACAGACCTAAAACCGTGAGCGCGACGTACAGCAGCAGCCTTTTGAACACGACATGCCTCCGATCCCAAAGCAAACTATTGACGTGGTAACGAACCATTTAAGACTCGTCAAGGTTGCGTTAAAAATGCTCTCAAAGAGGGAAATTTCAAACCGCCTTATGGAATTGAGAAGCTGCGAGGGGAGTGGCCTCGGCGCCAGGGAGATCATGCGCCGGAATAATCCGGCCGCGATGATGAACCGCCGCCAAGGCGAGCGCGTTCAGATCCTGGGCAAGGGACCACGCCGCAAGTTTGTCGCCGCTTGCGTATCCCTTGAGAGCGCTGCCGGATGCGTTTGCAGGGAGAATCCAGCGGAAAGCAATTCCAGCGGCTCCTGTTTCGTCGGCTTACTGGGCGCCGGATCAGTTCAGCAACAGCGACCAAT
Organism: Hoeflea sp. YIM 152468; assembly: GCF_029210485.1. Taxonomy (GTDB): domain Bacteria; phylum Pseudomonadota; class Alphaproteobacteria; order Rhizobiales; family Rhizobiaceae; genus Hoeflea. The sequence continues at coordinate 109,612 of NZ_JARGET010000029.1, forward strand.
CAGACAATCCCGCAGCCCGCCGCAGCAAACGCCCCAAACAAAAAGGCCCGGACGCCAAATGTCCGGGCCTTTTCTCCGCGTCGGGTAAATCCGCCCCGGGCGGGTAGGAAATGCGGGGGTGGCTTACTTGTAGCCGACCTCGTTGTAGATTTCCTGCGCCCGGGCCTGGTTCTTGCCAAGCTGGTTGAGGTTGAGCGTATCGGCCTTGAAGCTGCCCAGGCCCTCGACCACCGAGGATGCCGCGACGCCCTCAACCACCGGATACTCGTTGTTGCCATTGGCGAAATAGGCCTGCGCCTGATCCGATGTGAAGTACTCGATCAGCTTGACCGCATTGTCGCGATTGGGCGCATGGGCGACGACGCCGACACCGGAAATATTGACATGCGCGCCGTTGCCGTCCTGATCCGGGAAGACGATGCCGATCTTGTCGATGCCTTCGCTCAGGCCGTCGACCTGACCGGCGACGCCACGGGCAAAGTAATAGGTATTGGCCACGGCGATGCCGCATTCGCCCGAAACCAGGCCTCGGAGCTGATCGGTGTCGCCGCCTTGCGGATCACGCGCCAGATTGTCCTTGAGGCCCTGCGCCCAGGACTTCGCCGCCTCGTCGCCATTGTGGGCGATATAGGCCGCAAGCAGCGACAGCATGTAGATGTTGGAGCTCGACCGGGCGCAGACCAGGCCCTTGTATTTGGGGTCGGCCAGTGCCGTGTAGGTGAGCGGCGGCTCGCTCACCTTGTCCTTGTCGTAAAAGATCACCCGGGCGCGCTTGGAAATACCGAACCAGTGACCTTCGGGATGACGCAGGCTTGCAGGGATCCGGGCGTCAAGCACATCCGATTGAACGGCTGAAAACAGGCCGGCCTCGTCGGCGCGCCACAACCGGCCGGCATCGGCGGTAATGAACACGTCAGCCGGGCTGTTGACGCCTTCGGCCTTCATCCGCTCGATCAGTTCGTCTTCCTTGCCTTCGATCAGATTGATCTTGATCCCGGTGGCCTCGGTGAAATCGCTGTAGAGCCGTTCGTCGGTGTCATAGTGACGCGACGAATAGATGTTGACCTCGCCCTCGGCGTGGGCGGGCACGGCAAGGGCCGCGACCGCCGAGACAGAGGCAATGAGGGCTAGAACGCGGGTGGTGGCAGTGGCCATTGGATACTCCATAGGATCTCAGAATTAAACATGACATTCGCGATCATGTTTATTGACTGACCGTTTTCCTGTCAACCAGCGCACAGGTCAAAACATGACATTTGCACGAAGCTTTCGAAATTCGCCCGCGCTGGGGGCCGCTCGCTTCAGAGGCCGTGTGGTCTGGCAGCTCAGGCTTCAGCCACCGCCCCAGCATCAGCAACGCAGCGACAAGCTCCCGCACTCAGGCTTGAGCGCAAAAATCCGCAACCGGCCAGCCCGCTCCATCTTGCCGATGGCAGCTGCCGGCTTAGGTAATCGGGTAGCCGCGCGGGCAACGACCTTCCCTGCCCGCGCTGCCGGGCAGGGCGTGATGGCTTGCAAAATCAGGAGGCGTTGGCATGTGGCAGCAAATTACCGCGGAGTTGAGTTCAGGCGGCGGCCCGCCGAATGTGATCATCGCCATTCGCATTGTCGGAACGATCCTTTTCTGCGGCATGATCGGCTACGAACGCGAGATCCACAAGAACAGCGCCGGCCTGCGCACCAACATTCTGGTGGGCGTCGCCGCGGCGGCTTTCGCGCTGATCACCCTGACGATGCTGGACACGCCGATGGCCGGCGATGAGGTCCAGGCCGATCCGCTGCGGCTGGTCGAGGCGGTGACCAATGGCGTGGCTTTTCTCGCTGCGGGCATCATCGTCTTTTCCAAGGGCGAAGTGCGCGGCCTGACCACCGGCGCCAGCCTGTGGATTTCTGCCGCCATCGGCCTCGCCACCGGCCTTGGCTACTGGTCGATTGCAGCCATGGTGACACTGGTGGGGGTTTTTGTGCTCGCCGCGCTGCGCCGTGCCCAGGTGGCGATCGGGCTGAAAGACCAGGATTGAAGGACGCAGGCGCCTCAACGCCGACATTCCGGCCGATGCCAGCCGGCGCGCCTCAGCCAAGCCGCGCGCCGGCACGCGCTACCCGACCTCTCACACCCCGGCCAAAATCTCATTGTCCGGCGTGCACTCTGTAGCACCGCGATCGCCCGGTTTCGGGAAGGGGAAAAGTGTGGTGGGCCCGGCAGGATTCGAACCTGCAACCAAGCGGTTATGAGCCGCCGGCTCTACCATTGAGCTACAGGCCCGGAGTTCCTCGACAGCGCCAGGCGCCGCCTCGGAGCCGCAACCGGATGATTGCAGGCAAAGTCCTCCGGCCGGACGCGCCGTCCGGACGATGGCGGTTTAGCCGAAAATCCGAGCCTTCACAAGACGCTGCTGTCACGCGTGGACCAAGCCGGTTGCACAACCCGCTTGCACCCCGAAAGCGCTGGACTGGCGGGCCTCGGAGCCACCGCGTCTGGCACGCCGGGGGCAAAGCAGCACACCACCCGACGCCACACCGCCCGACACCACGCCGCCCCACGCCACATCGATGAGACGGGTTTGCGGACACGCCCCGTTGCGGACGCCGATTCGGCCCCGCAGCACCCGCCTGGCGACACGGCCCGGCGGCGATGGTAGTCTGAGGCTGGCGGAACTGGCTTGGCGCGGCCGCCGTCAGACCGGCAAACCGCCCGCTGCCGCAATGCGTCCACATTGCCCCGCCATCACGTTGGGCATCGGGACGATATTTACCACTTCGGAGATGTTTCATGAGCTTTGTTTCTCTCGCCGGCCGCCGCGCCCTGTTCACTGCCGCGCTCGCCGCCACCCTGCTTTCAACGCCGCTGGCGGCTGTCGCTGACGAGACCAGGCGCCCCGACCCCGGCGTGATCACCGTCAGCGCCGAAGGTGTGGCCACCATTGCCCCCGACATGGCGGTGGTCTCGCTTGGCGTGGTGCGCGAGGCCGAGACCGCGCGGGCGGCGCTGGACGCCAACAATGAGGCCATGACCCAGGTTCTCGCGGCGATGAAGGACGAGGGCATTGCCGAGCGCGATCTGCAGACCGGCGCCTTTTCGATCCAGCCGCGCTGGTTCTACCCGCCCAACAGAGACGGCCAGGCCGAACAGCCGCGGATCACCGGCTACACGGTCAACAACACGCTGACGCTGCGCATCCGCGATCTCAGCCGTCTGGGAGCCATTCTCGATGCCTCGGTCAGCCTCGGCGTCAACCAGGGCGGCGATGTCATCTTCACCAATGACGACCAGGAAACCATCCGCGAGGCGGCCCGGCGCGACGCGGTCGTCAAGGCCAAGGCCAAGGCGGCAACCCTGACCGAGGCGCTCGGCGTCGGCCTTGGCCGCATCACCCAGATTTCGGAAAATTCGCTCAGCGCTCCGCCGATGCCGATGGTCCGCGCCGAGATGGCGATGATGTCGGCCAAATCCGACAGTTCGGTTCCGGTGGCCTCGGGCGAAAACGAATACCGCGTCAGCGTCAGTGTCAGCTGGGAACTGGCGCAGCAATAAGACCGCCCACACCAGGCACTGGCTGCATCGTGACAAACCCCGGGAGAGGCCCCCGGGGTGATCGTGAAAGCGGCTTTCCTGTGCCGCCTCAAGCGCGTCGTATCAAACCGGTTCCGGGTGACGCGCCTTAGGCTCTTTGTTTATGCATGTCGTTGTCGCAAAACCGCTGCACACGTTTGCACGACATGGATCAGCGGCGGACGTTGAGCACCGGGCAGCTGCGCTGATTGGCAAAGGCAACCCGCACCGAGCGGTGATGGCGCAAGCCCTCGACGACGACGCGGCGGTGATTGGCACGGACGACATGGGCGCGGCGCAAGCCCATGCGGCGGGCCTTGTTGACGGCGCGATGCGGCTGGCAGGCGCTGCGGTTGCGGCCACTGTCGCGACGATGACCTTCAAAACGGTTCCAGCCGCCGCGCCGGTCGCGATCGCGCACCACGATGGAACTGCCCGCCCCGCCGATCGACAGGCTGAAGCCGATGTCGCCAGCGCTGGCTGCGGGGGCGGAGGCGGCGACGCCGGCCGTGGCGACGACGAGGGCGGCGAGTGTATTGCGGATGAAGCTGTTCATGGCGGTTCTCCAGATTTGGCGGTGTTTGCGCCTGAGTGATGATCCCTTGCATCAACCGGTTGATCCGATTGATTGACCCCACACTACTCCGCCCTGTCTGAACCGAACCGGAACCGGCCGTTCATCTGCGGTTCACAAATGTCTGCCCGGGCGCCACCCGCGCTACAAATCACGGCACCACACCTGCAACGGCTTGCTGCTCTCCTGCGCCTCGCCGATGTCGCGCCAGGAAAACTCCGCCCGCACGCCCACAAGCGGCTGGTAGCCGAGCCGCCGCCAGAACGGGTCCAGCGGCAAATACGCATCAGGCCGCGCCGGGTGATCGGCGGGGCGGATGACCGAGGCGAACGCCGCGCGGCCAAAGCCTTGCGCCCGGCCGGCGGCCTCGCGCAGCTGGAAGAACGCCCGGCCCGCGCCGCGCCCGCGAAATTCGGGCAGCAGCACCGATTCGGCCAGATAGAAGAACTGGTCCGGATCCAGACCGGCACCGGCGAACGGCGCGGCAAACTCCTCGGCATGATCGGTGAGCGGCGCCGCCGTTGCCGCCCCGACCATGCGTCCGGCATCATCGCGCGCCGCCACCACCACCGCGCCCGGCGATGCGGCGAAGCGGCTGAGATAGCCCGCCTCGTAGTCCGCATCGCCATCATAGAGATAGGGCCAGGCGGCGAACACCGCGATCCGCAATTGCGCCAGATCCGCAAGCGCAGCAGCGATGCCGGCCGGGCTCAGAACCGAATAGTGCAGATCCGCCGAGGCTGTCATGGCAGCAGCGCCTCAGCCGGCTTTGACCTGGGCGATCCAGTCATTGAGATTGTAGCTGGTGGACACCCGCGTGATCAGCCCGTCCTCGATCTCGAAGAAGATCCCCGCCGGCAGCGAATAGCGCTGGCCATGGGCCTCGGGCAGGCCCTCGTCTGTGGCCAGATAGCTGCCGCGCACGGTGAATTCGGCGGCGCCGTGCAATCCGGTCTCATCGACCATGATGGCGATGTCGCCGAGTTCCTCGTCGTAATGCCGGGACATCTTGGCATTGAACCAGCGGAATTTTTCCTTGCCGATCTCGCGGCCGCCCTGGTTGATGTCATGGATCACCTCATCGTCGAGGCAGGCAAGCATGGTGTCGAAATCCTTGGCGTTGAACGCCTCAAGGTAACGGCGGATCAGGGCGATGGTGGTGTCTCGGCTCATGGCTGGCTCCAGGCTGGAATCACGGTGGCTCACAGGTGGCACAGGGCAAGGTCAGGAGGCAAGGCCTGCACCGGGCTGCTTTGACGGGAATGTTGGATCTCATCCCTTCTCCGGCCCAACGCCGCAACCGTCGCTTCCGTTCCGTTCTGCCGACGCGCCAAATCTCCCGCCGGCAATCTGCATCGGCGGGTTTGATCAGATTCAAGTCCGGAGGGCCGCACGCAGGCTTTGCCTTACGGAAAATGGTTTTATGTGTGTGCATGTCCGTTCGGGGACGGATGCAGTCATCTGACCCCGCCATGCACACAGGCTGGCGCAGCGCGCGCACGGCCCGAAACTCGCCGGATGATGTCCGATCGATCCGACAGGCGGCGCCTCGCACGCTACGGGAGTTTATCCCCGTCCCGGATTGCTCCGGCCGCAGCCTGGACCGGCCGCGGGCGTGGTTCTCAAGGGTCCGGCACGGACGCTGATCGCCGTATCAGGCGCGTCATGTCCGCCACAGGCCCGGTCCGGTGTCTCGATTCCGTGCCCGCCAGATGGCTGGCCCGGAGAAAAAAACCGGCCCGGTGGCTGGCTTTGCACGATCAAGTTCGACCGCCCGCCAGCGGAGCCCCGATGGCTTCCGCCTCCTTGCGCGACCTGCCGCACGTTACCGCAGATCCGCAAAAGGCCTTCCCCCCGCCTGGCCCGCAACGTTCGCGAACCATCCGGCAGCGGAAGTGCAATCAGTGTCGCACGGGTTTGGAAGGTGGGGATGAAAAGGCGGTGGGTTTTGGACAAGGGGTTGTTTTGATTGGAATGGCCCGCTTTTCCCCTCCCCCTGAGGGGCAGGGGCAGGGGCAGGGGTGGGGGTAGGCCTCCACCTTGTTGCCGAAGGCGGCTTATCGGCCCCGCCACAAATACCCCCACCCGGATCGCCTGCGCTCACGCTTGTCGCTCCGACCTCCCCTCAAGGGGGAGGTGGAATTCCGTGGGCGTGGTTCTTTCAGATTCCGTCATCCCGGCCTTGAGCCGGGATCCAGCAGGCGAGCGTCGGCGAGCCGGACGACCCTTTGCCTGCGTTCAATCACAAAGTCTCTCACCGCGTGGACACGCGGTGGCTGGACCCCGGGATCAGGTCCGGGGTGACGGGGTTGAGGGATTGCGCAACAATCGACTGCCGTCCGCAGGGCGTCCGTCGTGCAGCATATTTGCCGCACGTTACCGCAGATCCGCAAAAGGCCTTCCCCCCGCCTGGCCCGCAACGTTCGCGAACCATCCGGCAGCGGAAGTGCAATCAGTGTCGCACGGGTTTGGAAGGTGGGGACAAAATGCGGCGAGATTATTTTGCTGAAGCCGGACCGGCTCAGCCCTCAGTTGACCAGCCGCACGCTGGAGACCGACTGTCCGATGGCCGAAAATGCCTTCTTCAGGGACACCACATCGCTGGCCATGAAGAAGTTTTCCTTGCGGCTGGCGCAATTGGAAAACAGGTTCACCACCGAGGAAGACGAGGTTTTGTAAAGCACCGTGTAGACCTCGATCCCGAGCTTCTTGATCTCCACACACATGTTTGCCGTCGAGGTGTTGAGATAGGCCTCGGCCGCCGACTGTGTGGTGGCCGAATTGATCCGCTTGTCAGCCAGAAATCCGTAGGAGCCATAGTCGGATTTGTTGATGGTGTTGCTGGCCCCGTAGGACACATTGGTGCCATCGGTCATGATCACCAGGATTTTTGACGCGGCATCCGGGCCAAAGGGAGCGGCCTGGGCGTAAGGTTCCTGCGGCGACAGCACGCGCCACCCCCAGGCCAGGCCTTCGGCAATGTTGGTGCCCGATCCATTCCAGTACTGCATAGCATCAATGCCGGTCCTGACTTTCGACAGCGTCGCCGTCAACGGCACGATCGGCGTCGGGCAGGCGCGATTTGGCCCCATTGTCAAAGGTCCGGTGTCATCCTTGAAATCCCGGGGGACCGCAGTCTGCGTCTTGTATTTGGTGATCGAACGCTGGACCGTGGCACCGTCACCGGACATGCCATCATGGAGCCAGGAATTGTTGAAGCCGGTGGAGCTGTTGCCGCCGCTGGTGACACGGTTGCCGGGTTCATCGGCGGCAAAATAGGGTACGAACAAGGTGTTGGGTTTGCCCGCATCCGGCGAATCGAGACTGGTGTTGTAAGGGGCCGGCCGGGCCTCGACGCAGCCTTTCCAGGTTGTGCCCGACCAGGCAAACAGATTGCTATGGTGGGGATAGTTGCCCGCACTGAAATCAGCATTGTTGTGGCCTGACGATTTTCTCGTGGCACGCTGAGCCTCGGTCAGAAACGTCCAGCCATTGTAAAGCGATTTGCCGGACGTATCTATCCAGGCACTGTTGTAGCCTTCACCCTTGACATTGACTGCTGTGACGAACGGAATGAGCCCGACCTTCAGGCTCTGCTGCGAGGTGTCAACTTCCCCCAGGGCATTGAGCAGGGCGTGAGAGGCCTCCTTCAACGCCGCAATGCCGCCGCTTCCCATCGATCCGGTGTTATCAAGCGCGATCGCAATCTCGATGGCCCGGGTCGAAAAATAGGTCGAGGCTGCCGCCGATACCCTGTTGGGCATGAAATTGCCGATGAACACCAACGGAATTTCCACACTTGCATAGGCATCGGAGCGGATGAAATTCACCCCGACTGTCTGATCGATGCTCTGGTCGACCAGGGTCATGTCACTGACGGTTTGCACCTGGGCCTGGAGCAGGTCCTGGTAGATCTGCTTGCGCTCAGGGGTGGTTGCGGTTTTTTTCGATGCAGCCAGGACTGCGGCATCGACCATGTTCTGCAATTCAACCTTGGCGCGCGACATATTGGCATAATCCACGGCCAGCCCTGCCCCGGCAAAGAGCATCGGCAGCAGGGCTGCTGCGAACAGGCCGAAATTGCCACGCCTGCACTGAAAAATTGCTTTGGTCGTCAAATACAGCCTGCGCATGCTCTCGCTCCCTCAAGACGGCACGGCATTTCACAATGAAACCACCTCGCCCAAAGGATGTAAGCATCGTTCATAAAAGGAGCCTTAATGACACTTCCGCCACCGCCCGCAGCAGCCAACTTCCTGAAATCATGGTGAAGAATTCGTCTAGGGTCTGCGCGGTGATCGGTGGAGACGGCTGTCTCAAAATGCCGGAAAGCCGCGCGAATCCCATTGCGAGCGGGGGATCTTCTGGCCGACCTTGTGGGCAAAGCCGGTGACCTGCAGCGCGGCGTCGTCGACGGTGCAGCGGAAGGACAGCGAATACCAGGCGCCATCGGCACGGAAGGCGGCGTTTGTCTCGGTCAGAACATTGCCAGTGTCGAGGCGGTAGGACGGCAGCAGTTCCAGCCCGAAGCGCTCGGGCGCATTGCGCAATTGCTCGCGCAACTCCGAGGTGCAGAGCTGGCTGGCTCTGAGGCCGCGCGGCAGGCTGCCCATTGCCGCCATCGCCACCGGATTGCCGCTGATGCTGGTGGAGAACAATTGCCGGGCTTCCGCCAACACCAGAGGCGCGCCGGGGTCTGCCGCCTCGGCATCGGTGCCGGAGGGCGCGGCGGCGGCAGATTGAGCCGGCGCTTCAATCAAGGCCGGAGCAAGGACGGTCTGGGTGTCCGCCTCGGCCAGACTGTCCGGGGCGCCGTCCAGATCGGCTTCGGGCAGCGTGATGTCGAGCGGGAGCGCCAGCGTCGGCGCGGCATCCGCCTCCGGCTCGGGCTCGGGCTGGTCTTGCGGGTCCTCGGGCTGCTGCGACTCCGTAGTGTCGGCTTCAGGGGTAGCATCGTCGGGGCCCGGCGCCGCCGGTGCTTCGGCTGCGCCGCCGTCGAGCGCCAGTTCAGGGCCGCTGTCCTGTTCGCCAAAACGGAACACCGGTCGCAGCACCGGAATCGGCACGCCGTCGGCCGCTTCCCCGGCGTCCGCCGCTGGCGGCGCGGGCGTTTCCGGTTCGGGCGTTTCCGGCTCGGGCATGTCCGGTTCGGAGACTTCCGGTTCCGGCGCTTCCGCCCTCTCCAGCGGCGGCTCCGGCGGAACCTCCGGAGGCTCGACCAGGGTCACCTCGATCACCTGATCGTCCGGTTCGGCGTCGGGCTCGGGCAGCGGCAGGGTGATCAGCAGCGCCGCCACGATCAGCCCGTGAGCGAGCAGCGACAGCGCCAGGGCTCCGCTCAACCGGTTCGACATGATCTCCCGCACTCGCTTCATGCCCAGATCCATAGCAGAAATTCGGGCGGAACGAGGGCCGGTCGCACCAAATCCGGCCTCTGCCGCCTGTACGCCGGGTGGAACGGCAAGCCGGCTCAGGCGTTGGCTCTGCGACAGCCAAGATTCAAGGAGCAGATCCATGCCAGCAAAAACCCTCTTCATCACCGGCGCCTCGAGCGGCATTGGCGCCGCCACGGCGCGGGCCGCACGCCGGGCCGGCTGGAATGTCGGGCTGTTCGCCCGCTCCGAAGACAAGCTCAAGGCACTGACGCAAGAACTCGGCGACCGTTCGCTGGCCTTGCCCGGCGACGCCACCAGCCTGGACGACCAGAACCAGGCGCTGGCCATGCTCAAGCACACCTATGGCCGCGTCGATGCCGCCTTTGCCAATGCCGGCATGGGGGTGAGGAACGCGGGCACCGAACAGGGCGATCCGGAAGAATGGCAGCGGTTGGTCCAGCTCAACATCCTTGGCCTGCTCTACACCGCCAAGGCGGCAATCCCGCATCTGCGTCCGCGCAAGGGCCACATGCTGATGACCGGCTCGGCGGCGGGCCGGGTGCATATCCCCGGCTCGGTCTACGGCGCGTCAAAATGGTTCGTGCATGGCTTTGCCGGCAATCTGGCCGAAGAAATGAAAGAATGGGGCGGCCGCTGCACGGTGGTGGCGCCGGGCATGGTCAACACCGGATTTTTCGACGAGGCCAAGCCCGACAAGCTGCAGCCCGAGGATGTGGCCGAGGCGGTGATGTTCGCGCTTGCGGCCAAGCCGCGCAATGATGTGCGCGAAGTCTTTCTGATGCCCACCGACTGAACCGGCACGCCGCCCGCCGATCCCGAGCCCGGCTCTCAGCCTGCCGGCCATACGGCCGATACCAGCGCTCAGACGGCGCCGGCGAGCACACAACAGGCGGCGCATGACGCGGACCGGAATTTCGCCGGCTGGCCGCTGCAGGCCCCGCCTGGTGCTGCCAGCTCGGACCCTGACACTTGCCGGTGTTCATGCGGCGACGCTGGCGGACTGGCATTGCCCGGCACTGAATCCCGGCCTGATTGGCCAGATGGTGGCGCATGTTCTGAAACCGCAGTCAGTAAAGCCAGAAACAATCACGCCTTTAGCGGGAATTACAAGCAGAGAACAAGGATAGATAGACGGAACCTTACTATCCTATCAATCCTTTAGCCACCTCAACTGCAAAACGTCAAATCCTATCCTTGCTACCTCCCACCTGACGCTGCGTCATTTTTTTTGCAATACTTGCAAAGCGGATGTATAATCGGCCTGCACGATTCACGCGGCCTTCCAAACCCGCTCACTGCGGAACGCGGGCTACGCGGAACAAGGGGGCTAATCATGCGGACCAATCTGGCAGCGATATGTTCAATAGCGGCACTCGGCATTGCGGTTCCGGGTCACGCGGTGGCGGAACCTGACGAATATGTCCGGGTCTGCGATAGCTACGGCAGTGGTTTCTTCTACATTCCGGGAACCGAGACCTGCCTGAGACTTACCGGCTATGTCGACTACCAGACGTCGTGGCTGAAAAACACCCACAGCATTGGCGGGGGCACGGTGGTCCGGGGCGCCGGCGGGCCCTCAAACGAGCTGTTCGGCGCCACCTACGGCAACTGGATCAGGCGCGATGGCCTGAGGGTCGGCTTTCGCACCTCAGGCGATTACGGCGACGCAAAAATCGGTGATCTGCCCTTGGTCGGCGCCTATATCGATTACGAGGGCGCCTGGGGCGATGAAGGCTATCAGGGAAGTTCGGTGATCGGCGCAGACAATGTCACGCAAACCGGGTTCACCTTTCTCCAGCAGCACCCCATGTACGGCACCGGCGTGATCGCCAGCACCAATGGCTTCGGGCTCGACAGCAGCGGCACACTGGGCAACAGCTGGCACCGCGCCAATCTGGGGCTGAAATTTGCGGTGCCGGGGTTTGACGGGAGCAGCGATGACGCTGACGATGACCGTGACGGGCTTCGTGTCCGCGGCCGCCTGGGGCTGTTTTATGAGACCCTGGATACAGATGCCACCGGACGGTCCGACCTGACCTTCAACGGAACCCCGTTCAACGGCTTCTACCAGAACTATGATCTCGACGCCAAGGACGAGTATTTCGGTGTCCGCCTGGGAACCCATATCGGGCTGCCGCCGTGTCTGGATGGCAAATTCAAGACCAGCATCGGCGCCGATCTCTATCTCGGCTATCATACCGGCAAAGGCTACTACTCTCATAATACCGGCGCATTCGGCACCCAGATCAACGAGACGCGAAGCTATTCCGAGAGCGGATTTACCGTCGGGGCCGGCGTCTCGCTGGGTGCGTCCTATGAAATTGCGCCCGGCTGGCGTCTGGGCAGCAAGGTGGAGTTTTCCTACCTGCCGCAAGTCACCAGCTTCAGCGCGCCGCAAAATCCCAGCGAACAGGCCAACGCCGGCTTCTCGTCGGACTCGGCCACCCGCGTCATAGCCTCCTTCGGCCTTCGCGTGCAGTTCTAAGCAGCGGCCGGGGTGAGGCTCACACGCTTCATGCCCCGAATATGTGCGCGCAGCCCATGCGATGAACACTGGAGGAAAGGGGGCTATCGGCCGTCGTTGCGGTTCCTGGAGGAGCTTACCATTTTCCGTCATGCCGGACCCCGATCCGGCATCCAGCGGGCGAGCGTCCGCGAGCCAAACGACTCTTTTCACGACGCGGACGCGTCGTGGCTGGATTCCGGCTCAAGGGCCGGAATGACGGGGGTTTGCGACGGTGCCCGGATGCCGAAGGACCGGCAGCAAAAAACCCGGCGCAATGGCCGGGTTTTGAAATTGGGGCTGCCGCTTCACTTGCAAAATCCAACGTTGAGCCTTCGGCCAAATGGTTGCTTTTGCTTTCTCTCCCTCAAGGGGAGAGAAGGAAGACGTCAGCTATCCAGGAACGAGCGCAGCTTACGGGAGCGGCTCGGGTGCTTGAGTTTTCTCAGCGCCTTGGCTTCGATCTGGCGGATACGTTCGCGGGTGACCGAGAACTGCTGGCCGACCTCCTCGAGCGTGTGGTCGGTGTTCATGCCGATGCCGAAGCGCATCCTGAGCACGCGTTCCTCGCGCGGCGTCAGCGAGGCCAGCACGCGGGTGGTGGTCTCACGCAAATTGGCCTGGATCGCCGCGTCGATCGGCAGGATCGCATTCTTGTCCTCGATGAAATCACCCAGATGCGAATCTTCCTCGTCGCCGACCGGCGTTTCCAGGCTGATCGGCTCCTTGGCGATTTTCAGCACCTTGCGCACCTTTTCCAGCGGCATGGCGAGTTTTTCCGCCAGCTCTTCCGGCGTCGGCTCGCGGCCGATCTCGTGCAGCATCTGGCGCGAGGTGCGGACGATCTTGTTGATCGTCTCGATCATGTGCACCGGAATACGGATGGTGCGGGCCTGGTCGGCGATCGAGCGGGTGATCGCCTGCCGGATCCACCAGGTGGCATAGGTCGAGAACTTGTAGCCGCGGCGGTATTCGAACTTGTCCACCGCCTTCATCAGGCCGATATTGCCTTCCTGGATGAGATCGAGGAACTGCAGGCCGCGGTTGGTGTATTTCTTGGCAATCGAGATCACCAGCCGCAAATTGGCCTCGACCATTTCCTTCTTGGCGATGCGCGCCTCGCGCTCGCCCTTCTGCACCATCTGCACGATGCGGCGGAATTCGGAGATCGAAATGCCGGTTTCGGTGGCCAGAAACTGGATCTCGGTGCGCAGGTCGCGGATGTTGCTGGATTCGGACTTGGCGAATTCCTTCCAGCCCTTGGCCGACAGATTGGCGATCGACTTCATCCAGTTGGGATCAAGTTCGGCGCCGGAATACTGCACCAGGAAGTCATCGCGCTTGACGCCGTAGCTTTCGGCCAGACGCAGCAGACGGCCTTCATTGGCCACCAGACGCTTGTTGATGTCGTACAGCTGCTCGACCAGGCTGTCGATGCGGTTCTGGTTCAGTGACAGCGACTTGACCGCCGTGATCAGCGCGTCCTTGAGTTCCTTGTAGCGGCGTTCCTGTGCCGGCGAGAGCGTGCCGGTGGCGGCAAGGCGTGCCTCGACCTGCTGGTCCTGCAGCTTGCGCAGCTTCTTGTAGGTCTCGGCGATGGTGTCGAGGGTTTCCATCACCTGCGGACGCAGCTCGGCTTCCATCGCCGCGAGCGAGAGATTGTTCTCGTCATCGTCGTCATCGTCGTCATCATACTGGCCTTCACCGCCGACATTGGTGACGTCGTCGGACTTGGCCTTCTCGGCACGCGCCTTTTCCTTTTCCTCGGCGACCTTCCGGTCGGCCTCGATCTTTTCAGGGCTCTGGAACTGCGGCGCAGCCTTGGCCTCGGGGCCGGAATAGGTGGTTTCCAGATCGATGATCTCGCGCAACAGTGTCGAGCCCTCGTTGAGCTCCTCGCGCCAGATGATGATCGCCTGGAAGGTCAGCGGGCTTTCGCAAAGCCCCGCGATCATGGTTTCGCGGCCGGCCTCGATGCGCTTGGCGATGGCAATCTCGCCCTCGCGGGAGAGAAGCTCCACCGAACCCATTTCGCGCAGATACATCCGCACCGGATCGTCGGTACGGTCCGTGGGCTCTTTCTTCTTGGTGGTGGTAACGGCCGAACCGGCTGCGGTGGCAACTTCGGTGCCTTCGCTTTCGGTCTCGGTCTCTTCTTCCGTTTCCTTGTCTTCGTTGGCCTCGTCTTCCTCGACCACATTGATGCCCATATCGGAGAGCATCGACAGGATGTCTTCGATCTGTTCGGAGGTTACCTCCTCCGAGGGCAGCACAGCATTGAGCTCGTCCATGGTCACATAACCCCGTTTTTTCGAGGTCTTGATCATTTTCTTGACGGCATCATCCGAAAGGTCGAGCAACGGCCCGTCAGGCGTGGTGGCCTCGCGCTCGTTCTCGGTCTCGTCTGCTGCTTCTTTTACCTTGCTTGCCATGGGCAGTCACTTTCCCCGGATTTCAGTCGGTTGATTTCGCCCGCGCCAGAAACTGGCGCATGCCGCCCGCCATGATGGCGGCCGGCCGTTTCGCGAATCATCCGGTATGTTGTGGCGTACGGATACCTAATACCCTGTTAACCATGCCGATCATTCAAGTTTGCGGCCTTTAACTCTTCAGTCATGCGGAGCCTGGAAAACGCAATATCGATTCAGACCCGTCGAGCCCTGTAATCTCGCGCGCTTGTGTCCAACAGGTGATTCCCATAAAAAACCTTTTCGTCAAGGCTTATCAGCCAAAAACCGCCCAGTTGGGAGGATTAGCGCGCAATCGGCTGCGTTTCCCGGACAATCTCCAGATTCCCTATGTAGGAGCCACTTTCGATTTCACAAGTGCGGCCGCGCAAATTGCCGCTGCGCACCTGCCGCCCGACAGCTTGAAAGCAGGGCGCGCTGAGCGGGGCGACGGACAGGCGAAAACCTCGGTCGATCAACAGGGCGCGGTTCTAACTGCCGCGTCCGCCCTTGGCCCGGCCCGACAGCACGCCAAAGCCGTCGATGATGGCCTCCTGGTTTTCCAGCCGCGCCGCTTCGAGGTGGACTTCCTGCAGCGCCAGCATCAAGCCCGGAATCGCCTCGCCGTCGCCGGCTTCCGTGGCTTCGGCAATATCGCGCTCCAGCTCGGCCCTTTGCCATTTGAGCTCGCGGGTGCGCTTGTGCAGTGCCAGCGCCTGTTGATAGCCTTCATGCGCATCTTCGGCCGCCGCCTCGACTGTCGCCGTCCAGATCCGCGCGTTCCGGATCTGGGTCTCGAGGCGGGCAATGAAAGCGCCCTGCCCGTCAGCTTCGAGCGCCTCGAACAGCCGTTCGCGGTCGAACCGTCCGCCCACCGAGGCGGCGTCGAGCATGACCTGCCAGACCCGCATCAGGCCCTTGTCGTCGAATTCCAGCGCTGACAGCTCATCAAATTCGTGGTGCAGCATCTGCGGATGATTGGCCACCGTCATCACCAGCACGGTTTCACGCAAGGACGGCATGGCGCCATGGCCGCGCACCAAGCCGGACTGGCTCAGCCGGTCCGACACCGCCAAGGAACGCACGAACTGCAGCCCGCCACCGCGTTTGCCGTCCCGCCCGCCGCCACCATATCCGCCGCGGCCGTAAGCACCACCGCCGGATCTGCCCTTGTCCTGATTGCCAAAGCGATGGCCGGTGCCGAAAAATGCCTGCATGCGGTCGCGCATGTCCTGCTGATAATGCCGGCGCAGGCTTTCATCGGCGATCAGCGCAGTGGTCTGCCGCAGCTTGGCTTCCAGCTCGGCGCGGCTTTCAGGGGTTTCAAACACCCCGCTCCCCGCCTCGCGCGACCAGACAATGTCAGCCAGCGGACGCGCCGATTCGATCACCTGGTCGAACGGCTCGCGGCCATCCTGACGCACCAGATCATCGGGGTCCTTGCCCGGCGGCAGCACGGCGATCCGGAGCGACCGGCCTGGGCCGATCAGCGGCAGCGCCAGATCAACGGTGCGGTTGGCGGCACGCTGGCCGGCCTCGTCACCATCAAAACACAAGACCGGATGTGGCGTCACCCGCCAGGCCAGCTTGAGCTGATTTTCGCCCAGCGCAGTGCCCAAAGGCGCGATCACATTGTCGATGCCTGCCTGCGCCAGCGCGATCACGTCCATGTAGCCCTCGACCACGATCAAGGTGCCGTCGGGACCGCAGGCGCGCCGGGCGCGGGTGAAATTGTACAGCACATTGCCCTTGTGGAAGAGCTCGGTTTCGTTGGAATTGAGGTATTTCGCCGGCGCCGTTGGCGACAGGGCGCGACCGCCAAAGGCAATCACCCGCTCCCGCGACGACAGGATGGGGAACATGATGCGGTCGCGGAAGCGGTCATAGGAGACGGCGATTTCGGGACCGTGCACCACCAGCCCGCAAGCCTCGATCTGCTCCTTGCCGACGCCGCGCGAAGCCAGATGTTCTTTCAGCGCGCTGCGGCTGTCGGGACTGTAGCCGAGCCGGAAGGCTGCAATGGTGCGGCCCGACAGCCCGCGGTCGCGCAAATAGGCCCGCGCCTTGGCACCCTGGGGGCCCTGAAGCTCGGCCTCGAAGAAGGCGGCAGCCATCTCCATCACATCCTCGAGGCTGGCGCGCTGGCGTTGCCGTTGCGCCGCTTGCGGGTCGGGCGCAGGCAGCGCGATGCCGGCCATATCGGCGACGCGCTCGACCGCCTCGGGAAAACTCAGGCTTTCAAGCTCGGTGAGAAACCTGAAATGGTCGCCCGAGACGCCGCAGCCAAAGCAATGATACCGGCCCTTGCGGTCCTCGCAGTGAAAGCTCGGCGATTTTTCGCCATGGAAGGGACAGCAGGCCCACCAGTCGCCGCGCGATGTGTTGGTCTTTTTCCGGTCCCAGGTCACATGCCGGCCGATCACGTCCGAGATCGGAACGCGTTCACGGATATCGTCGAGAAAGGACGGAGAAAACCGCAAGATCGGGCGCGCCTCCGGCGCAAAAACAGCCTGGTTGAAGATCCCGTCTATATAGGCACGCCGGTTACCGCTGGCAAAGGCTCAAGCACGCCACTCCCCGTTATGCACAAGCACCGGCGCTCCAGCGGCGCTTGGGCAGGTCGTGTTCAGATGGATTGGTCTGAGCGGCAACGTCCATGCATTGATTCAAGCAGATACAACGTTCTTGCAACATCCTGCCGATTGCGTGGCGCTGTATCGCTGTCGCCGGGATCGCGCACAGAGATGGCCACTGGATGGCGACCGTCGCCGGCTACCGCCGGCCAGGTCAGGTCAGGTCAGGTCAGGTCAGGTCAGCTGAACAGTCCCAGCCGGATGGCGCAAACGACCGCCTGGGTTCGGTTCGAACATCCCAGTTTCCTGGTGGCAATGGTGGCGTAGCGGTTGATGGTGTGCTCAGAAAGCCCGGTAATCCGCGCGATCTCGGGACTGGTTTTGCCTTCAGCGGTCCAGCACAGGATTTCGACTTCGCGCCTGTTGAGAATCGGTTTCGCCGGCTGGTCGGCAATATTGATCTTCGAAATCTGTTCGACCAGCATGGTGGCAAACATGGCAAGCGCCGACAATTCCTGGTCCGACAGAAGCGCGCGGCCGCCAAGGAAGCAAACCGCATATCTCAGGCCACCGATATCGTGGATGGGGAAACTCACGCCCATGGTCAGCCCATATTGCGTGAACAACCTGTCGGCGCGCAGTTGCTTCTGCGTTGAAAGACCACGGTTGAGCGCTTTGATGTCGATCAGAACCGGGGTTATTTTCTTCCGCAATTCGTTCAGAATCGGACTGTTCCTGGCCAGCTCCAGCTTGTCATACTCAGCGGTCATTTCCGGCGGCCAGCTCGAAATCAGCGACAGTTGCGCAATGGTCTGAGGCGTGTCAGCGGGGGTATTCTGGAGCGAAATCACCGAAAAATAGCGGAAGTCATACTCGGTGCAGGCCTGTCGCAAGACCTGCATGGCATCAAAAATCGTGCGAATCCTGACGACGGATTCGAACAATGGTGCCGACAAGGCCGCGTTGGTTGCTTGCGCCTTCATTCAATCATCCGATATGCCCATGGAGCGGACCAACTCCAGAGATTTAACCGCACCCGCTGCAGTTGTCCCGCTGACACAGATCCAGGACAGCACGAATCTGCAACGCCCGGTACCACTGGTTACACCTGCTAGGCTGCCACCTCAAACGTTTTCCCCGCAAACCAACACGAGCCGCGCGCCCCGGAGACAAAGCGCTGACTGGCAGCCAGGCCTGTCCGAAAGGCTCGGAACAGATCGGGCCTACACCCCATGTGGTGCTGAACACCGCATGCAGGAAACACCATCCCGCCCGGTGGGCGCCATCATAGATCAAGCTTGGGCCGCTTACCACTCAGGAGTTGTCACAGCGCGATAGATTCACCGCCCAGAGCACTGACGCGCCCGGCCCCTACCCTGACGAAAACACCACAGCTCGCCACACAGCACACCGCCTGCCTTGCAGAAGGCCTGTGTGCTGCCGTCCAAACAAGGCCATCCGGCCGCGCCCTGAATGAGGACGCAAGCCGTTCATGACACCTGGGGTAAAGTCGAATTTCAGTGCAGGCCAACAGGCACGGTAAAGCGCCCTGTTGGCCGCAGGCTACTGCAACAGGTTCTTGACCATGCCGCAGGCCATGGCGAAATCCATCTGGCCGGGATAGCGTTCCTTGAGCACGTTCATGCACTTGCCCATGTCGCGCAGGCCCGAAGCGCCGGTTTCCGCCACCACCGATTTGCACAATTCGCGCACTTCCTCTTCCGGCAGTTGCTGTGGCAGGAACTGGCGAATGATGGCAATTTCATCGCGCTCCTGCTGGGCAAGCTCCAGCCGCGCATTCTCTTCATAGATTGTGGCCGACTCTTCGCGCTGCTTGATCATCTTGGTCAGGATCTGCAGGATCTCGTCATCGCTGACGGGGTCCTTGCCTGCACCGCGATTGGCAATGTCGCGATCCTTGATCGCCGCCTGGATCAACCGCAACGTTGATATACGCCGCGGATCCTTGCCGCGAATGGCATCCTTGAGCGTTTCAGTAAAACGTTCACGCATGATCAGACTTTCTCCGGCAGTTCCTTCATTACCCATTCGGGCCCGCGCAGGCGGAATCAGAGGATTACCCCCTCGCCTGCATCCTGTTCAAGCTATTTATTGGCTGGTCCACGCCACGGTATCGATTGACCGCAGCCTGCGCCTTCTCTATTTACCGGCTTTTGAAAGACCGGACGAAGACCCATCCATCGCGGGAACTGCTTACCGCGGCTGGCTTCCGGCTCACTAGATGGCGATGCCCCGGACAAACATCAAGGGGCTCCCCCCGGCGATGAAGCGGCCGAGCGCCGTGAACGGAGTTGACATGACCACGAGCCCCTGGACTGAGACAAAGCCGACCGCCATTCTGGTTCTTGCCGATGGAACCGTGATAAAGGGAACGGGTGTCGGCGCCATTGGCCAGGCCCGCGCCGAAGTCTGCTTCAACACCGCTCTGACCGGCTACCAGGAAATTCTCACCGACCCGTCCTATCTCGGCCAGATCGTCACCTTCACCTTTCCGCACATCGGCAATATCGGCGCCAATGACGAAGACATCGAGGACCTGACGCCTGCCGCCCGCATCGGCCCCGTCGGTGCGGTCATCAAGGCCGACATCACCCAGCCATCGAGCTACCGCGCGGTCGAGCATTTTGACCAATGGCTCAAGGCTCGCGGCATCATCGGCCTGTCGGGCGTCGACACCCGCGCGCTGACGGCCTGGATCCGCGAGAACGGCACTCCCAATGCAGTGATCGCCCATGATCCTTCCGGCAATTTCGACATCGCCGCGCTCACGGCCGAAGCTGCCAGGTGGAGCGGGCTCGAGGGCCGCGATCTGGCCAAGGAGGCAACATCGGGCCAGTCGTCGAGCTGGGTTCAAGGCCCCTGGGTCTGGAACGAAGGCTTTGCCGAGGGCGCCGGCTCCCTCGCCCACATCGTCGCCATCGACTATGGCGTCAAGCGCAACATTCTGAGGCTGTTGAGCGGGATGGGCTGCAAGGTCACGGTGGTTCCCGCCACCGCCAGCGCCGAGGATATTCTGGCGATGTCGCCCGACGGGGTGTTCCTGTCCAACGGGCCGGGCGATCCGGCAGCCACCGGCGAATATGCGGTGCCGGTGATCCGCGATCTGATCGACAGCGGCATACCGGTGTTCGGCATTTGCCTGGGCCACCAGATCCTGGCACTGGCGCTTGGCGGCCGAACCGTGAAGATGCATCAGGGCCACCATGGCGCCAATCACCCGGTCAAGGACCACACCACCGGCAAGGTCGAGATTGTCTCGATGAACCACGGCTTTGCAGTCGACGGCAAAAGCCTTCCCGAAGGTGTCGAGGAAACCCATATCTCGCTGTTTGACGGCTCCAATTGCGGTTTGCGGCTCGTCGGCAAGCCGGTGTTTTCGGTCCAGCACCACCCGGAGGCCTCGCCCGGCCCGCAGGACAGCCACTACCTGTTCCGCCGCTTCATGACCATGATCGGCGAACGCAAGGGCTTCGAGACCGCAGCCGAGCGCTGAGACCAACCCCGGCCTTGTGCGTCAATCCGCCGTGCCCGCCGCCAAGGGGCAGGCGACGGCGGCTTTGTTGCGACTGGTCCGAACGACGGCCATGGTTAGGACGGGGTGCTGCGGCACTTGCGCACTTTGTAGCAAGGCGCGAGTGTTGACTTCAGATGAGCCCGTTTGAACGCGACATGCACAACCGCAGCTCGACGGCGAGTTCCGGTTACCGGCCATCCTTCAGGGCCGGGCCTGCAGGCTTTGCCCCGCGAAGAAGCACATCTATGTCGAAGGCGCTTTGTGGCCTGCCGAAATAATAGCCTTGAAGATTGCTGCATCCGATCAACTGGAGAATGCGCGCCTGTTCTTCCTTTTCCACCCCTTCAGCAGTGACATCGAGAGAAAGCCCCTTCGCCAACAAGACCGCGGCCTGGACGATGGACTGGGCTTTAGGATCCTCGATGAGATCGGTCACCAGGGATTTGTCGATCTTGAGCCGCCCGAACTGGTATTTGCGAAGATAGCCTATACTTGAATATCCGGTTCCGAAATCATCCAGGGCGATCATGATGCCGACCGTCCGCAGCGCTGTGATCAGCGGCTGGGCCCGGTCTTCATTGTCAATCAGCCATCCTTCGGTAACTTCGAGCTCCAGCCGCCCGGGCGGGAAACCTTCCTCGCCCAAGACGCACAGAATATCCTCCACCAGTGTCGAGCACCGAAACTGGACAGGCGACAGATTGACCGACAGCTTCAGGTTCGGCCAATTGACTGCCGTCCGGGCTGCCGTCCTTATGACGTGCAGGCCCAGATCATTGATCAGGCCGTACTCTTCGGCAATCGGGATGAATTCATCAGGCGGAACGGAATGTCCATTCTCGCGTGTCCAGCGACAGAGCGCCTCAACCCCCGTCAGATTTCGGGTCTTGGCGTCAACGATTGGCTGGTAGACGACCGAGATCCTTGCTTCTTCAACGGCAAGACGCAGCTCTTCCGCCAGTTCGGTTCGCAGTTGCCGGTTTGACGCCAGACCGGTGTCGTAGACACAAATGCGGCTTCTGCCGCTTCTCTTGGCTTCATACATGGCGACATCGGCCCGGTGCAGAAGCTCCATCGCTTCGACAGAAGCGTCACCAAGCGCAACACCCACGCTGATGCCGATATCCACATGGCGCCCTTCCACCTCGATGGTTTCATGCACAATCGCCAACGCGCCGGTCGCTATCAAGTCCGCCTTGACGTCGACGCGCTCGCCCCAGATAAACACCGCAAATTCGTCACCCCCCAATCGCGCCAGTATTCCCCCGTGCGAATTGGACAGAGCTTGCAGTTGCCTGGCAACTTTCTGCAGAAGCTTGTCACCGACATCATGTCCGAATGTGTCGTTGACCGCCTTGAAACCATCAACATCGAAGATCATCGCAGCAATACGGTCATCCGCCGAAAGCCGGAGAGATCGCTCCAGAAGCAATTCGTTGAAGGCGCGCCGATTGTAGAGGTTTGTCAGCTCGTCGGTTCCTGCACGGATTTTCATGATTTCATTGACGTTCTCCAGTCTCCGGTGGGAGGCCGCACGCGCAGATTCGATCATCGAGATGAAAATGAAAACCGACATCTCCAGTACCAGCAAGCTGACGATGTACAGAAATTCAAAACTGTGAATATCGTATCCGCCGATCGCATCGCGCCGAATGATCAGATATGCAGACAAAGACGCGGCCAAAACCAGACAAAGCCAGATAAAGCCGTAGTAATACCCGCCAAGAATGACCGAGATAATCGGGATGGTTACGTACCACATCAACCCGGGCGCAAACACAGTATCGAAATACAGCACCTGCCAGGTCAAAAACAGAAACAACAGTGAAATAAAGAGAGTTCGCGCGACGTCACATCGGCCAGATCGCCTGTAAATCCACAAGGTGGAAATCATGGCTGCACCGCATACAAACATTACGGCGGCAATAATGGGATAGCCAGAAATGCTGAACTGAAGGACAAAAACCGGGACAAGGAGTACCGCGAGGATGATGAGTGAAACAAAACGCCCCGTGAAGTTCTGAACGGAGCGGTATCCCACACACGTGGAGGGATGGGCATAGACGGCGAGCCGTTTATGCAAACCCAGTGCCAGTGTTCTAAACGCCGCAATATTCATGCATGCTTACATAACCGGCAAGAGTTACAAATGAGTATGGAAAAGTCGTTACCAAACTGTAATAGCACTTGCCCGCAGCAGGGAGGAACACGACCGGCTGGCTCCAATGCCTGCCGCCGCCCGCCTCAGGCGACGTCCAGAAACCTGTGCCGCCGGGCAAAACGCAGATTGAGCAGCACCGCCGCCACCCCGAGACCGACCGCCAGCCCGGCCCAGATTCCGGGACCGCCAAGCCCGAGGCCGAAACCCAGCCCATAGGCCGCCGACAGGCCAATCGGCCAGTAGCTGATCACCGCCATGATCATCGGTATGCGGGTATCCTTGATGCCGCGCAACAGCCCCGCGCCGACCACCTGGATACCATCGACCACCTGAAATGCCGCAGCCACCAGCAGCAGCGGCACCGCCACCGCGAGCAATTCGGCCGCATCGACATTGGCCTCATCGAGAAACAGGCTGATAAGCGGCTCGGGCAAGAGCCAGAACAGCGCCGCGGCAGACAGCGACAGCACTGCGGCCAACGCCATCACCGTGTGCGCAGCGCGTGCCAGCCCTGGTTTGTCGCCCCGGCCATAGGCCTGGCCAACACGCACGGTCGCCGCATTGGAGAGCCCGAGCGGGATCATGAAACTGATCGAGGCCAGCTGAATGGCGATGCCATGCGCCGCCAGATGGATGGTGCCAAGCCATCCCATCATCAATGAAGCCGCCAGAAACAGCCCGGTCTCGGCGAGAATGGTCAGTCCGATCGGCAGCCCGAGCCGGAACACCTCGAAGAAAGCCGGCCATTCGGGCCGCCAGAACCGCTGGAACAGCCGATACTCCTGATGCCGCGGATGCCAGAGGGCCCAGCCGGCCATGATCAGGAATATCACCGTCGAGCTGAACACCGAGGCAATCGCCGCCCCCCGCACGCCCATTTCCGGCATGCCGAAATGGCCGAAAATCAGCCCGTAATTGAGAACGCCGTTGACCATCGCTCCAAGCAGCGCCGACCAGAGCACGATTGCGGCGCGCGAGCGGGCGGCGAAGAAGCACCTGAGTGCCATCATCATCACCGCCGGGAACATGCCCCATTGCGCGATGCGGATATAGTCGCTGGCCAGCGCCGCAAGGTCGGGCTTCTGACCCAGTGCGATCAGCGCCGGTTCAAGATGCCAAAGGAACGGCATCACCACGGTGGCGTAGAGCAGCAGGATCCACATCCCCATGCGCACCGACCGTCGAACATGGGTGGGGTCATTGCGGCCTTCCGCCTGGGCTGCCAGCGGCAGGATCGCATTGGCAAAGCCCGAGCCGAAGATAAACACGACGAAAAACGCCTGCGATCCGAGGACCGCGGATGCGAGTTCTTCCGTCCCGTACCAGCCGAGCATGACAACGTCGGTGGTGGCAATGGCGATCTGGGCAATCTGGGTGCCGACAAGCGGCAGTCCGAGCGCCAGCGTTGCCCATATATGGGCGCCCCAGCTTTGCCGGTCTCTTGCCGCAGAGGTCTGCACGTTCATCAAATGCTCCGTTCTTGAAAGCCGCTTATGCGCCGGGGCCCGTAGCTTGGCAAGGAGGGGATACACCGGAGCCGGCGTCCTGGAAAGCACGCTGCCGATTTGCAGGCATGGCCATTCTATCGGCACACGGCGGCGATCCGCATCTCCGGCACGGCGCCCGGCCTGCATTAGGCCCTTCTCAAATCGGTCATTAGATTTCATAGTGGGGTGATGGACAGCATCGATATCCCCGATCTAGCGCAAGCTCTTGTGATCTTCTGGGGGACGGCAAAGGCCTATTTCGCCCAGCCCTGGACCTTCTATCAGATCCTGATTGTGGCGCTGTGCTATGCGACCGGATGGCTGATCTCGCGCAAGGTCGAACCCTGGCTTGAAAGCCGGGCCCGCACGATCAAGGGCAAGCCGGGATTGCTTCGGGTCATCATCGCGGTGATGCGCCGAAGTCACTGGGTGATTTTTCTGTTGCTGCTGACCATCGCCCGGCTGGTGACGCTGGAACTGACCTGGCCATCACGCACCTACCTGATGGCGCTGGCTCTGGCGCTTGGCTGGGCCTGGCTGACCATCTCGGTCTCAAGCCGGATCATCCACAACAGAACCGTCTCGCGGCTGATCGCGCTGACCATATTCATCTATGTGGCGCTGGGGATACTGGACCTGCGTCCGGAAGCAACCGCCTTTCTCGATCAGCTTGCAATCCAGCTTGGCGATCTGCGCATATCGGTGCTGTTCGTTCTGCGCACGGTGATCATCACCGCGGGCTTTCTCTGGCTGGCCAGTCTCTTGGGCAATTTCTTCGACAGCCGCATCAATGTCGTCGAGGACCTGTCGCCGTCGTTCAAGGTTCTCGCCGGCAAGGTCATCAAGATCAGTTTCATCGTCATCGCGGTGATGATGGCACTGTCATCAACCGGCATCGACCTCACCGCCCTGACGATATTTTCCGGCGCAGTCGGCGTCGGTCTTGGCTTCGGCCTGCAGAAAGTGGTGTCAAACTTCATCTCCGGCGTGATCATCCTGATGGACCGCTCGATCAAGCCCGGCGACACCATCACGCTGGGCGAGACCTTCGGATGGATCCGGGAACTGCGCGCCCGCTTTGTCTCCGTCATCACCCGGGACGGACGCGAATACCTGATTCCAAACGAGGATTTCATCACCCAGCAGGTGGTCAACTGGTCGTTCTCCGATGACTTCATCCGTCTCGATGTCGATTTCGGTGTCGCCTATGACAGCGATCCGCACCAGGTTTCCCGCATTGCCATCGAGGCGGCCAAATCCGTCGGCCGCGTCGTGCCCTCCAAGACCCCGGTCTGCTGGATGACCGCCTTTGGCGCCTCTTCGCTGGATTTCAAGTTGCGGTTCTGGATCAGGGACCCGCAGGCGGGCCTGACCAATGTGCGCGGCCAGGTGCTGCTGGCGCTCTGGGACGCCTTCCGGCAGGCCGGCATCTCGATCCCGTTCCCGCATCGCGAGATCATCATGCGCACGCCGGTGGAAGTGGTGCGCCGCGACGGTCCGGCAGCGCAAGCCGGCGGCCCCGGCAAGCGCAAGCCCTGACACCTGCCCGAGCCGCCTGGGCAGCATGCATGCGTCCGCTCGGCTCCACCCTGGCGCAGCGATAACAACAGACATCCGCATTGGCAACGCCAACGTACGCGCGTCACACCGGATTGTTGAACGTGTCGCAGGCGTCGAGACGGCCCTCTTCGAAGCCGCGGGCGAACCAGGCCTTGCGTTGTGCCGAGGTGCCGTGGTTGAAGCTTTCGGGCACCACATAGCCCTGTGTCCGGCGCTGCAGCGTGTCGTCGCCGATCTGCTGCGCCGCATTGAGCGCTTCTTCCAGGTCGCCGCGCTCCAGCAGGCCCTTCTGCGCCGTGTAATGACCCCAGATGCCGGCAAAGCAATCGGCCTGAAGCTCGACCCGGACCGACATCTGGTTCTCTTCCGACTGGCTCATCGACGGGCGCATCTGGTTGAATTTCGGCAGCACGCCGATCAGGTTCTGCACATGGTGACCGACCTCGTGCGCCAGCACATAGGCCTGGGCGAAATCGCCCGACGCCTTGAACCGTTGCGCCAGCTCATCGAAAAAGCTCAGATCGATATAGACCTTCTGGTCGCCGGGGCAGTAGAACGGGCCGGACGCCGCACTTGCATTGCCACAGGCGGACGTGACCGCACCGGAAAACAGCACCAGCTTGGGTTCGGCATACTCGAAGCCTTGCGATTGCATCACGCCGTTCCAGACATCTTCGGTCTCGGCCAGGACGGTGGCGACAAACTGCGTCATCTCGTCCTTGCGGGTTTCGGAGATCTGGTTTGCCGGTGCCGGCGGCTGCCCGCCCGGATTTGCCCCGCCGAGCAGTTGCAACGGATCAATGCCGATGAGCTTGAGCCCAAGATAGATCACGCCGATGATGATGATGGTCTTGATGCTCATGCCCGAGCGGCGCACACCGCCCGAGGGCAGCCGGATGCCGCCACGCCCGAACGGATTGCCGCCGCGAGGCGCACGGCCGCGCCGGTCCTCGATATTGTCGCTCTGACGGCGGCCTTTCCAATCCATGTCTTCACGCTCCTGGTGGCTGGTGTTCCCTTAATGCGCTACAGGGCCGTTTAGTTCAATGCGAAACCGTGCCAAAGGGTAAGACCTCCTTCGCCCGAGGCTGCGGCACGGCTTCAAAATCTCGAACCACGGCGGCTTGATCAAGATCAGGGTCACCTGATGGCGAGCCTGTAGGATAAGGTATGGAGATTGCCCTGATGCCGAAGACAACAACCGGCCCGCTGGTAGCCAGCCTGACCGGCCTCATCGCGCTGGTTGCCGCAGCCACCCCGGCGCTGGCCGAGTCCGCCGCCGTCACCCGGGGCCAGGCGGTGGTCGATCAATGGTGCCGCGATTGCCATGTCCGAGAGGGCGAAACGCTCACCGCCGAGATGGCCCCGCCCTATTCGGCCATCGTTGCCATCGACGGCCGCGACCGCGCCTGGTTTGAGACTTTTCTCGAAGCTGACCATTTCCCCATGACCACCTTCCGGCTGTTCGACCATGAAAAGGCCGATGTGGTGGAATGGCTGCTGGATCTGCAGAAGCGCGGCAAGTAGGGCGCTTCGCCGCCGCCTCAAACATCACGCAAGCCGAAGCCGCCGGCGCACCCTTCCCGGCAAAGGCCAGAGTCACCTCAACATCTAGCGTCCGGGCCATGCGATGGGACCCGGCTTTCCCTCATCCCGGTCTTGAGCCGGGATGCAGTGGGCGAGCGTCCGCGAGCCGGGATGACGGCGTCGTCGACCGGCCGACGCAAAGAGGGGACAGCCTCTGCCGCGTCGACGCTCCCACTTTCCCCACAACAATCCCGCATTGGGGGTTCCCTCCTGTGCCGCATTTCCCTATAAGCCGCGTCTAGCCTTAGATTTTGCGCGCGGCCTCTTCCGACCCGAATCTCCTCAACGAGATTGCCGACGGGGGAGTTTTTGCGCGGAGCGTGTTAGAATCGGACCCGGACCATGCCAAAACGTAATGATATCAAGTCGATCCTCATCATTGGCGCCGGTCCCATTGTCATTGGTCAGGCCTGCGAGTTCGACTATTCCGGCACGCAAGCGGTCAAGGCGCTGAAGGAAGAGGGCTACCGGGTCATCCTGGTCAACTCCAACCCGGCGACCATCATGACCGATCCGGGCCTGGCTGATGCCACCTATATCGAGCCGATCACGCCGGAAGTCGTCGCCAAGATCATTGCCCGCGAACGTCCCGACGCGCTGCTGCCGACCATGGGTGGCCAGACCGCGCTCAACACGGCCCTTTCCCTCAAGCGCATGGGCGTGCTCGAGCGCTACAATGTCGAGATGATCGGCGCCAAGCCCGCCGCCATCGACATGGCCGAGGACCGGGCGCTGTTCCGCGAGGCGATGGCCCGCATCGGGCTTGAGACGCCGCGTTCGTTTCTGGCCAACGCCACCGAGATCAAGGACACCGACCGCAAGCTGCACGAGGCCGAGCGCAAGGTGTTGCGCGACAAGCTCTCGGGCGACGCCCTCGATTCCGCGCTCGACGCGCTGGAAAACACCTGGAATCTGGGCGAGTCCGACCGCAAGCAGCGCTATATGAGCCACGCCATGTCCCAGGCCGCCCAGGCGCTCGACCTGATCGGCCTGCCCGCCATCATCCGTCCCTCGTTTACCATGGGCGGCACCGGCGGCGGCATTGCCTACAACCGCTCGGAATTCTTCGACATCATCGAAAGCGGGCTTGATGCCTCGCCGACCACCGAAGTGCTGATCGAGGAATCGGTGCTGGGCTGGAAGGAATACGAGATGGAGGTGGTGCGTGACACCGCCGACAATTGCATCATCATCTGCTCGATCGAGAACATCGATCCGATGGGCGTGCACACCGGTGATTCCATCACCGTGGCCCCGGCGCTGACCTTGACCGACAAGGAATACCAGATCATGCGCAACGCCTCGATCGCGGTGCTGCGCGAGATCGGCGTCGAGACCGGCGGCTCCAACGTGCAGTTCGCCGTCAACCCGGCCGATGGCCGCCTCGTCGTCATCGAGATGAATCCGCGGGTGTCCCGCTCGTCCGCGCTGGCCTCGAAAGCCACCGGCTTCCCGATCGCCAAGGTCGCCGCCAAGCTCGCCGTCGGCTACACGCTGGATGAACTTGAAAACGACATCACCCGTGGCGCCACACCGGCCTCGTTCGAGCCGTCGATCGATTATGTCGTCACCAAGATTCCGCGCTTTGCCTTCGAGAAGTTTCCCGGCGCCGAGCCGCTGCTGACCACGGCGATGAAATCGGTCGGCGAAATCATGGCCATTGGCCGGACATTCGCCGAAAGCCTGCAAAAGGCCTTGCGCGGGCTGGAAACCGGTCTGACCGGACTCGACGAGATCGAAATTCCCGGCCTTGGCCAGGGCGACGACGACAACGCCATCAAGGCCGCCATCGGCACGCCGACGCCGGACCGGTTGCGCATGGTGGCGCAGGCCTTGCGGCTTGGCATGAGCGCGGCAGAGGTGCATGCGATCTGCAAGATCGATCCCTGGTTCCTGGCCCAGATCGAGGACATTCTGGCCATGGAAGCCCGCATCCGCGAGCACGGCATTCCCACCGATGCGGAGAACCTGCGGCTGGTCAAGTCCATGGGCTTCTCCGATGCGCGGCTGGGCTCGCTCACCGGCAAGCGCGGCCACGAAGTGGCAAAGCAGCGCAGAGCCCTGGGCGTGCGCCCGGTCTACAAGCGCATCGACACCTGTGCCGCCGAATTCGCGTCTCCGACGGCCTATATGTATTCAACCTACGAAGTTCCGTTCGCCGGCAGCCTCGCCTGCGAGGCCCGCGTGTCGGACCGGGAAAAGGTGGTGATCCTCGGCGGCGGCCCCAACCGCATCGGCCAGGGCATCGAGTTCGACTATTGCTGCTGCCATGCCGCCTTCGCGCTCAAGGACGCCGGCTACGAGGCGATCATGGTCAATTGCAACCCGGAAACCGTTTCCACCGATTACGACACCTCCGACCGGCTCTATTTCGAACCGCTGACCGATGAGGACGTGCTCGAAATCCTGACCAAGGAGCAGGAGGCCGGCACGCTCAAGGGCGTCATCGTCCAGTTGGGCGGCCAGACCCCGCTCAAGCTCGCCGAAGCTCTGGAAAAGGCCGGCATTCCGATCCTGGGTACCGCGCCCGACATGATCGATCTGGCCGAAGACCGCGACCGCTTCCAGAAGCTGTTGCACAAGCTCGACCTGATCCAGCCCAACAACGGCATCGCCTATTCGGTCGAACAGGCCCGTCTGGTGGCCACCGACATCGGCTTCCCGCTGGTGGTGCGGCCATCCTACGTGCTTGGCGGCCGCGCCATGCAGATCATCCGCGACGAGGTGGGCCTGTCGAACTATCTGCTCGGCACCGTGCCCGAACTGGTGCCCGAGGACATCAAGGCGCGCTACCCCAACGACAAGACCGGCCAGATCAACACCCTGCTCGGCACCAACCCGCTGCTGTTTGACACCTATCTGACCAACGCCATCGAAGTCGATGTCGACTGCATCTGCGACGGCACCGACGTCAATGTCACCGGCATCATGGAGCACATCGAGGAAGCCGGCATTCACTCGGGCGATTCCGCCTGCTCGCTGCCGGTTCACACGCTCTCGTCCGAGATGGTCGACCGGCTGGAAGTCCAGACCGTCGCCCTGGCCAGGGCGCTCAATGTCGGCGGCCTGATGAACGTTCAGTTCGCCATCAAGGATGACGTGATCTACGTGCTCGAGGTCAATCCGCGCGCGTCCCGCACGGTGCCGTTCGTGGCCAAGACCGTCGGCTCGCCGATTGCCAAGGTGGCAACACGGGTGATGGCCGGCGAGAAGCTGGCCGACGCCTTCGCCGTCTATGGCGAGGTGCCCAACCATCGCACACTGACCCATATCGCGGTCAAGGAAGCGGTGTTCCCGTTTGCCAAATTCCCCGGTGTCGACACGCTGCTGGGACCGGAAATGCGCTCGACCGGCGAGGTCATGGGGCTCGACCGGGATTATGCGCTGGCCTTTGCCAAGGCCCAGCTTGGCGCCGGCGTCGACCTGCCGCGCTCGGGCCGGGTGTTTGTCTCGGTCCGCGACGAGGACAAGCCGCGCGTGCTCGAGGCAATCCGCATTCTGGTCGACAACGGCTTCAAGGTGATGGCCACCTCGGGCACCGCCGAGTTCCTGCGCGGGCAGGGTTTCGAGGTCGAGCACGTCAACAAGGTGCTCGAGGGCCGGCCGCACATCGAGGACGCGATCCGCAACCGTCAGGTGCAGCTGGTGATCAACACCACCGAAGGCGCCAAGACCATCTCGGATTCGAAATCGCTGCGCCGCGCCGCGCTGATGCAGAAGGTGCCCTATTTCACCACCATGGCCGGCAGCCTCTCGGCCGCCCAGGCGATTGCCGCACTCAAGGCCGGCAACCTCGAAGTGCAGCCGCTGCAGAGTTACTTTCCGGCGGCGTGAGGGGTCGGCACCTTCTCTTGAGGCGGCTTGTGATCTCAGCTTCCGTCATCCCGGCCATCGCGCCGGGATCCAGCCACCGCGCGTCCGCGCGGTGGGAGACGCCCAAAACACGCACCGACCGCAGTCAGTATCGTCCGGCTCGCGGACGCTCGCCCGCTGGATGCCGGATCAAGTCCGGCATGACGGCGGTAATGGCGTATCCACAGCACAAGCACCGCAGCGACAAGGCCGCGTAGCGCGCGTGATCTGTGTGGAGAATGCTGTCGACATCCGACTTGTCCCGGTGATTCGCGATCGCCGGGCAAGATGGCCTCAATGACGCCCACCGAAAATTTGATCCGGCTGCCGGCGCAGCCTATATCCGGTTTCCCGGCGAACCGGAGAACGAAGAAGCCTCCGAAGGGCTCGTTCTTGGCTTAGACGAGAGAGGCAAAATCGTCGGAATGGAAAGTCTCGAAGCAAGCAAGCACGTGGCGCCGGAGATTAGACGCAAGCTGAGTGAACGGACATGACCGATAAAATCGAAATCTGCAACGACCGCCTGTTCCCCGTTGACCGGGCAACGCTGTACGACGCTTATGCCGACCCGCACAAACTGGCGCAATGGTGGGGGCCGGAGGGCTTCAGCAACACCATCACGGCTTTTGATCTGAAGCCCGGCGGACAGTGGCGGATCTCCATGACCGCCGACAACGGCACCGACTTTCACAACCGCTGGACGTTTGACGAGGTTGTCGAAGGCCGGACGGTGCGGATGACGCATCACGAACCGGTTCATCGCTTCACGCTCGAGATGAGCTTTGCCGATGAGGGAGCGCATGCGCGCCTGTCGTGGCGGATGCTGTTTGACCGCACGGAAGACACCGAGGCGATGGAAAAGTTTCTGCACGCCGCCAACGAGCAGAATTTCGACCGGCTGCAGCGGGTCCTCCAGCAGGGTGAAGGTGGCAATTAGCCTGCCCGCAAGCGGCTTCATGGGTGCGATGGCCCAACACTTCTATCCACTGCTCAATCACCTGTCGCAAATCCAGCCCCGGCTCGATGTTTCACTGCGGAGAGACTTGCTGGCCTTTGACTGGCTCGCCACGTTCGAAAAAACTGCCATCGGCTTCGAAATTCTGGAACTGCACGGGCAGCCCCTCACCTTGTCCAAGCTTGGCGGTCGTCTGCATATGCAGGTGCACATGCGGCTCCGAGCTGTTGCCGCTGTTGCCGCACCGGCCGAGCCTGTCACCGGCAGTCACCGAATCCCCAGGCGCTACCTCGAGGCTGTCTTTTTGCATGTGAGCGAGGAAGATGAATTCGGAATTTCCAACATCGAGAACGACATGGTTGCCGAGGGGCTTGGCCGCATCGGTCCGGCCAATGAGGTTGTCGTCCCTATCGGACACTGCCGCCACCACCGTTGCATCGGCGGGAGCCAGGATCGGTTCGCCCCAACAGTAATAGCTTTCGATCCGTGTCGGGTCATCGCCGGCAAAGCTCGATCCGTCGCGCATGATGAGAAAGTCATAGGCGAAACGTTGGGCCGGGTTTACGGCGTGATAATTCTGCTCGAGCGTTCGCCCGCCCCAGTACACATACCAGCGGCCGGTGAAGGGAAGCTGCATCTCCGCCTTGGTGGCATAGTCGAGAAAGCGGCTGTCCGCCGCCACCGCCGCTGGCCGAACACGGAAACCCGCGATCTGCCCGGACGGATCGAAAGTCCAGGTCATCCGCACCGCACCGGACACCTCCGACCAGTCTGCGGTGCGGATATAGGAAATCATGCCGTCATTGCCGGGTTGAACGGTCTCGTCGCGCACCCGGCGTTCCTTGCCCAGATCGGTTTTCAACTGCTGGCGGAAATCCGACAAAGCCGTCTTGCTGCCCAATTGGCCCTGCAGCTCAGGAGTCATATCCCGCCATACGGACTCAAGCTGCCCCGCGAAAAAGGCTTCTGTACGCGCCCTCCCTTGCTCGATCATGTTGACCTGGCCATAGCTTGTCCCGATGAATGCCAGCAGGAAAATGCCGGCCGTGAAGAAAGCGCGATACATCGATATCTCCCGGATTGAACTGAGGTGAAAGCCAGACTTGACCATGGGCGACACTGACTGCCAGCGCCAACGCAACCCGCCAAGGCATCGATCAGCCACCCGACGGACGCCACGTAACGGCAGACAAATAAACACAGCACACCGCAGCAAAGACGATCACCGAATTGACGGCGTGCGAATACTCCCACTGCGCCCTGAGCACCTCCCAGTTGGCCGGAATGCTGGTCCAGTTGGCGGTGGCCTGATTGGCCGGAGAGGTCCAGATGAAGAAGATCGCGAACATCAGTACGAAGCACAGTGAGGACATCGTCGCCAGCCGCAGTGGCCATCGCTGGCGCCGAACCAGAACTGCTAGCACCGCGCTGGCGATCAGAGCAGCAATCCACACCGCCCCGAACAGGGCCCAGCCACTGTAGATGCTCTGCACGACATAATAATCTGTCACCGTAAGGTCCGTCTTGCCGGGCAGTTCAAACAGGTGGGCTGCGGACGGAACCAGCGCCAGGACTGCCATGATCAGGGCAACGAACTGGACAAGTCGGACATTCATTTTGCAAACCTCCTACCGCGCGAACGCGACCACCGGCGAAAAGTTCCGCCAAATCCTGTGACGATTCTGTGGCGGCGGTGTCGCGGCATCCTCACCCCGCGCCATCGATGACCATGACTGGCGTGCCGCGGAAAATGCCGGCGCGGCAAAAGCTCTTGCGCAAATCCGATATCCCGCCCTTTGAACCACGCGGGCACAGGCCTTAAGCTGCGCTCGCTTCTCCCCGCCTGATTGCCGCCTTCCCGATTATGCCGTATTCTCTGCCGCGTGGAGGGCCTGTCCGTGGCCAGAAACATCGTCATTCTGCTCGATGGCACGTCGAACCAGATCTCCGGCGACCGCACCAATGTGCTCAGACTGTATGGCAGCCTCGAGCGCTCGAACAGGCAGCTGGTGTTCTACCAGCCCGGCGTCGGCACCTTTGGCCTGAGCGGCTGGTGGCAGCGGGCCAAATCGAAAACCCGCATCATCCTGGGGCTGGCCACCGGCGCGGGCATTTCTGACAATGTGATGCAGGCCTATGAATTTCTGGTCGAGACCTTCGAGTATGGCGACCGGATCTATGTTTTCGGCTTTTCCCGCGGCGCCTATACGGCCCGCCTGCTGGCCGGCTTCATCCGCATTTTCGGGCTGGTGCGGCCCGAGCAGTTGCAATTGGTGCGCTATGCTTGGCGTGCCTATGCGCGGCTGGGTGAACCGGGCTCTGCGGGCTTTGACGCGGAAATAGGCCATTTCCAGAAGGTGCTCAGAGGCTCCGGGATTCGCATCGAGTTTCTCGGCCTGTGGGACACGGTGGCTTCGGTGTTTGATGCCACCGCCGGGTTCCCATGGCTGACCACCACCCAGAAGGCCTACACCAACCGCAATGACCGGGTGAAGATCGTCCGCCAGGCTTTGGCGATCGACGAGCAACGCACCTATTTCCAGCCCGCCCTGTGGGAGCCGGGGCAGGAGTATGAAGCGTGGTCGCGCAAGACCAGATCCTATGAAAAACGGCCTCAGGATTTCGAGGAGGTCTGGTTCGCAGGCTGCCATGGCGACGTCGGTGGCGGTCATCCCGACGCCAGGAGCGGACTTGCCAAGATCCCGCTGGAATGGCTTTACCGCGAAGCCGTGGCCGCCGGTGTTGTTGGCAAGGAGGCGGTGTTCGACCTGCTGGCGCACGGAACGCCGCTCGATGCCGCCGGCAAGACAGACGCCCGGACCGAGCCTGAAACCGCCGATGATCAGGCCGCCAGGATCAGCAAGCGCTATGGCGCGCCCGATCCGCTGGCCGACATCAACCCTTCGATGAATGCGGCCTGGGCCATTGTCGAGTTTCTGCCGCGCAAGATCCCCAGAACCTCTTTTTACCGCCAGTTGCAGATCGGAAGATTCTATTTTCCGGTGTTTGACCGCCGCAAGATCCCCGAGGGCGCAAAGCTGCATGAAGCGGTGATGGCACGGCTTCGCCATCGCCCCGATTACACCCCGCCCAACCTGCCGCAATCCTTCGAGGTGGTGAAGACCCGCCACAGCGGATCCGGAGGCTGAACGCGGGCATGGCAAAACGGAGACCTATTGTCGCTCGCGCCCGCCCGCATGCCTTGAAAAGCTCTCGCGCAAGTCCGATATCCCGCCCTTGAAGCACACGGGCACAGGCCTTAAGCTGCTTTGGCTCTGAGTCCGGCAAAAAGACCGCCTGTTTTTTCAGGTGAATTTTTTTACCGTATTTGATAAGCCTGAAACCGGAAACACAGGAACGGCTACGAAGTATCTGCTTCGGGGGCCGTTTCATTTTTGCGCGCTGCCGCCATTTGACCTGGCGGCAGAACGACATGACAAGGATAAGACAGATGGTTGAAAAGGTTCCGATGACGCAAGGAGGCTACACCAAGCTGCGGGAAGAACTGCGCTGGCGCCAGCAATCCGAACGGCCGCGGATCATCGAGGCAATTTCCGAAGCGCGCGCCCATGGCGACCTGTCCGAAAATGCCGAATATCATGCCGCCAAGGAAGCCCAGAGCCACAATGAGGGCCGCATCGGCGAGCTCGAGGATTTTGTCGGCCGGGCCGAGATCATCGATGTGTCGAAGCTGTCGGGCGACACCGTCAAGTTTGGCGCCACCGTCAAGCTGGTCGATGAGGACACCGATGAGGAAAGAACCTATCAGATCGTCGGCGACCAGGAAGCTGACGTGAAGGCGGGCCGGATTTCGATCTCGTCGCCGATTTCGCGCGCCCTGATCGGCAAATCGGTCGGCGACAGCGTCGAAGTTGTCGCGCCGGGCGGCTCCAAGGCTTACGAAATTCTGGCGGTGAATTGGGGCTGACCGCCATGTGCACCAGCCTGGCCTCTCGCCTCAAGTCCTTGCCGTTGGCGCGAACCCGTGCAGCCCGCGATGTCCGCTAGGATCGATATGGGGGACGTCGAAGTTGTCGCACCCAATCTGAAGCGCCGCTTGTCCGGGGTCACCTCGACCGTGATCCAGCTTGTGCCCGAACAGCGACGGCAAGGCGTCGGCATTGCCGTGCTGGGGCCGGGCCTTCCCGATGACCTGCCCCGCATCTCGTGGTTTCAGCTTCCGGGCCTGCTCGTGCGTCCGCGCCGGCGCCGTTTCAGAATCTGGCATGCAAGACGCAACACCGAGATGCTGGCTGGCCTCGTGCTGCGCCATGTCTTTCGGGCCCCGTTGCGGCTTGTCTTCACCTCCGCCGCCCAGCGTCACCACACCGGCTACACCCGCTGGCTGATGCGGCGCATGGACCGGATCGTCACCACATCGAGCCGTTCGGCCGCGTTCTTGCAACTGCCGCATGTGATCATCCCGCATGGCGTCGATCTCGACCGCTTCCACCCGCCCTCCGACGCTGAGCGCGACTGGTCGACATCGGGGCTTCCGGGGCGGTATGGCCTTGGTTGCTTCGGGCGCATCCGCGCGCAGAAGGGCACCGATCTCCTCGTCGACGCGCTGATTTCGCTGCTGCCGCGCTATCCCGAGTGGACCGCCGCCATCTTCGGCCGCACAACCGCACACAACCAGGGCTTCACCGACGCCTTGAAGGCCAGGATCGAGGCCTCCGGCCTTTCCAGCCGCATCGTCTTCATGGGCGAAGTGGCCGACGTCAAGCCATGGCTGAGGCGGGTCACGCTGTGCGTCGCCCCGTCGCGAAACGAGGGCTTCGGGCTCACTCCGCTCGAGGCCATGGCATCGCAAACCGCAGTGGTTGCAAGCGATGCTGGCGCCTATCGCGATCTGGTCGAAGACGATGTCACCGGCCAGGTCGTGCCCGCCGGCGACGGCGACGCGCTGACGCAGGCGATCGAAACCTATCTCGCTGATCCCGGACGCGCCGAGGCGCACGGCCGCGCAGGGCTTGAACGCGCCCGCAGCCGCTTCGGTCTCGCCGGCGAGGCCAGGGCGTTGAGTGAGGTGTACGAGGAACTGTGGGCGCAGCGATGAAGACAGCAATCATCGTGGCGCGCGACAATGCCTATGGGTTGAGCCAGGACAGCGGCCTCCTGATGGCGGCCCTCGAAAGCCAGGGCTTTGAGGTCGAGACGGTGACGCCAAAACGCGGATTGCTTGCACGGTTCGTACCATTTCTGTCCCGCACCCGGCGCGTTGACATCGTCTTCCATCTCGAGCGCGCCTTTCCCGCCTGGTTCCCCGCCGGCACGGCAAACCTGCTGATTCCGAACCAGGAACGCTTTCCCGAGCGTCATCTCGCGCGGCTCAAGCGCATTGACCTGGTGCTGGCCAAGAGCCGTCACGCCGAAGCGATTTTCTCCAGGCTTGGCGTCCCCACCGCCTTTACCGGATTTGCCACCCCCGACCGCCACCTCCCCGGTGTCTTGAAGAATTGGCATCGGTTCTTTCATCTGGCCGGCGGCTCAACCCTCAAGGGCACGGAAGAGATTCTGGCGCTGTGGCACAAGAATCCGCACTGGCCCGAGCTGGTGCTGGTTCAAAAGGCCGCGAATGCCCCGACGCGGGTGCCCGACAATGTCACGCTTGTGTCCGGCTATCTGGCCGAGGCGGATCTGCGCCGCTTGCAAAACCAATGCGGCATCCATCTTTGCCCCTCCCGCTCGGAAGGCTGGGGCCACTACATTCTCGAAGCGATGTCCTGCGGCGCCCTGGTGGTCACCACCGACGCGCCGCCGATGAACGAGCTCGTCACACCCCAGACAGGCCGGCTGGTCGCCTGGTCGCGGACCGAACCGCGCCATCTGGGAACCAATTTCCACGTCGACCGCACCGCCCTGGAATCCACGATCGAGGCCCTGCTCGCCACCTCCGGCGCGGATTTGGCCGCCATCGGCGACAGGGCCCGCGACAGCGCCCTGCTTCACCAGCAGACCTTCCCATCGCGGCTTGCCGCCGCATTGGCCGCCCATTTCGGCCCCGTCACGGGAGCGACACCATGATGCAGAAGAAAATCGTCCGCCTGCCCGCAGCGCTGCGTCCGGCAGGACGCAACAATCTCGTGCGTGTCGGCAGCCATTTCGACGGCGGCTACGTGTTCGCCAGCGATCTCATTTCGCGCTGTCACAGCATGCTGTCTTTCGGTCTCGGCTACAATTGGGACTTCGAGCGCCGGATGCTCGCCGCCTCGACCGTCACCAGCATCGATTGCTACGATCACACCATCAACGAAACAGAGCTCCGGCGGGAATATCTCCGCTCGGTGCTCAAATATTTCCTCAACACGCCCAAGCGCCAGGCGCGCATCCGCGCCTACCGCGATTACCGGCCGTTTTTCATCGACACTGCCGCTGTGCGGCATTTCGAAAAAAGGATCGGTGCAACCGACGGTGCCGCCTGCTCCACCCTCGGCTCGGCGCTCGAGGCCCTCGCTGACACCGGCAATTCCGTCTTCTTGAAATGCGACATCGAGGGCGGCGAGTACGAGATCAGTCATGAGATCCTTGCCCATGCCGACCGGTTTGCCGGCATCGCCATCGAGTTTCACGACCTGCACACCCGTTTGCCTGCCCTGCTCGATTTTGTCCGCGACCTCGGCACCACCCATGTCCTCGATCATATCCATGTCAACAACACGTCGAAATATGATGCGCGCGGCATACCGGGCGTTCTCGAGCTGTCCTTCTCCCGCCAGGACATCGCCCCGGACCTCGATTTTGCCGGGCACAATCCCCACGGTTTCCCACATTCGATCCACGGACCTGATCTCGACACCCCCAACAATCCAGACAAACCCGATATCGAGATCGACTACATCTGATGGCCCGGCCTGACGCCCTCCGCGCAGGGCCGGCAAGGCAAAGGCTTGAAATCGAAAGTGACGTGGGCATAACCTCATGGATGGCAAACCGCATCGGAAATGCCGGGTTGAGCAAGGCCTGAACTCCCGCGCCGGGTGGGCGCGGCGGGGCAGCAGATGAACGGAAGCCGTGAAATGAAGATCATGACCCTGAATGAAACGACCCGGAGCGTTTACCAGGACGCGTTCGACGCCGCAGCGACGCAGGGCGTCCGGTTTGAGCAGATTGGCTTCGATCAGATCGTTGGCGGGGAGCAGAAAAATCAGTCGAAGCTGCGAAAATACCTTCCCAAGCGCGCCACCATTGACGCGTTGCGTGCCCGATACGCGGATTTTCAGCCCGATGTGATTCAGATAGGCCCGAAACGCCGTGTCGCTCTGGCTGCCTATATGGCGTTTCGGTCGCTGCCGGTTCCGATGGTGCTTGAGGTCGGCAATATCGGCAGTCTCAACGTCCTGAGCCCGCTTGACCACCTGTTGCATTTCAACAGCCGCTTCACCCGTATTCTGGCACCTTCAAGGGCGCTGGTGAACAACTGGGCAGCGGCGCCGGCCATCGGTCGCCTCATCGGTCCGGAGCGGCTTGAGTTCATTCATCATTCCATCGCCATCTTGCCGCCACTCGATCCGGCTGACCGCGACCGGCTGCGGGCATCCTATGGTTTCGGCCCGGATGATTTTGTTGTCGGCAGCGTCTGCAACAACCGCGAGATCAAGAATCTCGGTTTCGTTGCCGGGCTGATTGGCGAAGTCGGCCCCAAGGCGGTTCTGGCCCTGGCCGGAGCAGGCTTTGATCAATCCGGCGGCGCAAGGATCAGGGCGGCGGGCGGCGATCAGGTGCGGTGTCTCGGACCTGTCCCCGATGCCCGGCGGATCATGTCGATCTTCGACGCCTACGTGACGCCGACGCGCTCACCAGGTGAATCCTTTGGCCTGGCCCACGGCGAAGCGATGCAGCAAGGCGTGCCCGCCCTGTGCATGAATATTGGCGGTTCGGCAGAGATGATCGAACACGGCGTCTCCGGGGCCGTGCTGCCGGCGGCGCGCCAGGACTGGATCCATACATTGCGGCGATTGAACCAGAACGCCGGCCTCCGCCGCCAGATCGGCGAGGCCGCAGCGGCCCGGATCAAGTCCGAATTCTCGCCCGAGGCGATCGGACGGAATTTCATCGACTTTTTCCAGCGCCTGAGCTTTCAAGCCAGGTGAAATCCTCCGCCGCTCAGAGCGCCACCAGCCCCTCATCCTTGACCTGACGGATGGTCAGCAGGGTGCGAACCGTGTCGACATTGTCGGTGGCGGTCAGTTCCTCGATGACGAAATCCTGGAAATGGGTGAGATTGCGGGCGACGCAGTGCAGCAGGAAATCGCTTTCCCCCGACACCATCCAGGTTTCCCGGACGATCGGCCATTGATTGGTCGTGGCGGCGAAGGCCTTGAGCTTGGCGTCCGACTGATGCTTGAGGCCGATCATGCAGAACGCCACCAGATCGAAGCCGAGACTTGGCGCTTTCAACAGCGCCCGGTACCCGCGAATGATCCCCGCCTGCTCGAGCTTGCGCACCCGGCGCAGGCACGGCGGCGCCGAGATGCCAACCCGCTCTGAGAGTTCCACATTGGTCATCCGGCCGTCGCTCTGCAATTCACGCAGGATCTTGAGATCAATTGCATCAAGTTCGGCTTTGATCGCCATGGAATTTTTTCCTGTGTTTGCTATCAATGTCCGCACCGGAAGGGCGGATTTGCGAAACTTTATTGCGTCACAGCGCAGTGTCTGTAAAGCCTTGCGCCGCGTTTCCGGTGCGATGTTCTGTGTGTAAGTGAGCCGGACGCTTGAAACCCGTACTGGCTCGCACCTAAATAGGGAGAAATTCGCGCTGCATCATGACGCCGGCGGTCAGAAACCGACATTCGCCATTGATGCCCCACCGGGGATGGCCCACACTGGCACCTCGCACAACTTGCTTCAGGATCGACCTATGTCCACTCGCCATGTTCCCGTTCTCATCATCGGCTCCGGCCCAGCCGGCTACTCTGCGGCGATCTATGCCGCCCGTGCGCTGCTCAATCCGGTGCTCATTGCCGGTATGGAGCAAGGCGGTCAATTGATGATCACGACAGATGTGGAAAACTATCCCGGATATGCCGAACCGGTGCAAGGCCCGTGGATGATGGAGCAGATGCTCAAACAGGCCGAGAATGTCGGCGCCGAGATCGTCAGCGACCTCGTCACCTCCGTGGAGCTGACCCAGCGCCCCTTTACCGTGACCACCGATTCAGGCGCCGTCTGGACCTGCGACGCGCTGGTGATTGCCACCGGCGCGCAAGCCAAATGGCTGGGCATCCCGACCGAGAAGGAATTCATGGGGTTCGGCGTCTCGGCATGCGCCACCTGTGACGGCTTTTTCTACCGCGGCAAGAACGTCGTCGTTGTCGGCGGCGGCAACTCCGCGGTCGAGGAGGCGCTGTATCTGTCCAACCTCGCCGCCCAGGTGAC
Source organism: Hoeflea sp. YIM 152468 (assembly GCF_029210485.1). GTDB lineage: Bacteria > Pseudomonadota > Alphaproteobacteria > Rhizobiales > Rhizobiaceae > Hoeflea. Next base: position 151,176 of record NZ_JARGET010000029.1, read on the forward strand.
GGTGGTCCATCGCCGCGACGAATTCCGCGCAGAAAAGATCCTGCAGCAGCGGCTGTTCGACAAGCCCAACATCAATGTCATCTGGGACACTGAAGTGCTGGAGTATCTGGGAACCCCGGCGCAACCGCCGATGCCGGCTTCGGTCACCGGGGTCAAGCTGAGAAATCGCAAGACCGGAGAGACATCAGATATGCCGATTGACGGCGTCTTCGTTGCCATCGGCCATGCGCCGGCGGTCAGCCTTTTCAAGGACAAGCTCAAGCACAAGCCGAATGGCTATCTGTGGACAGCACCCGATTCCACTGCCACAGATGTACCTGGTGTCTTTGCCGCTGGTGATGTGACCGACGACATCTACCGCCAGGCAGTGACGGCAGCGGGCATGGGCTGCATGGCCGCATTGGAGGCAGAACGCTATCTGGCAGGACATGTCAGGCACGCCGAAGCAGCCGAATAGGCGCACAAGCGCCAAAAAATCGGCCCGAACAACGGGCCAGGGGGAAAGGGCATTGGTGTCACTCGACTGGGATAAATTGCGCATTTTTCATGCCGCGGCGGAGGCTGGCTCCTTCACCCACGCGGCGGAAAAGCTGCATCTGTCACAATCTGCGATCAGCCGCCAGGTCGCCGCGCTGGAGATGGACATCGGCGCCAAGCTGTTTCACCGCCATGCCCGCGGCCTGATCCTTTCGGAGCAGGGCGAGATCCTCTACCAGACCGCGCATGAAGTGCTGATGAAGCTGGAATCTGTCAGAAACCAGCTGACCGAGACCCGCGAGCGGCCGTCGGGCAAATTGCGTGTCACCACCACCGTCGGATTCGGACAGGGCTGGTTGACCGAGAAGGTGCAGGAATTCCAGGAGCTCTATCCCGACGTTCAAGTGCAGTTGCTGCTCGACAATGAAGAGCTCGACGTCAATATGCGTCAGGCAGATTGCGCCATCCGTCTGCGCCAGCCGCAACAGCCTGATCTGATTCAGCGGCGCTTGTTCACCGTGCACATGCATGTCTATGCCTCGCCCGCCTATGTTGCGCGCCATGGCGAGCCCAAATCCATCGCGGATCTCGACAACCACCGCATCATCACCTTCGGCGAGCCGGCTCCGGCCTATCTGACCGACGTGAACTGGCTCGAAACCGCCGGACGGACGCCGGAAAACCGGCGCCATGTGCAATTGCAGATCAACAATCTGCCGGCAATCCGCCGCGCCACCCTCAACGGCGCAGGCATATCGCTGTTGCCCGGTTACATGATCAATCGCGATCTGGCGCTGGTACAGCTCAATTTGGCGGCCGACATTCCCACCTTCGACACCTATTTCTGTTACGCCGAAGAAATGAAAAACGCAGCCAAACTCAAGGCGTTCCGGGATTTTCTCGTCTCCAAGGCGCGCAACTGGAGTTATTGACGCAACCTGCTGAGCAAGCGAAACGCCGGCGCGCGCCTGAAAACAACCAAAGCGCGAAAAGATGTATTTGCATGCAGTCATGCGGCCTTCGCATGGCAGGCATGCGAAAGGCTGGCTTGCTCATTGCTCAATAAAGCATCATATCGATTACAGCTGATGCACCTTTGGCGGCCTAGGCCTCCCAGTGCCGCCGCATGAGCTGTTCCCCTCTGGAGGTTTTAACCTCCATACCTATCGGGCCCGAGAGCGATCTCGCGGCCCCTTTTTTTTGCCCGGAATCCGGGCTCGACTGCCTGGCTGCAGAGCATGCGGCTGTCGCATGGCAGACATGCGCATCAGTGCCTTGAACACTGCCCAACAAAGCATCATATCCCCTGTAGCTGATGCACTTTTGGCGGCCTACTCCTCCCAGCGCCGCCGCATGAGCTGTTCCCCTCTGGAGGTTTTTTGACCTTCATACCTTTGGGCCCGAGAGCAATCTCGTGGCCCATTTTTTTTGCCGGAATCCTGTGCAATTGCCGCTTCAATGGCCATGCGGCTGTCGCATGGCTGTCATGTGCCCCAAACCCTTGCACATTGCTCAAGGAAGCATCATATCACCTCTAGCTGATGCACCTTTGGCGGCCTACTCCTCCCAGTGCCGCCGCATGAGCTGTTCCCCTCTGGAGGTTTTTGACCTTCATACCTTTGGGCCCGAGAGCAATCTCGCGGCCCATTTTTTTTGGCGTCCGTTTGGGCAACCCGCCGGCAAAACCGGCACAGCCGCCCGAAGGTGATCCACAGACCCTGCCCTTGCGTATCCGATGCAACAGGCGTGCGATGGAACCTTACCGTCCCACCACCGTTTGATGTTCGCTGCCTTCACTTCCACGCCGCCAGGAGTTTCCATGCGCATCACCTTGATCCTCAATCAGGACGGCGGCACGATACGCGGGATGGATGCAAGGGAATTCGGCGACATGGCCGCAGCCCGGCTGGCGCGACCTGACGGCGACTGCACGGTGAAACTGGTCTCCGGTTCCGACCTTATCCAAACGCTCGAACAGGCCGGCGCTGACGACCGCACCGATATCATTGTCGCCGGCGGTGGCGACGGCACCATTTCGGCAGCCGCAGGCATCTGCTTCAAAAGCGGCAAGGTCCTTGGCGTGCTGCCGCTTGGTACCATGAACCTGTTTGCCCGAAGCCTCGGCCTGCCGCTTGATCCGGCCGAGGCACTGGATGCGCTCGCCACGGCCCAGGAGCGTCCGCTGGATATCGCCACCGCCAATGGCCGGCCCTATGTCCACCAGTACTCGGTCGGCCTGCACGCCCGCCTGGTGCAGCAGCGCGAACACCTCGACACCTCGACCCGTCTGCGCAAGATCACCTCGACCGTCAAATCGCTGGCTCAGGTGATCATGCGGCCGCCCCGCTTCGGCATCGACATCGACACCGGAAGCGGACGCCGGCGGCAGATTGTTTCCGCTGTCGCAATCTCCAACAATCTGTTCGGCGACACCCCGCTGGCGTATGCGCCGCTGCTCGACGAGGGCGTGCTCGGGGTCTACCGCTCCCGCGCGCTCGGCTCCGGCACGGTGCTGCGCATGACCCTGCGGGCCGCAATCGGCAAGCTCAAGGAAGACCCCGACATGAGCGTTGAGGCGGCCCGCAAGGTCGTGCTGAAATTCTCGAGCTCCCGTGCCGGCACCAGGGCTGCGATTGATGGCGAGATGATTCCGCTGGAGCGAGAGGTCGAATGTATCTGTCACCCCGGCGCTCTGCGGGCGCTGGTTCCCAAGACCTATGCCGGCCTCACCGAACCTGAACCCCTGCCCTAACCGGCCTTGCGCCGATTTCCCAGCCATTGCGAAAGGCCAACCATGACCCGACAAGCCCTGCACCCCGATAGGCCGGCACTGGCCACAGCTTCTGAAGCGGGAGCCAAGCCATGATCCCGGCCGGTTTTCTCAAGGCCTGGGCCGGCTCGGCAGTCTTCATTCTTGTTGTCGATGCGATCTGGCTCGGTCTGGTCGCCAGAGGGTTCTACAGCCGTCAGCTCGGCGCGCTGATGCTCGACACGCCGCGCTTGCCGATTGCCGCCCTGTTCTACGTGGTCTATTCGGCCGCCGTGGTCATCCTGGCTTCGGCCGCCGCGGCGCGCTCGGGCTCGCTCATGGAAGCGGTGCTGCTTGGCGCGATCCTCGGATTTGCCGCTTACGGCACCTACGACATCACCAATCTGGCGACACTGAAGAACTGGCCGCTGACGATGAGCCTCATCGATATGGCCTGGGGAACCGCGCTGACCGCAGCCGTGTCGGCTGCCGGCTACTGGCTGCTGCGCTGGACCTGACGCAAACGGCCGCCCTTTGAGGCGGCCGCAAGTCTTTGACCCCGGCGGAATTCGCCGCGGCATCTGCTAGTCCGGCTCGTCAGCGCAGGGCTGCGCAGAAGCGCTGGATCCGGTTGCAGGCTTCTTCCAGCAAAGCCTCTGACGTGGCATAGGAAATGCGGAAATTCGGGCCCTGGCCGAAGGCCGACCCGTGCACCACGGCAACGCCTTCGGTTTCGAGCAGTTCGGTGACGAAATCCTCGTCGGTCTCGATCACCTTGCCCGATGGCGCCGTCTTGCCGATCAGGTCGGCGCAGGACGGATAGACGTAGAAGGCGCCTTCAGGCACCGGACACTTGATTCCCTTGGCCTGGTTGAGCATCGACACCACCAGATCGCGGCGGCCGCGGAAGATTTCCTGGTTTTTCGGAATGAAGTCCTGGGTGCCGTTGAGCGCTTCGACCGCAGCCCATTGCGCGATCGAGCAGGCGCCGGAAGTCTGCTGGCCCTGGATCATGTCCATCGCCTTGATCAGCTCCAGCGGGCCGGCCGCATAGCCGATGCGCCAGCCGGTCATGGCATAGGCTTTCGAGACGCCGTTCATGGTCAGTGTCCGGTCTTTCAATGCCGGCTCGATCTGGGCAGGCGTGGTGAAGACAAAGTCGCCATAGGTCAGGTGCTCGTACATGTCGTCGGACAGGATCCAGACATGCGGATGGCGCATCAGCACGTCCGTCAGCGCCTTCAGTTCCGCTTCGGTATAGGCCGCGCCCGAGGGGTTGGACGGCGAATTGAACATCAGCCACTTGGTCTTTGGCGTGATCGCGGCTTCCAGATCGGCGGCGGCGAGCTTGAAGCCGTTGTCGATCTTGGTCGGAACAAACACCGAGGTGCCGCCGCAGATCGCCACCATCTCGGGATAGCTGACCCAGTAGGGCGCCGGGATGACGACTTCGTCGCCCGGGTTCAGTGTCGCCATGAAGGCATTGAACAGGATCTGCTTGCCCCCGGTGCCGACGATGGTCTGCTGCCAGTCATAGTCGAGATTGTTCTCGCGCTTGAACTTCGCGGCAATCGCCTTGCGCAGCTCGGGAATGCCTGAAACAGGGGTGTATTTGGTCTCGCCGCGATTGATCGCATCGATGGCTGCAGCCTTGATGTTGTCGGGCGTGTCAAAGTCCGGCTCACCGGCGCCAAGCCCGATGATATCGCGGCCCTTGGCCTTGAGTTCCCGTGCTTTCTGGCTGACGGCAATGGTGGCGGACGGTTTGACCCGGGAAAGGGCGTTGGCGAGAAAGGCCATGAAATGCGCTCCGGTGCTAAGACGTGATGCCTGTGGTTTGACCGAAACAGATGGTAGCCATTTGTTTTGAAAAGTCAGCCCACACGCTATTGATCCGGTGGGGCGGTCTGCCCTGGCAGATAGTCAGAATCTGTCAGGATCGCACCACTGCAGGCGCGGCCCCCGCGCCCGGTGCTTCTATGTCGCAACAAGGCGCCCGATGCAAGCCGGAGGCGGCAGTCTGGCGCCGGATTAACCTTGCCGAAAGCATTTCGGCCCATGCTCGCGGGTCCAAGCTGCACGCCAACGGAGACCTGTGCGAGATGCCAGGGCGTCGCGAATCGCATTTCCTGCAAGACGACCGGGGTTTTTACACCACCTCCTACGGGCCGTATGTGTTGCAATCCGCGTTTCAGCCAATCTTCAGCCAGAACGAACACGGTCACCTGACAATCGAAGCCTTCGAGGCGCTGATCCGTGCCCAGCAGGACGGCAAGCCGGTTCCCCCCTACCAGTTCTTCTCGTCGGTCGAGAAGGCCGATGCCATTGCCGTCGACACCTTGTGCCGCGAATTGCACATTCTCAATATGGGCAAGCTCGGACGCCGCAAGGCGCGGCTGTTCATCAATTTCAATCCCGGCCTGTTTGACCAGGTCGCCAACATCGACGCGGAAGTCGATCGAATGGTCGATGCCACCGTTCGGGCCGGCCTGAGACCCGGCCGCATCGTCTGCGAAATCACCGAACAGGGCAGCGGCAATGAAGAGGTGCTGCACCAACTCGTCAGCGGTCTGCGCTCACGGCTGTTCAAGATCGCGGTCGACGATTACGGCGCTGACGATTCCGATACCAGGCGCGTCAATGAACTCAAACCCGACGTCTTGAAGTTCGACGCGGCATGGGTGAGCCGCTTCACCGAAACCTCCGCTGGCCAGGGTCTGCTCAAGCTGATGGTGGACCAGTTCATCGAACGCGGCATCACCGTGTTGTTCGAAGGGCTCGAGGAAGACCACCAGATTGATTTCTGCCAGGCTATCGGTGTCCAGTTGATGCAGGGATACGCCCTGGCCCGGCCGGCCATCGTGCCGGTCACCTTCGATGACCGCTTTCCCGATCCCGAAATGGCGCAGCCGGGCGAACTCACCCGCAGCCTTCGCACATCCGCGGAGCTGGGTGATCCAACGCCGCAGCAGGCCGACAGGATCCCGCGCGCGCATCCGCCGCGCCGCGCCGTAACCTTCGGCAAACGCACCCGTTAACCCGAAACACAATCTTGACACGACAAAAAACCCCGCCCGCCACAATCCGGCCGGATTGGCGACGCGTTCGCGAGCGTAAGGTGTCCCACATCAGCACACCACAGGAACAAGACCATGTTTCAGGACGACGATTTCTTTCCCGCAAAACCCGCTCGCCGGGAGAACGCCGCGATCGTGCGCATTGCACTGATGGCGCTGATGGGATGCCTGATCTTGATCTCGGTGCTGGTTATCCAGTCCCGCGCCGAGCCCGGCGTCATGGCTCAGCGGCCCATGGCCCCGGTCCACGGCGTTCAGGACTCACACCCCGCAAGCAAACCTTCCGGCACCATCAAGCTCGGCCCGCAACAGCCGTCGCGCTGAGCCCCTCCCTTCGGGCTGACAGCTCGGCAAGCACCGCCTGGGGATCAGCCAATCCGGACACGACCACCGGAGCTCCATCGGTTCGTTCGATTCTCAGCGATCCGGCACCGGTGATCCAGCCCGAAAGGCCGCGGCGTAAAGAGAGCCGGGTGACCGCCGGATAGACCACGATCACCGGATCACGCGCCGGAAACCCGGGATGCGCTTCCAGATGTGCGCCACGCAGCGTCAGCCGTGTTGTTGACAGCCGCAAACCGGCATGGGCGAACAGAAACGGCACGATCACCACCAGGACCAGCAGGCAGACACGCGCCAGAGCGCCGCCATCCCTGCCATTGACATAGAGCACCAGCCACAACAGGCCATAGCCTGCCGCCACCACCAGCCCCGGCAAGAACAAGGCAAGCGGGCTCGCCTGCCAGACCACGCGGCCGCGGGTCACCTCGGACTCGGGTCCGATCTGCTGCAAATGCGAATCAACGCTGTCCATCGGCCTCAAGTGTAGCGGGATTTTCGCGACCGTCACCGGCAAGGTTACGGGAGGCGGGTCTTTTCCCGCGGCTTCTGATCCCCATATTGACAGCACGCAGCTCCAGCGAAGACAGCACAAGAGGTGACCCATGCCGCAACCCCGATTTCCGATCACGCATCTGCGCACCCTGTCCATCCTTGGGCTCGGCTCGCTTCTTGTGCTCGCAAACGCAGCCGGCGCTCTGGCGCGCGATACCGTCCCCACCAAGAAGGTGAGCATTGATGTCGAGGTGCTGGCCACCGGCCTTGACCATCCCTGGGGCGTGGAACCGCTGCCGGATGGGGCGCTGCTGGTCACCGAGCGCAGCGGCGCGCTGCGTCTGCTGCGCGATGGCAAGCTTTCCGGCCCGATCTCCGGGCTGCCGGACATCGCAGCCGAAGGCCAGGGCGGGTTGCTCGACATCGCGCTGGCCAATGATTTCGCCACCAGCAGGTCAATTTTCCTAAGCTACAGTGCCCATGACAACAACGGCTTGGGCACCGCGGTCGCCCGCGCCCGCCTGTCCGATGACGGCACCGCGCTGACCGGCGTGGAAGAGATCTTCCGCATGAACCGCTTCACCCCTGCCAGCCACCATTTCGGCTCACGCATCGCCGTGGCGCCGGACGGCCGCTTGTACTTCACCATCGGCGACCGGGGCGAAGGCGAACGAGCCCAGGATATGGACGATCATGCCGGCGCCGTGCTCAGGATCGAGCCCACAGGTGCGGTTCCCCCGGACAACCCCTATGCCGACGGCGGCGGCGCGCCTGAGCTTTGGTCGAAGGGGCACCGCAACCCGCAAGGCATCGATATCGATCCGCAAACCGGCATTCTTTATAGTGTTGAGCACGGCGCGCGTGGCGGTGACGAGGTCAACCGACCCGAAGCCGGCCGCAATTATGGCTGGCCCAGGATCTCCTACGGGCGTCACTATTCCGGCGCCGAGATCGGCATCGGCACCGCAGCCGAAGGTTTCGAACAACCTGTCCACTATTGGGATCCCTCGATTGCACCGGGCGGGATGGCCGTGTATCGCGGCGACATGTTCCCCGAGTGGGACGGCGACCTGCTGGTCGGCGCTCTCCGGTTTCAAATGCTGGTGCGGCTTGACCTTGACGACGATACCGGCGAAGTGCTGTCCGAAGAACGCATGCTCAAGGGAAGCTATGGACGCATTCGCGATGTCCGTGTCGCCCCCGACGGCGCCGTGCTGATGGTGACCGACGAAGATGAAGGCGCGATCCTGCGTCTGTCGCGCACGCCACCGTCAATCGACTGATTTAGTGACCCCCAAAAACCGGATCCATGCGCCGCATGGATCATCGTCGGTTGCAAAAGACGAGAACATCCATGCTGAAAACCATCTTTCTGGGCGCGATCTCCCTTCTTCTCGTGGCGGCCCTCGCCTTTTTGCTGATCGGGCGCGAGCGCAGTTGGGAACTGATCGCCGGATCGCCCGATACCGGACCGCGGGATTTCAGCACCAATGCGCGCAGTACGACCGCCAATGACGCCCTTGCCTGCAGCCCCGGGCTGTGTGCCGAACCGGATTTTGAAATCCAGCCGGTCGATGAAACGCCGGCCGCTGCGATCGAGCGCCTGTCCGGCCTGTTGCTGACAACCTATCCGCTGACGCGCCGGCTCGATGACGCGGCTGACCCGACCAAGGCACGCTTTGTCACCTATTCGCCCCGGCTGCGGTTCCCCGACATGATCCATCTGGAAGCCCGAGCCATGCCAGACGGGCGGACCGGTGTCATGGCCTACAGCCGGGCGCAGCTGGGAGAAAAGGACTTCGGCAAGAACCGCGCTCGGCTCGAGACCCTGTTTGGCGCGCGATAGCGCCCGCATCGCATTGCACCGATAGCGGCTCCGGCAAGATCGCGTGCCGGTTTCGGCATGCCGTCAGCGGCCAGCCAGATCATCCTGTGGACCTGGCTTCAACCCCGGCTCTCGCACCGGTGCGGGTCCTCATGCAGGCGGCGTGCAAAGGGATTCATTTGGACGAATAAACGCATGCAGTGGGTCAAGCCGCTACCGCGTCCTTTGGGCAACGAGTGGGATGCGCGGCGCTGCAGGTCTCCAGCCATATCTGCCGCCTGGAGGTCCGGCTTTTGGCTTGCCCGGCATGAACGCTCCTGCTAGACCGCCACGCATTCAAACCGCGCCAGAATGACAATTTCACCGCTTTGAACTGCTGCATTTGCAGAGCGCTCCTGCGAAACACCACAGGCACGGCACACCTTCGCCGTGCGTCCCCATCTCTCCTGCCCGGGCCGGATCCATGCCGCGTTATCTCGCCAATCTTCTGCTTCTGCTCGCCGGCGCCACCTGGGGCGCAGGGTTTGTCGCCCAATCCACGGCCATGGACAAGATCGGTCCGTTTCTCTTCATCGGGCTGCGCTTTCTCGTCGCCGCGATCCTGCTGGCGCCGTTTGCCTGGCGGGAGTCGCAGAAGACGGCTTCGCCGGTGTCTTCCGCCCATCTTGGCGGCTTTGTCGCGATCGGTGCGGTGCTGTTTCTGGGCATGGGATTGCAGCAGGTCGGGCTCACCATCACCACGGTCACCAATTCGGGGTTTCTGACCGGGCTCTACGTGGTGTTTGTTCCCTTCATCACGCTGCTTGTGCTGCGGCAGCCGCCGCATCCGGTGATCTGGCCGGCGGTGGCGCTGACCTTCACCGGCATCTGGATGCTGGCGGGCGGCAGTCTCGGCGATCTCAATGCTGGTGATCTCCTGACCATTGCCTGCGCGGTGATGTGGGCGATCCAGGTTATTCTCGTCGGACGCTTTGTCGGGCCGAGCGGGCGCCCCCTGACGCTGTCTTTTGTGCAGTTTGCCGTCGCCTCCGTTCTCGGTCTTGGCGTCGGGCTGGCCAGTGAAACCGTCGATGGCGCAGCGATTGTCGCCGCTCTTCCGGAAATCCTTTACGCCGGCGTTTTTGCGACCGGGCTTGCTTTCACGCTCCAGGTCATCGGCCAGCGGTACACGACCGCCCCGCAGGCGGCGATTTTCCTGTCAACGGAATCGCTGTTCGCAGCCCTGTTCGGCGCACTCATCCTCGGTGAACGGATCCCGATGCTCGGTTATGCGGGTGGGGGTTTGATCTTTCTGGCCATTTTGCTGGCCGAAATCGGCCCGGTACTCAGGCCCAGACCTGTGGCCTGAGGCGCCGCGACCGGAGCCCGCCCGAGGTTCGTGATCGTTGAGCCTGCGGGCAAGCCGCCGGTCTGCCACAAATCGGGCGGAACCGGGGCAAGCCCGACCCGTTGCCCAATCAGTGATTTGCCGTCTTCCGGTCTGCGCGACAGCGTCTTCACGCCCGTGATGGCTCACAATAAGGCAATATTATGTCTTTGATTTTGTTAGATTTATTTACCCCAAGTGATTTGCAGACCGGTGCCGGACGCCCCTAGTCTGGATCTGCACGCACCACCCTGGATGCGTTTGTCTACAAAAGGGAGACGACCATGAACAAGCTCTTTATCACCACGGTTTCGGTTTTGGGTATGGCCGGTGCGGCCTACGCAGGCGAGGTCGAGGGCGTGGTTCAGAATTATGACCCGGCCACCAACATGATCGTGCTGGAAAGCGGCGAGGCCTTCAGCCTGGCCGACGGCCTCGAGCTCGATGGTGTGCAGCCAGGTGGCAAGGTTGTCATCACCTACAATGACGGCACCACCGACGCCACATCTGTCGCTGTGGTGGAGTAAACCCCTCAGCCTGGCCGGGCGCGATCTGCCTTGGCCAGGCTTTCCAAAACCCTGGCGCAACAGCAGTCAAAAGGCAGATTGATCTTTTCGGATCATGGCGAAATTGTGCCGCTTTGCGCCTTGAAAAATATATCTTTACCCCGCTTGTGCGGGTCCTTGAGCTGGCGCATATGAACGCCGTCCCGCCGCCACCGACACCAGTCCGGCAAACCTGCCGGCCGGTTGCGGACAGGGGTCACAACCTATGGAAAAACACATGAAAAAGATCGTTGCATTCGCTTTTGCTTCTGCTGCCCTGCTCTCGACCGCCTTTGCCGGCGAAATCGAAGGCGTCGTCAAGACTCTGGATCCGGCTGCCGCCACGATCGAACTGGAATCCGGTGAAGTCTACACTCTTGCCGAAGGCCTGGAGCTCGAAGGCATTGAAGCCGGCAAGACCGTGATGATCATGTTCGACGACGGCACAACTCAGGCCAACGAGATCGCGATCGTCGAATAATCGCAAAAGCTTGGCCGGATCGCGCAAAACGATCCGGCCAGGCAACAGCAGCAACATCGGCAAACAGACTCAAACTTTTGCTTGCCAATTTCAAACAAACCACTCATCTTTAGTAGGTTCGGGCAATTTGCGAACACGGGAAGACCAGAAACATGCGAGCCGAAGCCGCACAAAAAACTTCGGACGACTTGATTAAAAGCCCTCACGCGCACCCGCGTGATGCAGCGAAGTCGTTAAAATCAGGACCTTTCCAGACACTTCAAAAACTGCCTGCCATAACCCTCGCGCGAATGCGGGATATGACATGACGCTCGCCGGCCGGATAACCCGAGCGGTGCCCGGAAGGCAATCAAAGGACCTGACAGCATGGGCGAAACTGGTACCGTAAAATTTTTCAACGTCGACAAGGGCTTTGGCTTCATCAAGCCGGACAATGGTGGTGCGGACATCTTTGTTCACATCTCCGCAGTCCAGGCCTCGGGAATGAACAGCCTTGAAGAAAACCAGAAGGTTGCCTTCGACACCGAGCCCGATCGCCGCGGCAAGGGGCCGAAAGCAGTCAATCTGCGCTTCGCCTGAAGCGCCACATTGACGAGAAGCCCGGCGCTGCATTCGCCGGGTTTTTTTTGGCCCTGACCTTGGCCAGAATCTTGCGGCCAGAATCTTGGGGCCAGAGTTTTGCCGGATTTAAGGTATTGGCTATCATTCGATCAGGAGCACAAGGTTTTCGTTCAGCCACCGTTCAGCTTGTGACCGATAGGGTGTGTGCAAGCCGGAAAGACCGGTCGCCAGAGACGTCAACCGGAAAGGACATCCCGATGAACACAATCGCCAAGAAACTCAGCATCGCATTGCTTGCAATGGCCACGGCTTATACACCTTTGGCGGCAACCACGGCACAGGCGGAAAGTGGTGCCTGGCAGCAGGAGCAGCGTCAATGGAACAATGGCCGGGGTGGCGAATACCGTCAGCGTCATTGGAAAAATGGCCGGCGCGGCGCATACAAACAGCCCCATTATAGCGGCAAGCGGCATCACGGACGCAACCGTGACGGTGATGCCATCGCTTTGGGTATCCTCGGGCTCGGCGCCGCCGCCATCATCGGCGGAGCCATCGCCAACAGCAACAACAATCCGCGGGTGATCTACCAGCAGCCCTCGGCCCCCCGGGCGGTCCGCGGCAGCAGCTACGAGCCCTGGAGCCAGGCATGGTACCGCTTCTGCGCCAACAAGTACCGCTCCTTCAATGCCTCGACCGGAACCTTCCGCGGCTATGACGGGCGCGATCATTTCTGCGTCGCCAACTGACGCTCAGCTTGCACCATTCCGGTGTCCAAACCAAAAACCGGCCTTGCGGATGCGAAGGCCGGTTTTTTCATTTGTGTGGGAGACCCTTACAGGCCCTTCAGGAACGGATTGGTCCGGCGCTCGTCACCGATCTTGCCGCCCGGGCCATGGCCGCAGATGAACCCGACCTCGTCACCCAGTGCAAACACCTTGTCGCGAATAGAATTGAGCAGGGTCTGATGATCGCCGCCAGGCAGGTCGGTCCGGCCGATGGACCCGGCAAACAAGACATCGCCCAGATGGGCAAATCCCGCGGCGCGGTTGAAGAAGATCACATGCCCGGGCGCGTGGCCAGGGGTGTGAAACACCTCGAATTCATGGGTGCCGAACGAAACCTTGTCGCCGTCCTTCAGCCACTGGTCGGGCGTGAGATTGCGCACCTCCATGTCCAGTCCGAACATCTTCGCCTGGTCTTCGAGACCCGACAACAGCACCAGGTCCGCCTCGTGCGGCCCGATGATCTTGACGCCGAGCTTCTCGCGCAACTGGTCGGCGCCCCCGGCATGATCGATATGCCCGTGCGTCAGCCAGATCGCCTCGATGGCCAGGCCATTCTCGGCAATTGTCTGCAAGATCACATCGACATCGCCGCCCGGATCGACCACCACCCCGGCCTTGGTTTCCTGATCAAACAGCACCGTGCAATTCTGCTGGAAGGGAGTGACGGGGATGATGCCCGCCTGCAAGTTTCCCATGATTGATTTCCCTTGTTGATCGACTGATTGGAAGGAAGGTGAAACGGCGGACGCGAGACGTCAGCGTCCGGGCCGCACTGCTCCTTGGTCGCCCGGGCCCGGAAGAGGCCCGGTGTGGAGACACCCGTCAGGACACCCCGGCTTTTCCGGGCTCGGGTGAGGTTGCGTTGTCAAGCTCGAGCGAGCCGGAATAGGTGACTTGCGGGAACGGGATCGAGATACCGTTGTCGTCAAAGGCAAGTTTTGCCGCCTTGGTCAGCTCGCGGCTCGTGGTCCACCAGTCCGGCGACTTGGTCCAGTAGCGCAAGGTGACGGCAACCGCGCTGTCGCCAAGCTCGGAAACATAGGCCCAGGGCTCCGGGTCCGCCAGAATCCTGTCGTCGGCCTGGGCCAGATCCATGAGAACCGCTTGCGCCTTGCCGATGTCGTCCTCGTAGCCGATACCGATGACCAGATCATAGCGCCGCTCGGGCAGCCGTGAGTAATTGGTCACCGGGACATTCCACAATTGCGAGTTGGGCGCCATCCGGTACAATCCATCCAGCGTCTTCAGTTCCGTGGCGAACAGGCCGATTTCCTCAACAGTGCCGGAAATCCCGTCAGCATCGATATATTCGCCGACCCTGAACGGCCGCAGCACCAGCAGCATGATGCCGGCGGCGATGTTTTGCAGCGTGCCCTGCAACGCAAGACCGATCGCCAGACCAGCAGCGCCAAGCGCCGTGATGATCGAGGCGGTCTGCACGCCGAACTGACCCAGCACCATGACGAGAACGACCACCAGCACGGCATAGCGGACGAAGATCGAGAAAAAACCCACGACGGTCGGATCGACCCGGCGTGTTCGGGTCAGCAGGCTTCGCACCCAGCGTCCCAGCAGCCGCGACACGGTCCAGCCGACGATCAGGATCAGGATCGCACCGATCACCGAAACGGCATAGCTCACGACCAGAATCTGAAGGCCGTCAAAAGCCTGCCCCCATGATCCCAGAATTTGCCCGAGATCGGATTCGGATGCACTCGTCATCAAGTCTTCCATACTGTTTCCAACACCTCTTAAATCGGCTTTCTGCCTAACATGAACCAATCGGCCCGCCAACCGAACGGGCCAGCGGCCGGATATGTTCCCCATTGGCTTGCCCACGACACCGCATGTGCAATGCCGGGTACAACACCGGGCGCAATGCCGGCCTGGCAGTCAAACCGGAAGCGCGCCGCTTTCTTTCAGGATATCGAGCACGATCGCGGTCTTGACGTGTTGCACCGATTCATGCGGCAACAGCACCTCGCTGACGAAGGTGGACAGGCTGCGCAGGTCCGGCGTAACCACCTTGATGATATAGTCCATCTCACCGGTGAGCGAATAGGCTTCCAGCACTTCGGGCAAGCTGTCTATCAGCCGGGCGAAGCGCTGCGCGTTGTCACGGTTGTGGGTGGCCAGCGTCACGGTGATCAGATTGACGATGCCGATGCCGAGCCGGTCGCGGTCAAGCTCTGCACGGTAGCCCTTGATCACCCCCTCCTGCTCCAGCCGGGCTCTCCGCCGCGAGCATTGCGATGCCGACAGATTGATCTTCTGCGACAATTCGTTGTTGGTCAGGCGACCATCCCGTTGCAGCAAGCGCAACAGTTTGCGGTCAAACTCATCGAGGTGCATGATCGTGTTCCAACTGCCCGATTGCGCTGGCGAATTTCGCGCATCATTCCACAAATCCGCCCCGGATCCGCGCCCATTGCCGTCAATATGCAGGATCAGGCGCAACAATCAAAGGGCAAGGGCAGGCAAATTCGCGGCCCATTTCAGCAGTAAAAAGCAGGCCGGCGCACGGCATCCGGATTGACCGCCACGGCGCGACCGGCGCCGCCGCAGGGGCGCAGCACCAACAAAAACGCCGGCGTGTTGTCAGGACCGCGAGGCGTGTCTATTCGGCGGCGGCGTGTTTTGGCTGCACCTCGGCCATGTAGTCATTGACCAGGTTCATCGCGATCTCGCCGACCGTGAAGCGGTGCGGGCCGATCTCCGACACCGGTGTGACTTCGGCCGCTGTGCCGGTCAGGAAACACTGCTCGAAACTGTCGAGTTCGTCCGGCATGATCACCCGCTCGATCACCTCGTAGCCGCGCTTCCTCGCAAGGCCGATGACCGTGCGGCGGGTGATGCCGTCGAGAAAGCAGTCCGGCGTCGGTGTGTGAATCTTGCCGTCGCGCACGAAAAAGATGTTGGCGCCGGTGGCTTCGGCCACCTGACCGCGCCAGTCGAGCATCAGCGCATCGGCATAGCCGCGCTCTTCGGCGCGATGCTTGGAGAGCGTGCAGATCATATACAAACCGGCAGCCTTCGAGCGCGACGGTGCGGTGCGCGGATCCGGACGGCGATACTCGGCGATATCGAGACGAATGCCCTTCATCCGCTCTTCCGGCTTGAAATAGCTCGGCCATTGCCAGATCGCGATGGACAGGTTGATACGATTTGTTTGCGCCGACACTCCCATCATCTCGGAGCCGCGCCAGGCGATCGGCCGGACATAAGCGTCCGCAAATCCCTGCCGCGCCAACAGGTCGATACAGGCCTGATCGATCTCGGCAACGCTGTAGGGGATCTTGAAACCCAGGATCTCGGCGGACTCATGCAGCCGCTCATTGTGCTCGGTCAGCTTGTAAATCTCGCCGCCATAGGCGCGCTCGCCCTCGAACACGGCGCTGGCATAATGCAGCCCGTGGGTCAGCACATGGATTTTCGCATCTTTCCAGGGCAAGAACTCGCCATTAAACCAGATTTCGCCATCAAGCTGGTCAAAAGGTACGGGCGCCATCGCGTTTTCTCCGGGCGGCTTGCCGCCATGATCGTGGTTGTTTAAAGCCGGTGTCGGTGACCGTGGCGCCAGGCGCCGGGAACCGGCGCAGGAGACGGGCAATGGCAAGCCGGCGGGCAAGGCAAGTCAACCTCGCGCGCAATTGAGTGCTAGCAATTGCGTCAATTTATGTCAACATAGCTGACATATTCGAAAGGAAACGTCTTCATGAACCGTTCTGGCGCAATCAAGCCCGAATCCGGCGAAATCCTTGACCAACCGGGTGGCGACGCAGAGGGCATTGATTTCGAGATTATCGAACTGCTGTTTTTCGCCTATCGTGACTTCACCTCCGATCCTGACGCCATTCTGGACACCTTCGGATTTGGCCGCGCCCATCACCGTGTCGTCCATTTTGTCAATCGCGAACCTGGACTGACTGTGGCGGCATTGCTTGATACACTGAAAATCACCAAGCAATCGCTGGCCCGCGTCCTCAAGCAGCTGATCAACTCGGGCTACATCAACCAGGTGACCGGCCCCGAGGATCGCAGGCAACGCCGCCTCTACCCGACCGAACGCGGACGCGAACTGGCTTTGGCGCTGGCAAGGCCACAGTCTTGCCGCATCGCCAATGCACTTGAGAAACTGGATGAAAGTGGACGTGAGGTCATCAAGACGTTCCTTTCCGGCATGATCGACACCGCCGACGGCGGTTTGGCGCCCGGCCTCAATGCGCCGAAGGAGGGACGAGACCGATGACCACCACTTTGCCCGATGATGATGCGGCGCATCTTCTTGTCGTCGATGACGACACCCGCATCCGCGATCTGCTGTCACGGTATTTGACCGAGCAGGGGTTCCGCGTCACCACAGCCTCGGACGCTGGCGAGGCCCGCCGCAAGCTCGAAGGCATCAATTTCGATCTGCTCGTCATCGATGTGATGATGCCGGGCGAAAGCGGGCTGTCACTGACCCGCTCGCTGCGCGAGGTCAAGACGGTGCCGATCTTGATGCTGACCGCTCTGGCAGAGGGTGAAGCCCGAATTGACGGGCTCGAGGCCGGAGCCGATGACTATCTGGCAAAACCCTTCAACCCGCGCGAACTGGTGCTCAGGATCAACAACATCCTCAAGCGCGGTGGCCAGCCTGCCCCGCCCAAGATCGAGCAGGTGGTGTTCGGACCGTTTACATTCGTCATCGCCCGGCGGGAACTGAAGAAGTCGGGTGAACCGGTCAGATTGACCGACCGCGAACGCGAGATCATGGTCACCTTTGCCGAAAACGCCGGCGACACCGTGCCCCGCCATGAACTCGTCGGCGCCGACATCGAGGTGGGCGAGCGCACCATCGACGTGCAGATCAACCGGCTGCGCCGCAAGATCGAGGAGGATCCCGCCAACCCGGTCTGGCTGCAGACCGTGCGCGGTATCGGCTATCGATTGAGCGTTGAAACGACAGTCTAGGCTCCAGGCGCCGGCAAAGGAAGCTCCGTGTACACTCGACAGTAAAGCGGCCCCCCCAACCACTGATCTGCACGCGCCCTTTGCACCACTACTTCATTAACCATTGAACAGTAATCTGCTCTGCACTCAGGGGGGCAGATCATGTCAATATTCTCACGCTTTGGACTCGTCAAAACTGTCACAGTTATGACAACCTCGCTTCTTCTCATCGCACTTGGCATTGTCGAGCTGGCGGTATCGGCCAATATCACCAGCCAGATTCAGCAACAGGCGATCGATAGCCAGGACGCAAGCTTGCGGACTGCGGCGACGATCGTCGCGCGCGATGTGCCCGGCACCACCGTGAGCTGGGCCAAGGATGGCAATGTCAAGCGGATCGAAATGCAGGCGATCCCGTCCGAGTTCGAAACGCATGAGATGATCGACACGATCGGCCGCATGACCGGCCAGACGGTGACGATTTTCGCCTGGGAAACCGAAACCAGGGATTTCTGGCGCAAGACCACCAACATCATCAAGCCCGATGGCAATCGCGCCGTCGGTACCCAGCTTGGCCAGAACGGCGCGGTGTACCCGGTCCTGACGGCGGGCAAGACCTTCCGCGGCGAAGCGGTGATCCTGGGAACGCCCTATTACACCATCTACGAGCCCATCTATTCCCCCAGTGGCGATACGATCGGCATTCTTTACGCCGGTGTTCGCTCGGCCGATATCGACGCCATCGCCAGTCAGTTGACATGGACCATCAGCACCGTTGCCATTCTGGTTCTGCTCGCCGCCACCGCAATCGCGGTTCTCGTCACCAGGAAGGTTCTGGGCGGAATCCCGCGCCTGACCGATGTCGCAACCGCCCTTGCAGATGGCAATCTCGACATTGAGGTGCCCGGCCAGCAACAACGCAACGAAATCGGCTCGCTGGCACGCTCGCTGGTGGTTCTTCGCGATGGCGCCGCCGAGAAGAATGCGCTTGAAGCGGAGTCGATCCGGACCCGCGACCAGGCAGACGGCGAACGCCAGCACCGTGAAGACGAAAAGGCCGCCCATGACCGCGAAATCGAGGTCGCGGTTGCCGCATTGGGTGCGGGGCTGAGCGAGTTGAGCAACGGCAATCTGCAGATCCAGCTGCAGCAGCCCTTCTCTGGCGAGTTCGAAAAACTGCGCACCGACTTCAACAATGCCGCCGAACGGCTGAACCAGACCATGAGCGAGGTGCTCGGGGAAACGCAGGAGATCAATTCCGGTGCTACCGAAATGCAGGCAGCCACCGACGATCTGTCCCGCCGCACCGAGCAGCAGGCTGCCTCGCTCGAAGAAACGTCTGCCGCGCTTGACCAGATCACGGTGACGGTTCGGAGCGCGGCAACCCGCGCCGAAGAAGCCCGCGACATGGCCGAGAAGGCGCAGACGAGCACCGTCAGTTCCCGCGCAGTGGTCTCCAATGCGGTCGACGCCATGGCACGGATTGAATCGGCCTCGGATGAAATTTCCAAGATCATCAGCGTGATCGACGAAATCGCCTTCCAGACCAACCTGCTGGCGCTCAATGCCGGCGTGGAAGCGGCCCGCGCCGGAGAAGCCGGAAGGGGGTTTGCCGTCGTCGCGCAGGAAGTGCGCGAACTGGCACAGCGCTCGGCAAGTGCTGCCAAGGACATCAAGGTGCTGATCACCAAATCCGGCGCGGAAGTCTCCAGCGGCGTTGAGCTGGTCAACGAAACCGGCTCGGCGCTTGGCACGATCTCGCAACAGGTCAACGCGATCAACGAGCATATTGCCTCGATTGCGACCGCCGCCCGGGAACAGACAACCGGGCTCACCGAAATCAACAGCGCGGTCAACCAGATGGACCAGGTCACGCAGCAGAACGCGGCAATGGTCGAGGAAGCCAACGCCGTCATGCACCGGCTTGCCGGCAGCGCCACCAGGCTCACAGACATGGTCGAACGGTTCGAGATCTCGTCGGCGGGCGCCGGCAGCCGCCCCGCGGCGCGCGCCCGGGCGGCGTGACGCCCAGCCGTCTTCGGCCGCCTGAGGGCCGCAGTCTTTGACACAACGCCCCGCGACGCCCGTCGCGGGGCGTTTTCGCATGCGGCCCGCCAGAATGCCCTGCGAGATTGCGGCCAAACAGCAAATTCAGCAACTCCCTGTAGCCCTTTGCTGTTCCGCTTGGTTATAAAGGAGACAGCGTGTGCGGCGAACCGGCCGCCTGAGGGGCAATGGGCACACTGACATGACCAGCATGGATTCCATCCGCAGAGAGTATGAACGCTATCCGCCCAGCGGCTTGCGCCGTGTTACGCGCTGGTTCACCAAGCGGATTCCGACCCGTCTTTATGCCCGGGCGCTGCTGATCATCATCATTCCGATGGTGTTGCTGCAATCCGTCGTCGCCTTTGTGTTCATGGAGCGGCACTGGCAGACTGTGACCCAACGGCTGTCGATGGCCGTGACCCGGGACATTGCCGCGATCATTGATGTGCTCGACACGTTTCCGCAGGATGCCAATGCTGAGAACATCATCCGCATCGCCCGCGAGCGGCTCGAACTCAACATCGCCATCGAACCGCCCGGCGATTTGCCCGCCCCGCGGCCAAAACCGTTCTTCTCGATCCTCGACCATATCCTGTCCGAAGAGATCACCCGCCAGATCCAGTTGCCGTTCTGGATTGACACCGTGGGCAACTCCAACATTGTCGAAATACGGATCAAGCTCGACAACAGCATCCTCCGGGTGTTTGCCAAGCGAAGCCAGGCCTACGCCTCAAACACCCACATATTCCTGGTCTGGATGGTGGCCACCTCGCTGGTGCTGCTGGCCATCGCCATTCTGTTTCTGCGCGGCCAGATCCGGCCGATCCTGAAGCTGACCCAGGCGGCGGAGAGTTTCGGCAAGGGCCAGCGCATGCCGGACGATTTCAAACCCCGCGGCGCAGACGAGGTCCGGCGCGCCGGTCTGGCCTTCATCAAGATGCGCGAACGCATTGAACGACAACTCGAACAGCGCACCGCCATGCTCTCGGGCGTCAGCCATGACTTGCGCACCATTCTGACCCGGTTCCGGCTGCAGCTGGCGCTGGTCAGCGACGGGCCCGAGCTGGAGGATCTCAACAAGGACATCGACGACATGCAGTCGATGCTCGACAGCTATCTTTCTTTCGCCCGGGGCGAGGCGGAGGAGGATGTCGGCACGGTCAGCCTGAGCAGCGTTGTCGAGAAGATTGCCGCCGATGGAAGGTTGCGCGGCGCCACCGTGAAGGTATCCGTCACCGGCGATGACGAAATCAATGTGCGCCCGAACGCCTTCACCCGGCTGTTGACCAATCTGGTCTCCAACGCCGCACGCCATGCCGATGAGGTTTCGATTGCGGCGCAGAACCGCAAGAAATGGCTCACCATTGCCATTGATGATGACGGGCCCGGAATCCCTGCGGACGCGCGAGAAGACGTGTTCCGGCCGTTTTACCGGCTGGATGCGGCGCGCAATCAGGATGAAACCGGCACCGGGCTCGGCCTGGCCATCGTTCGCGACATCGCCCGCAGCCATGGCGGCGATGTCACATTGTCGGACAGCGCCATGGGCGGCCTGCGCGCAACCATCCGGCTGCCGGTCTAGCCGCAGGCATGGCTGCAATCCTTTGCGCCTGACAAGCCCCCTCCCCTGAGAAAGGTCCATCGTCCCGTGCCCCATGGCTGTGTAGAAATTGCCGCAGATCCGGCTGTCCCGGCAACCAGGCAAGATGTCCAAGCCGCGCTGCAGCCCCAGGCCGCGCCGGTTCGGTTTGTCGGATGGAATCTTACCGACGCACAGCTCAAGGGGGTCGATTTCAACGGTTGCGAATTTGTCCGCTGCCGCGCCGCACGGGCGGATTTTTCCTCCTGCGACCTGACCGATGCCAGATTCATCTCCTGCGATCTCAACAACACCAACTGGACACGCGCAATCCTCTCAGCCGCCCTGTTCCAGGACTGCAAACTCACCGGCATGCAAATCGTTGACGCCCGCACGCTTGGTCTGGCGTTTGAGCGTTGCCTGCTGGTCAGCGCCCAGCTTCGCGGACTGTCGTTCCGCCGCGCTCAACTGGAGGAGATTGATTTTCAGGGCGCCGATCTGGCCGGGGCAGACTTCCGCGAAGCAACGCTTATGCGCTGCAATTTGCGGGATGCCAATGTGACCCATGCCCGCTTCCAGGCCGCAGACCTGCGCAGCAGCGATCTCGGCAACCTGCAACTGGCCGACGCCTCAAGGTTCAGGGGCGCGATCATTTCAAAACACCAGGCGGCCATACTTCTCGCCGGTCTCGGTCTCAAGGTGCTGTGAAGCTCCGCGCCGGAGCCGGTTCATCCGCAACCATCAGCCGCCGCAGCTGTCGAACGCGGCCGGCAAGCCGCCCTCGCATCCGGCCAAGGCTCACACCAGCCGGGCGCCGTCGGGGACTTTCTTGTCGGTGGCGGCCAGCACGATGTCGCCGTTTTCATCGGCAAACCCCAGCGTCAGCACTTCCGACATGAAAGGGCCGATCTGGCGTGGCGGAAAATTGACCACCGCCAGAACCTGGCGGCCAACAAGCTCTTCGGGGGAATAATGCACGGTTATCTGAGCTGACGATTTCTTCTCGCCGATCCCGGGTCCGAAATCGATCCGCAGTTTGATTGCCGGCTTGCGCGCCTGCGGAAATGGCTCGGCGGCCACGATCGTGCCGGTGCGGATGACGACCTTGTCGAAATCATCCCAGCTGATGGTCTGACTCATGAGCACCTCTTTCATGCTGAGTGAGGAGTGGGGCGGATCAGCCGGCCAGGTCACGAGACCGCGTTGCCGCCGCCTGCAGGGCCTGGTCAAACACCGGCTGGATCCCGTCGTCGGCCATCAGCACGGCAAGCGCTGCAGCGGTTGTGCCATTGGGCGACGTCACGTTCTGCCGCAGTGTCGCAGCGCCGTCCGGCGACCGGTGCATTAGCTCACCAGCCCCCGAGACGGTCGCGCGTGCCAGGCGCATGGCGAGGTCCGCCGGCAGGCCGCATTTGCGTCCCGCCTCAGCCATGCATTCGGCAAGATAAAACACATAGGCCGGGCCGCTGCCCGACACCGCCGTAATGGCGTCGATAAGCGCTTCGTCCTCGACCCACTCGACCGGGCCGCAGACCGACAGCAAGCGGTCGATCTCGGCCCTGGCCTCGGCAGTGACCGCCGGATTGGCCACCGCCCCGGTAATCCCCCGACCAACCATCGCCGGCGTGTTGGGGATGGTGCGCACCACGGCACCGCCAAGCCGGGCTTCGAAATAGGCTATGGTCTTGCCCGCAGCCACCGACAGGCTCACGGTCTGTGGCCCGACCAGTCCGGTCAGCCCGGGCAGGACATCATCCATGATCTGCGGCTTGACCGCCAGCATCAGAACCCCCGCCGTCATCCCGTCGGGCGCCGAGCCGACGCACTGAACTCCGGCAGACGCCAGCCGCTTGGCCATGGTTTCGGACGGCGTGGGATCAAGCACCACGATGGTGGCCGGATCCATCCCCGCATCCAGCCAGCCATTGAGCATGGCGCCGCCCATATTGCCGGCGCCAACAAGAACCAGAGGACGGTCGATGGAAATCATCTCATGCCTCGCCACGCGTTTCGAACATGACCGCCGTGATCGCCGATTTGGCATCCATGCCCGACCAGACGACAAACTGGAACGCCTGGAAATAGGCCTCGCAGGAATCAAGCGCATTCGACAGGAGCACCTCGACCTGACGGTTGGTCGGTTCGGCCCCGCCGGCCAGCAGCAGCGATTGCCGGAAGATGACGACATGCTCCTGCTGCCACAGGTCGAAATGGCCCATCAGCACCTGGCCGTTGACGTGCGAGAGAAGCTTCATCACCTCGGTCACCCGGACATCGGGAACCCGGATGTCAAAGGCACTGGCAATATGCAGGGCCTCGCAGTCCTCCATCCAGGAGAACGAGACATGATAATCGGCCCAGTGTCCCTCCACTGTCATGGCGATCTCGTGCTCGCCGGAACGCTCAAACGTCCAATCATTCGCCGCCGCCACGAATTCGATCATGTCTACGGGATTGGAATGGCGTTCGAATTCGAAATTGCTGAGATTCATGCCCCACCCTAGTTCTATGTCCTGAGCCTGCGCACCGCTCGCTGCGGCGCCGGCCAATATGCCTTTTGCTGACGATTCGCTCGCACCCCAAGGGGGCTCGCAATTGCGACTCCCGACGGGGCATTCCGCTGCCCGTTCCGAATCATCATTTAAAATCAGTGTATAAGTGCAGAGTCCAAGCGCCAGCCCCCCGAGAGCATTTTGTCAGCTCAAGGCTGTGGACCAAGCTGCCAAACTGATTCCGCCGTGACTCATAACTGACTCACGCAAAAGGCTTTTTGCAGATCAGTGACCGGTGGATAACCTGTGCAAAAAAAGTTGGGTAGAATTCGCCACGCGACCATATTCGCTGTCCGCGCATCACCGGCGGCATCGAACAAGTTCCTGGCCGGGCTGTTCAGGCGTCGTCC
Source organism: Hoeflea sp. YIM 152468 (assembly GCF_029210485.1). Taxonomy (GTDB): domain Bacteria; phylum Pseudomonadota; class Alphaproteobacteria; order Rhizobiales; family Rhizobiaceae; genus Hoeflea. The sequence goes on from NZ_JARGET010000029.1 coordinate 175,338, forward strand.
GACGGCTTTTTTTCCAACGCATCCAACCGCGCCGAAAGCGCATCATTTTCTTCCCGCGCCTTGATCGTCATGTCGCGGACGGCTTCGAATTCCTCCCGCTTGACCAGGTCCATGGAATTGAGCAACCGTTCAAGCTGACTGCGGATGGCCGTTTCCATCTCGCGGCGGACACCCTGTGCAGCGCCTGCGGCATCGGTCATCAGCTTGGCAAGTTCATCAAGAAGTCTGTTGGGTCCGCTGTTCATGATGGTCATCCCTGCTCCGGGTCTGTACCCGGCCTGTTTCCGGTTGTTTCAAGTGACGTGCGAGACGTCTGAGGTAGGCGCTCGCTCAATATGTTACAAGCTGCCGCTCGCGGCGCAAGGCTTGCGCAAAGCCCATATGCCATGTCACTGGGGCAAATCGTGCGTCCGCCGGGCGAAAAATAGCCTTGAACTGGTGATGAAAATACGGCTTTGGGGGGTTCGAAACCCCGAAAGGCAGGAAGGAAGCACCTTGGAACATACCGCAGCACTGCTGTCGCTCATGGCTTTTCCCGAGATTGATCCGGTGATTTTCGGCATCGGACCGGTGCAGATCCGCTGGTATGGCCTGGCCTATGTGACGGGCATCCTTCTCGGGTGGCGCTATGCCAGACGCCTGGTCGGGACAGGTCGCCTCTGGCCGGCCGGAAACGCACGCATGACCGCGCTCGACATCGATGACTTTCTCATCTGGGCAACCATTGGCATCGTTGCCGGCGGCAGGCTTGGCTACATCCTGTTTTATGATTTCGCCGCCGTGTCGGCCAATCCGGTCCGCGCTCTGGAGATCTGGAACGGAGGCATGTCGTTCCATGGCGGATTGCTTGGCACGCTGGCGGCGATGGTGCTGTTTGCCCGCAAACGCGCCATTCCGCTGTTCAGCCTTTTCGATGTGGTCTGCGCTGTCGTCCCAGTCGGGCTGCTGTTCGGCCGGCTGGCCAATTTCATCAACTCCGAACTCTGGGGCAAATTGACGGACGTTCCCTGGGCCTTCGTGTTTCCGACCGGAGGCCCGTTCCCGCGCCATCCGACCCAGCTTTACGAAGCAGCGCTTGAAGGCTTGCTGCTGCTGGCCATTCTCGCCTGGCTGATCTACCGCCGCCAGGCGCTGAAGCAACCGGGACTGGTTGCCGGAAGCTTTGTCACTGGCTATGCGCTGTCGCGCATCATTGTCGAGTTCTACCGGGAACCCGACGCCCATATCGGCTATCTCGCCGGCGGCTGGCTGACCATGGGCATGGTGCTGTCGCTGCCGATGCTGGCCGTTGGCCTGTGGGCAATCGCCACCGCGCCAGCCCGCGCCCGATCGTCCCGCTGAGCAAGCCCGGGAAGGCCCTTGCTATGACCCCTCTTGCCCAGAAACTCGCTCACCTGATCGCGCAGTCCGGTCCACTCAGGGTATCGGACTACTTCTCGCTGTGCCTGGCAGACCCGGATCATGGCTACTACCAGAGCCATGAGCCTTTTGGCCGTTCGGGCGATTTCGTCACAGCGCCGGAGATCTCGCAGCTGTTCGGCGAAATGATCGGCGTGTTTCTCGTCCACGCCTGGCAGGCCCATGGCGCACCCTCCAAAGTGCGGATCGTGGAAATCGGCCCCGGCCGCGGCACCTTGATGTCCGACGCCTTGCGAGTAATCGCCCGTCTGGCGCCCGAGCTTTATGCCAAGGCCACCATCCACATGGTCGAAACCAGCGAGCGGCTGCGGATTGTTCAGCAACAGACCTTGGTCAAGATCAAGCAACGCATCGCCTGGCATCAGACATTCGAGGAAACCCCGGCAGGCGTTACCCTGATGGTGGCCAACGAATTGTTCGACGCCATTCCGGTGCGGCAATTCGTCAAGACCCGGGACGGATTTCGCGAGCGCATGGTGGGACTTGATGACACCGGCGCGCTTACGTTCGGCCTTGGCCAGACCGGACTCGACCCATCACTGCTGCCCCTTGACGAAGCCCGGGTGCCTGAAGGCGAAATCTTCGAAGTCTCACCGGCGCGAACAGCGCTCATGCAGGCCGTGGCCGCCAAGCTGGTGCGCGATGGCGGCACCGCGCTGACCATCGATTATGGCCATCTGCACAGCGGCTTTGGCGACACCTTGCAGGCTGTCTACCGGCATGAATTCGATCCGCCTCTGGCCCGCCCGGGCGAAGCCGACCTGACAAGCCATGTCGATTTCCAGGCCCTGGCCGAAGCGGCAGCCGCCGCGGGCGCTTATCTCCATCGCCCCATCAACCAGGGCGAATTCCTGCAAGGCCTGGGAATAGTCGAACGCGCCGGCGCGCTGGGATCGGGACGCGATGCCTTGACCCAGGCAACCATCCACGATGCCGTCAACCGGCTCGCCGGTGAGGGGGAAGGCCGGATGGGCGCGCTGTTCAAGGTGCTTGCAATCAGCGGCGGCCCCGCCGTCATTGCGCCCTTTGATCTCCAGCCCGAATGAATGCAAGAATTGACAGACCGCGCCTTGGTGATCAACATCCGCCCGCAGAAAGGCAAGATTTGCGGATTCGGCGCGCCCTCGGGCCCCACGGGAGGACCAACGCATGACGGTTGACCGCAGCCCACCAAGCCCGGTGCGCAGTGCATTTCTCGATCATCTGGCCACCGGCACCCGGATCTCGCACGGGTTCTTCTCCCGCACCGGAGGGGTTTCCAGGGGCCTGTACCGGGGTTTGAATGTCGGCCTCGGCTCCGCGGACGACCGCGCCGATGTGATGGAAAACCGGTCACGGGTCAGCGGCTGGTTCGATCTGAGCGTCGACCGGCTGGTCACTGTGCATCAGGTCCACTCACCGACGGTTCACATCGCCACTCTGGAGAACCGCACCGAGCGCCCCAAGGCGGACGCGCTGGTGACCAGGACACCGGGTCTGCTGCTTGGCGTGCTCACCGCCGATTGCGGGCCGGTGCTGTTTGCCGACCCGGAGGCGGGTGTTATCGGCGCAGCCCATGCCGGGTGGCGGGGCGCATTTGACGGTGTTGTGGAAGCCACGATCGCGGCAATGCAGCGCCTCGGCGCCGATCCTGGTCGCATCGCCGCCGTGCTGGGTCCGTCGATCAGCCAGTCCCATTACGAGGTCGGGCCGGAATTCATCGACCGTTTCATTGACGCCGACCCCACAAACACCGTTTATTTCCGCGCCTCGGACAAATCCGGCCATGCCTTGTTCGATCTGCGCCAACTGACCGTCGACCGGCTGTCCCGCGCCGGAGTGAAAGCGGAAATGCTGTCCGATTGCACTTATGCCGATGAAGAAGCATGGTATTCGTACCGGCGTGCCACCCATCGCAACGAACCTGATTACGGACGACAAGTTTCCGCCATAACCATCAAGGAGGATGCCCATGGCCCTGCATTTTGAACGCGAGGAATACGCCGCCCGTCTGGATAAAATGACCCAGAGCATGCGCGAGCAAAAGCTCGATGCCATGCTGCTCTTTGCCCAGGAAAGCATGTACTGGCTGACCGGCTACGACACGTTTGGATTCTGTTTCTTCCAGTGTCTTGTGGTCAAAGCCGATGGTTCGATGACATTGCTGACCCGCTCGGCTGATCTGCGCCAGGCCCGCCAGACCTCGATCATCGAGAACATCGTGGTCTGGACCGACCGCACCAATGCCGATCCCGCACTCGACCTGAAGAATCTTCTGGCCGATCTCGATCTGCTGGGAGAGCGGATCGGCGTGGAATACGACACCCACGGCCTGACTGGCGCCAATTGCCGCAAGCTCGACAATCAGTTGCAGAGTTTCGCCCAAATGATTGACGCCTCCTATCTCGTCAGCCATTTGCGCCTGATCAAGAGCCCGGCCGAAATTGCCCATGTCAGGCGCGCCGCCGCTCTGGCCGACGCGGCGCTTGACGCGGCGCTGCCATTGATCAAGCCGGGCGCCGGCGAAGCCGACATCCTTGCTGCCATGCAGGGGGCGGTGTTTTCCGGCGGCGGCGACTATCCAGCCAACGAATTCATCATCGGCTCCGGCGAAGACGCGTTGCTGTGCCGCTACAAGGCCGGACGCAGGCAGCTGACCACGGACGACCAGCTGACACTCGAATGGGCCGGCGCCTTCGCCCATTACCACGCCGCCATGATGCGCACGGTCATCATCGGCGAACCGACACCGCGCCATGTAGAGCTGTACGAAGCCTGCCGTCAGGCGATGGATGCGATCATCGCCATCTTGAAACCTGGCACGACCTTCGGCGATGTCTTCGACGCCCATGCCGAGGTGATGGATGAGCGCGGCCTGACCCGCCACCGGCTCAATGCCTGCGGCTATTCGCTGGGCGCCCGCTTCACCCCGAGCTGGATGGAACACCAGATGTTTCATGCCGGAAATCCGCTCGAAATCGCGCCGAACATGACGCTGTTCGTGCACATGATCATCATGGACTCCGAATCCGGGTCGGCGATGACTCTGGGCCAGACCTACCTGACCACCGAGGACGCCCCCGAATCTCTTTCGCTCAAGCCACTCGATCTGATAATCGCATCCTAGCGAGGCCATTTCGTTGATTTCAGCTATCCTTTGAGCAGGTTCAAGCCTCGCAACAGGTTCAAAGATTGACAGGCCCGGCTTCAGAATTTCATAACAAGGCGGGAAACGGGCGGGAAACATGATGCCACGCATCAAGATCATCGGAATTATCGGCGCGACGGCCTTGGGGCTTGCCGGCTGCAACAGCACCGAGCAGACCCTGCAGCCAATCCCGGGCGATGCAGCGCCATCAGCTTTGACTTCGGATTCTCAAACGCCTGTCGGTATTGATCCGGTGCCCGGGGCTGACACGGCGCCCTTCGGGCAGCCTGCCACCGGTCAGCCTGCGGCGGGCACGGCTGCCGCGCCGGCCCAGAACAATGCCACGCTGCCCGCGGGACAGGTGCGCGGACAAATCCGCTTCATGCCGGTCATCGGAGCGCCGGTAAATGCCGTCACACCGCTGTCGCGGCAATTGGCGGCCGAAGCGCGCAATCGCGGCCTGTCGATCCTGAGCGCATCGGATCCGGGTGGAGATCATGTCCTCAAAGGCTATTTCTCCGCTGACAGTTTTGATGGCACGACCACGGTGTATTATGTCTGGGACATTCTCGATGCCACCGGAAACCGGCTGAACCGGATCCAGGGCCAGGAACAGTTTCCGGGCAGCAGCGGAGATCCCTGGGCTTCCGTACCGGCAGAGGTGATGGAACGCATCGCAGCCCGTTCGCTTGCCGATTATGCCGCCTGGCGGGGTCTGTGACCGGCCGCCGGCCTGTGTTCAGTGTCTAACCGGGGTCATTTTATTGAGACGTTCAACAGAAAAAAGCGCATTCCTGGCGGATGCGTGCTTGCATTCATCAAATCCGCCGCTAAAACGCGAGCCAACGGGTTGGCGCCCCGTCCCCATGCGTGATCCTGCGCATGGCGCGACGCGGCCGAAAAAAACAGGCGGTCCCAAATGAAGGTTTTCGCGGGAAACTCGAACCGGCGTTTGGCGGAGTCCATTTGCAATTATCTCAATGTGCCTTTGGGCAAGGCCACTGTCCGGCGTTTCGCCGACCAGGAGATATTTGTCGAAATCCAGGAAAATGTACGGGGTGAGGACGTTTTCGTTGTCCAGTCAACCTCCTACCCGGCCAATGACCATCTGATGGAACTGTTGATCATGATCGACGCCTTCCGTCGTGCATCGGCGCGGCGGATCACCGCCGTGATCCCCTATTTCGGCTATGCCCGTCAGGACCGCAAACCGGGCCCCCGCGCCCCGATTTCGGCCAAACTGGTCGCCAACATGATCACCGAGGCCGGCGCCGACCGGGTGCTGACGCTGGATCTGCATGCAGGTCAGATCCAGGGCTTCTTCGACATTCCCACCGACAATCTGTTCGCGATCCCGCTGCTGTCGCGCGATATCAAGGAACACTACCCGGCATCCAGCCTGATGGTCGTGTCTCCTGACGTCGGCGGCGTGGTGCGGGCCCGCGCGCTGGCCAAACGGCTTGATGCGCTGCTTGCCATTGTCGACAAGCGCCGCGATCGTCCCGGCGAATCCGAAGTCATGAACATCATCGGCGACGTGGCCGGCAAGGACTGTCTGCTGATCGACGACATCGTCGATTCGGGCGGCACATTGTGCAACGCGGCCGAAGCGCTTCTGGGCAATGGCGCGACATCGGTAACCGCCTACATCACCCATGGCGTGTTGTCCGGCGGTGCGGTTGCGCGTGTCGCATCCTCCAAGCTCAAGGAGCTGGTGATCACCGACTCGATCCAGCCGACACAGGCGATCCAGTCGGCGTCCAACATCCGGGTGATTTCGACCGCATCCCTGATCGGCGAAGCCATCAACCGCACCGCCGCAGAGCAATCGGTCTCCAGCCTGTTCGACTGAGTGTGCCGATATCTGTGAGTTGACAAAAGCCGGAGCATGACGCGCACGCCCCGGCTTTTGCATCAGCCAACCCGGTCGATGAACGCGGCAAACCTGTCGACCCAGCCATTGAGGAAGGTCCGGCTGTCCTCATTGACGATGCTGTTGTCCTGATCGAAAAGCTCCGGCTTGTACTGGAAATACACCTCCGGCTGGCCCATCAGGGTCATGCCGACGACGCTGACCACGCTCTTGAGCGCATCTTGCGCAACAGCGGTGCCGATCGCACCCGGCGAAGTCCCGGTGATCGCCGCAGGTTTTCCGGCCCAGGAATTCTCGCCCCAGGGGCGCGAACCCCAGTCGACGGCATTCTTGATCGCCGGCGTGAAACTGCGGTTGTACTCCGGGGTGACGAACAGAACCGCATCGGCGGCTTCCACCTCCCGCTTCATCCGCAACACCGGTTCCGGCGGATTTTCCCACAGGTCGTTGTTGTAGAGCGGCAGATCGCCGATTTCGACAAATTTGAATGTGAGCCGGTCGGCGGCAAGCCTGCCCAGGCTTTGCGCAAATTTGCGATTGAGCGATCCCCGGCTCAGCGAGCCGACCAGAACTGCGACAGTTTTCATCTTGATTCTCTCTTTTCAATAGCATCTGCGGGCGGTCGCTTGGGAGGCGGCCCTACCTGCTGCAGATAACCATTGATACCGCCAAGTCCAGCACCCGCTCCGGGCGCATTGGTTGACACACCGTCACGGCCAAATCGGGAACGGAGCAGCCGGTCTGCAGTTTAGACAACCGCCACCATCACGCCGGCCAGAGCCGCCGCACCGAGCACCACAAACAGGTTGAGGTGGAAGCGCAGCAACGCCACGCCGGCGCCCAGGGCGATGGCAAGAGCGGCCACATTGAGCGTGGTCAGGTCAGGTGTCGGCAATTCAAGCGGCCCCAGCCCAATCGCGCCGACCGTTCCAAACAGCACATTGAGCCCGAACCAGACCGCCAGATTGCAGATGACGCCAACCACCGCGGCGGTAATCGCCGACAACCCGGCCGACAGCCATTGCACCGAGCGCAGCCGCTCGATATGCGGCGCGCCGGCAAAGATCCACAAAAAGCACGGAACAAAGGTGAAAAACAGCGCCAGCGTGCCGCCGAAGAGACCGCCCAGCAACGGATCCAGACCGGCTTCGCGCGCGCCACCGAGAAAGCCGACAAACACCAGAACCAGAATCAGCGGCCCCGGCGTTGTCTCGGCAAGCCCAAGCCCCGCCAGCATGTCACCGGGCCTGAGCCAGCCATGCACCTCGACGGCTTGCTGCCCGACATAGGCAAGCACGGCATAGGCGCCGCCGAAGGTGACGATGGCCGCCTTGGAGAAGAACACCGCCATCAGAACGAAAGCATCGGCAATGCCCGGCAGCACCAGCAATCCCGCCAGTGGCACCAGCCAGAGCAGACCCCAGACCGCCACGGTGCGCACCGTCGGCCAGGTCAATCCCGGCAGCGATCCGGCCAGGTCCCTGTCTGGTACAACAGTCCTCTCCTGCCGGCTGTTCCCGCCGATGACCGAACCGGCAATTCCGATGACGCCGGCGCCCAGAACGATCAGCGGAAACGGCAGTTTCAGCAGCGCGATGGCGACAAAGGCTGCAACCGCCAGCACCCAGCCCAGCCGGGACCTGAGGGCGCGCCGGGACACCTTGATCAGCGCCTCGACCACGATGGCCAGCACTGCGGCCTTGAGCCCGAACAGGATACCCGCCACCACGGTCAGATCGCCATGGTAGAAATAGATCGCCGACAGGGCGATGATGACGGCAAATCCGGGCAGGACGAACAGCAACCCGGCCAGCAGACCGCCGCCGACCCCGCGCATGAGCCACCCCGAATAGGTGGCCAGTTGCATCGCTTCCGGGCCCGGAAGCAGCATGCAGAAATTCAGCGCGTGCAAAAACTGCGGCTCATCGAGCCAGCCCTGCTCCTCCACCAGTTCGCGGTGCATCAGCGCAATCTGTCCGGCGGGACCGCCAAACGACAAAAGTCCGATCCGTCCGAAGACGCGGAAAAGTGTGTCCCAGGAGGGGCGTGGGGCGGAGCGGTCAAGCATCGGCATCATCCAGCGCTTCGACCGGGAGCCCGGCCTGTTGCCACGCTTCAAAGCCGCCTTCAAGGATCATGGTCTCTATTCCCTTCCCTGTCAGGAAAGACCGCACCGTCTGGCTTACCTCATGGCCATGAACACAATACACCGCCACGGTGCGGCCCTTGAATTCATCGGCCCAATGGTCCACTTCGACCGGGTGCCGCCAGACTGCACCGGCAATGGCCGCACCGGATGCGCGGCGCGCAGCCGGCTTGCGGACGTCAACAATGACGACGGCGCGACCCGGCCTGTGTGCCAGAACAGTCGGAGATATCGATGTCTGAGTGTGGTTGTGTGTCATGATCTCTGCCCCGCAAAAACGTGCGTTGTTCGCGGAGCTTGGAGCCTGAAGCTCTCAACGGGAGGTCCGGATTCCCCGTGATCCGAATCTATCCGCACCGGCATTCACCGTCAATGCGGATTGACCGTCAAGCTGCCGGCGGGCCGGATCAGCGCAGCGGTGATCGGACGCACCGGAAAGGCAGAGTTGCGGCTATGCCCTCCCCCGCACCGCGTGCCGGTAAAAGCGTTGCCGGTTCCACCACAAACCTTGCAATCGCGCGGTTGCTGAGCTATAGCCGCCACGTCCGTGCAGACACCCTTGGAGGCAACGCGGATGAGGCGCCGGCAACGGCGCTTGATGTTTTTCTGGAGCCGTCGCAAGCCGGTCACCGGGAAGCAGCCCCAGATTAGAACCTCGAAAGGAAATGCCATGAGCAACTCATACGAGCTCAAGGCCGAGGCGCGCGCACAGGTTGGTAAGGGGTCCGCCCGTGAACTTCGCCGCAACGGTTTGATTCCCGCTGTCATCTATGGTGACAGGAAAGACCCTGTTTCGATCGCGCTATCGCGCAAGGATGTGACCAAGAAGATCCACGACGGAAGCTTCATGACCACTCTCGTGACGATTGACGTCGACGGCACCAAGCACAACGTCCTGCCCAAGGATTACCAGCTTGATCCGGTCCGCGACTTCCTGATGCATGTCGATTTCCTGCGTGTGTCGAAAAACACCCAGGTCACCGTGGACGTTCCGGTTCACTTCATCAACGAAGAGAAGTCTCCCGGCCTCAAGCGCGGCGGCGTGCTCAACATCGTGCGCCATACGGTTGAGTTCCAGTGCCCGGCCAACGCCATTCCGGACTCGATCACGGTCGATCTCACCGGTCTGGAACTCGGCGCGGCCGTCCATATCTCCAGCATCACACTGGCTGAAGGCGTTGAGCCGACGATCACCGATCGCGACTTCACCATCGCCACCATTGCCTCGCCTGCTGGTCTGAAGAGTGACGACAACGCCGCTGGCGATGACGACGCTGCAGAAGATGGTGCAGAAGAAGCAGGCGACGAAGAATAAGCCGCTTGGCGGCAATTTGAGGATCAGGCTCCATGTTGCTCATCGCAGGACTTGGAAATCCCGGCTCTCAATACGCCAGGAACCGGCACAATGTCGGCTTCATGGCGGCGGACGCAATTGCCCGCCGCCATTCGTTTTCCGGATTTTCGAAGAAATTCCGCGGTGAAATCGCCGAGGGCACCCTTGCCGGCGAAAAAGTCCTGATCCTCAAACCCATGACCTTCATGAACCTGTCCGGCGACAGCGTCGGTGAGGCGATGCGGTTTTACAAGATCGCGGCATCCGATCTCATCGTCATGCACGACGAGCTTGACCTTGCCCCGGGCAAGCTCAGGTTAAAGATCGGCGGCGGCAATGGCGGCCACAACGGACTGAAATCCATCGACGCCCATTGCGGCAAGGATTACAAACGTTTGAGGATCGGCATCGGCCATCCCGGCCACAAGGACCGGGTCAATCCGCACGTGCTCGGCGATTTCGCCAAATCCGACGCGGACTGGCTGCAGCCGTTGCTCGACGCCATCGCCGACAACGCGGAATTCTTCGCACGCAAAGACGATGCAGGTTTTCTCAACAAGGTCGCCCTGGCCACCGGAACAGCGGCGCCAAAGCCGGCCAAGCCGGCCAGACCCGGTGCGGCTGATGCCGCCAAACCGGCTCAGGCGGCACAATCTCACATCCGTCAGGCCCGCAACCCGGCCCAGCCGAAGCGATTGCCGACCTCTGGCCCGATGGCCGATATGCTGAAAAAACTGTTCGGCAACAAGGACTGAAAACCAGGTCGTATCGCCAACAAAACGTTCAGCGCAGTTGATCCGCACAGGGCGCAGGGCTTGACCGTGACCGCCCTTTCCCGCATAGCCTGCGGCAACTCCCCTTCAGACATGAGACGAGCAAATCCATGGGTTTTAAATGCGGAATTGTCGGGCTTCCCAATGTTGGCAAGTCCACACTGTTCAACGCGCTGACGCGGACCGCCGCCGCACAGGCAGCGAATTACCCGTTCTGCACCATTGAGCCCAACACCGGCGAAGTCGCGGTGCCCGACCCGCGGTTGAAGAAACTTGCAGGCGTTGCCGGCTCCAAGGAAATCATTCCCACCCGCATTTCCTTCGTCGATATCGCCGGCCTGGTGCGCGGCGCATCAAAGGGCGAAGGCCTGGGCAACAAGTTCCTCGCCAACATCCGTGAAGTCGACGCCATCGTGCATGTGCTGCGCTGCTTTGAGGATGACGACATCACCCATGTCGAGGGTCGCATTGACCCGGTCAGCGACGCCGACACCATCGAAACCGAGCTGATGATCTCCGACCTCGAGAGCCTCGAGCGCCGCACCGAGCAGACCCGCAAGCGCGCCGCCTCCAAGGACAAGGAATCGCTGACGGTGCTGCCGATGATGGAAGCGTCGCTCAAGCTGCTGCAGGACGGCAAGCCGGTGCGCACGATGCTGAAGGGACTGGCGAACGAGGATCTGGCCATTCTCAGGGGCCTCAACCTTCTCACCGCGCACCCGGTGCTTTATGTCTGCAACGTCGCAGAAGCCGATGCGGTGGACGGCAATGCCCACACCGAAGCCGTCGCGAAAATGGCGGCCGAACAGGGAGCCGAGAGCATCGTCGTTTCCGCAGCCATCGAATCCGAAGTGGCGCAATTGCCGCAAGAGGAATCGCAGGAATATCTTGCAGCGCTCGGCCTGGAAGAAGCCGGCCTCGACCGCTTGATCCGCGCCGGCTATCATCTGCTTGATCTGATTACCTATTTCACTGTCGGCCCCAAGGAAACCCGCGCCTGGACCATCGAGCGCGGCACCAAGGCGCCGGCCGCGGCAGGCGTCATCCACACCGATTTCGAACGCGGCTTCATCCGCGCCTTCACCATCGCCTATGACGACTATGTCACGCTGGGCGGCGAAGTTCCGGCCAAGGAAGCCGGCAAGGCGCGGGACGAAGGCAAGGACTATGTCGTCCAGGATGGCGACGTGATCCTGTTCCGCTTCAACACCTGATCACACCCGCCACAGCGCCATTGCGATTGATGCAGATGCCCCTTGCAGGCGGCAGCTCTGCATTGGCCGTTCGACCGCCTGTGCATCGCCCGCCTGTACATCGACCGTCTGTGCATCGCCCGGCAGTGCCCGCAACCATGCCTACATCACGGCGACAGAAATCTTAACAAAGCCTTGCCGCAATGGCATCAATGCCATCGCGCTTGTTGCCGGTTCCTTGGCGAATTGTGGCTATTGTGTGGCCTGAAGATGGCTGAGACTGTCAGGAGCAAGGGGTTGCGACGTGCATGCAAAGGGTTGTTCGAACCGGGGTCATACCATACTCGCCTCGGTCTGTGCCGCAGTGCTGATCGTGCTCACAGGGGCATTTCTTCTCAACCGGATGTCGCTCGAAGTTACCCAGTCCCGGCTGCAGGCGCGGGCTGACAGTCTGGCCCTCGCCACGCTGCTCTCGCACGAGACCGACGACGCGCTGGCGCTGGAATATGCCGGCCAGTCCACCGGCATCTCACCAGACCAGTTTTCCGGCAGTCTTCGCCGCTACCGGAATGGTGAGGCCCGTGCCAGCGAAGTGTTGCTTTCAACCCGCCACGCGCCGCCGCTGATCCTGCCGGGCTCGCGCCACCCGGTCAATGTCGAAGCCACCGGCAAGGCCATCACCTGGCGCTGAAGCCAGTCCGCCGATTGAGCCCATGGCGCTCCCCTCCGCCCGGTCATCCCGGCGTCACGCTGGGAGGCTCTCAGGCTGCGGCGCGATGCCGGGCTGTCAGCGGCAGAAGAATTCGCGGCATCGATGGCGAGACGACCTTTCATACTTAAAGGAAGTCCACTAGATTGGCCGTGCAATGACCGAAAGAAAGCGACACATCCCCATGCCCAAGGAAGAGCTTCTTCATTTCGAGGATTTTTCACCGGGAACGGTGTTTCCGCTCGGCCCCAAGAATGTCACCACCGACGAGATCATCGCCTTTGCGATGGAGTACGACGCCCAGCCGATGCATCTTGATGCCGAAGCCGGACGGCAGTCGATCCTGGGAGGTCTGGCGGCATCGGGATGGCACAGCTGCGCGATGATGATGCGAATGATGGCCGATTCCTACCTGTTGCGAGCCGCGGCCGAAGGCGCGCCGGGCATCGATTTCGTCAAATGGAAAAAGCCGGTGCTGGCCGGTGATGTGCTGTCGGGCGAAACCCGGGTGCTTGATCGGCGTCAATCCCGGTCCCGGCCGGGCATCGGCATTGTCAGCCTGCGCCACGAGTTGCGCAATCAGGCCGGTGAGACCGTGCTGGAATCGGAAAACCCGGTCATGCTCCGTCTGCGGCAGATCGAAGGGCCCGTATCATGACCAACGATCCCGCCTATCAGCCCGGCGCCCGTCAGGAGTTGGGCAGTTTTGTCTTCACAGAGGAATCGATCATCGATTTTGCCCGCCAGTTCGATCCACAGCGTTTCCACGTTGACAAGGACGCGGCGAGAGACAGTGTCTTCGGTGGCTTGTGTGCCTCCGGCTGGCACACCGCGGCCACCTGGATGAAACTCAACATCCGCTCGCTGGCGACCGAAATCGACAAAGCGCGCGCCGAAGGCCGCGCGATCCCGGAATTCGGGCCGTCCCCGGGCTTTCGCAATCTGCGCTGGTTCAAGCCCGTCTTTGCCGGCGATGAGATCTTCTATGCCCGGGTGATCAAGGGAACCCGCCCGCTCAAGTCCCGTCCGGGCTGGTCGATCTTCGAAACCGTATCGGAAGCGCGCGATGCGGCCGGCGATCTGGTGATGAGCTTCGATTCAGCAGCCCTGATCAGGTTTCCCGACGACGGCGAGGCGGCATCATAGCCGCTGCGGCAGAGGCCGTGTGCGCGCCGCTCCGAGTGCTGCGGCATCCGCTTTCCCGGCCCACGCCACCTCAGTGCCCGGCGTAGGAAACCAGCGTTCGCACCTGGACACCCAGATCCTCGAGCTTCCTGCGGCCGCCCAGATCGGGCAGATCGATCACGAAACACGCGGCGATGATGTTGGCGCCCATCTGCCGCAGCAGCTTGACTGCGCCTTCCGCCGTGCCGCCGGTGGCGATCAGATCATCCACCAGGATCACGCTTTCGCCTTCGGCCACGGCATCGGTGTGCATCTCCATTTCATCAATGCCATATTCAAGGCTGTAGGCGACGCGCACCGTATCGTGCGGCAGCTTGCCCTTCTTGCGGATCGGCACAAAGCCGGCTGACAGCTGATGCGCCATGGCGCCGCCGAGAATGAAGCCCCGCGCCTCGATTCCCGCGATCTTTGATACCCTGAGACCCGCATAGGGGTGAACCAGCTCATCGACGGCCCGTCGGAACGCCCGCGGCGCGCCCAGAAGCGTGGTGATGTCGCGAAACAAAATGCCGGGCTTCGGATAATCCGTGATCGTGCGGATCGAAGCACGCAGCTCGTTTTCAAGATCGGTCACAAAAGACTCTCCATTTGTCTGGGTCGGCGGCGTGCAAAGATCGCACCAGGGCGTGTGTCGGCAAGGCAAACTACAGGCGCTGTTTCAAAGGTCCAGAAATTTTTTCCAACGCCCCGGCGAGGCGCTGCCACCCACGATGATGGCCTCATTGCCGCAGACATGAAAACGCCGCCCGGAGGCGGCGTTTTTTAACCAGCGTACTGGTCAGAACTCAGTGTTCCTTGCGCGAGAACACAGCCTTCTTGGTCAGGAACATCAGCGCCGTGAAGATGGCCAGAAACACGATGACCATGAAGCCCATGTGCTTGCGTTCTTCCATGTGCGGTTCGGCTGCCCACATCAGGAATGCCGAGACGTCCTTGGAGTACTGGTCCAGGGTTTCCGGTGCGCCATCATCATAGGTGACCTGCTCGTCGGAGATCGGCTCGGCCATCGCCAGCGCCGGGCCGCCCAGATAGTACGGATTGTAATAGGTGCCTTCGGCAACTTCCATCCCGTGCGGCGGCTCCTCGTAGCCGGTCAGCAGCGAATAGATGTAATTCGGTCCGCTTTCGCTGTAGCCGGTGAAGATGTCGAAGATGAACTGCGGGAAACCGCGTTCGACATAGCGCGCCTTCGCCAGAAGCGAGAAATCCGGTGGCGGCGCGCCGTTGTTGACGGAAGCGGCCGCTGCCTCGTTGGCGTAAGGCGAAGGGAAATAATCCGATGCCACGGCTGTCCGGGAGAACATTTCCCCGTCGGCATCCGGTCCGTCTTCAACTTCGTAATTGGCCGCGAACGACTTCACCTGGTCTTCCGAATAGCCCAGATCCTCGAGGTTGCGGAACGCCACCATGTCCAGCGAATGACAGGCCGAACAGACCTCGACATAGACCTTCAGGCCGCGCTGCAGCTGACCCTTGTCGAACGTGCCGAATGGACCCGCAAAGGACCAGTCGACTTCCTTCGGCATCTTGATCGGGTAATGCGGGGTTGCGCCTTCCTCTTCCGCGGCAAATGCGGGGCCGACACCAATGATGGCGGCCAGTGCGAGCGGAACGATGCTTGCGAAAAGCTTGCTCATGATCTTCGTTTCCTTTCCGTCGCGCTGCTCAGCCGCGTGTTTCTGATGACGCGGACGTCGATGCCGCAGCCCCGCCGGTGCCGCCATTCTTGGCAAGCACGGCCTCCGTGATCGAGTTTGGCAACCGCTTGGGGGTTTCCACCAGGCCAAGCACTGGCAGGATGATCAGGAAGAACCCAAAATAATACAGCGTCGCAAACTGGGCCATCGTGGTGTAGGCGCCTTCCGCCGGCTTGGCGCCGAGCCAGCCGAGGAAAATCGCATTGGCAACGAAAATCCAGAAGAACAGCTTGTACCAGGGGCGGTAAACCGCCGAGCGGACCTTGGATGTATCGAGCCATGGCAGCACGAACAGCACCGCAATCGAGCCGAACATGGCCAGCACGCCACCAAGCTTGGAATCGATCGGCCCGATGTTGAAGGTGATGGCGCGCAGGATCGCGTAGAAGGGCAGGAAGTACCATTCCGGAACGATGTGCGGCGGTGTCTTCAGCGAGTTGGCCGGGATGTAGTTGTCCGCATGACCGAGGAAATTCGGCATGAAGAAGATGAAGTAGGCGAACACGATCAGGAAGATACTCATCGCCAGACCGTCTTTGACCGTCGCATAGGGTGTAAACGGCACGGTGTCGGTCTTCGACTTCACTTCAACTCCGGTCGGGTTTGTCTGACCGGTCACGTGCAGGGCCCAGACGTGCAGGATCACAACGCCGGTGATCATGAACGGCAGCAGGTAATGCAGCGAGAAGAAGCGGTTGAGTGTCGGATTGTCGACCGCGAAGCCGCCCAGCAGCAATTGCTGGATCGGCTCGCCAATGCCTGGAAAAGCGGTAAAGAATCCGGTGATCACCGTGGCGCCCCAGAACGACATCTGGCCCCAGGGCAGCACATAGCCCATGAAGGCCGTGGCCATCATCAGCAGCAGGATGACGACGCCGAGGATCCACAACACTTCGCGCGGCGCCTTGTAGGAGCCGTAATACATGCCGCGGGCGATATGGAGGTAGACCGCAACGAAGAAGAAGGACGCGCCGTTGGCGTGCATGTAGCGCAACAGCCAGCCCGAATTGACGTCACGCATGATCTTTTCAACCGACTGGAAGGCAATCGCCGTGTCGGCGGCGTAATGCATCGCCAGCACGATGCCGGTCAACAGCTGCACCACCAGCATCACCATCAGGATGCCGCCGAAGGTGTAGGCGTAATTGAGGTTCCGTGGCACCGGATAGGAGACGAAACTGTCATGCACCAGCCGCGGCAGCGGAAGGCGCGTATCGATCCACTTTCCGAAACCGGACGTGGGTTGGTAAGTCGAGTGATCGCTACTCATGGTCAAAAGCCCCCTCAGCCGATTTTGATTACGCTGTCAGACACAAAGGAAAACACCGGCACGGGCAGGTTTTCCGGTGCCGGACCTTTGCGAATACGGCCGGCTGTATCGTAGTGCGAGCCATGGCACGGACAGAACCAGCCACCGAATTCACCGGCCTGGCCGAGCGGTATGCAGCCCAGATGGGTGCAGACGCCGATCATCACCAGCCAGTTTTCCAGGCCTTCACCGGCCGAACGGTCAACGTCGGTTGCCTCGGCACTGGCTGCGATATTTGCGTTGCGCGCCACCGGATCCTTGAGATCGGCGACCGCGACGGCCTTGGCCTCTTCGATCTCGGCCGCCGTCCGGTTGCGGATGAACACCGGCTTGCCGCGCCATTTCACCGTCAGCGACATGCCCGGCTCGAGGCTCTCGACATTGACCTCGATGGAGGAGACCGCCAGGGTCGATGCATCAGGCCGCATCTGATCGATGAACGGCCAGGCAAAACTGCCCGCGCCGACCACGCCTGCCATCCCGGTGGCTATGTAGAGAAAATCGCGACGGGTAGGTTCGCCCGCGCCTTCGCTTTGTGTCATTGGCTCACTCACCGCTCAACGTCCTCTTCAAGCTGCGTCCGGACATTCTTCCGTCTCACTGCCTCAGGCAGATCTGGCTCATCCGCTATAAGCAGATTCGGCCGATGCCGACAATGCGGCGGAATTCTGTCAATCGCGCGGTTTCTATGCGGGATAGAAGCTAAAGTCCAGACCAGACACGGGAGAATGGCAGATTGTCGCGGAGATTGTTGGGCAACTATTCCGCAGCCTCGTCCACGCCGATGAAGCCGCCCGACTGCCGGGCCCACAAATCGGCGTAAAGACCGCCACGGGCAATCAGCTGCGCATGGCTGCCGAGCTCGAGGATCCGGCCATTGTCCATCACCACGAGACGGTCCATGCGGGCGATGGTGGAGAGCCTGTGGGCGATGGCGATCACGGTCTTGCCACGCATGAGTTCGTCGAGATTTGCCTGAATCGCCGCCTCGACCTCCGAATCGAGCGCCGATGTCGCTTCATCCAGCACGAGGATTGGTGCGTTCTTGAGCATCACCCGGGCAATGGCGATTCGCTGCCGCTGACCGCCCGACAGCTTGACGCCACGGTCGCCGACATGGGCGTCGAGTCCGCTGCGGCCGCGCTGATCCGAAAGGCCCTGGATGAAATCCAGCGCCTCGGCCCGGCGCGCTGCCTCGAGGATCTCCGCATCATCGGCATCGGGGCGTCCGAAGACGATGTTTTCCCGGATCGAGCGGTGCAGCAGCGAGGTGTCCTGGGTCACCATGCCGATCGCCTGGCGGAGCGATTCCTGGCTGACATCGGCAATGTTCTGGCCATCGATCTCGATCCGGCCCGACTCCAGATCATAAAACCGCAAGAGCAGATTGACGAAGGTTGATTTGCCCGCACCGGACCGGCCGACAAGGCCGAGCTTTTCCCCCGGGCCAATGCTCAGCGACAAATCATCAATGACCGGCAGCTTGGAGCCGTAGCCAAAACTCACCCGCTCAAAGCGGATGCTGGCATTTGTGACCTTGAGAGCACCGGCGCCCTCGCGGTCGGAAAGACCAATCGGTCGCGCCACCAGATCGGCCGAATTCTGCACGGTGCCGAGGTTGCGCATCAGGCTGTTGAGCTGGGTCATCATCCGGCCCAGCAGCATGTTGAGCCTGAGCACAAGCGACAGCGTGAACGCCACCGAACCGACCGAAATCGCCCCGGCCAGCCACAGATTGATGGAAAACCCGGCGATCACCGCAATCATCATCCCCGACAGCGCCGCCAGCGCGGCGCGCACGCCGGTCAGATGCCGGGTAAAGGGCAGGATCGCGGCAATGAACTGGTCAAACCCCTCACGGATGTAGCGGTCATTGTCGGCTTCGCGCGCATACAGCTTGAGGGTCTGAATGTTGGAGTAGCTGTCGGTGATCCGCCCGCTCAGCATGGCTGAGGCCTCGGCACTTGCCCGCGCATGGCGGCGGATGCGGGGCACGAAAAAGCGCGCCAGAAAGCCGAAGACAACGATCCACACCAGCACCAGCGCAGACAGACGCCAGTCGAGTTGGGCCACCAACGCCATGGTGGTGGCGGTATAGATCATGATGAACCAGACCACCTGCAGCAGCGACACCATGAAATCGCCGGTGGCCTGACCGGAGGACCAGACCTTGGTGACGATCCGGCCGGTGAAATCATTCTGGAAGAACGCCAGATTCTGCCGCGACACATGGGCATGCGCCTGCCACCGGACCATGTTGTAAAATCCCGGAACGACCGTCTGCTCTTCGACCAGGGCTGCGACCGTGACGACGACGAACCGGGCCAGCACCACCACGAACAGCATGAAGGCCAAGGTCTGGCCGTGCGACGCGATCAGCCCGTCCCAGCCGGCATCGGGGTCAGCCGCATCAAGCACGTCGACCAGCCGGCCGACGAAATAGAACAGCGCCGCCTCCAGCAGCGCCACCAGACCGCCAAGCGCCAGCATCGCCGCGAACGCGCCCCTCGCCTGAGAGACATAATGCCACAGGAAATGCGCGGTCGATCTGGGCGGCCGGTAAGTTGAGCGCTGGACGAAGGGATCAATCCAGCCTTCGAAAAGGTCGAGCAGGGGGCGGAAAATCATGGCCGGGAGAATAGAGCCGGTGGTGTGTTTGGCAAGATGGTGCTCCTTCTATTCGGCCGCATTGGTGCTGGCAGGCGCATCAATGAACCCGCCTGACTGCCGCGACCACAAATCGGCGTAGATGCCGCCCGCGCTGATCAGCTGCTCATGGCTGCCAACCTCGACGATCTCGCCCTGATCCAGCACCACCAGCCGGTCCATCTCGGCAATGGTGGACAGCCGGTGGGCGATGGCGATCACAGTCTTGTTTTCCATCAGCGCAAACAGGTTTTCCTGGATCGCCGCCTCGACTTCGGAATCAAGCGCCGAGGTGGCCTCGTCAAGCACCAGGATCGGGGCATCCTTGAGGAAGACCCGTGCGATGGCGATGCGCTGCCGCTGGCCGCCCGAGAGCTTGACCCCGCGCTCGCCGACATGGGCGTCGAGCCCGCTGCGCCCGCCGAGATCTTCGAGTCCGGCGATGAAATCGAGCGCATTGGCCTTGCGCACGGCCTCCAGAATGTCTTCCTCGGTGGCGTCGGGCCGTCCATAGGCTATGTTGTCGCGCACCGACCGGTGCAAGAGCGAGGTATCCTGGCTGACCATGCCGACCTGGGAGCGCAGACTGTCCTGGCTCACCTGCGAGATGTCCTGACCGTCAATCAGCACCCGCCCGGATTCAAGATTGTAAAATCTGAGCAGCAGGTTGACGAGGGTCGTCTTGCCGGCGCCGGAACGGCCGACAAGGCCGATCTTTTCGCCCGGCTTGATCGCCAGCGACAGGTTTTCGATCACCCCGCTCTGCTTGCCGTAGTGAAACCGGACCTTCTCGAATTCGATGCCGCCCTTTCTGGCGACGATGGCGCCAGCGCCGGGCCGGTCGACCACATCATGCGGCTGGCTCAGCATACCCATGCCGTCCTGGACCACGCCGATGTTTTCGAAGAACCCCGACACCTCCCACATGATCCACTGCGACATGCCGTTGATCCGGAGCGCAAGCCCGATGACGATGGCAATGGAGCCCACCGAGACAATGCCGGTCAGCCAGAAACCGATCGACATTGCCGAAACCACGAACACCAGCACCGAGTTGTTCAAATAGATCAGCGACTGGAACAGCGTCACCTGCCGCATCTGCCGGTGAACCGTGGCCAGAAACATGTCCATGCTTTCCTGCGCATAGGCTTCTTCGCGTCCCGCATGGGAGAACAGCTTGACCGTCGAGATGTTGGTGTAGCTGTCGACCACCCGTCCGGTCATCGCCGAGCGGGCGTCGGCCTGATCGGTCGAGATCCGCTTGAGCTTCGGCACGAAATGCGTGATCAGGCCGATATAGACGGCCAGCCAGAACAGCAAGGGCAGCACCAGTCGCCATTCGGCACTCGCCACCATGCCGATCATGGCGACGAAATAGACCGAGACATAGACGAAGACGTCGAGCAGCTTCATCACCGATTCACGAATCGACAGCGACGTCTGCATCACCTTGGTGGCGACCCGGCCGGCAAATTCGTTGGAAAAGAAGCTCAGGCTCTGGCGCAGCAGATAGCGGTGCATCTGCCACCGCGCGATCATCGGATAATTGCCCAGAAGCGTCTGGTGGATGATCAGCGAATGCAGCGCCACGACCAGCGGCAGACCGACAAGCACGATCAGGCCCATCAGGATCAACTGGCCCGATTCGCGCTCGAGGAAGCCTTGCGGGTCGGAATTTGCCAGCCAGTCGACAATCGAGCCCAGAAATCCGAACAGCATCACCTCGCCGATCGAGATCAGCGCGGTCAGGACCCCCATGGCGATCAGCCAGGGCGCCGCATCGCGCGAATAATGCCAGCAAAACGCCACCAGCCCTTCCGGCGGCGCGGTCGGCGCTGCGGCTGGGTAGGGATTCAATCGGCGTTCAAACCATCCAAACATGGATGTCTCCTCGAATAAGATTCCGCGCCGCCCCCGGTGCGAGGCTGCGGCAAAGCCGCCGCTTGGCCTGCCTGGGTCCAGAGCTTGCTGTCCGTGCCAGACGATTTTGCCTGATTACAGATAGGACGCTCCGGCGCAAAGGTCACGCGATGGTGCTTGCCACCCTTCACTCCGGGGGCTGAAGCTGGCACCGCTCTTCAGGCTGCGATCCGCCCTTGCGCTCGGTGGCGGTGACCGCCGGCGCAAGGCTGATATCCATGCTCTGCCTGACAGTCTGCATCAGCTTTGCGTCAAAGACGGGGTATTCTGTCGCACATTCCTGACCTCGATCAGACCGGCGCGGCGGAATTCTGCCCCCATCAGCGCATCCTTGCTTGATATTGTGCCAAAATGATCACAGACACTGTCTCCATGACCAAGCCGCTTATCGCCCTCTACCAGCCCGACATTCCCGGCAACACAGGCGCCATCTTACGGCTTGGCGCCTGTCTCGGATTGGGCATCCATGTTATCGGACCGGCCGGTTTCGACATGACCGACCGCGCCCTCAAGCGTGCCGGGATGGATTACATCGAGATGGCGGCGCTGACCCGTCACGACGGATGGGAAGAGTTTGAGCTGTGGCGCCAGGGCGAAGGCCGGCGGCTGGTGTTGATGACCACCCGGTCCGCCACGCCCTATATCGATGGCAGCGACCAGACCCTGACCCGCCAGGACGTTGTGCTGTTCGGACGCGAAAGCGTCGGCGTGCCGCCAAGGGTCCATGACGCGGCCGATGCACGGTTGACCATTCCGATGCTCGAGGGCCGGCGCAGCCTCAATCTGGCCATGAGCGTCGCCATCATCGCCGGCGAGATCAACCGCCGCTTCGGGCTGTAACTAAGGACCGCATCAGTCATAGCTGACGACCTCGAACTCGACGCCGTTCTCGTCGTCGAAGTAAAACCGCCGTCCCGGCTCGTAGTCGGCGTGATTGTAGGGCGCATAGCCCAGCGCCTTGATTTTCGCTTCGACCGCGTCGAGATCACCCACGACGACGCCCACGTGATTGAGGCTGCCGACCCGGTCCTTTTCGATGCTCAAGCGCGGCCGCACCGCCTCGGGGGTGTAGATCGCCAGGTAAGCGTCATCGGTTCCGACATGGATCGACAAACCACCATTGAGCGCCGGGCCTTGCCAGCGGATTCTCCAGCCAAACACATCGCACAGCCATCTGGCAGTGGCTGCCGCATCGATCACGGTGAAATTGATATGTTCGAGAGTGGATGGGGACATGCTGTTGCTCCTGAAGGCGATGGGGTTTGTTTGTGACGTGACCCATGCTACTTTCTCAAGTGAACTTGAGGTCAAGAGGTTTTTTCAGCAATGCCGGCAAACACCAATCAGCGGCTTCTGAGCATCGGCGAGGTGGCTGCCCGCACCGGCCTCGCCGTTTCGGCGATCCGCTATTACGATGATGAGGGACTGGTTTCCGCCCGCCGCACGCCCGGCGGAAAGCGCATGTTCCTCCGCTCCGACATAAGGCGGCTGTCCTTCATCCTGATCGCCCAGCAATTGGGGTTCTCGCTCGAAGACATCCGCATCCAGCTCAGGCAATTGCCGCTGGAGCGCACGCCCAACAAACGCGATTGGGAAAAGATCAGCCGCGGCTTTCGCGCCCATCTCGATGCCCGCATCGGCATGCTGGAGCGGCTGCGCGACCGGCTTGACGGCTGCATCGGCTGCGGCTGCCTGTCGCTGGACGCCTGCAAACTCTACAATCCCGGCGACAAGGCGCGAGAGCGCGGCCCCGGCCCACGTCTGGTGCTTGAGCAAGCGGTTGCTGACCGGAAAGCTTGAGGCTGGCCATCGCTGGGATGCGGCCTGGGCTCAGTCCGCGGTGGGCAGCCTGCGCATGGTGAATTCGATGGTGTCGCTGTCGCCGGGAAGCACGCGCCAGCTTTCAACCTCGGTCCAATAGGCGGCCTTGGGCCAGGTCGAGAACCATTCCCGCGCCTTTTCGCGCGCCTGCCCGCGGCTCAGCCGGTAGGTTTCGCGCACGAAACCACCCGATGTCTCATCGGATTTGCGCTTGCGGGCGCGGGCAATCTGGGCGCGCAAGCCATCAAGGGGCGGGCGCTGTTGATACCGGTTCATGATCCTTCCTCGGCCAGGGCAAGGAAATTCTAGCCCAAAAGTTCTTGCTCCGCGAGTCAAGACAATTTCGCCCCGCCCGCGTCAAAACGGATGCTTACATCATTCCGGCACTGCTGATATGGGTGGCCAACACAACCATTGAGGATCCCGTATGCAACGCCCCAGCCTGCCGGTCGGCCTACCCGACGACATCGAAGACAAGAAGACCCAAGCACGGCATTGGTTCGAGCAGTTGCGAGATCAGATCTGCGCCAGCTTCGAGGCTCTCGAAGACGAGACCGACCATCCTCAGTGTCCTGGCCAAGCCGGACGCTTCGAGCGCACGCCGTGGCTGCGCGATGAAGGGGCTGGCGGCGGCGGCACGATGTCGCTGATGAAGGGCCGCCTGTTCGAGAAAGTCGGCGTCCACACCTCCACCGTTTACGGCGAATTTTCTCCGGAATTCCGCGCCCAGATTCCCGGCGCCGAGGAAGATCCGCGTTTCTGGGCATCAGGCATCTCGCTGATCGCCCACCCGCTCAACCCGCATGTGCCCGCCGTGCATATGAACACCCGCATGGTGGTCACCACCAGCCACTGGTTTGGCGGTGGCGCCGACCTCACGCCGGTTCTCGACGCCCGGCGCATCCAGTCCGACCCGGACACCATGCTGTTTCACCGTGCCATGGAAATCGCCTGCAACCGCCATGCGGTCGCCGACCATCCGAAGTTCAAGGCCTGGTGCGACGACTACTTCTTTCTGCCGCATCGCGATGAACCGCGCGGCACCGGCGGTATCTTCTACGACTGGCAGCACAGCAGCGACGAAGCCGGCGGCTGGGCGGCGGATTTTGCCTTCACCCAGGATGTCGGCCGGGCCTTCAATGTTGTCTACCCGAAGATCGTGCGGTCGAATTTCGCCAAGCCCTGGAGCGAGGAAGAGCGCACCGAGCAGCTGATCCGCCGCGGTCGTTATGTCGAGTTCAATTTGCTCTATGACCGTGGCACCATCTTCGGGCTCAAGACCGGCGGCAATGTCACCTCGATCCTGTCTTCGCTGCCGCCGGTGGTGATGTACCCGTAAGGCACCCGGCAAGTCGAAGACGAGCTCATGTCGCGTGTGACGCCGGAGCGTCCGTTCAGGACCGTTGCAAGCTGATCTTTCTCAGCGCGTCGTCGACCAGGCGGTTGGCCACCTTCATCCGGATCGTGGCCGCGTCGCGCCATTCCTCCGGCGCACGATCAGGGTGGTTTGTGCGGGCAAACGCGCGCCGCTTGTTTTGCAGGTCGGTCCGCGTGTCCGAAGCCAGCAGATTGATGTCACTGGCAATGTCTTCCGGGCCGAGCCGCTTGAACATCGAAACGTCAACTGCGGGCACTGGCGGTGGCGGTGGCGGCGCAACCACAGCGCCGGCATGGTCGTAATAGGCCGCATGCACCCGTTCGCTGTCCTGCTGGGTGTCCGGTTTGGAAGTCGGTCCGACGAAACTTGCATTCAGGCCGCGTATCCGGGCCCAGAACCCGGAGCCGGGCAAGGCAGCATCCGCTCGCTCCTGCCCCAGGCGGTCCAGAACATCTTCAAACGTACCCCGACCCGGATTCATCTGCCGATCCTGTTTCATCTCCAGCGCCGCGCATCCGACCAAAGCGCCGCATCCAATCCGAAGCGCGCTCCAGACACGCCCCCGTCCGTACCGGTAGCAAAACAAGGTTAACAAACTGTGTGTGCGCGCCTCGGGGCCCGGCGTGCACAGGCTCGCCAAAGCCGCGCGCGGCGCTGAAGCTGCCAAAAACCGCAGAATATGCTATCATTGCCAGGCGCTGGCCGGCGTGCCGGCCAGACGGCTACTTGGTTTTCAGCATTGAATAGGAGGACTTGGCCATGAAGACCTTCCATTGTGGATCGCTTGTTCCGGGCTGCAACTGGCACACCCGCTCTCAAAGCGAGGCGGACATCGTCTCCCGCGTCATCGATCATTTGCGTCAGACCCACGGCGAGACCGAGATCCGCCCATCAATCGTCGAGCAGATCAAGGCCCGCACCTCCGACGATCAGGACGCGGCCTGAGTGAGCAAGGCGATCGGGGCCGCGGTCAGTCGGCTTGAGCCAGCAACGCGGCCTTTCCGAGCTTGAAATTGCTCTCGACCCAGCGCTCTTCCAGGGCTGCCAGCCGGGCTCCCATCTCGGGGCCCGGTTTTACGCCGATGGCGATCAGATCAGCCCCGGCCACGGGAAACACCGGGCGCTGCCATGTCAGCGCATGGGCCAGATGACGGCTGTGACCCGCGGCTTCGGTGAGCGCCTCTGGAGCAGTTTCGGCCCGTGTCCGGGCGGACACCAGCGACAGGCGAGTTCTGTCGATCAGCGGCTCGGTTCCAATCCGATACAGCATCCGCTCGAACGCGGTGATCGCCAGCGTCGGCTCGAACGCCGGCGCCTCGGCCCAACTGACCAGGCGGCTGGTCTCGGCGCGTGACAGCTTCAGCCGCGCCGCAAGCGCGCGCATGCGCCCGGCATCCGGGGGCACCATTGCCATCAGCCGAAGCATCGGATCGGGTTCCCAGTCCAACGCGGTCTCTGCAGCAATCAGCCCGCCCATCGAATCAATACCCCATTTCTCGCTCTCCGGCAGCACCGCTGTCAGCACCCCGGCCTGGCGCATCCACAACAAGGCCCGGCCCGGATCGCGGGCCTCAAGCAGGGTCTTGAGTTCCTTCCACACCCGTTCGGACGACAGCTGTCCGAGTTTGCCGCGGGCTCTGGCGCAGGCCTTCAGCGCCGCCGCATCCGGCCGTCCGGTGCCGTAATGGGCAAAAAAGCGGAAATAGCGCAGCACGCGCAGATAGTCCTCGGCAATGCGCGCATCGGCATCGCCAATGAACCGCACCGTGCGCGTGGCGATGTCGTCAAGCCCGCCGACCAGGTCGATGATCCGGCCGCCACTGTCGGCGTAAAGCGCATTGATGGTGAAGTCCCGCCGTTCCGCATCCACCTGCCAGTCGCGGCCGAACGCCACCCTGGCGCGCCGGCCATCGGTCTCGGCGTCATGGCGCAGCGTCGTGACCTCGAAACCGCGGCCCTCGATCACC
The DNA here is from genome assembly GCF_029210485.1 of Hoeflea sp. YIM 152468. Taxonomy (GTDB): domain Bacteria; phylum Pseudomonadota; class Alphaproteobacteria; order Rhizobiales; family Rhizobiaceae; genus Hoeflea. The sequence continues at coordinate 201,834 of NZ_JARGET010000029.1, forward strand.
AGCGTCACCGTGCCATGATCTATCCCCGTCGGCACCGAGCGGATGCCCGCGTCCCTGGCTCGCGCCGCCACCTGCTCGGGCGCCCAGGTGGTGGCGAGATCGGTATCGGTGACCGGCAATCCCATCAGCGCGTTGCGCACCGCGCCGCCAACCACCCTCACCTCTTCACCCTGCTGATTGAGAAGGGCGAATATCCGGCTCAGCGCCGGGTCCCGGAACCAGCTCTGCTCGGCCACGCTATCGGCAATGCTCATACATAGAGCCTTTCATACAAGGTCCGGATGATCCCGGCAGTGACGCCCCAGATATGGTGTTCACCGAAAGGCATGACATAATAATGCCGCTCGACCCCTTGCCAGACCCGGCTTTCGCGCTGGTGATTGGCCTGGTTCATCAGGAACGAAAGCGGCGTTTCGAACACCGCATCCACCTCGGCGGGGTTCGGGGTGATGGAAAACCCCGGATGCACCACCGCCAGCACCGGCGTGATCCGGAATCCGGTGGTGGTCATATAGACCGGCAGCCGTCCGACCGGTTCGACAAACCGCCGGTCAAGCCCGATTTCCTCTTCGGCCTCGCGCATGGCGGCGATTTCGGCGCTGGCATCTTCCGGATCGATCGCGCCGCCGGGAAAGGCCACCTGGCCCGAATGCTGGCGCATCGCTGCCGCACGCCGCGTCAGGATCACTTGCGCGTCCGCGCCTGTCTCGATCACCGGCACCAGCACCGCCGCATCACGCAGCTTGCCGTCAACCAGCCCGGTCACCAGCCCCGGGTTGAGCACATGATCGCCGTGACCCAGATGCGCCGGTTCGGCGCCGAAGGCCCGATCGGGATCATGATGCCGGGCCCGCTCTCGAAATCCCGCCGCGTCAAATCTCGCTGGCATTTCCGCCACAGGCCTGCTCAAAGCCCTGCCTCCAGCCTGGCCATCGGCATCACCGGAAACACCGCGCCGGCGGAGCGGATCGCATAGATCCGTTCTCCGTCAAATTCGGTTTCCTCTCCCAGCGCCAAAAGATCATAGGTTACGGCCCGGTTGATCAGCGCTTCCAGCCGGCCCCGCACCAGCAGATAGGGCTTGAGCTGGTCGGTCTCGCCGGTGATGACGAATCGCAGCGGATTGTCCGGTCCGGCAGCCACCACATCGCCGACATTGGTCCTGAATGTCAGCACCTGTCCCGCCGCATCCTCCGATCTTGTCATCTCGACGCCCAGGAAAGGCGCATCGGCAACGCGGATGCCGATCTTTTCCACAGGCGTGATCAGATAGGTCTTGCCGTCTTCGTCACGGCGCAACACGGTCGAGAAAAGCCTCACCAGCGCTGGCCGGCCAATGGGCGTCCCCATGTAGAACCAGGTGCCGTCGGCCCGGATTTCCATGTCGATATCGCCGCAATAGGGCGGATTCCAGCGCTCTATCGGCGGCAAGCCATCCTTGCCGGTGTTGCGGTCGGCCTGGGCGCGCGAAATCAGCGCGGCAAGATCGGCCGGGTCTGTTTTCGTGTCGGTCCTTGTTTTCGCCATTGTCCTGTCCAGCTATGGTTACAGGTAACCAGATAGTCATCTCAACGGCTCTTGTCAGCCTATCAGCGTAGAATAAGCTGTTTGGCAGCCTAGACCAGCACAGAGCGGAGAACCCCATGGGACGTATCGACACCGGCGCAAAGCCAATCGACGAAAAAGCGGTCATTGCCGCTGCCGAACACGCTCTGGCGGATATATCGGCTGTCAGGCACGCGGTATCGGAAGTCATTTTCGGTCAGGAGAGCGTGGTCGAGCAGACCTTGATCGCGGTGCTCTCGGGCGGCCACGCGCTGCTGGTCGGGGTCCCCGGACTTGCCAAGACCAAGCTGGTCTCCACTCTTGGCACGGTTCTGGGACTGGGCACCAACCGCATCCAGTTCACGCCGGATCTGATGCCTTCCGACATCCTCGGCTCCGAAGTCATGGACCAGGACGAAACCGGGCGGCGCTCGTTCCGCTTTGTCCCCGGTCCGGTGTTTACGCAACTGCTGATGGCCGACGAGATCAACCGCGCCTCGCCGCGCACCCAGTCAGCCCTTCTCCAGGCGATGCAGGAATATCATGTCACGGTGGCCGGCGCCCCGCACGATCTGCCACGCCCCTTCCATGTGCTGGCGACCCAGAACCCGCTGGAGCAGGAAGGCACCTACCCGCTGCCCGAAGCCCAGCTTGACCGTTTCCTGATGCAGGTGGATGTGCCCTATCCGGAAATGGCTGCGGAACGGCAGATCCTGCTGGAGACCACCGGCGGCCAGGACTCACTCGCCCGGCCGGCCATCACCGTCGACCGGCTGGTCGCCATCCAGGCCTTGATCCGGCAGATGCCGGTGCCCGAATCGGTGGTCGATGCGATCCTTGACCTGGTCCGCGCCGCCCGCCCCGGCCACGGCAATGCCCGAATCGATGAAACCGTCTCCTGGGGCCCCGGTCCGCGGGCGGGTCAGGCCTTGATGCTGTGCAGCCGAGCCAGAGCGCTCTATGACGGCCGGCTGGCGCCGTCGATCGACGATGTCCGCGCGCTCGCCGAACCGATCCTGCAGCACCGCATGGCGCTAACCTTCGCCGCACGTGCCGAGGGCATCGGCATCCGCGACGTCATTGCCGGCCTCGTTACGCCGAAGGCGGGGTAAACCATGGCCCCCATCGGCCAATTGACCCCACCCACGGCGCGGATCGATGCCCTGGCCCGCGCACGCCAGCGTGCGGCCTTGCTGCCCGATTGCCTGGCCGAGGCCCGGCGTGTTGCCAACACCGTGATTGCCGGCTGGCACGGCCGCCGCAAACGCGGCATTGGCGAGACCTTCTGGCAATTCCGGCCCTATGTCGACGGCGAATCGCCGTCAGCCATCGACTGGCGGCGCTCGGCCCGCGACGACCATCTCTACGTCCGTGACCGCGAATGGGAGGCGGCGCACACGATCTGGCTGTGGACCGATCAGTCGCCCTCGATGCTGTACAAATCCGGTGCCGCCATGGTCGCCAAGGAAAGCCGGGCGCTGGTCTTGATGCTGGCGCTGGCCGAAATCCTGTCGCGCTCTGGCGAACGTGTCGGCTGCCCGGGCGTGATGGAGCCTGTCGCCTCGCGCAATGCCGCCGAACGGCTGGCGCTGGCGCTGGCGCATGCACCGCTGCAAACCGCCTTGCCCGATCTCGGTCAGGTCGGCCGGATGAGCGATGTGGTGCTGATCAGTGATTTTCTCGACGCGGCCGAAACCCTGCAATCCTGCATCGGCCCAGCCGGCCGGCGCGGCATCCGCGGCCACCTCATCGAGATTTCCGACCCCGCCGAAGAGACGTTCCCCTATTCCGGACGCACCGAATTCCGCGATCCCGAAACCGGTCAGAAACTCGTCGCCGGGCGGGCTGAAGCGGTTGCCGTCGATTACCGCCGGGCCTGGCTCGCCCGCCGCGAAGCCCTGGCCCAAGGCGTGCGCAAGCTCGGATGGAGCCATCTTGCCCATCGCACCGACCGCCCCGCCTCCGAAGCGCTGGTGCTGGCGCACGGTCATTTGACGGGCATCCCCGTTGCCGGAAAGGCGGGCACCTGATGATCGCAGGCATCCCCCTCGCCTTCGGCGCACCGGCGATCCTGTTCGGGCTTTTGGCCTTGCCGGTGATCTGGTGGCTGCTGCGGCTGACCCCGCCGCGCCCGCAGGCCGAGCCCTTTGCACCCATGGCGATCCTTGCCTCCGTGCTCAAACCCCAGCAGACACCCGCCCGCAGCCCCTGGTGGCTGACCCTGTTGCGGTTGCTGATTGCCGCCCTGGTGATTCTGGCGCTTGCCGAGCCGGTTCTCAACCCGCAGGACCGGGCGCTGTCGCCGCAAGGACCGCTGGCCTTGATCATCGACAATGGCTGGGCCAGCGCGCCTGACTGGGAGGCACGGTCGCGGGCTGCTGATGCCCTGATCACGGAAGCCGAAGCGCTTGAACTGCCGGTCTCGATCGTGTTCACCGCGGAGCGTCGCCAGGACGCCACACCGGCCACCTTCAAACAGGCCCGCGATCGCTTGCGGGCTGCCAAACCCCGCCCGCTGCGGCCCGATCGCGCCGCATCGGTCAGTGCCCTGATCGCGGCTCTGGGCGACACCCGGCCCGGCACCATCGCCTATCTCACCGATGGCGTCGGCACGCCTGATGCTGCCGAGGCCCTCACCCGCCTGTCTGCGCTCGAACCGGCGGCAATCCGCCTCATCGGCGCCAGCGATGCCACCGTGCTGGCCCTGACTGAGGCCGACAACGGCGCGGATGCGCTGTCCATCACCGCAAGCCGGATCGACACGGCCGCAGCCGAGACTCACCGGCTGATTGCGCGCGACAGCAAGGGCCGCGAGATCGCCACCGGCGAGCTCCGTTTCGAGGCCGCTGAGGCTGTAGCCACCGGCGCCATTTCCGCGCCGTTTGAAATTCGCAACGACATCGCCCGGCTCGATATCCGCGGCATCGACACGGCCGGGTCGGCCCGGTTGCTCGACGACAGTTTCCGCCGCCGCCGGGTGGCGCTGATCTCGGGGGAAGCCGCCGACATTGCCCAGCCGCTGCTTTCGCCGCTCTATTACATCAACCGCGCGCTCTTGCCTTACGCCGACCTGATAGCGGCCGCCAGCGCCGACATGTCCACGGCCATTCCCAAGCTGCTGGCACAGGCTCCGGCGGTCATCATCATGGCCGATATCGGCGTTCTGCCGGAAGATGTCAGCACGCCGCTCAACCAATGGATCGAACGCGGCGGAACCCTGATCCGCTTTGCCGGACCACGTCTGGCCGCCGCCCCGGCGGACGATCTGCTGGCCCCGGTACAGTTGCGCAAGGGGGAGCGTGAACTCGGTGGCGCGCTCTCCTGGATCGAACCCCAGCCCTTGGCGGATTACCCGGCCGGCAGCCCCTTTGCCGGCCTACCCACCCCGCGCGACGTCACCGTCAGCCGTCAGGTGCTGGCCGAACCATCGGCTGATCTTGCCGCCCGCACCTGGGCCAGCCTCGCCGACGGCACCCCGCTGGTGACCGCCGCCGACCGCGGCGCAGGCCGCATTGTGCTGTTTCATGTCACCGCCGAAGCCGGCTGGTCCAACCTGCCGATTTCCGGTCACTTCGTCGACATGCTCCGCCGCGTGGTGCAATTGTCCCGCGCCATCAGCGGCGGCAGCGAAAGCGGCTCCGGCATCCTGCTGCCCTGGCGTCTGCTGGATGCGAATGGCGCGCTGTTGCCTGCGACCGGCGACGCCAAACCGCTCGATCTCACCACCGGCAAGGTCCCGCAGGCCGGTGCTGACAATCCGCCGGGCCTGTATGGGGCGGAGGATGGATTTGTCGCGCTCAACCTGTTTTCCGTGGGTGAAACACTGACCCCGATCGATATCCCGGAATTCCAGGTGCCTGTCACCCGTGCGCCGATCACCGGTGACACCGCGATTGACTTCCGGCCCTGGCTGTTCGGTGCGGCGCTGGTCGCGCTGCTAGCCGACACCCTGATCGTGCTGCTGCTCAACGGCGCCTTGCGGCTGAAAACCTTCAGGCCGGCGCCCGCAATATTCCTCATCGGTGCCGCTGGGCTCTCGCTGACGCTGCTGCTCGCGTCCGCACCCGCCCATGCCCAGGACGAGCAGCCCGGTGACGCGGACCTGCTGGCAAGCCTTGACCGCACCCGGCTCGCCTATGTCCTCACCGGAGACCGCGAGGCCGACAATGCCAGCAAGTTCGGGCTCGACAGCCTGTCACGCTATCTGGCAAGTCGCACCGCGCTCGAACCCGGCACGGCGATGGGCGTCGACATCGAAACCGATCAACTGGCCCTGTATCCGCTGATCTACTGGCCGATGAGCGACGATGCCGATATGCCGTCCACCGCCGCCATCAGCCGCATCGATGCCTACATGAAGAGCGGCGGAACGGTGCTGTTTGACACCCGCGACCGGATTGCCGATCTCGGCGGCGGCTCCAGCACGCTGACACTGCGCTTGCAGCAAATTCTCGCCAGCCTCGACATTCCGCCGCTCGAGCCGGTTCCGGTTGACCACGTGCTGACCAAATCCTTCTTCCTGCTCGAGACCTTTCCGGGTCGCTATGCCGACGGCCCGTTGTGGGTCGAGGCCACACCGGATGTCGACACCCCCAATGAACGCCCGGCCCGTTCGGGTGATGGCGTGTCCTCGATCCTGATTACCGGCAACGACATGGCCGCGGCCTGGGCCGTCGACGACCAGGGCTTTCCGATGTTTTCGACCGTTCCGTCAGATCCCTGGCAGCGCGAATATGCCTACCGTGCCGGCGTCAACATCGTCATGTACATGCTGACCGGCAACTACAAGGCCGATCAGGTTCACATTCCGGCGTTGCTGGAAAGGTTGGGACAGTAAGATGAGTCTCGCCTTTGATCCGTTCCTGCCCTTTGCCCTGCTTGTTCCGCTCGCCTGCGTGGCGCTGCTGCTGGTCGGCTGGGCCCTTCTCAGGCGCGTGCGCGGTGCCGCTCTCAGGGCCCTGGCGCTGACAGCGATTCTGCTGGCGCTGGCCAACCCTGTCGCCAATTTCGAGGACCGCGAGCCGGTCAGGAGCGTGGTTGCCATCGTCGTCGACCGCAGCCCGAGCCAGACCAGTGCCGACCGCACGGCGCGCACAGACGCGGCGCTCAAAGCGCTCTCCGAACGTATCGCCCGCTATCCGGCCTTTGAAACCCGTGTCATCGAAGCCCAGAGCGACGCGGACGCACAATCGCCCTCGACCCGGCTGTTTGACGCATTGGCCTCCGGCATTCGCGATGTGCCGAGTTCGCGGCTGGCCGGTGCCGTGATGATCACCGACGGACAGATCCATGACGTGCCCGGGTCGTTTTCCGCGCTCGGACTGGATGCACCGCTGCACGGGCTGATCGTCGGCGACGAAGGCGAGATTGACCGCCGCGTCGACGTGGTGCGCAGCCCGCGGTTTGGCATTGTCGGCGAGGATCAGGAAATCGTCTACCGGGTCAGTGACGATGGCGCCGCTGCCGCTGCCACGCCGGTGGATGTGGCGGTGCGGGTCAACGGCAAGCTGATTTCGACCGAAACCACCGCCACAGGCGAGGAAGCCTCCTTCTATCTCAAGCTGCCCAGGGGCGGCGAGAACATCCTCGAATTCGCGGTCGACGGGATCGCCGGTGAAGTGACGCCGGCCAACAACCGCGCCGTCACCCTGATCGAAGGCATCCGCGAAAACCTGCGCGTGCTTCTGGTCTCCGGTGCGCCCCACGCCGGAGAACGCGCCTGGCGCAATCTGCTCAAATCCGACGCCTCGGTCGATCTGGTGCATTTCACCATCCTGCGTCCGCCGGAAAAGCAGGATGGCACCCCGATTTCGGAACTCTCGCTGATCGCCTTCCCGACGCGGGAACTGTTCATCGAGAAGATTGACGAATTCGATCTGATCATTTTCGACCGCTACCAGAACCGCGGCGTTTTGCCGGTGCTCTATTACGATTACATCGCCCGTTATGTGGAGGATGGCGGCGCGCTGCTGGTCGCGGCCGGGCCGGAATATGCCGGGCTCGAATCCATTGCCGAGACCCCGCTGGCGCCTGCCCTTCCGGCGATGCCGACGGGTGCGGTGACCGCTGCAGGCTACTATCCGCGCCTGTCGGACGAGGGCAAGCGCCATCCCGTGACCCGGACCCTGCCTGGTGCTGCGAGCGAACCGCCGGCCTGGGGTCGCTGGTTCCGCACCGTCGGCGTGCATGACACGATCGGAGACGCGGTCATGCGCGGCGCTGACGCAGAACCGCTTCTGGTGCTCAACCGCTATGGCGAAGGCCGGGTGGCGATGCTCTTGTCCGATCATGGCTGGCTCTGGGCGCGCGGCTTTGAAGGCGGCGGGCCGCATGTGGCGCTGTATCGCCGTATCGCCCACTGGCTGATGAAGGAACCGTCGCTGGAAGAGGAAGCGCTTCGCGCCACCGCCAATGGCCGCCGGCTGGTGATCGAACGCCAGACCATGAGCGACAGCACCGGCACCGCGACCATCACCTTGCCCTCGGGTGAAACCCGCGACATCGAACTCGAGCCGGCGGACGCAGGTCTGTTCAGGGCCGAGATCACGCTTGATCAGCCCGGACTGGTCGAGGTCACCTCGGATGAGCTGCAGGCTGTTGCCCATGTCGGTGCGGTCGACGCGCCTGAGTTTCGCGCCACGGTGTCGACTGCCGATGTGCTCTCCCCAATCTCGGCGGAAAGCGGCGGGCTCACACGGCGGGTCAATGCCACCGCCAGCGATCTGCCGCAAATCCTGCCGACACGGTCATCCCGCATCGACACCGGCGAGCGGATGGGGTTGCGCGCCAGCAATGAAAGCGTGCTCAAGGGGGTGCGCTCTGTTCCGCTGTTCGGCGGCCTTCTGGGTCTTGCCTTGATGATCCTGGCGCTCGGCGCCACATGGTTCCGCGAGGGCCGCTGACCCCGGCACAAGAAAAACGGCGGCCACATCGCTGTCGCCGCCGCCAGTGCCACCTGATTATCGCCGAATGCCGTTCAGCTCGCCTGAGACAGCGGCGGCACGGCGTCGAAATAGCTCATCTGGTCCTCGGCCCAGGCCTTGATGCCGTAGGTCTGAACCGTCTTGCGCAGCATCGCCATGCGTTGCCGCCGCTCGGCCTCCGGCATCGCCAGCGCCTGCTCGATTCCCTGGTCCATGGAGCGATGCGAGAACGGATTGGTGATGATGGCAGACGACAACTCCACCGACGCGCCGGCGAATTCCGACAGCACCAGAACGCCGTCACCATCCACCCGCGCAGCCGCATATTCCTTGCACACCAGGTTCATGCCGTCAGCCAGCGGGGTGATCCAGCAGATATCGGCCAACTGGTAATAGGCAATCAGATCCTTGAACGGCACGGCGGTCGAGATCAGCGCCACCGGCTGCCATTCGAACGACCCGAACGTGCCGTTGATCCGGCCCGCCACCTGTTCGATCTCCGCCTGGATTTCCTCGTACGCCGCCATGCTGCGGTTGGCGCCCACGGACACATGCATCAGCCGCACATTGCCGTGCAGTTCGGGATGCGCCTGCAGCAGCCGTTCATAGCTTTCCAGCTGCTGCACGCCGCCCTTGGTATAATCGGTCCGGCCGACCGACAGGATCAGCTTGCAATCGCCCAGCTCGGAGCGGATTGCACTGGCGTTCTCGCGGGTCTGCTCGGACGCCGCCTGGTCCTGAATATAGTCCCAGTCGATGCCCACCGGGGCGCTGGAAATACGGATCTTGCGGCCCTGATACATCACCGATTCAGGCACCCGGCGGTCTGACAGCGCCGTGCCCTCCCAGACGAAATCGGGGTTGACGTCCTTGCGCACCACCGAGCCGACTTCCAGCAAGCTTTGGGCCACATGAACGAAGTTCACCGCGTAGCGCGGGATGTGGAATCCGATGACGTCGCAGGCCAGAAGACTGTCGACGATCTCGCGCCGCCAGGGCAGCACGTTGAACATGTCGGCGGCGGGAAACGGTGTGTGGTGGAAGAACGAAATCCGCACGTCTGGCCGCAGCTTGCGCAAATATCCCGGTACCAGCCACAGATTGTAGTCATGCACCCAGACGACGGCGCCGGGGGCTGCTTCCGCAGCAGCCGCTTCGGCAAAGGCCCAGTTGACCTCGCGGAATGTCGGCCAGTCGACGGGATCGTAATTGTAGCGTTCCTTGAACGAATGCAGAATTGGCCAGAACGCCTCTTTCGAGGTGATGTGATAGAAACTCGACACCTGGTCAGGCGTCAGCGGCAGGCGGGTGACCGAGTACTTGCCGTAGCTGTCCTCGATCTCGATGACCCGCTCGAAATCCGGATTGGCCGCATCCTCGGCCAGCTTCCAGGCCACCCAGGCGCCCTTTTCAACGCGGCCGAAGAATCCCTTCAGCGTCGGCACGATTCCGTTCGGGCTCTTGTTCTCCCTGAGCACGGTTTTGCCGTTCTCTTCGGCTTCCTCATAGGGTTGACGGTGATAAACGATGACGAGATCACTGGCCATGAATTCAATATCCTTCTGGTAGGTCATGCATGTTGAAGGCACGGATCGCCTCCAGAATGCCTGCCGCGCCATGGGCTTTTGCCATGTGCAGGTGCTCAAGATGGGCAACGCGCTTGACCAGTTCGGGTTCCGAATTGCCGACGGCGACCGCAGGCAGGCCGCATTCCAGCATCGACAGATCGTTGAGGGTGTCGCCGGCGCACAAGACCCGCGCCGGCTCGATTGACAGGTAGTCGACAAGCCGTCTGAGCGACGGACCTTTGCTGATGCCATGGGGCAGCACATCAAAATATCTGTTGTCCGAAATCAGCGGCTGGAACCCCATGCCCTGCACGGTCTCCCAGGCAGACGAGTCAAAGCTGTCGGCATCAAGATCATAACTGACCCGGTAGCGGAATTCCGTCGGCTGCAGCGTCAGCCCCGGATGGCCGTGAAGGGTCTCGCGGACCCGGTCACCGCCATTGCCCCAGCGCGCCGCAATTTCTTCTTCGAGATGCTCGATCGGGGCGATGCCGCTCTCCGGCGACACCATGGCGATGGTGGTGCCGACATCGCCGACCGCGAATTCCGGCCAGGGCACCCCGTGGTCGCGGCAAAGATCGGCAATGAATTTCGGGTCGCGTCCGGTGACGAAGATCAGGCCGACGGTTTCGCGATTGGCCTCGATCCAGCCATACAGCCGTTTGCGGTCGTCGTCGCTGCCGCCAAGAAAGGTGCCGTCGAGATCCGTCGCCAGCACCAGCCGGCGCGACTTCAGGGAATCAATGTCTGGAATTGAAATGGTCATCGGGCCGCCTCCGCTGCCAGGAAAAGGGGGTGGCAGATCGGCACTGGCAGTTCCCGGCCAACGCCGTCGATCAGGCGCGAACAAACCTCCGCGCGCTGCGCCCCGGAAGAGGCCAGGGTGGTTCCGCTGGAGCCAGCGCCCACACAGATATTCACATGCCAAAGACCGGGCAAAGACAGGTCGTCGGCGTGGTCGTCTCGATAAAACATATAGCCCTATCTAGAACGGCAGCTGCTGCAGTGCAACCGCGCGGCTGTTGCAACGCACCCCCAGTCGGCGTCAATTTTTCGAGTAAACCCTTGAAAACATGGTCGAACACTAGCTTCAAAGAAACCCGGAATTCACCCTGTCAAACCGTCTCCATCGCCGGTTTGCGGCTTTATCCGCGGTCACGATGCCGGATAACGCCTGCAAGCGCCATGGCCTCGACGCCATTGTAACAGGCGGCCAGCAGACGGTGTGAATCAAACGGCCCCGGCATTGCAAGCGCGCCGGCTTTGGTCCGCTCAAACCCCAGCGGGGCGTAATAGGGAGGGTCGCCCACCAGCAGCACAGCCTCGCTGCCGCATGCCTGGGCGGCGTTCAGGGCGATACGGACCAGTTCGCGGCCGATGCCGAGATTCTTGTGCGAGGGCCGCACCGCCAGAGGTCCAAGCAGATGGCCTGCGACAGCACCGGCGAAGATCGGCGTCATCCGCACCGAAGCAATGATCTCTCCGCCATCCGAGGCAACGAAGGACAGCTTGCGGTCGTGCGGTCCCTGTTCGCGCACGCGCTCGGCGGCACGCACGAACCGGCCGGGGCCGAAAGCTTCTTCATTGATGAGATCTATGGCCGCATCATGCGATGCGTCTTCGGTGAGAAAGACAAGGTTGGGGCAGAGCATGGCAGTATTCCGGAAAGAAACGACAAGACGTGCGGACGGTCCCGCACGATGTGCGGGGCAAGGTCTTCTTCAGCGTCGTCGCAAGGCCGTGGCTGGCATCCGGTTTTCCTTCTACAGCGCCGCGCCTCCACAGGATGCGCAAAGGACGCCGTGTCGCTTTCAACCAATGCAGATACGGTGCCGTTCCAATCAACTCATTCGAACGCGACAGGCATTGGTGCTTCGCCCATAGCAAAGCAGACCGGTGTCGTCCAATGCAAAACGCACCGTTCACACTCATTGCCTTCGCTTTTGCCGTTTGCAGCCTTATGTCTTGGTCCAAAGGAGACTTATCATGGGTATGCTGGTCGATGGCGTCTGGAAGGACGTCTGGTACGATACGAAATCAACTGGTGGGCATTTCAAGCGCAAGGAGTCCTCCTTTCGCAACTGGGTGACCGCTGACGGTGCCGCCGGCCCGTCCGGTGAGAGCGGCTTTGCGGCGGAGGCCGCGCGCTATCACCTCTATGTGTGTCTCGCTTGCCCCTGGGCGCACAGAACCCTGATCTTCCGCCAGCTCAAGGGGCTGGAAGACGCCATCTCGGTGTCGGTTGTCGATCCCTATATGGGCAAGAACGGCTGGGAGTTTCATGACCGCGATGGCGCCACCGCCGATCACATTGGCGGCGCTGACTTCCTCTGGCAGGTCTATGTCGCGGCCAACCCCGATTACACCGGCCGGGTGACGGTGCCGGTGTTGTGGGACAAGAAGACCGGCACCATCGTTTCCAATGAATCCTCGGAAATCATCCGCATGCTCAACACGGCCTTTGATGCAATCGCCAGGCCGGCGCCGGATTACTACCCGGCCCACCTGCGCGGCGAGATCGATGCGATCAACGACACCGTCTACCACAAGGTCAACAACGGCGTGTACAAGGCTGGTTTTGCCACCACGCAAGACGCCTATGCGGAGCACGTCACCGAACTGTTCGACACGCTCGACATGCTTGACGCGCGTCTGCAAGGCAGCCGCTACCTGGTCGGCGACATGCTGACCGAGGCGGACTGGAGACTGTTCACCACGCTGGTGCGGTTCGATCCGGTCTATGTCGGCCATTTCAAGTGCAACATCCGCCGCATCGCCGACTACCCTGCCCTGTCAGGCTATCTGCGTGAGCTCTACCAGATGCCGGGCATTGCCGGGACCGTGAACATGGATCACATCAAGAACCATTATTACCGCAGCCATGACACCATCAATCCGACCGGGATCGTGCCCGTCGGACCTGCGCTTGACCTGCTCGAGCCGCATGGCCGCGACAGCCTGCCCAAAGCCGCCTGAGGGTCACGGACCGGCAACAGGAATCTTGGGACAGAAACGGCGCGCCCGCAACCGGACGCGCCGTTTCCAGATCAGCTTACGGTCAGGTCTCAGGTCTTGATCTTGTAGCCGGTCTTGAAGGTCCAGGCGATGATGCCCAGACAGATGAACATGAACACGGCGATCATCATCAGGCTGACGCCGATGTTGATGTCGGCGGCCCCGTAGAAGGCCCAGCGAAAGCCGGAGATCAGATAGACCACCGGGTTGAACAGCGTCACCGTCTGCCAGAATGGCGGCAGCATCGAGATCGAGTAGAAACTGCCGCCCAGAAACACCAGCGGCGTGATCACCAAGAGCGGCACCATCTGCAACTGTTCGAAATTCTTCGACCAGATGCCGATGATGAAGCCGAACAGGCTGAACGAGATGCAGGTCAGCGCCAGGAACGCCAGCATCGCGCCCCAGTGCAGGATCTCGAAATCGACGAAGAATTCGGCTGTCGCCAGAATCACCAGCCCGATCAGCGCCGATTTGGTGGCCGCCGCACCGACATAGCCGAGCACGATCTCCACAAATGACACCGGCGCGGTGTGCAATTCGTAGATCGAGCCGAGAAATTTCGGAAAATAGATCCCGAACGAGGCGTTGGAAATGCTCTGTGTCAGCACCGACAGCATGATCAGCCCGGGCACGATGAAAGCGCCATAGCTGACGCCGTCGATCTCTTCGATGCGGGAGCCGATGGCTGCGCCAAAGACGATGAAATACAGCGACGTCGACAGCACCGGCGATATCAGGCTCTGCGACAGGGTTCGGAAAAACCGCGCCATTTCGAAGGAATAGATGGATCTGACTGCCTGGAAATTCATCACTTGCCCTCCACCAGTCCGACGAAAATATCCTCAAGCGAACTTTGCCGCGTTTCCACGTCGCGCAGGATGATCCCGGCCTTGCTCAGGTCGGCGAAAAGCGACGCAATGCCGGTGCGTTCGCCATTGGCCTCATAGGAATAGATCAAGGTTCGCTCATCGGCGGAATAATCCAGTTCATAGGGCTTCAGGATCTCGGGCATGACCTCGAGCGGCTGCATCAGCTCGACCCGCATCTGCCGCATGCCCATGCGCTGCATCAGCGTTTCCTTCTTCTCCACCAGCAACAATTCACCCTTGCTGATGACCCCGACGCGGTCGGCAATGGCTTCGGCCTCTTCGATGTAGTGGGTGGTCAGGATGATGGTGACGCCATCCGCCTTGAGCTGGCGCACCACGTCCCACATTTCCTTGCGCAGCTCGACATCGACACCGGCGGTCGGCTCATCGAGAAACAGCACCCGCGGCTCATGGCACAGCGCCTTGGCAATCAGCACGCGGCGTTTCATGCCGCCCGACAGCTCCATCGTCTTGGCGTCTTTCTTGTCCCACAGCGACAGCTTCTCGAGAATATCCTTCAACAGCGCCGGGTCGTTGCGCTTGCCGAACAGGCCGCGGGTAAAGCGCAGTGCGTCGATCACCGTCTGAAACGGCTCCAGCGCGATTTCCTGCGGCACCAGCCCGATCAGCGACCGGGCCTGGCGAAAGTCGCCGACAACATCGAAGCCGCCGACCGTGGCGCTTCCCGAGCTGGCCTTGACCAGTCCGCAGATGATCGAAATCAGCGTGGTCTTGCCGGCGCCATTCGGCCCCAGCAAAGCCAGGATTTCCCCCTGCTCGATGTCAAGATTGACATCTTTGAGCGCCTGGAAGCCGCCATCATAGTGTTTGGAAAGGTTTTTTACCGAAACTATTGCTGCCATGATCTTCTTCTTCGAGTGCGGATGCCCGCATGCTGGAGCAGTTTTTGCCTGTGAAACCGGGCCTGAAATCAACGAACGCAGTCGGTCAGAGTTAAGCAGTTGCTGGCTGCATGCAAGGGCCCGTGGAATTTGCTGTGTCAATTTCTGTCAGCAACCCTCAGCCGATCCGGCGACAACGGCACCGGACGGCGCTGGGGCCGCAGCAAGGATTGTCTTACCACCTGTCACTGATCGCCGCATCGCCCGCAAGCTCCGCCAGCCGCCGCCGGGTTGCAGCCGTCACCCCGTCCGGCAGCGCATCAACCGGAAAAAACCCGCTTTCGACGATTTCCCGATCCGCCGGTTTCGGCGCGGATTGCCGCACGGTGCAGCGGTAGAAGGCAACGTGATCGCGACGGCTGGTGCGGGCGTTGAAATAGACCGCGAACAGCTCCGCCGTCCCGTCGATGTCCAGATTGCCTTCCTCGCGCAACTCCTTGATCAGCGCCTGCATCAGCGTTTCGCCACGCTCGACGCCGCCGCCTGGCATATGCCAGCCCGGCACATAGGAATGGCGCACCAGAAACACCCGTCCCGCCGCGTCAAACGCTGCCGCGCGCACCCCCAGCGTCATGCCGCGCGACAGCGCGAACCACACATGCAGAACCCGCGTGACCAGCCGGGCGCGCCAGTGGCGCATCTCCGGTGGCGGCGCGGCGTCGCCGGCATCGGGTTGCGGGGGAATGTCTGGACCGTTATTGCTCACATCATGTACCGACTTGCTCATATTTCCGATATCCATCTCGGACCCCTGCCGCGGGTGTCCGTGGCCGAACTCGCATCCAAGCGGATCACCGGTTATGTGAACTGGCACCGCAATCGCCGCAAGCATCTTTTTGGCAACACGCTCGAGCTGGTGCTGGCGGGATTGCGCGAGGCGGGCCCCGATCACGTCGCCATCACCGGCGATCTGGTCAATCTGGCGACACGGGCGGAAATCGAAGCCGCGCGGCTGTGGCTCGAAACCCATTTCGCGCCCCACAAGACCACGCTGGTTCCGGGCAATCACGACGCCTATGTGCCGGGCGCTCTGGCCCGCGCCACCCAGGCCTGGCGGCCCTGGCTCAACTCCGATGCCCCCCGGCCCGACGGGACACTGTTTCCGAGCTATCGCCGCCGCGGCCCCATAGCGCTGATCGGCTGCTCCACCGCCAATGCCACGCTGCCGTTCATGGCCACCGGCGAGTTCGGCCACAAGCAGGCCCGTGCGGCGGGCAAGCTGCTCGACCAGGCCGGACAGGACGGCCTGTTCCGGGTGGTGCTGATCCACCATCCGCCGGTGCGCAATGCCGCACTCTGGCACAAGCGCATGCGCGGGGTCGGCCATTTTGCCAAGATGCTGAAGCAGCACGGCGCCGAGTTGGTCCTGCACGGCCACACCCATCTCGACACGCTGCACCACCTCAAGGGCAAGGACGGTGCGGTTCCCGTCGTCGGGATCGCGTCATCGAGCCAGGGACCCGGCGGTCGCAAACCGCTGGCGGGTTTCAATCTGTTCGAGATCGCGGGCGAGCCGGGCGACTGGCACATCACCCACAAGCGCATGCAACTGGGCACCGGTGCTGCAGGTTTCGTCGAAAATCAGGCCGGGCTGATCAGTGTGGAAAAAACGCTCAGTTGATCATCGCCGACAGCCGGTCCCAGAACGCCACCACGAGCGCCGCCGCCCCGGCAACACAGCCCAGGATGAACCAGGACACGCCCAGCACCAGGCCGGCGCCACCGGTGCGAGCTGGCGCAGACGGGGGAGCGGGTTTGGCTTTTGCGGCCGCCGCATCCGGCTGTCCGGTCGGCTTTGGCGCCACCGCGGCCTTGGCGTCGGCGGGCGCCGTCATGGCACTGGCAGACCCGATCTCAGGCATCGCCGCGCCCGCATCGCCGGCTTGAACCGCGCCGGTTTGAGCCGCGCCCGCATCGCCGGCTTGGGCCTCGAACCGCATCTGCTCGAAATCGCCTGCCAGAATGCGCTCCCGCTCGATCACCCGCTCGGCAATGTAGCGGCTGACCGCATCCGCTGTTGCCGCCATGTCGCTGGTGTCCGAAAGCACCTTGCGGCCCAGCCGCGTATCGCGGACAAAACGGAACACCCTTCGGTCGTGCCCCATATGCACATGGCTCACCGCATCGATCCACAGCCGCGGCTGCAATCCGGTGGAGACGCCGAAGTCGAACCGGTCATCGGACGGTTCGATCTCGGCGATCACAGGCTGCAGTTCCTCGGCCAGCAGCTCCAGCCGGGCCCGGTCGGCATCGCGCATGTCGACCACCACATCGGTGCGGTCGGCGGTGGCAATCTTCACTTCACGCACGATATCGGACAGGCGGCGATCATTGGCAGGTGTCTTGGGACGGTCGGTCATGGGCATTGTTCCAGCAGGGGTTGGTTAACAACTCCTTACCACAGGCCGGCATTGATGGCGACAATGCGGCAGCACGCGATTGCAGACGTGGTAAAGGGCCGCAGTGCCCGCATTGGCGGGGGTGAGCGGCTTCTTCAGCCGCCGCTGGTGAGCGCCTGGCCCAGCACCCGGATGATCGCATCCGGCGCTTCCTCGGGCAGCATGTGGCCCAGCTCCGGCAGCACGCTGTAGGCAAACGAGGCCGGCAGCGCGGAGGGCTTCGGACAGGGCAGAACAGGGTCCTGCGTGCCCCAGATCACCAGCACCGGCATGGCCAGCGCCGCGAGCGCCGCGGCGGGCAGCACGCCTTGCCCCTCGTCCGGCCCGTTCGGGAACATCGCCTGATAGACCTCATCCAGCGCCGCAAGCACACCCGGCTGTGACCGGGCGGCGGCGACATGGTCAATCACCGCTTGTGACGTGACGAATCCCGGCGCCGACATCTCCGTCAGACAGGCGCGGATTTCGGCCGCCGATGTGGCCTTGGCATAGCGGGCCAGCAATCGGGCATTGATGGCGCTGGCCATGCCGCCGGGCGCGACCAGCGTCAGCGATCTGACCCGGTCGGGCGCCCGCATCGCCATCAGCGCGGACACCGCCCCGCCCATCGAGTGGCCGGCCAGATGGAAGCTGTCGACGCCGGTCTCCGCAAGCCCGGCCAGAATCGCCTTGGCCATCCGTCCGGCGCCGCCGCGCCCCTCGGCATGAAGCGAGCCGCCATGGCCGGGCAGATCGACCGTGATCACCCGCACCGTCCCCGGCAATCCCGCCCTGACCGCATCCCAGGCCGAGCCATCGCCGCCAAAGCCGTGCAGCAGCACCAGCGGGATACCGTCCTCTGGTCCCGAGATATCAATGTGAAGTCCGCTCATGGCGTCGCTTTCCCAAGGCATGTCGCGTTCCCGTGTATTCATTTGAACGCGACAGCATCAATTCAAAAACTGCCACAGCGCCCCCTGCGCATCCCGTTGGAGGCGCGGCGCTGTGGAGACGCAAGGCAGCCACCGCCGCGCGTTCAAGCCCGGCGGTGGCTGGTTTCAACTCAGCCCTTTTGCGCTGCCAGCACCCGGTTGGCCGCCGACACCACCGCCTCGAGCGATGCGGCGACGATGTTGGTGTTGACGCCGGCGCCATGGAGTTTGCCCGCGGCCGTTTCCATCTGCATGTAGCAGATCGCCGCCGCATTGGAGCCGTGCTGCAGCGAATGTTCGGAATAATTCGCCACCGTCATCTCGATGCCGAGATAGGCGGTCAGCGCATTGACGAATCCGTCGATCGGCCCGGTGCCGCGGCCTTCGATGTGCCTGGTAACGCCCCCGTCGGTGATTTCGGCCGACACCACCCGCACGCCCTTGTTGTCCGGATCGGTGTGGGTGTGATGATCGACAAAGCCCAGCCGCGCGCCGGGCTGGCTGACATAGAGCTCGAGGAAGCTCTCGTAAATCCGCTTCGGCGGCAGCTCGACGCCTTCGTCATCGGTAATCTTCTGGATCTCCTCACGGAATTCCACCTGCAGCGCCCGCGGCAGGTCGAGCCCGTAATCCTCCTTCAGCACATAGGCGATGCCGCCCTTGCCCGATTGCGAGTTGATCCGGATGATCGCCTCGTAGGAGCGGCCGACATCATTGGGATCGATCGGCAGATAGGGGACTTCCCATTCCGGCTTGTTGGCCTTGCGGATCGCCTTGATGCCCTTGTTGATCGCATCCTGGTGCGAGCCGGAAAACGCCGTGTAGACCAGTTCGCCGACATAAGGGTGCCGCTCGGGGATCTTCATCTCGTTGGAATATTCGAACACATCCTTGATCCGCTCGATATCCGAACAGTCGAGCTGCGGGTCCACGCCCTGGGTGAACATGTTGAGCGCCAGCGCCACCACATCGACATTGCCGGTGCGCTCGCCATTGCCAAACAGCGTGCCCTCGACCCGGTCCGCGCCCGCCATCAGCGCCAGTTCGGTGGCGGCAATGCCGGTGCCGCGGTCATTGTGCGGGTGCAGCGAGATCAGCACATTGTCGCGGTTGTCGATGTTGCGGCACATCCACTCGATCTGGTCGGCATAGATGTTGGGCGTCGCCATTTCCACCGTCGACGGCAGGTTGAGGATCAGCTTGTTGTCCGGGGTTGGCTGGATGATCTCGATGACGGCGTTGCAGATCTCCAGCGCCACCTCCAGCTCGGTGCCGGTAAAGCTTTCCGGCGAATACTCGAAGCGGAAATTTCCGCCCGCCTTCTCCGCCATGTCCCTGATCATCTTCGCCGCATCGACGGCAATCTGCTTGATTCCGGCCACATCCTTGTCAAACACCACCCGGCGCTGCAATTCCGACGTCGAATTGTAAAAATGCACGATCGGCCGGTTGGCGCCTTCCAGCGCCTCGAAGGTGCGGGTGATCAGCTCCGGCCGGCACTGCACCAGCACCTGCAGCGACACATCGTCGGGCACCCCGCCTTCTTCCACGCACCAGCGGGCAAAATCAAAGTCTGTCTGCGAGGCCGAGGGAAACCCGATCTCGATCTCCTTGAACCCCATGTCGATGAGCAACTGGAACATCCGCGCCTTGCGGTCATGCCCCATCGGATTGATCAGCGACTGGTTGCCGTCGCGCAGATCCACCGAGCACCAGATCGGCGCTTTGTCGATCCGCTTGGACGGCCAGGTCCGGTCGGCAAGATCGATCAGCGGGTAGGCGTGGTATTTTTGCGATGCCGTCGGCATGCCCTTCGGTCCGGATGAAGTCTGTGCGGTCATGGTCTTCTCTCGTTTCCTGGCCCAAATCCCGGCAGCCGCGCAGAGCGGACATCAACCGGCCTCAGGCCGTCATGTTGCATTCAGGAAAAAATGTAAAGTCGCGAGAGGAGCAGCGTCGCCGGCGGGTTCGACCGCCGGACGCTCCTCAACGAGCCCGGCGATCGCCGCTAAGTGCGAGAAGCAGAAGGGACCCAAGCCGCGCATGCGAAACCGCCGCCGCTGCAAAGCGGGCAAACGAGGTCTCGGAGGGGCGCGTTGTCGAGGTCATGGCTGTGATTATTAGCGACGGCGGGGCGGGATGGCAAGGGGGCAATGTTGATACGGGCTCGCGCACTAAGGTTGCTATTTGTACATTCTACAGCTGATGATAATCTGGTATGAATTAGTCATACTTTGCCATATCCTAGTGAAAAAGGATAAATCATGAACAAGCGAACAATCAGCCTTCCCGATGAGCACGCGAACTTCATCGATCAGAAAGTCAGCTCCGGCGACTACGCGTCGGCAAGCGAAGTCATTCGAGCCGGGCTTCGCGCCCTGCAGGAGCGAGACCGCGCCGTTGAGGACTGGCTGCGCAACCAGGTTGCGCCAACCTACGATGCAATGCTTGCGGATCCCTCGCGCGGAATTCCGGCAAATTCTGTATTTGAAGAAATTCGCACGCTGCACGCTCAAAAGACAAAAGGCTCGGTGTGAAACCGCGCGACGTTATCTTTGCTCCGGAAGCGCGGGCGGATTTGTTTGCGCTCTATGAATGGATCAGCGCCAAAGCCAGCCCCGGTATCGCGATGACCTACATCGACCGAATCGAACGCTATTGCAGCGGCTTCGATCTGGCATCACAGCGCGGTCATGCCCGTGATGACATCCGAACAGGCCTGCGCGTCATCGGGTTCGAGAAGCGCGTCACCGTCGCGTTCATGGTCTCTAACCAGGCCGTCACCATCTTGCGGCTGTTTTACGGCGGACAGAATTGGGAAGATGATCTGTGACAGGAAGCTGTCCCCGATGAAACCGCAAACACCGGCCCCGGATCAATACCCTTGGAGAGACAAGCGCGAGCGCAGGCGATTCGGGTGGGGGGCTGCCGCAGAAGGCTGACATGCGCCTCCTCTCCCCTTGTGGGAGAGGAAGAAAAATCATGATCTTGGTGCGTGAGCGCCAAGTCATAGATTTTTCAGGTGAGGGGGAAGTTTCCGGTGCCGAAACAGGCCCCCTCTCTTGGAATTTCTGGCACTTAGCTGACGCTAAGATGCTGAAATTCGCATTCTCCCCCACAAGGGTGGAGAGGGCGCGCGCCGCAACATACTACGAAGATTAGTGCCCCTTTTATCCCCACCTTCCAAACCCGTGACACACTCTTTGCACTTCCGCTGCCGGATGGTTCGCGAACGGTTTCGACCAGGCGGGAGGAAGGCCTTTTGCGGTCTGCGGTAACGTGCGGCAGGTCGCGCAAGGAGGCGGAAGCCATCGGGGCTCCGCTGGCGGGCGGGTCTCGTTCGAGACACGTGCAAAGCCAGCCACCGGGCCGGATTTTCTCCGGGCCTGCCATCTGGCGGGCACGGAATCGAGACGCCGGTCCGGGCCTGTGGCGGACATGACAGGTCTCATGACCCTTCAGCGTCCGTGCCGGACCCCGAAAACCACGCCCGCGGTCAGTCCAGATCGCGGCCGGAGCAATCCGGGGCGGGGATAAACTCCCGCAGAGTGCGAGGCGCCGCCTGTCGGATGCGGACATCATCCGGCGAGTTTCGGGCCGTGCGCAGGCTGCGCCACCCATTTTTACCTATTCCAGAGGCAAAGCCCGCGTGCGGCCCTCCGGACTTTACGATCCAAAGCCGCCGGCGAATTTTATTTTTCGCGCGCGGAGGATTTGGCGTGGCAGGCATCAGAAAAGTCCCCTCCCCAACCCCTCCCCTCAAGGGGGAGGGGCTCCGTGTGTCCGGCATCCTGCCCGGAACAAGGGAGCGCCCAAACCGCATAGGCTTGATTGAACCGAGTAGGCCCGGCCAGGTTGAGCCCCTCCCACCTGTGGGGAGGGGTTGGGGAGGGGTTCTTTGGCGATCACCAGCCCCCTTTTTCACCCCAATCCCGCATCAGCCCTTGCCTATGACAGCCGATTTGCCTAATTCCCCATCAAGCGCGAGGCTCCGGCTGCCGCGACAGCCATGGATCCGCCGATTGCAAGCGCCCTTCCCCCAAGCAACCAAACGGATGAGACCGTGATCCAGACCCCCTATTATCTGATCGACAAGTCGAAGCTGCTCCAGAACATGGAGAAGATCGCCCGGCTGCGCGAGCTCTCCGGCGCCAGGGCGCTGCTGGCGCTCAAATGCTTTGCCACCTGGGGCGTGTTCGATTTCATGGCCGACTACATGGACGGCACCACCTCCTCCTCGCTCTACGAAGTGCGGCTGGGCCGGGAAAGATTCGGCAAGGAAACCCACGCCTACTCGGTCGCCTACGCCGATCACGAGATCGACGAGGTGGTGTCCCACGCCGACAAGATCATCTTCAATTCGATCGGTCAGCTCACCCGCTTTGCCGACAACGCCGCCGGCATCACCCGCGGCTTGCGGCTCAATCCCGGCGTGTCGTCCTCGACATTCGATCTCGCCGATCCGGCCCGGCCCTATTCGCGGCTGGGCGAGTGGGATCTCAAACAGGTCGAACCGGTGATGGAGATGATCTCCGGCTTCATGATCCACAACAATTGCGAAAACGGCGATTTCGCGCTGTTTGACCAGATGCTCTCCAACATCGAGCAGAAGTTTGCGCCGCTGTTGAAGAAGGCCGAATGGGTCAGCCTCGGCGGCGGCATCCATTTCACCGGCGAAGACTATCCGCTCGAGCAATTCGCCGAGCGGCTCAAGCGCTTTTCCGGCGAGTTTGATGTGCAGGTCTATCTCGAGCCCGGCGAGGCCTCGGTCACCAAATCGACGACGCTGGAAGTCACCGTGCTCGACACGCTGTTCAACGGCAAGGACCTCGCCATTGTGGACAGCTCCATCGAGGCCCATATGCTGGATCTGTTGATCTACCGCGAAAACGCCAGGATTGAACCCAATCAGGGCGACCACCGCTACATGATCTGCGGCAAGTCGTGCCTCGCCGGCGACATTTTCGGCGAGTTCAGTTTCCCGGACAGACTTTCCATCGGCGACCGGATTTCGGTCCAGGACGCCGCCGGATACACTATGGTCAAGAAAAACTGGTTTAACGGCGTGAGAATGCCGTCAATCGCCATCCGCGAACTCGATGGCAGCATCAGAACGGTCCGTGAGTTTGATTACACGGATTTCGAACACGGCCTCTCGTAAGGCATCTGACGATTGGACACAGGAGTTAGTCCCCATCATGAAAAAGAACGTCCTCATCATCGGCGCCGGCGGTGTCGCCCAGGTTGTCGCCCACAAATGCGCCCAGAACAATGATGTGCTTGGCGACATCAACATCGCCTCGCGCACCAAATCCAAATGCGACGCCATCATCGCTTCGGTGCATGAGAAGAACGCCCTGAAGCAGCCCGGCGTTCTGGCCGGTCATGCGCTCGACGCGTTTGACATCGACGCCACCAAGGCGCTGATCAAGGCGACCAAGTCCGAGATCGTCATCAATGTCGGCACCGCGTTCCTGAACATGTCGGTGATGCGCGCCTGCCTCGACACCGGCACCGCCTATATCGACACCGCCATCCACGAAGAGCCGGGCAAGATCTGCGAAACCCCGCCCTGGTACGGCAACTACGAATGGAAGCGCGCCGACGAAGCCGCCGAAAAGGGCGTCACCGTCATCCTGGGCGCCGGCTTTGATCCCGGCGTGGTCAATGCCTATGCGGCGCTGGCCAGGAACGACTATTTCGATCAGGTCAGCGATATCGACATCGTCGACATCAATGCCGGCAGTCACGGCAAGTATTTCGCCACCAATTTCGACCCGGAAATCAATTTCCGCGAATTCACCGGTGTGGTCTATTCCTGGCAGGGCGGCGAATGGCAGACCAACCAGATGTTCGAAATCGGCAAGACGTTCGACCTTCCGGTGGTCGGCCCCTCGAAGGCCTATCTCTGCGGTCATGACGAGGTCCACTCGCTGGCCAGGAACATGGACGGCGCCGATGTGCGCTTCTGGATGGGCTTTGGCGATCACTACATCAACGTCTTCACCGTGCTCAAGAACATCGGCCTGCTTTCGGAACAGCCGGTGACGCTGGCCAATGGTGATGAAGTCGTCCCGCTGAAGGTGGTCAAGGCCTGCCTGCCCGATCCGGCATCGCTGGCGCCAAACTACACCGGCAAGACCTGCATCGGCGATTTCGTCAAGGGAACCAAGGACGGCAAGCAACGCGAAGTCTTCATCTACAACGTCGCCGACCACAAGGACGCCTACAATGAAGTCGGCAGCCAGGGCATTTCCTACACCGCCGGCGTGCCCCCGGTCGCCGCCGCCATGCTGGTCGCCACCGGCGAGTGGGATGCCAAGAAGATGGTCAATGTCGAGGAACTCGACCCCAAACCGTTCCTCAACATCTTGAACCACAACGGTCTGCCGACCCGCATCAAGGATGAGAACGGCGACCGCGCGCTCGACTTTTCCTGACAGCCTCAGGCTGCCTGTAAGCGAGTGAACATCGAGCCCCCGCTGGCAAATCCGGCGGGGGCCTGTTTTTCGTATCGGGCAAGGCGCGGCTCAGTCCGTCCCGGCCACAACAGCCGCCGGGGCGAAGCGTCTCAGGCCCTGATCAGACTCTCGATCACGCGCACCACCTCGGCGCACTTGCCGTCATCGAGCCCGTCGGGGTGCGGCGCGGCAAAGCGGCCATTGTCATTGTCGAAATAACGCCCCGAGGCTGCGGCAAACTCCGCCTCCAGCGCCGCCCGCACCAGGATGGTTGCGCCGATCGCGAGGTCGCTGCCTGCCACGCCGAACCCTTGCCTGACCATCTTGCTGGCAAGCAGCGACCCCGGATTGACCGCGATGATCGCCGGGCCCTGGTCCTTGAGGTCTTCGGCCATGTGACGCGACCACATGGTCAGCGCCAGCTTGCTCTGCGCATAGGCTTCCATGGCGGAGAGCTGGCGCTGGCCTTCAAGGGCCTTGAGATCAACCGGCGCCTGCGCCGCCGACGACAGGTTCACCACCCGGCCATCCGGACGCATCAGCGGCAGCAGCTGCCGGGTCAGCAGATAGGGCGCGATCGTGTTGACCGCGAAGCGCACATCAAGCCCCGCCGCGGTGATGGCAGTGTCGGTCTTGAGGATGCCGGCATTGTTGATCAGCACATCGATATGATCATGCGCCGCGGAGATTTCGCGGGCCAGCGTTTCAACCTCGGCCATGCGCGAAAGGTCGGCAACAAAGGTCTCGATCGCGCCCGCACCCGGCAACGCCGCAAGCCGCTTCGCCACATCGGCAAGCTTGGCCGGATTGCGCCCGTGCAGCAGCATCTTGTGTCCGGCCGCAACCAGCAGCTTGGCGGTTTCCAGCCCGATGCCGTCTGTCGAACCGGTAATGAGAATGGTTTTCGGCATTAGGTCGTCTCCTTCACTCAGGAAAATGTGGCTGCTTGCGAACCGGCCTCACATCTTGTGCCGATACACCAGAACCTCCGGTCCCGGACGATCCGGATCGATCTCCAGCTTAGCGCCCAGCCGCTCGGCCAGTTTGCGCGAGCGGTGATTATCCGGATCGATGTGACTGACCAGAGATGTGAGCCCGCGGACCCTGATGCCCCAGTCACGCAATGCCAGCGCCGCCTCATAGGCATAGCCCCTGCCCTGATGATCGGGATAGACCAGCCAGCCCAGTTCATGCTCGGGAAACAGCGGTCCGTGATTGATGCCGACCTGGCCCAGACACTGCCCGGTTTCGCGCTCTTCGATCATCAGCGCTCCAACACCCAGCAGATGCCATTGCGCCAGATCGTGACAGAACATCCCCCAGGCATCCCCCAGCGTGTGCGGTCCCTCCATGAACACTGCATGATCGGACATCATCAGCCCCGCATAGGCCGGCCAGTCATCCATGGTCTGTGCTCTGAGCCACAGCCGCTCGGTTTCAAGTGTCGGGATCAAGCGATCAGCCTCACATTTTTGCGGCATCGGATGCAAAACAGAATCGTTTTTCCCCGTCCATGCCGTAGAATGCTACCCTATAACGCTGTACTGAACCTATGACATCCCTTTCACGCCAGCATCCGCCTGGCGACCGATGTCTGCCCATGCAGCTCTTGGGGTCCCGAGCATGAAAGCCACACTCGATGCCGCGTGATTATTCTGTGTTTCTGCCGTCCACAGCCAGGGGCGAGACCCCGAAACCTCCGGTCTCGGGGTTGCAAAGCCTGGGCTGGCAACCCTTCTTCGCCCAGCAGATCAGCATCGACGAGTTGACGCAGACCCCCCCTGTCCGGGTCACCGAGGTTCACCGCAACGGGCTGCGCGTGCTCGGCGATCGCCTCGACAGCATGATTCCGCCCCGCGCCGACGCCACCGTCGGAGACTGGCTGCTGTTTGATCACCAATTGCCGAGCGCCAGCCGCCTGCTCGAGCGCAAGAGCCTGATCAAGCGCCGTGCCGCCGGCCATGACCGTTCCGTCCAGCTGATCGCCGCCAACATCGACACCGTATTCATCGTCACCTCGTGCAATCTCGATTTCAACCTGGCCCGGCTGGAACGCTACGTCGCCCTCGGCTTCGATGCCGGGGTGACCCCGGTGATCCTGCTGACCAAGCCGGATTTGTGCGATGATCCCGCCTCTTATGTCACGCAGGCCGAGACCATTTCCACAGATGTCGCGGTGCTCACGCTCAATGCCAGGAGCGACGAGCCGAAGACGAAACTGGCGCCCTGGTGCAGGCCGGGTCAGACCGTCGCCTTTCTCGGCTCGTCCGGAGTAGGTAAGTCGACACTGACCAATGCATTGTCGGGAACGAACTCCGCCGCCACCCAGGCCATTCGCGAAGATGATGCCAAGGGCCGCCACACCACCTCGCACCGGCAGCTCCACCTGCTGCCCGACGGCTGCGCCGTGCTCGACACGCCGGGCGTGCGCGAGCTGCAACTGACCGAAGCCGAAGCCGGCGTGGCCGAAGTCTTTTCCGATCTCGATGCGCTGTCGCTGGAGTGCCGTTTCAACGATTGCACCCACATCAGCGAGCCCGGATGCGCGGTGCAGGCGGCACTGGAACGTGGTGACATCGACGCGGCCCGGCTGGCGCGGTGGCGCAAGCTTGTTGCCGAGGACCAGCACAACACCGCGACCCTTGCCCAGCGCCGCTCCAGGGACAAGGCCTTCGGCAAGATGATCAAGCAGGCCAAGAAGCACAAATCGAAATAGGGCGTTGCGCGAGCAAGCCGGCGCAGTCCAAACAAAAACCCCGCCGGCTCGCACCAGCGGGGTCTTGATCCGTGCATCACTGCGGCCAGATTCAGATATCGCTCTGGCTGGTGATGATCCTGCCGACCAGACCGTAGGCTTTCGCATCTTCGGCCGTCAGCCAGTAATCGCGGTCGGTGTCGGCGGCGATCTTTTCCACCTTCTGGCCGGTGGCCTTGGCGAAGATCTTGTTCAGCCGCTCGTTCATCTTGATGATCTCGCGGGCCTGGATCTCGATGTCGGAGACCATGCCGCGGGTGCCGCCCGAGGGCTGATGCAGCAGGAAGCGGGTGTTGGGCAGGCACAGGCGCTGCTCCTTGGGCACCGACACATAGATCAGCGCACCGGCAGAGGCGACCCAGCCGGTGCCGATGAGCCAGACCTTCGGCTTGATGAAGCCGATCATGTCATGGATCGAATCGCCCGATTCCACGTGACCACCCGGTGAATTGACGAAAATCCGGATGTCGTCATCGCTGGCAGCGGCGAGCGCCGCCAGTTGGGCACAGACCTTGTGCGCCAGTTCCTGGGTGATACCGCCATAGATGAAGATCGAGCGCGATTTGAACAGGTTTGCTTCCGCTTCCTTGCCCAGCGGCAGTTCTGTCGTCTTGTCGTCTTCGTCGCTCATAAGCCAGTCTCCGTGTGTTTCATGTGCCTGCCAGATAGTACGATCCGGCCCGCGAAACAATGGCGCAAACCGAAACGTCCTTAAACAGGCAGGCGGCGCAGCGATTTATCGCTGCGCCGCCTGGGCATTCAGTGGTGCCTGCCGAAGCCCATATCAGCTCCGCAAACGTTCAAACCGGTGGGCTCAGCCCTGGGCTGCGGCGGCCTTGTCGCCGGCCTGCTCCGGCCGCGGACGGCGGTCGCTACGGCGACGACGCGCCTTGGCTGCAGGCTGGTCGCCATTCTGGTTGGCTGCGCCTGCCGGCCGGTGCCGGTTGTCGCCCGGTTTGCGGCCCTGGCCCTGCGGCTTTCCGGCCTGGCCGGGCTTGCGCCCCTGACCTTGCGGCTTGGCGCCCTGGCCTTGCGGCTTGGCGCCCTGGCCTTGCGGCCGGGCACCCTGGCGCGGCCGCTGGGTGCGGTTGAGCGGCGCGAAATCGCCGTCGGGATCCGCCAGGGCATCGACATAGGTGCCTTCCGGCGCCTTTTCGACCGGGATCTCGGTCTTCAGCATCTTTTCGATGTCACGAAGCAGCGAGCGTTCGTCCGGAGCACAGAAGGTCACGGCCGTGCCCTCGGCGCCGGCGCGCGCGGTGCGGCCGATGCGGTGAACATAGACTTCCGGCACGTTCGGCAATTCGTAATTGACCACCAGGCTGACGCCGGGCACGTCGATGCCGCGGGCAGCAATGTCGGTGGCGATCAGCACCGGCACGGTGCCGGCGCGGAAGCCCGCAAGCGCACGCTCGCGCTGGCCCTGAGACTTGTTGCCGTGAATGGCGGCAGCGTTGATGCCGTCGGTTTCAAGCCGTTTGACAGCCTTGTCGGCACCGCGCTTGGTGCGGGTGAAGACGATGACGCGTTCGCCCTTGCGGTCGCGGATCAGCGATGCCAGCGCACCCATCTTCACACCCGGCTGCATGTGCATGACCGAATGCTCGACGCGGTCAGCGGTCTTCTTGGCAGGGATGACCGACACTTCGACCGGATCCTTCAGGTGCCGGTCTGAAAGCTGGCGGATTTCCTTCGGCATGGTTGCCGAGAACAGCAGCGTCTGCCGCGTGCTCGGGGTCATGGCGAGAAGCCGCTTGATGGCCGGCATGAAGCCGATGTCGAGCATCTGGTCAGCCTCGTCGAGCACCACCACTTCGATTTCGTTGAGAGACACGGCGCGCTGCTCGATCAGGTCCATCAGCCGGCCCGGAGTGGCGATCAGGATATCGATGCCGCCGGCCAATGCCTTGATCTGCGGACGGATCGACACACCACCAACCACCACGGTCGAGGTCAGGTGCAGACGGCGGCCGTAATCCTTGACGCTGCGGGCGATCTGGGCCGAGAGTTCGCGGGTCGGCGACAGGATCAGTGCGCGCACCTTCTTCGGCGCGGCCTTCTTGCCGGGCGCCAGCCGATGCAGGATCGGCAGCGAGAAAGCTGCGGTCTTGCCGGTGCCGGTCTGGGCCAGGCCGATGACATCGCGGCCTTCGAGCACAGGCGGGATTGCCTGCACCTGGATCGGCGTCGGCGTTGTCAGATGCAGGCCGTCAAGCGTGTCGAGAAGGGCCTTGGAGAGGCCGAGTTGTGAGAAAATCATGCAAAAGCTTTCGTATTTTGGGCATACGTCGGGGCGTGCGCTGAGGCGCCGCCATTCGCGAACCATGCCCGATCACAAATAGTCCACCCGCTACGGACAATCCGCAGTCGGTGGAGTTCGGGTTGGGCGCATCGCCGCTGGCCGATACGAAAATTTAAAGGTGGACGTTAGGGGAAGTCAGAACACGCTAATCAACGAAGACGCGTGCAGCGGCCGAAATGGCCCCTATCCAGTTGCGCCCTTAGGCCTGATAATTGCGGCGCTGTCAAGGCACGGGTGAATTTAATCGTTGCGCGGCAGCCAGCAGGGTTGACTGACGTGCACTCAGCAATGTTCGCCGCCAGTCCGCGAACATGCATCGACATGCACGCGAAATCTTGACAAACCTGTGAAATTCCCTGGAGAACCAGCCTTGCTCCCGCTCGGGTCAGCCACGCAACCAAATTGAGGACTATCGGATGAACATCGAGATGATCCGCGCCGCCCGGACCCGGCTTGAAGGCCATGTCCGGCGCACGCCCTTGCTCCGCTCTGCCTTCCTCGACGAGATCGCCGGCCGCCGTGTCTGGATCAAGCCCGAATGCCTGCAGCACACCGGCAGTTTCAAGTTTCGCGGCGGCTGGTCTGCGGTGTCGGGACTGAACGCCGAAGCCCGGGCCCGTGGGGTCATTGCCTTTTCCAGCGGCAATCACGCCCAGGGCGTGGCGCTGGCGGCTCTCCGGCATGGTGTGCGCGCGGTCATTGTC
This sequence comes from Hoeflea sp. YIM 152468, assembly GCF_029210485.1. GTDB lineage: Bacteria > Pseudomonadota > Alphaproteobacteria > Rhizobiales > Rhizobiaceae > Hoeflea. The sequence continues at coordinate 232,191 of NZ_JARGET010000029.1, forward strand.
ATGCCATCGGACGCGCCGCAAATGAAAATCGACAACACCCGGGCGATGGGCGCCGAGGTGGTGACCTTTGACCGCGCGACAGAAGATCGGGATGCGATCTGCGCCCGGCTGTCCGCAGACCAGGGCCTGACGCTGATCCGGCCCTATGACGAGCCTCTGGTGATTGCAGGCCAGGGCACCTGCGGCCTGGAGATTGCCGAACAGGCTGCCGCCGAATGCATCACCCGGGCCGATGTGCTGGTCTGCTGCGGCGGCGGCGGATTTGCCTCCGGCATCGCGCTGGCCTTGCAGGCCGATGCCCCCAACTTGCGGGTGCGCACCGTCGAGCCCGAAGAGTTTGACGACATGGCCCGCAGCCTGGTGTCGGGCCGCATCGAACGCAACAGCCGCCTGTCCGGCTCGCTGTGTGATGCAATCATCACCCCGCAGCCGGGCGCCATCACCTTTCCGATCCTTTCGCAGCTTGCCGGCCCAGGGCTGGTCGTCACCGAAGACGAGGCGCTTCACGCCATGGCTCTTGCCTTTTCCCGGCTCAAGCTGGTCGCCGAACCCGGAGGCGCCGTGGCTTTGGCGGCCGCGCTGTTTCATCCGGGCGAGATCCAAGCCGAGGACGTGATCGTCACGATGTCCGGCGGCAATGTCGATGCGGCTGTCTTTTGCCTGGCGCTGGAGAAGTTTGGCGGGTGACGGGGCACCCAATACCCCGGGGCTCATGCCGGGGTTTTCAGCCCAGCACGACACCTTCATCCTTGGCCTTGTGAGCGGGTTCGACGTGAATGATCACCTGCACGCCTTCCACCGCTTGCTTGAGCGCGGTCTCCAGCCGGTCGCAGATTTCATGCGAGTGTTCGACCGTCATCCCGCCATCGACGACCAGGTGAAATTCGACGAAGGACACCCGCCCCGCCAGCCGCGTGCGGATATCATGGGCTTCGATGGCGCCATCCGCTTCAGCCTTGATGATGTCCTGTATGCGCTGTTCATCGACCGGATCGACCGCCCGGTCCATCAGCCCGTCGAGTGACGAGGCGATCACCTTCCACCCTTGCCACAGCACATTGCAGGCCACGATCAGCGCCAGCAGCGGGTCAAGCCGCGGCTGGTCGAACGCCACGGCGAGACCAAGCCCGGCAATCACCCCCACAGAGGTGACCACGTCCGACACGATATGATGGCCGTCGGCCAGCAGCGCTGGTGAGCGGTACCTGCGTCCGACGCGCAACAGCACAAACGCCCAGATCCCGTTGATGACCGCCGCACTCGCATTGACCGCAAGGCCAAGCCCGGCGGCCTCGATGCGCTTGGGCGCCATCAGTCCGCCCACCGCCTCATGCACGATCAGCAACGCCGCCACCACGATCAGAACGCCCTCGAGCACGGCTGAGAAATACTCGGCCTTGTGATGGCCGTAGGGATGGCCGATGTCAGCCGGTTTCTGGGCGTATCCGATGGCGACGAAAGCCGCCAGCGCCGCGATCACATTGACGATGGATTCCAGCGCATCGGAATAGAGTGCGATCGATCCGGTCAGATGCCAGGCGACAAATTTCACTCCCATCACCGCGAAGGCCAGGGGAATGGACCAGAACGCCAGCCGGCGAATGGACGTGTTGGCCTGGGGCACGGAACCTAATCCTGCAACGAAGCGATGTAGGCAATGATAGCATCAACCTGGTCAGGTGTCGCAATGAACTCGGGCATGTCTGGATGGCCCGAATAGATGCGGCCATCGGCAAAGGCTTCCTCAAGCGCATCCATGGGAAAACTGTCCGACAGCTTGCGGAACCGTGGGGCATCCTTGTGCGGGCTGGCGTCCGCCACGCCCACCGCATGGCATTTTCCGCAATTGACCTCGACCAGATCGCGGCCCGCTTCGATGCTGTCCGCTGCTTGCGCCCAGGCCGGGGCCAGGCTCCCTGACAGAAAGACCAGAGAGACCAGAAGGAGCAGTGAGGTGACGAGCAAGGCGCCGGCCAGACCCGGACTTGGCTGAAAGTCTTGTTTCATGCCCCATTCCCCTTTGCCTTGGGCACCAGATGCGCCACCACATTTTCGATCATCCGCATGCCGGCATCCTGACCCAGCGTCATGATCGATTCCGGGTGGAACTGCACCGCAGCAATCGGCAGGCTCTCATGTTCTATGGCCATGACCACCCCGTCATCGGTTTCCGCGGTAACACGGAATTCTTTTGGCAATGTGGCGTAGTCGACGAATATTGAATGATAGCGCCCCACCGTCACCTCCCTGGCCAGTCCGGAAAAGATGATCCCGTCCGGCAACACCCGGATCCGGGACGGCTTGCCGTGAACCGGCACAGCCAGCTCCCGCAACGACCCGCCAAAGCTTTCCGCCAGCGCCTGCAGACCGAGGCAGACGCCAAACACCGGCAACTCGCGGGCGCGAATTTTCCTGATCGTGGCGGCGCAATCAAAATCCTTCGGGCTTCCCGGACCCGGCGACAGCACCACAAGGTCGGGCGACACCCGGTCAAACATCTGGTCATCCACCGGTGCCCGGACGGTCGTGACCTCGGCTCCGGTCTGACGGAAATAGCCGGCCAGCGTGTGCACAAAGGAATCCTCGTGATCAACCAGCAGGATCGACACACCTTCGCCCACCTTGGCCGTCTCCCGTCCGGTGGAGCCGGCATTGCCCAGCCTGGCATCGCGGATCGCCGACAGCATGGCCGAAGCCTTGAGTTCGGTTTCGGCCTCTTCTTCCTCGGGGTTGGAATCGAACAGCAGCGTGGCGCCGGCCCGCACCTCGGCAATTCCATTCTTGATGCGGATGGTCCTGAGCGTCAGTCCCGTGTTCATGTCGCCATTGAAGCTGACCATGCCGACGGCGCCACCATACCAGGCCCGCGGGCTTTTCTCGTTGTTCTCCAGAAACCGCATCGCCCACAATTTTGGCGCACCGGTCACCGTCACCGCCCAGGCATGGCTCAGGAACGCATCGAACGCATCCATGCCATCGCGCAGACGGCCTTCGATATGATCGACCGTGTGAATCAGCCGCGAATACATCTCGATCTGGCGGCGGCCGATCACCCGGACCGATCCCGGTTCACAGACCCGGCTCTTGTCGTTGCGGTCGACATCCGAACACATGGTCAGTTCCGACTCGTCCTTCTTCGAATTGAGCAGTTTGAGGATTTGCTCGGAATCCGAAATCGCGTCTTCGCCGCGCTTGATGGTGCCCGAGATCGGGCAGGTTTCGACCCGTCTGCCGTTGACCCGCACGAACATCTCGGGCGATGCGCCGACCAGATATTCCTGGTTTCCGAGATTGATGAAGAACGAATAGGGCGACGGGTTGATGGCTTTCAGCCGCCGGCTGATCTCCGACGGCCGCGCTTCGCAGCGTTCGAAGAAGGTCTGCCCGGGCACCACTTCGAACAGATCGCCGCGCCGGAAGCTGTCCTTGGCGCGCTTGACCAGTTGCGCATATTCACCAGGCGCATGGTCGCCGCGCGGCGGAACCTGATCGGAAGGCTCAAATGGTTCGCTGACAATGCCGCTGTCACAGCCTTCAGTGGTTACCTCACCGAGGGCAAAGTCATAGCGGTCGATCCAGGCCTTGGCCGCATGATGGTCGACCACCAGAATTTCATCCGGAAGGAAAAGCAGCAGGTCGCGCTGATCCTCCGGCCGGCTGAGCCTGGCTGGCACCGGGTCGAACTGGAACGCCAGATCGTAGCCAAACGCCCCGTAAAAGCCGATATTGCCATCTTCGGAAGAGTGAAACAGGTCGACAATCACCCGCAGCACCGAAAACACCGTCGGAGCCCGAGACCGCTCCTCCTCGGAAAACATCCGGTCAGATTGGGTGATGTCAATGTCAATCCTGCCTGCCGCCTGGTCCGAGATCGAAAAGTCCGCATGGCCGGAAAGCCTGTCGGCCAGAATGGAAATCAGCGCTTCGCCGCGGCCATTGTAAGCCTCGATTGTCAGCTTCCGGCCTTGCGACGAAATTCCCAGCGGCGGGTCGACAATCGCAGTGTCCCAGCGGGTGTAGCGGCCGGGATACTCGTAATTCGATGAAAACACCGCGCCGCGCCGGCTGTCGAGCGCATCGATATAGCTCGATACCGCATCCGCATAAGGCGTCTCACGCCGTCGTCGCGTCACCACAATCCCGCCGCGCGTCTGATACTGCGCCGCGCCGTCCGAAAGTACCGTCGTGCTCATGTTCAAGCTCCGTTTGAGCCGGCCGGCAACGTCAGGTCCAGCGGATCAGACAAAAAAGCCGCCGGACCTTCCAGGTCCCGGGCGGCTTGTTGATCTCTAACGCGCATGCGTGGTCAAGGCCGCCTAGAAGCGAACCCACCACCAATTGTTCTGTGTCACATGCAGTGTCATGCCCGTCTCATAGCGCAGGTCACGATGGGCTACAAGGGAAGATCAAACAGATGCTTTCCACAGGGCACACCACGTTGCATGGCTGAAGGACAGCATTTTCCGCCCGCGTGCCCCTGCCAATTGCTTGCCGCGCCGCCCGCGGGCAAACGTCTGGAATGACCGCGACATCGGCTTCCCCCCAATGGCCGGTACCTTGACATCGGCGGGAGCTTACACCACATTCATGCTATGAAAATGTACCGAACCCATATCACTCGTTTGTTCAGGGCCTTTCCCATCGCGGAAATCTGACCCCCGGTTCGGCAACCTGCGCCCCCGAACCGCGGGGAGTGCTATGCGAGCGTCCGATACTGTCTGAAGACACATCGAACTCTCCGCATCTCACGGCGCATCAACCAGAAAATCAGTCTCAACATCTCCCCGCGTCAGCTTTGGCCTGGGCAGCAAGAATACGTGGATGATCCAATGTTACAGAAAAACCGGCGCAAGCCCAGAATTACAATCAGCGAAACCGATTACGCCCGCCTCAACAACCTGGCGGCTGCCTATGAACAACGCAGCCCGGAGATAGCGGCGGCTCTGGCCGAAGAAATCGACCGCGCGCGCGTCGTCAGCGATAAAGCCATCGATGCCGGTGTGGTCCGGATGGGATCCACCGTGACCTATGAGGTTGACTCCAATCAGAGTAAGACCGTGACGCTGGTCTATCCCGCTGATGCCAACATCGATGATGGACGCATCTCGATTACGACACCGGTCGGCTCGGCTTTGATCGGCCTGAAGTCGGGACAGTCCATCAGCTTTGCAACCCGCAGCGGCCAGGTCCACGACTTGACGGTCACCGAGGTCACGCAGACCCAGCAGCCCGTGGTGGCGGAATGATCTACCGGCGAACCGATTTCTCTCACCCGATGGGGGTGTTTCTTCTGACCGGGTCCACTCCCCTGCATCGGACCCATTCCGGTGCAGGGGCGACGGTGTTCCTTGACCCATCACACGCGCCTCCCAAACCGGCGCGGCCGGAGTTCCGACATGTGGAAAAATCAGAAATGCACGTTGACCAGCAAGGATTTTGCAATCCTTGAAACCATGTATGACCGCCGGCACATGCTGGCTGATCCTGTTCGACAGGTTCTCAAGCACAAGCTCGACACCACCATCGTGGTGTTTTGCGAAGACATTGAAGCCAACTTCGTGACCTTGAACACGCGTCTGCGCTACCGCATTGGCGACAAGCAGCCGCAAACCGCCATCATCACGCAAACGCCAATGGATGGGATGGTCGGAGAATGCCTGTCCCTGGACACCGCACGCGGGCTGGCATTGCTGGGATTGCCGGAGGCGGCAGAAATTTCACTGCCCGGACCGGACGACTCCGCATCCGATCACCTGGTCATCGAAGCCGTCTTGTTCCAGCCTGAGGCGGCACGGCAGCAACGGCTCAAACAGGAACTCGCGCACCATTCTCCCCAGCCGGTCTACAATGCCGCGCTCACGCGTTGATCGAGAAGGGCTTCAGGCGTTTTCAACATTGATGCGCCGCCAGATCGCCTCCGCCAAAGAATAGGCGGAAAAAAGAAAGAAGCCGGCCCCGATGGCGCCCAGCAACCAGGCGCCGAACGGGAGACTGGCGACAAAATCAAGCGCTTCTGCTAAACCGGCACGGCCTTCCTCGCCCGCAAGGCCGTGCCGCAACAGCAAGAAGGCGATGACGAGAAAAATGGCGCCGCGGGCCGTCAGCCCGCCGATGGCGGCGATATCGATCCACCGAAGGTGCGCCTGCGAGGCCTCGATATGATCGCGATATTTGCGATGCAGAGCCTTCCACACATGAGCAGCGCCAACAACGGCAAAGATCACACTGAGAATGATCGACATGGGCCCGGCGCCAATGAACGTGGCTGCCGTGCGGGCAAACCCAACACCAGACCCACCGCCTGATGATACGGCTCCCCCCCACCACAGGGACAAGGTGTAGACCATCAGGAACCCGTAGGTCGCTGCCGATCCGAGCAGCCCGGCCCGGACCGCCAGACCTTTCGGGTCAATCCCGTGATCATCGGTATCAAACAAGGCCTGGACCAAACGCCAGCAGCAGTAACCGGCAAGGCTGACGATCAGCAACGGCGTCAGAATGGCGCTTGCGGTGGATTGGGTGATGAAATCGACCGCATCCCTGGCATCGCCGCCGCTTCCCGTAGTCAGCGCCGCGCTGATGATGAAGAACGCCAGCACCAGATAGACCAGGCCGCGGGCGCCATATCCAAGTCGCGCGAAGGGCTTGAACCAATCGTGCCAGTTCGTCGATTTTGCCACCGCAACACTCATGGCCTGTCCCCGGTTTTGATGTGGCGGCCGGTATGGTGGTTAAGCACATGCAGGATCAGCCAGGAGAAACTCGCCCAGGCGGCGCCCAGCGCCCAGCCTGCGGCGACATCGCTGGGCCAGTGCACGCCCAGATAAACCCGGCTGACACCAACGATGACAGCCACGAACACCGCCACCGCGAGCACGTAAATTCGCGCCCGACGATCCGGCAGAAATCCCACCACCAGCGAAGCCATCGTCAAATAGGCGACAGTGGTCATCATGGCGTGCCCGCTGGGAAAGCTCAGCGTGTGCACCGTGTCGAGGTGATCGACCAGGTCAGGCCTCGGACGCCCGTAATATTGCTTCAATGTGTGGCTGAGCAGCGCCCCCGACCCGACCGACAGCACCGCATAAAGAGCAGCCCCGTAGCGCTTAGTAATGATGAAGAACCCGGCGACTGCCGCAAGCGTCAGGATGATGAGCGGAAACCCGCCGATGGCAGTGACCTCGACAGCGGTTTCCTGAAGCCAGGCCGGGCCCACCGGACTCGCCGGATCGCCCGGCATCCGCAGGCTGAGAAACACCATCTCGTCAATTTTGCGGATCTCGCCTTCGGCCATTTCTTCCGCGATCTCGATGAACGCGTAAACACCCAGCGTCACAATCGCAAACAGCACGACCGGCAGCCGGTGCACATTGCCGTTGCGGATGCCGCGTACGAGCCACTCCGTGACACGGTTCGTTCGGGTAAATCTCGTCATGCAGTCCCCGGCCCCTTCTCCGTGTTGAGGTTGTAACCCGCAAGCCGGCGTTTCGTTCCACAAGATGCGCCGCGAACCCAGCCTATCATGACAAATGCTTAATCTACCGGTCACGCAACGGAAAGGTGGGAACCGGCACCTTCACCCGGTCCGCATTCAAACAATCAACCGCAAAGGGGAACCTCATGGACCGCCCATTGTCCTATCTTCTCATCGCCGGCGTGACCATTGCCGGCATTGCTGCAAGCGTCATCGCCGCCGAGGCTGCATCGGGATCGGTATCGATCACCAAAAGCCGCGGCACTATCTGCATGACATCCAATGGACTGCCCGATCATGCCACGGGCAAATTCCCCAATTCGGGCAACCCCAACTCCATCGCCGCGCAATTCATCGAGGTCTGCGTGCCCGAAAATCCGGTCAAGACTTCACGCGCAACACCCTTGCGCGGCTCGACCGGCTTTGCACTCAATGGCGTCATGATCCGTCCCGGCACTGCCGATTACTACGATGCCGCCTCACCGCGCGGTTTCAGCCGTGACCCCTCATCGGGCTGGCTGCTTGACGGCAAGGGCGCCGGCACGATGTTGGGGCTGGACCAGAACAACGCCCATGTCGATCAGCGCGGCCTCTACCACTACCACGCCAAGCCGACCGGATTTCTTAAGGGCGCCAAATCCAGCCTGGTCGGCTTTGCTGCCGACGGCTTCGAGATCCATTACCTCGGCTCGGAGGCCAAATCCGGTTACACGCTCAAGCCGGGAACCCGCAATGGCGGCCCCGGCGGGAAGCACGACGGCACCTATGTGCAGGACTGGCAGTTCACCGGTGGTTCGGACAAGCTCGATCAATGCAATGGCGGCACGCTCAATGGCAAGTTCGTGTATTTTGTGACCGACAGTTATCCCTATTTCCCGCATTGCGCCTGGGGTCAGGTCAGCCGCGATTTTGGCAGGCCCTGAAGACCCGCGCCGGCGTCCGGCCAGGCGCCGGCCAGTCAGCCGGGGAATATCCCATTGCCCGGTCTGATGCATCTTTTTGGCGTCTCGGGCGTTACCTCCTCGTGCCGCATATGCAGGCAACAAGGCTCTGCCCGAAACGAGGACGTGAAAAACGATGGACACAATCCAAACCGGTCTCGCCTTGGCCGCCGCTGCCCTCGCGGCAGCCACCACCATTGTCGAAGCCCGCGCGGATGCAATCGAGCCTGCTGCCATCAATGCCGCAATCTTCACCGGCGAAGACTTGCCGGAAGGCCGAAGCCCGCTCGCCGTGCGGGTGCAGATCCTGCTCGACCGGGCCGGCGCCTCGCCGGGTGTCATTGATGGATACTCTGGCGAAAACCTGGAAAAGGCGATCCGCGGCTTCGAGGAAGTCAACAAGCTTCCCGTGGACGGAAAGATCGACGCCCTGTTGTGGGACACGCTGCAGGCCATGGGCAACGACGTGATCGTTGCCTACACCATCACCGATGACGATTTGTCCGGCCTCTCCGCCAAGCTTCCAGACGATTACGCCGAACTGGCAAAACTCGATCAGATCGGCTTCACCAGCGTTCAGGAGAAGCTGGCCGAACGCTTTCACATGGATATGCAATTTCTTGCCGACCTCAATCCGGGCATGGCATTTTCTGCGGGTGAAACCATTGCCGTGGCCGACCCGGGCACCGACAACGAGGCTCAGGTTGCAAGCCTTGTCGCCGACAAGAGTGATGCACGGCTGCTCGCCTATGACGCCACGGGGACACTGATCGCGATCTATCCGGTCACCATCGGCAGCGCCAGCACACCCTCCCCGACGGGCAGCCACAGCGTGACCGCCGTCGCCATCGATCCCACATACAGCTACAACCCGGAAAACTTTGTTCAGGGAAACAACAAGCAGCCGCTGACGCTGCCGCCGGGGCCAAACGGTCCGGTTGGAAATGTCTGGATCGACCTGTCCGAACCGACCTACGGAATTCACGGAACGCCCCACCCTTCCAGGATTGACAAGACCAGCAGCCACGGCTGCGTCCGCATGACCAATTGGGACGCGGGCGAGCTCGCCCACATGGTGAGCGAGGGTGTTGTTGTCGAGTTCAGGGACTGATCGCATGAGACGGCTGCTGGCCCTCCCGGTCCTGCTGGTGGTCTGCATGGGCAGTGAACTGCCCGAAAACGGACCGATCCCCGATAGCAATCCGCGCCGGCCGGCTTCGCCTGAAACAGCCGTCCCGCATCCCGCGCCAGCCCCCTCACCCGGCATGACAAACCCGGACGGCCCGGCCAGCGCAGAGGCGGCCACCCCATCCCGTGACCAAAAAACCGGCGCATCAGACGAACCCGCATCGCTGCCGGAAAGTGCCGTCGCCAAAGCCGACGAAACCGCGCTGGCTCACTGCGAAGCGCAATTGCGCAAGCTGGGCGCGGTGTTCGAGCGCCAGGATTCCGTGCGCGGTGACAAGGGGTGCGGCATGGACGCAACCTACAGCATCGACCAGATCATCCGTGGCGTCAGCCTGTCTCCCGCGTCGCAAATGCGCTGTCAGACCGCGCTGGCGCTGGCCAACTGGACTGACAAGGTCGTCCTTCCGGCAACCTCCGGCCTGCCCGACAAGCCCCGGCTTGCCGCCATCAATCACGGATCGACCTATGCCTGCCGCCGCCGCAACAACAGCGCCACGGGCAAATTGTCGGAACACGCAACCGGCAACGCCATCGACATCATGGAGTTCGGGTTTTCCGACCGCAAACCGATCGGCATTTCACCGCGCAAGGGCGATGGTGACATCGAAGAAGCGTTTCAGCGTGCGGTGCGCGGCGGCGCCTGCCTGCATTTCACCACCGTATTGGGACCCGGCACCAATGCGGCTCATGCCAACCATCTTCATCTCGACATCATCAAGCGCAAGCGCGGCTACCGGCTTTGCCAGTAACGGGGCCAGCAACGGGGCCAGTGACCGGCGAGTGACCGGCCAGTGACCGGCGAGTGATGGGCAAGCCTCAGGCAGTTGGCCGGGCGAACCTGCCGCCCGGCCTTCCTGTTAGAACAGGCCTTCGATCTGACCCTTGTCATTAAGACAGATCTTTTCCGAAGACGGGGTTCTGGGCAGACCCGGCATGGTCATGATTTCGCCGGTGATGACGACGATAAACCCGGCGCCTGCCGAAAGCCGCACTTCGCGCACGGCGACACTGTGGCCAACTGGCGCGCCCCGCAGGTTCGGATCCGTCGAGAAGGAATACTGCGTCTTGGCCATGCAGATCGGCAGATTGCCATAGCCCTGCGCTTCCCATTGACGGAGCTGTTCACGCACCGATTTTTCGGCCGTCACCTCACCGGCGTGATAGATCGAGGTCGCGATGGTCTCGATCTTTTCAAACAACGGCATTTCATCGGGATAGAGCGGCGCAAACTGGGCCTGGCCGGATTCCGCCATCTCGACCACCTTTCGGGCGAGATCCTCGATACCGGCCGACCCCTTCGCCCAGTGCTTGCACACAATCGCCTCGGCACCGAGCGTTGCCACATAATCCTTCACCGCCTGGATTTCGGCCTCGGTGTCGGTGACAAAATGGTTGATCGCCACCACCACCGGCACGCCGAATTTCTTCACATTCTGGATGTGCCGTCCAAGGTTGGCGCAGCCTTTTTCAACCGCTGCAATGTTTTCGGGGCCGAGGTCGTCCTTCTTGACGCCGCCATTCATCTTCATCGCCCGCACCGTGGCGACAATCACCGCTGCGTCGGGCTTGAGACCGGCCTTGCGGCACTTGATGTCGAAGAATTTTTCCGCCCCGAGATCGGCACCGAACCCGGCTTCCGTGACCACGTAATCGGCGAGCTTCAGCGCCGTCGTCGTTGCCATCACCGAGTTGCAGCCATGGGCGATATTGGCGAAGGGTCCGCCATGCACAAAGGCCGGATTGTTTTCCAGCGTCTGCACCAGGTTGGGCTGCATCGCGTCCTTGAGCAGCACCGTCATGGCGCCATCAGCCTTGATATCGCGGCAATGAACCGGGGTCTTGTCGCGGCGGTAGGCCACGACGATGGCGCCAAGCCGCTGCTGCAGATCTTCAAGATCCTTGGAGAGGCACAGGATCGCCATGACTTCCGACGCCACCGTGATGTCAAATCCGGTCTGGCGCGGAAAGCCGTTGGCGACGCCACCGAGATTGACCACCACGTCACGCAACGCCCGGTCATTCATGTCCATGACCCGGCGCCAGACAATCCGCCGTGCATCGATTTCAAGCTCGTTGCCCCAGTAGATGTGATTGTCGATCATCGCCGACAACAGATTGTGGGCGCTGGTGATCGCGTGGAAATCGCCGGTGAAATGCAGATTCATTTCATCCATCGGCACCACTTGCGCCATGCCGCCGCCAGCGGCTCCGCCCTTCATGCCGAAGTTCGGCCCGAGCGAGGCTTCGCGGATGCAGATCATTGCGTTCTTGCCGATGCGATTGAGCCCGTCTCCGAGCCCCACCGTGGTGGTGGTCTTGCCCTCGCCTGCCGGCGTCGGGTTGATCGCGGTGACCAGAATCAGCTTGCCGTCCTTCTTGCTTTTCTGGCGCGCAATGAAATCGGCCGAGACCTTGGCCTTGTCATGTCCGTAAGGCACCAGATCAAGCTCAGGGATGCCAAGCTTCTTGCCAATCTCCATGATTGGTTTCTTGGTCGCCGCGCGGGCAATCTCGATATCGGATTTGTACTCAGCCATTGTGCCGTTATTCCTCTTGCCAAAATGGTCCGCAGCCCCCGCGTAACCTTGCCGGCGAATAGAGCCTGAAAGTGCACAGAATGCTTGCATGAAACGGGACGCGCAATGCGCCAATTGCGACACCGCACCGCGGCGCACAGAAAAGTGGGGGTTTTTCCAATTCAGGTTCCCTGTTGCCTCGCCAGCAGCACGATATGTTGCGCCGAAACCGCAGGTCACTATAAAAGGGCAAAGCCAGATCGAAGCAACCCGGAGAAATCACTGACCTGCCGGAGCCGCCTGAATTCGGAAAATACAAGACAGGTTAGGGATTGCCATGGTCTGAAGGTATACTGGATGCGGACCGCGGTGGAGCAGTGCCGAAGCCACGCACCTGGATGCTCCGCCTTCCTTCTCCCCATGACAATGCGGTGGTTACCGGCAGCCTCGCTCCGGGCCACGACCGTGATACCAACAGAAAGCTGATCATTTGACGTTAGAACCATTTGCCAGAGAGTATAGCGCATGAAAGCGGCACTGCACCCCTGCCAGAGCGAAAGACTAAGAGCGCTGTATGCCTATGAAGTGCTCGACATGGACCGCGAAAAGGATTTCGACGACATCGCGCAGCTGACTGCTGCTGTTTGCGGCACGCCGATCGCACTTGTCAGTCTGGTTGATGCCGACCGGCAATGGTTCAAGGCTTCGGTCGGGTTCGCCATGCGCGAAACCCCGATCGAGACCTCACTGTGTTCACATGCCATTCTCGAAGACGAGTTCATCGAGATCGAAGACACGATGAAGGACCCTCGAATGGTCGACAATCCGTTGTGCTGCAGCGATCCGGGCTTGCGGTTTTATGCCGGCGCCTTGCTGAAGACTGCCGACGGCCTGCCAATCGGCACCTTATGCGTCCTTGACCATGAGCCCAGAAGCCTCACCCCGCTGCAGCGCGATACCATCAAGGTGCTCGCCCGCCAGGTAATGATGCAGTTCGAGATGCGCAAGGCGCTGGGGTCGGCCGCGATGATGCGCCAGGAAGTCGATCATCGGGTCAAGAATTCGCTGCAGTCGCTGTCTGCCTTCGCCCGCATCCAGCAGCGGCGCCTGCAATCGGAGGAAGCCAAACAGGCTGTTGCAAAGATCATGACCCGGATAGATGCGGTGTCGACACTGCATGAATATCTTTACAAGACCGATGCCGGATCCAATGTCGATCTCGGTGTTTATCTCAAGAACATCGTCGACTACCTGGCAGAGACAACACCGCCCAATGTCACCATGGAATATGTCCCGGTATCGGTTGAAATCGGGTCACAGCAGGCGGTCTCGGTCGGCACCCTGGTCAATGAGTTCGTCGCCAATTCCTTCAAGCACGCCTTCCCCGATCAACGCGCGGGCGTTGTCCGGGTTGAACTTGCTCATCTCCCCGCCGGCACCGTCAGCGTCACCTGCTCGGACAACGGCATCGGCATGCCACCGGAAATCAGCAGCCAATCCGGTGGACTGGGCATGAAAATCGCCGAGATCGCCTGCATGGAACTCAGATGCGAACTCGATCTCAAGATTGCATCGGGCGGTGTGACCGCGTCGATCGAGTTCACCCCCGAGCCTCGTCCGCAATACCGGCGCTGATAGGCGCCGCGCAACCACCCGGATGCGCGGCGCAGTCGGCCCGTCCGCCCTGGCTAGCCATCTCCCATCGCGATCAGCCCGGCATTGCCGCCGGCTGCCGCGGTGTTGACCGAGACCGCCTGCTCGACCGCAAAGCGCATCAGGTAATGCGGGCCGCCGGCCTTGAAGCCGGTGCCTGAAAGCCCCGAGCCGCCAAAGGGCTGCGTGCCGACAACCGCCCCGATGATGTTGCGGTTGACGTAGACATTGCCGGTGTCGAGGCGGTCGATCACCTTGCGCACGGTGGCTTCGATCCGGGTGTGCACCCCCAGCGTCAGTCCGAAGCCGGTGGCGTCGATGGCGTCCAGCACGGCGTCCAGTTTCTTCGCCTTGTAGCGCACCACATGCAGAACCGGACCGAAGATTTCCCGGTCAAGCGCAGCCGCATCCCTGAGTTCGACAATGTGCGGCGCAAAGAACAGCCCCTCATTCGGGACATCCCCGGCATAGACCAGCTTCTGGGTCTTTGACATCGTGGCGATGTGATCCGCCAGCATCTGGCGCTGCGCTTCGTCGATCACCGGGCCGATGTCAGTCGAGGCTTTCGACGGATCGCCGAGGTTCAACTCACGCGCGGCGCCCTCAATCATCTCGATCATCTGATCGGCAACATCGTCCTGCACGAACAGCAGCCTGAGTGCCGAGCAGCGCTGACCGGCGGAGCGGAACGCCGACATCACCACATCGTCAGCCACCTGTTCGGTCAGCGCCGTGGCGTCGACGATCATCGCGTTGAGTCCGCCGGTCTCGGCAATGAACGGCACGATCGGACCGTCCTTGGCGGCCAGCGTCCGATTGATCGCCCGGGCCGTCTCGGTCGAGCCGGTAAACGCCACGCCGCCGATGCGCGGGTGCGAAGTCAGCGCGGCGCCGACATCACCTGCACCCGGCAGGCACAGAAGCACATCCTTGGGCACACCAGCCTCATGCAACAGCCCGATCGCCTCATGCGCCACCAGCGGCGTCTGTTCCGCCGGCTTGGCGATCACCGCATTGCCCGCAGCCAGACCTGCGGTGATCTGGCCCAGGAAAATCGCCAGCGGGAAATTCCACGGCGAGATGCAGACGAACACGCCGCGCGCGCGCCAGCCCAGCCGGTTGTCCTCGCCGGTCGGTCCCGGCATCGGTTCCATCTGACTGAACATGTCGCGCGACCGCGCCGCGTAATAGCGCAGGAAATCCACCGCCTCGCGGATTTCGGCAATGCCGTCATCCAGTGTCTTGCCGGCTTCGGCCGACAACAGCGCCATGAAGTGATCGCGCCGGTCCTCGAGCAGATCCGCCGCCCGGTCCAGCGCTGCCGCCCGCTGTCCGGGATCGGAGCGCGACCAGCTCTTGAATCCCTGCATGGCAATGCCGACCGCCTTGTCGACATCCTTCGGATCGGCAAATTGCACGGTGCCGACCACTCTGGCCGGATCGGAAGGGGAGCGCACGTCCTGCACCGCGCCGCCTTTCAGCCCCGGCGCAAGCGGACCGGCTTTGACCGTTCCGGCTGACCGCTCCATGCCCGCAACCAGGGAAGCGAGCTGCAAACGGTCGCCAAATTCCAGCCCCCGCGAATTGGGGCGGTCCGGATAGATCGCCAGCGGCAGCGGGATCTGGCTGTTGCGCGCGGATTGACCTTTGCCAAGTCCAAGCTTGACATCGGGCCGCTCGAGCAGCGCTTCCACCGGAATGGACTTGTCGCCAGCCACAGCGACAAAGGAGGAATTGGCGCCATTCTCCAGAAGACGGCGGACCAGATAGGCCAGCAAATCGCGATAGCCGCCAACAGGAGCGTAGATCCGGCACGGCACCCGGTCGTTGCTTTGGGAGAGGCTGTCATACACCACCTCGCCCATCCCATGCAGGCGCTGGAACTCGAAGCCGCTGCGGTCCTCGGCCATCTCGACAATGGTGGCGACCGTCAGCGCATTGTGGGTGGCAAACTGCGGATAGATCACGTCGCGCAGACCAAGCAACTGACCGGCACAGGCGAGATAGGACAGATCGGTCGCCGCCTTGCGGGTAAACACCGCATATCCTGCAAGACCGCGCTCCTGCGCGCGCTTGATTTCCGTATCCCAATAGGCGCCCTTGACCAGCCGCACCATCATCCGGCGATCATGTTTGCGGCACAGGCCGGCAATGTGCTCGATCACCTGCGGTGCCCGCTTCTGATAGGCCTGAATGGCCAGTCCGAAACCATCCCATCCGGCAAGGGACGGATCGGCGAATGTCTGGTCGATCACATCGAGTGACAGTTCCAGCCGATCCACCTCTTCGGCATCGATGGTGAAATTGAGATCATGAGACTTCGCCATCTGCGCCAGCTTGATCACGTCAGGAACCAGCTCTTCAAGCACTTGCGCGCGGTGCGTGGCGAGGTAGCGCGGATGAAGCGCCGAGAGTTTCACCGAGATTCCCGGACGGTCGGGCAGCTTGCGGCCGGCCGACACCTTGTTGGCGGACTTGCCGATGGCGGCAATGGCGTCGGCATAGGATTTGAAGTAGCGTTTGGCGTCGGCCCGGGTGCGTGCGCCCTCCCCCAGCATGTCGTAGGAATGGCGGAAGCCCCGCGCTTCATTCTTGGCCGCCCGCCCCAGCGCATCCTCGATGGTTTCGCCGAGCACGAAATGATGCCCGAGAAACCGCATCGCCTGGCGTGTTGCGGTCCGCACTGTCGGCATGCCCATGCGCTTGACCAGCCCGCGCATCACGCCTTCAGGCGTTTCGCCGGGCTTGATCACCCGCGCCGACATCGCCAGCGCCCAGGCCGAGGCCGACACGAACCAGGTGTCGCCCTGTGCCTCATGGTCGCTCCAGCCGCCTTCCTTGAGCTTGTCCTCGATCAACCGGTCCTGGGTCAGCGCATCGGGAACCCGCAGCAATGCCTCCGCCAGAACCATCAACGCCAACCCCTCACGGGTCGACAGGCCATATTCGCGCAAGAAATCCTCGACCCCGCCCATCTGGCCCGAGTCGGAACGGATCGCCTTGATCAATTTCGTCGCACGTGCATCAATCGCCCTGTTCTGGGTCGGGCTGAAATCGAGCTTTGCGCTGAACTCCCCAATCAGGCGGTCGTCGTCTGGCGCGTGTGCGGCGTGAAAGGCGGTGAACACTTGCTTGGTTGCAGTTGACATTAACATCTCCCGTGAATGCCACATTCATATCTTGTATTTTTTGGAAAATCTCACCATATATTGGAGATCAGATAGCGTAAAAAACTGGATTATGTGCAAATTTAGGGGAATTGATGAAGGAAATCGACCGCATAGACCGCAAGATCTTGCGCGCCATACAGGACAATGGGCGGCTGACCAATCTTGAGCTGGCCGACACAATCAGCCTGTCGCCGACCGCGACGGCCGAACGCCTCAAGCGCCTGGGCCGGGACGGCTACATACAGGGCTATATGGCCAAGCTCTCTCCCGAGAAGCTTCATCGCGGCATGCTGGTTTTCGTCGAGGTAAAACTCGACCGCACGACACCGGATGTATTTGAAGCATTTTCAGAAGCCGTTCGCAGGTCCGATGATGTGATGGAGTGCCACATGGTGGCCGGCGGCTTTGATTATCTCGTCAAGGCGCGGGTCGAAGGCATGGAATCCTACCGGGCGTTTCTCTCGGATGTCATCCTGTCTCTTCCGGGCGTTCGCGAGACACATACCTATCCTGTCATGGAAGAAGTCAAGAACACGGATAAATTGCCGGTCTAGATCAGCGCCGCCGGACTTTTTTCAGACGGTTGCATTTTCCGCGATTGATTTCTGCTATGGTTCCCGGATCCTGATACCGTTTGGCCTGACAGTATAAATTTTCAGGTTCAAATTGAACGGTGGTTAGCAATTGATCAAACGTCACGAAGCCCTTCTTGCCAGTCTAGGCACGATCGACAGTGAAATCGCGCTGGCCGGGTTTCTGCGCGATCTTGCGGGTTTCTTCGACTTCAAAGCCTTCCTGGTTGTCGATATTCCCGCGGTTGCCGACACCCAATTGCAGCCACGCATCGTGCTGTCAGACCTGCCGGCCGGTTTCATGGAAACCTATGACGCCATTGGCCTGGTGAAGAGTTCACCGGCATTCGACTCGCTTCGCCGCTCCACCATTCCGGTGTCCTGGACACCTGACACCATCAACATCGGAAGGCCGTCGCCTGAAGCCGACCTTGCCCTTGAGCTCTTCGCCCGCCATTCCTTGACCATCGGCGTTTACTTTCCCGTCCACAGCGCAGCCGGTGAACGCGCGGCAGTGGGGTTCCTTGGCGACCGCCCCAACCTTGACCATACGGAGATGGGAGAGCTCGGAATATATGTCATGCACGTCTACGACAAATACTCCGGCCTCAAGGGCAACACCACCCAAACCAGCGGGAACAGCCTCACCCCCCGCGAACTCGAGGTCTTGCACTGGGTAGCCAACGGCAAGACCTCGGCCGAAATCGGGGCCATAGTCTCGCTGTCTGACCACACTGTTAACGCCTATTTGAACAGCGCCATGCGCAAGCTTGATTGCGTGAACCGAACCCAGCTGGTCGCCAAGGCGTTCCGGTTGCATATCATCTGCTGAAATCGCGCGCCGCGCGAGCGCCGAAAACACCGGCTTTCCCGACAGCGCGCGCCGGCCACACCCGCCTGATTGGCGCAGCCGGCACAGACAATCCTTTCCGGCGCGACGACGTCACCGATCCAGGATAGCGCGGATCTCCACCAGATTTGAGCGGAACCTGAGCACGTAGAAGCCCATGGTGGCCAAATGCGTCGGCATGATCCAGCCGCTCTCATTGCCGTTGGAAATCACCATCGGCTGTATCTTCAGCGCCGCCGACAATTGCATGTCCATATCGTCCCAAAGCTGGCTCAGATTGCGTTGTGCAACCACGTCGCGGAAATCCTCCCGTGTGGCCTTGAGAATTCCGTAATAGCCGTAGAGCTGACCATAGGAAAACCAGAACCTGTCGTCAGCCCGGGTGTCAAACCAGCCGGAATTGTAGTGCTCCGAGCGATCCCGAAGAATGGCGGACGTCGATCCGACATCCGATGCGATGCGGTCGATAAACTGGACAAGATTGTCCGTGCGCGCATCATAGACGGCGTCGCACCCGGCCAGACGCGTGTTGAACGCCTGCAGATCGTCGATGGCCGAGCGATAAAACGATGGCGTCGGTGTTTTCGGCCCGAACGGGCTTACGCCAAGATACCAGGTGTATTCGTCAAACTGCATGGCGCCGCGCGCATCCTGCAGGTCGCCATCGACCTGACTGGTGCCGCGCACCCGGCCAAGCGTATCGACAAACTCGACCGTGGTCCGGCGGATCGCCTGGTTCACACCGCGTTGAAACGCCGCCTTGTTGTCAAAAAACGGCGTATGATCCCAATCAACGCCGAACAACCCGACCTTGTAGAGGATCATCGAGGAAATCCAGGCATTCTGGTTGACGTTGAAATCGATCAGATCCGAGGTCACCGACACCATCGCCGATGGCGCGCAGGTGTCATCGGCGAGCTTGGCTCCCGGAGTCGCTGCAAACATTTCGCGCTTGCCCGGATATTCCGGATCGAACCCTGACCAGGCCTGGGTCTGCCAGAAAAAATAGCCGTAGAGCCCGAGAAAAATCAGAACGATGCCGCCGACGATGGCCTTGAGGATGAAGCCGCGGCGCCGATACCAGCCCGCGACGGTGACGAACGGCCAAAGCACGACCGCCATCACCATGCCGACGCCCCTGCCGATGGCATTGAAGATGCGCTCGAAAAAAGCAATCACCGGGTCAAGCATCGTCTTGGTATCCTTCCAGTCCATACAATCGCGACCTCAGCGCCGCCTTGTTATTGAGATAGGTGGTCCCGAGTACATCCACAACATGAGCCCGGTAGCTTTCGGAATAGTCTTCATAGGCTGTATAGAAGCCCTGCTTGTCAAAGACAAAGCGGCTCAGAAAATCGAATGGCGCCAGCCGCGCCAGCAGCCGGTTGATGAGCCATTGGTCCGGATGGTCGGGAACCGCCCGGCACAGCAGCAACCGCCGGTCGGCCCGGATCTCGCTCATCTTGATTTGACCGGTGGAGGCCACTTCCCGCATGGCTTCCTGCAGGAACGGATACACACCTTCCTCGGCAATCAGCGCCGCATTGCGGTGCATCCAGGTTTGCAGCCACACCCTGTCGGTCCCGGCAAGGTCGACGGCAGGATCAACCCGGCGAATGAGATCGTCCACCGCCATTTCGGCGCGATGGGCGAAGAACCCGGACGGCTCCACCCACGACGCCCGCGGCAATTGCAGCCGTCCCGATTTCGACAGATAGTCAAAAATCCGGGTTCTGTCAGCGATGTCGATATAGCTGACTTCCCACGGACGCGACCGTTTGAACCCCGGCGCATGACTGTCACAGATCACCGTGGTGGTGCGCTCGTCGCGGAAAATGAACACCCCGCCGAAATGATTGGCCCAATAGGACTTTTGCGAAAACACCAGCTTGTCCGGCACCAGAGCATTTTGTCTGATGTCGCCGGTCTCGCGCGACAGCTCGACCATGCGGTTGAGCAGATCATCGTCACGCCAGCCGTTTTTCGAGGTCTGGAGCCGATCAATCAGGGCGCGCAGTTCGGCCGCTTTTCCGAGCATGTTTTCCGCCGACATCACCCGGAAACGGACCTCGTCGATCGACAGCAGATCCTCGACGCCGGTGACCACCTCGATCGGGTCTTCGATCTCGCCAAACAGCGCGTCCTTGATCGTCACTGCATGCACCGCGCGGCGATTTCCGTCGAAGAATTCGTGCATCAGTCCGGCGGTGTTGGAAAACTGGGTGTGGACCACCGGCAGGTTTTCCTGTTCCGGCGTCAGGATGACAAAGCGGCGATTGACGCCATTGGGGTCGAGATACTGGATATCACCAAGATCTTCGGCAATTTCAGGCGAGAACCCGGTCATGTCGATACGAAATGCGGCGCGCGCGGTTTGCGGCAGCCCGAAAGCCTTCAGCGCCTTGTTGTAGCGCGCGATGAGGTGCGGCTGATCAATCGCAAGCAGCCGGCCGAAAATCAGCTCATTGTCGACAAGTCGCTTCATGGCTGCCAGCGCCCGTCCCGCTTCAGGGTCTCGATGTCGCGGATGGCCCGCTCGCGTTGCCGTTCACGCCGGATGATGTCGTCCACAGCGGATGCATCCGAGCGGTCGGTGTAGCGGAATTCGGAATCGGCGTAACGGTTGATTTCCTGCAGCACCATTTCAATCGTGAACGGTTTGCGCAGCTCCGAGATCATCGCGATCTTGTCGTCATAGGGCTTGTGCATGAACGCTTCGGGGGTCTCGAACCACGCGTCGGGAAGGTCGATATCCATGGCCCGCATCTTGATGGCGTCGGTGATGTTCTTGATCGCCCGGCCGGTAAAGCGCGGCTCGGCCAGCTTGATCCGGTGCAGATAGGCGCCGATGTCCGCAATGGTTTTAACCTTGCCGTGCTCTTTCTCGAACCGCTCCCAGACCGAAAGCAACCCCTCTTCCTGCGGCCGGTCATGCCCGTCATAGGATCGCGCCACCGCCTGCTTGATTTCCTGGCTGGCAAACAGATCATGCTGCCCCAGCGGGATCGAATGGTTCTTGCCCGCCAGCAACGCAAAGATATCGATGTAATCATCCAGCGATTGCGGCCCATCGACCAGCCAGCGGGCACCGGCGCGTTGCCTCAGCGCATCGTCGACATTTTCGGGATAGTTGGAAAACATGCCGAAGCTGCAATTGCCGCGCACCACCGTGGAGGCGCCGGCGAAACTCTCCATCAGCACGGCGGTAACTTCCTGCTGTCCGGCCGATGCCCGGTCATCCGAGCGCTTGGCGGCAACCTGATCGATGTCGTCAATGGTGCCGAAACCGATGGCCCGCGGGTTGAGCACATTGTCGACGAAGGCTTTGCAGTTCTGGCCCGATTTGCCCTGATAGGACGAAATCTGGTCGACGCCGAAATTCTCGTAGTGGAACGGGTAGCCCGCAATCTCGCAATACTCATTGATCAGGCCCGCCAGCATCTGGATCAGGATGGTCTTGCCGGTTCCCGGCGCACCGTCGCCGATGAAGGTGAACAGGAAGCCGCCGAGTTCGACAAACGGATTGAGCTGCCGGTCGAAATCATAGGCCATCACCATGCGCGACAACCGCATCGCCTGGTGCTTGGCCAGATGGTTGCCGATGATCTCGCCCGGCTTCTTGAAGCTCATCACCAGCGGCTTGCGGCGCTGCCCCGGCGCCACATCGAAACCATCGAGGGTGAAATTGTCGCTCTCGAGCCGCAGATGTGACTGGGCAAAGGCGCTCAGCGCGTCAAACCGGCCGCGCCGGCTGATCAGCCCTTCGATCGCCTCGCGCGCCAGGGCCCGCGCCCGGGAAATCATCGCGATCTCGTCCGGCGCTCCGGCAATCGCCTGATCAAGCGCTGCGATGATCGACTTGAGCGCATCCTGCGGCGTATCAAACTGAAAATCCGGCTCCTTGGTGTCGTTGGCCGGTTCACTTTCGCCATCAACCGTCTGCAGGATATAGGCCGCAAGCGTGAACGCCGCCACATAGGCCGAAGCCGAAAGCAGGCGCTTGAACCGTTCGGCCTCCACGCCCTGCAACGGAGCGCCGGCATTGCGGGATTGCAGGCTTTCCAGATCTGTCTGCCGGGCAAACATTTCCGCCACCGCGAGCGCCACCGAAATTCCGCGGCGGGTGCGAAACAACAGCGTGTGCTGCGGGATCGACAGCATCGGGTCATTGGCGCGGACAGCCTGGATGGTCTGGCCCAGCTCAACCTCACGCGTCTGGCGCATGCCCCGGGTTGAGACCGTGGAAACAAACCGCCGGTTGGTGCCGGCCAGCGGCGTCGTGGAACCGCCTTCCTGCGCCACCATCACCACAACGCGGCTCACCATCGACTGCGCCACCGCCTGATGCCGGGCGATGTCTTCCTCGGAAATCGTCGTCAATCCCGTCGACTGGCTCATGCGCTTAGACCTCGCTGATGACTTGATTGCCCGACACCACATGCACCGTAAAGCCCGAGAAGATGCTCTCGGCCTCGCCGGATGCATAAAGCGCCTGATAGGCGTCGTGCGGCACCAGCGCGTGCTTCTGATAGGCGCTGACGCCCTGTCGTGCCGCTTCCAGATCGTCGGTTTCGATATGATACACATCCCGCGCCGGCACCGAATTCCACAGCCCCCGCCTGGCCGGGCTTTCCGCCTTGGAAAAGACTTCCTGCAGGGTCCAGGTCAGAAGCCAGGCGTTCTCGTCCTTGCGGACCTTCGACAGGATGGTCGAGATCCGGTCACTGTTGTCGGTCACGCCGGACGAGTAGAACGGGCCGAGCACGAAACGCCGCAATTGCTTGGGGTGCAGATGTTCGAAATCAGCATCCATGTTCTGGGCAATTGTGGCGGGCGACAGCGAATAGGCGCCGTTCTTTTCCGCGAACACATCAAAGCCGCGGGCGAATTCGGGGTTGAGCAGGCCGCCGACCGGCAGCGGGATTTCCAGATCCGGCTTGAGCTTGCGATCTGGTCCCACCAGCATCTTGGCAATGGCTTCGCTCGAATCCTCGATCGTTGCCATATAGACCATGGGCAGCGTCTGGCTGCCGTCAAAAACACCCCAGTGAACCACATAGAATGGCCGGCCGTTCTTCGGATTGACGGAAACGCGGATCGTTTCGGGCAGAATGAAGGGGGCAAACACCGCGTCCTTGCCAATGTCTTCCAGATAGAGCCGCTCGGCAATTTGCGCCTGCAACGCGCTGGGAAACTGCTTGTGGCGCAGGATGAAGTCGGCCATCTCCGCCTTCAGCGTCTCGACATCGGCGATCGCCGCCAACCGCTCGTCCGCACTCGCCCGGTCATTTTCCAGCGTCAGCACATTCTGAAACATCGGAAAGCCGCTGTCCGCCCGGCTGATCCTGAACCGGTCGAGAAAGCCGACGCGGTTTTCCCAGGCCGAAAACGTTGCTTCCAGCCGGTCGACATAGGGAATGATCACCTGTCCGATCAGGCCATGGGCGTAGAGCGGTGAATTGGCGTCGGCCAGGTAGACACGCAAGCCTTTCAAGGCCGCATGCATCGACCTGAAATAGGCTCCGGCCGCGCCGGTGTCAGCGCGCATGACAATCCCCCCGCGTCACCATGCCGGGCTCAGGGTTGCACGTAGTTGGCGGAATTGTGCTTCTCCAGCACCTCGGAGAAGCGCCGGGCGAAGGCATCGTCGGCCAGTTGCTTGCGGCGCTGGATGTCCTTGGTCGACAACATGTTCTTCTCGTGCATTTCCAGAAGGTCGCCGATATGGGTCTGCGCTGCGGCGCCAATGCCGGCCATGGTTTCTTCTGCCGCGGTATCGACGCGGCTGCCAAGCGTGTTGATCTTGTGGGCGACATCCTGCTGCGCCGCGGTTTTCAGCGAGTCTTCAAGCGCCTTGTAAAGAACGATGCGCTGTTCGGTATCGATGGTCAGCTTGTTGATCAGCGTGTTCTGTGCCGCGATCTGATTGTTGAGCGAATCCACAAATGTCTGGAACATCGAGGTGTAGCGCTCGAGCGTCTGGCTCTCGGCCAGCAGCTCCTGTTCTTTGGCCTGCCGTTCATTGTATTCGGTGGCAAGCTTGGAGCGGTCGCTCTCAAGGTCGGTGCGGGTTTTCTGGTCGGTGGACGCCGCAATTTGATTTTCGATGTCCATCAGCTGCGGATTGAGCTCGACGATCCGCTGTTGCGTGGCCTCGAGATTGGCCATCGTCACCTTGCGGCGCTCGATGACCTTGATCAGGCTGGCCTCGGAAGTCTTGTAGCGGCTGTCGAGAATGTCCTTCTGGTCTTTCAGGATGCTGGTGATGGTGTCGGATTTCTTCAGCAGTTCCTGAAGGTTGCCCGACAACGACATGTTGCGGACGCGATCGCTGCGCATGCGCTGCGCCCGCCCCTTGGAAAAAATCGCCACGAAGCTTTCCATACCGGAAAACCCCTTCATGCTTTCGAATTCGGCTCCGAAAACATTGGTCGCATCTTCCAGCCCGATGATCAGATCGGCGATGTTGGTTTCCATCATCCGCTGCTGGCGCAGCACATCCTGGATCCGGGCATTTTCGATGTCGAATTGCGGATCGCCAAGTTCCGCGTCGGCTTCTGACAGCTTCTCGAGCACACTCCCGGAAGCCTCGATCTTGGTTCGCATTTCCTCGACAACGGATCGGGTTTTTTCGATTTCCGCGTCCAAACTCTTGATATTCGCCATGCCCGGCTTCCCCATTGTGCTGCGCCAAAAAACCAGCGCGACCCTTATTGATCGTAAGTAGAAATTCCTCAGATGCTTTTAGCACCGGATAGTCGTGCCGCAAACCTCAAGCCAGAAACAGGTAGGTACAATAACGGCGAAAAAAAAGGCTGCTCTCGAAGGAACAGCCTTTCAATGCGAATTATTGTTGACCGGCTTTACTCGGCCGCGGCCGGGTCTGTCATATACGCGATGACATTCTCGACTTCATCATCCTTCTTGAGCCCGGCGAAGGCCATCTTGGTGCCCTTGACCACGCCTCTCGGGCTGCGCAGGTAGGCTTCCAGCGCCTCGACGGTCCATGTTGGAACCTCGGTAGCATATTCGCTCATCGCCTTTGAATATTTGTAGCCTTCGACCGAGGCGATCGGACGGTCGATGATATCCACCAGATGCGGGCCAACCTTGTTCTTGGCTTCCACTGCGGTATGGCAGGCGGCGCATTTCTTGAAAACCTTGGCGCCTTTGGCGGCATCGCCGTCAGCAAGGGCTGCGGTGGGAACAGAAACGGCCGCCGCAATAACGGCCCCAAACAGCATGGATAGGGAAATACGCATAAATGACTCCGTTCGCAATTGCAGATAAGCATGGTTATAACGCGCACTGCTGCGAGATCAATCTCGCTGCGACCGCTGCGCAAGTGTCAACTGGCCGCTCTTCGTCAAAACAAACCCGGCCAGGGCACATCGATCCCGCTATTCAGCCGCTCCCGGGCTCATCACGTCGTCCCAGTGACGGCGACAATACGACACATATTTCTCGTTGCCTCCGACTTCGACCTGAGCGCCTTCGCGGATGACGTCGCCCTGATCATCCATGCGCACAACCATGGTCGCCTTGCGTCCGCAATGGCAGATGGTGCGAACTTCCCGCAATTCATCGGCAATGGCGAGCAGGGTCTGGGAACCAGGAAACAGCTGTCCGCGAAAATCGGTGCGCAAGCCATAGGTCATCACCGGAATTGACAGACGATCGGCGACGCGTGCCAATTGCCACACCTGAGCCTCGGTGAGAAACTGCGCCTCGTCGACGAAGGCGCAGGCGATTTCGCCTTCGGCTTGCAGCGTTTCGAAAATCGAGAACAAATCATCTTCGCGACGGAAGGTGTGGGCCTCGCAATCCAGTCCGATCCGCGAGGCAACGCGTCCCGCCCCGCCACGATCATCGAAGGCGGCGATGAACAGCACCGTGCGCATGCCGCGTTCGCGGTAATTGTACGACGCCTGCAGCAAAAGCGTCGACTTGCCCGCATTCATTGTCGAATAACTGAAATACAGCTTGGCCAAGGTGACCCCCTTAATGCCCGGTGTTCCCGCGAGCCCGGATCAAGGCCGCAACCGCCAGCGTGGCGTTTCAGGCTGCCGGTATGATCCTTACTGCCAACTGCCGGTGCCAAACTCCACCCCTGCCCCGCTGCTTTCAACAGCCGTTTTGGCCTGCGCTCCGAATTTTGAACGCATGGCGGGTTGAGTTCATTGCCCAGAGGTGGTTGTTTCTTCGATCGGAACACGGGAGATACCGACTATGATAAAAAAACTGACTCTTACATTTGCCGCCATTCTGCTCGCAGGAACCGCAACAACCCACGCAGCAGACGCGGAAGCGTGCAAGACCATTCGCTTTGCCGATGTCGGCTGGACCGACATTCAGGCCACCACAGCCGTCACCGGTGTCGTGGTTGAAGCCCTGGGCTACACGCAGGAGGTGCAGGTGCTCAGCGTGCCGGTCACCTATCAGTCACTCAAGAACAAGGACATGGATGTCTTCCTCGGCAACTGGATGCCGTCGATGGCCGCCGATGTGCAGCCTTTCCTTGATGACGGCTCGGTTGAGACCGTTGCCAAGAACCTTGATGGCGCCGGCTACGGCCTGGTCGTGCCGACCTATGCCGCGGAAGGCGGGGTCAAGAGCCTTGCTGATATCGGCAAGTTCAAGGACAAGTTCGACGGCAAGATCTACGGCATTGAACCGGGCAACGACGGCAACCGCATCGTGCTGGAAATGATCGAAGATCCGGCCAATGGCCTGGACGGCTTCGAGCTGGTTGAAAGCTCGGAAGCCGGCATGCTGTCGCAGGCGGAAAAGGCGATCCGGAACGAGGAATGGATCGCATTTCTCGGCTGGACCCCGCATCCGATCATGGGCGAGATGTCGATCGCATACCTTGATGGCATGGGCGATTCCGGCTTTGGCGCAGCCACCGTGCACACCAATGTGCGCGCCGGCTTCACCGACGAGTGCCCCAATGCAGGAACCCTGATCAAGAACCTGTCCTTCACGCTGTCGATGGAAAACAAGATCATGGACGACATCCTCAAGGGTGAAGACGCCGACGCCGCAGGTCTGGCCTGGTTGAAGGCCAATCCGGATGCGGTCAAGCCCTGGCTTGAAGGCGTGACAACTTTCGACGGCGGCGATGCTGCCGCGGCTGTCGCTGCCAAGCTCGGCATGTAATAAAGACACAACGGTCCGGGGCTGCCAAAGCCGCCCCGGACCGAATTGTGCGTCGGGGGACAAGTCATGGACGGCATCACGGACATCATCACGGCCTGGAAAATTCCGGTCGGAAAGTGGGGCAAGAGCTTCTTCAACTTCCTCACCGACAATTTCGAGTTCGCTTTCGATTCCATCGCCGACTCGCTCAAGTTCCTGCTCGACAGCATGATTGACGGGCTTTTGTGGTTGCCGTCGCTGGCCCTGGTTCTGGTGGTTGCGCTGATCGGCTGGCGCATTCAGAAATCCTGGAAACTGGCGCTCGGCATTGTTCTCGGACTGGTGTTCATCATCAATCAGGGACTCTGGAAGGAAACCGTCGAAACCCTCGTGCTGGTGATTTCGGCAGCCTTCATGTCCATGCTCATCGGCGTGCCGATCGGCATCTGGCTGGCGCACCGGCCCAAGCTTTACACCTATGTGCAACCGGTGCTCGATCTGATGCAGACGATGCCGACCTTCGTCTATCTGATCCCGGTGCTCATCCTTTTCGGTCTCGGCCTTGCTCCAGGCCTGCTGGTCACGATCATCTTCGCCTCCCCGGCCCCGATCCGGTTGACCTATCTGGGCATCACATCGGTCCCAAGACCAATGGTCGAGGCCGGAATGGCCTTTGGCGCCTCGCCGCAGCAATTGTTGCGAAAGGTCGAACTGCCCGCCGCCCTGCCAACCATCATGGCGGGTCTCACCCAATGCATCATGCTGTCACTGTCGATGGTCGTCATCGCCGCCCTGATCGGCGCAAACGGGCTTGGCAAGCCAGTGGTGCGCGCACTCAACACGGTCAACATTCCGCTCGGGCTTGAAGCCGGCATTGCCATTGTCATTCTCGCCATCATTCTGGACCGCATCTGCCGGGTACGCATCGGAGCCACATCATGAGTCTGGATGCTGATCGCGGCTCGGTCCGCATTGACAATGTCTCCATCATCTTCGGCGACAACACCGCCGAGAGCCTGGCGCTTGCCGACGCCGGCAAGTCACGCACCGAGATCCAGGAGGAGACCGGCGACGTTCTCGGCGTGCACAATTGCACAGTCGATATCAATGAAGGCGAAATCCTGGTGCTGATGGGACTGTCGGGGTCAGGCAAATCCACGCTTCTGCGCGCCGTCAACCGCCTCAACCCGATCAGCCGCGGCACACTCATCGTCGAATGCGGTGACGAGACATTTGATGTCGGAGCCTGCGACGACAGACTGCTCAAGCAACTGCGCATGGACACCGTGTCGATGGTGTTTCAGCAGTTTGGCCTGCTGCCCTGGCGGTCCGTCGCCGACAATGTCGGCTTCGGCCTGGAAATTTCCGGCGTTCCCCGGAAGGAACGCGACCAGCGGGTGAAGGAACAACTGGCGCTTGTCGGCCTGTCCGACTGGTCGGAGCGGATGGTTGCGGAACTGTCTGGCGGCATGCAACAGCGGGTCGGCCTGGCCCGCGCCTTCGCCACCGGCGCACCGATCCTGCTGATGGACGAGCCGTTCTCCGCGCTTGACCCCTTGATCCGAACCCGGCTGCAGGATGAGCTGCTTGAACTCCAGTCACGGCTTGGCAAAACCATTGTCTTCGTCAGCCATGACCTTGATGAGGCCATGAAACTCGGCAACCGGATTGCCATCATGGAAGGCGGCCGCATCATCCAGTGCGGCACCCCGCGCGAAATCGTCAATTCGCCGACCAATGAATATGTCGCCGATTTCGTCGCCAACATGAACCCGATCGCCATGCTGACGGCGCGCGATGTCATGACCCCCGGCAAACCCGATGCATCGCGCGGCCAATCGCCGCTGTCGGCTTCGGTCACACCCGATACGCCGTTGTCCGACGTGATGGATGCGTTGACCAAGCGAAACGGGACAATTGGCGTGATTGACAAGGGCGTGGTGACAGGTTCCATCACTGCCGACGATATTGTCCGGGGCCTGACGCGGCACCACCGCTGATTGAAACCGGTGCTTACAAACAGATTGCAGCCAAGGAGTGTGAAATATGGAAGTTAAGGGCAAAGCCGCCATCGTAACCGGCGGGGGTTCGGGCCTCGGCGCCGCAACGGCACGGGCACTGGCAGCCGCCGGCGCAAAGGTCTCGCTGCTCGATATCAATATCGACCAGGCAGAAAAAATTGCCGCCGAAATCGGTGGCAAGGCCATTGCCTGCGACGTCTCCAACGCCGCAGCCGCCGAAGCCGCACTTGCTGAAGCTGCAAAGGCCCATGGCGAAGCCCGTATCCTGATCAACTGCGCCGGCATTGCGCCAGCCGGCCGCGTCGTTGGCCGTGAAGGTCCGCATGATCTCGACCTGTTCCGCAAGGTCATCGAGGTCAATCTGATCGGCAGCTTCAACATGCTGCGGCTTTTCTCCGACCGTGCAGCCAAGCTCGACCCGCTTGCCGACGGCGAACGCGGCATCGTGATTTCGACCGCCTCGGTCGCGGCCTTTGACGGCCAGATTGGCCAGGCGGCCTATGCCGCTTCCAAGGGCGGCGTTCACGCCATGGCGCTGCCGATTGCCCGCGAAGTCGCCCGCTTCGGCATCCGGGTGATGACCATCGCGCCGGGTATTTTTGCCACCCCGATGTTGCTCGGCATGCCCCAGGAAGTTCAGGACAGCCTTGGCGCCTCGGTGCCGTTCCCTTCACGGTTGGGACAGCCGGAAGAATACGCCAGCCTCGCCATGCACATCATCGACAATGTCATGCTCAATGGCGAAACCATCCGGCTTGACGGCGCGATCCGCATGGCGCCGAAATAGCGGGCGGCCGGGCGGTGAAAGAACAGGTCAAGACCATTCGCGACACCGATGAGGAGGCACGTCGTCTTGCACGGCGCCTCATCCGTGGCGCGCGGTTTGGTGCCATCGGTGTGCTCGAGCCCGAGACCGGTTTTCCGTTCGCCAGCCGGGTTCTGACCGGAACCGACGTTGACGGAACCCCGTTGATCCTGGTCTCGGGACTTTCAACCCACACAACCGCACTGCTCGCCGACGCGCGAGCCTCGCTGCTTTTCGGTGAGCCCGGCAAGGGCGACCCGCTGGCCCATCCCCGCATTACAGTACGAACCAGAGCCGAGCGCGTTGCCCGCGATGATCCTGCCCATGCAAGGCTGCGGGCCCGCTTCATAGCGCGCCATCCCAAGGCTGCGCTGTATGCTGACTTCCCCGACTTCGCATTTTTCCGGATGGCCCCGGTGTCCGGCAGCCTGAACGGCGGCTTCGGCAGGGCCTTTGTGCTGGACCGCTCGGATCTTCTTATCACGTCGCCAGCCATCGCCGATGTTGCCGATATCGAGCCGGGCGCAATTGCACACATGAATGCTGACCATCCCGACGCCGTGGATGCCTATGCCCGGGGCTTGGGCAAATCGAAAAAGACAGGCTGGAAGGTTTGCGGGATTGATTGCGCGGGCCTGGACCTTGTCCATGGCGATGATCTCTTGCGCATCGAATTTGACGCGCCCCTCGAGCAGGCATCGAAGCTTCGTTCCACGCTTGCCGAACTCTCGCGTACGCTGTCAAATAATAGGGGTGTACATTGACCGTTTTATGGTTGAAATATGTTGCATGAGTTTTTGAGTATTTGGATTATTTATTGAGGCCGTGGCAACGCGGGAAGACGATGGAATATTTGACATGATTAATGCGCAACATCTTGAATCCCATTCAGAAGAAGCTGCCGATCTTTTGGCGGCAATGGGCAATCAGAAGCGGATGATGATCCTTTGCAACCTTGCCAAGGGCGAAATGCAGGTGGGGACGCTTGCACAAAGAGTGGATCTGAGCCAGTCGGCACTGTCCCAGCATCTGGCCAAACTGAGAACACGCCAACTGGTCAAGACCCGCCGCGAAGCGCAGTCTGTCTACTACTCGATTAATTCCGAACCGGTTCTCGAAATGTTGCGAACCCTGGCCAATATTTACTGCCGCTGAAGCCTGCCGCTTATCCGGCAACTCCTAGTTTCAGGAACGTAATTGATGTCTGCTTCTCTCGGTGCGGCAGACACCGGATATGGAGGCCGAAAAAACCCGCTTCTTTCGAAGCGGGTTCTCTCCATTGTCAGTGAAGCCCGGTCCGCTTGGCCGGACTTAGAACTCTTCCCAGGATTCCTGTGCAACCGCGGCATTGCCCTGGCTCTGCATCTGCGGCCGGGCAGTCTTTGCAGCCGGGGCCGCCGGTTGAGCCGCCCGCGCCATGGTTCGGGCGGTTTCGTGCAGGGCGGCCGATTGGGCGGTTGCGGCACCATCGATCTTGAACTGCGAGATCAAGTCGCGCAGCTTGGCTGCTTCCTTCGCCAGTTCCGATGAGGCTGCACTGGATTGCTCCACCATCGCAGCATTCTGCTGGGTGGTCTGATCCATCGAATTGACCGCCTGATTGACTTCCGACAGGCCAGTGGATTGTTCCTTCGCCGAAATCGCGATCGCATCCATGTGCAGGTTCATGTCGGTGATGAAGCCGCCGATTGTGCGCAGCGCTTCGCTGGCTTTGCGGACAAGGTCGACACCGCTGGAAACTTCGGTCGAGGAGTTCTCGATAAGCTCCTTGATTTCCTTTGCCGCATTGGCCGATCGCTGCGCCAGCTCGCGCACCTCCTGGGCAACAACGGCGAAGCCCCTGCCGGCTTCCCCAGCCCGCGCTGCCTCGACGCCCGCATTGAGCGCCAGCAGGTTGGTCTGGAATGCAATTTCATCAATCACGCCGATGATGTTGGAAATCTGCTTCGAGCTCTCTTCGATGCGGCGCATCGCATCTTCGGCCTGCCCGACGACTTCCGACGACTGAGTCGCGGAGGAATTGGCCTGGGAGGCAACGCCACGCGCCTCTTCGGTTCGTTTGGTGGAGCTGACCACGTTGGAGGTGATTTCCTCGACAGCCGCCGCTGTTTCTTCAAGTGCTGCAGCCTGGCGCTCTGTGCGTTTGGACAGGTCATCAGTGCCGTTGGCAATTTCGCGGGTTCCGGTTTCCATCATCGATACGCTGTCGGTGATGGACGCCATGGTTCCGCCCAACTGACGGATCGACTGATTGAAGTCATGACGCAGCGGTTCGAAGTCCGGCGCGAAGGTTTCGTCGAGCTGGAAGGAGAGATCGCCCGCAGCCAGTCGCTTGAGACCCGTCGCAAGCCCGGAGGTGGCGATTTTCATGCGCTCAGCCGCGTCGGCTTCGGCCCGCTCCTGATCGGCAATGCGGTTGGCTTCTGCCTGCTTGCGGTTCTGCTCGGCATCGGCCTGCAATTGCTGGTTGGCGATCGCCGCCTCGCGGAAAACCTGCATGGCTTCCGCCATCTGGCCAATCTCGTCCTTGCCGCCCTTGTCGATGGCCACATCGAGTTCGCCATTGGCGAGCCTTGCCGTCACATCGGCCAGACGTCCAAGCGGACGGGACACCAACTGGAAGTTCAAAAAGCCCATCAAGGCGGCAACAAGCGCGACGATGACGGATGCCGCCAGACTGATTGTCTCAACCGCCGACAAGGCCGACATCTGGTCTGCAGATGCGACCGCAGCCGCCTCCCGGACATTGGCTGTGACTGTTCCGATCTTGACATCAAAATCACTCAGCAGCTTCGAGCCGCTGCCTGTCAGTTCCAGCACCCGGGCCAGTTCAACCGTCATGGGATCACGCATCAGCCCGATCTGACGCTCGACTACCGAAGTGCGCCATTCAGCGATCACCGAAGTGGCGTCGGTCAGCATCGCGACTTCATCGGCGGCATGCTCGGAATAGCGATCCTTCAGAGATGCTACCTGGGCATCGATACCGGCGCTGGTGCTGGTGTATTCGTTGACGAAATCCCGGTTACCGGTCAGCAGGAAATTCTTCAGGGCTAGGTTTGCCTGATTGACCTGGCCCGACAATTCGGCTGTTTCGTCGAGCAATTCGCCCATGATCTGGCTATGCTCGACGAGATCGGTCGCAGTCACCGCCCGTGCATAGATAAAAGCGGAGGCGCCAATTGCAATGAAAGCAAGGATCGCGAAGGCGGCGAACCCCTTGGTGCTGACAGATAGGTTCTTGAGCATGGTTTATGTCCTGTTGGGTCTTGACGATGACGCCTCGGTTTACCCGTGCGTTACCTGATGGAGTGGTGCTGGCGGATCACGCGCCTGCGGCGACGCGGCGCTGCAATTCGGTCAGGTTGACTTCCATTGTCACCGCCCCGATCGATGTTGCCTCATCGGTCACCGTGAAGCTGACCTGCCCGCGCCAAATCTTGAAATCGTCATCCCATTCCGGCTCATCGATGAAGAGGGCCTCGCCCGAGACGTCATAGGTCTTCTGGAACTTCGCTTCGTCGCCTTGCCAGAAATCGCTGGTGATCGAGCTCTGGCCGACATTCAGCCCATTCTGATCCATCACGAATATCTCGGCATAAAGACCAAGTGACTTGCCTTGCAGCCGTGTCAGGTAGACCGACAATGGGTTGGACAATGTCGCAGCAATCAACGGCTTGTCGTCGCTTTCGCGTTCCGCCACCCATTGCTTGTCGAGGGCGTCAATCTGGTCCTGGGGCAACTTCTGCAGGCGCGCATTCTGGGCTTCGATCGAAATTCTGACGATGTCGGTCTCGATCCAGCTCCGCATCTCTTCAATAATTGAAGGTGTAATGAGTTGATGCACATCAGGCTTCATCGGTTCGGCAAGCACCGGCGAGATCATCATCAATGAAGTGCTGACGGCAAAAAATGTCTTGAGAGGGCCCATGTTTGTCTCCTTTTGGATGACAATTGGGGCATTCACTTTAAGATACGGTTAACAATACTGCGAACTTTAGATAACATTAATATACAGGCGAAATTCAGGGGTTATTATTTTCCCATAGGCGAGGCTCGGGACGATCAGTCTTGCCACCCCAAATACCGCTGCAAAGGTCGAAGTCTCACCCGGATTCTGCATTGCGATTACCGGCCTGTACCAAGCTGCATTGATGGAAACCTATCTCACCGGCAATGTTTTACCTGCAGGCAAGGCGCGCAGTCGTGCCGGCAACTTCAAACCAGGTGGATGGCCGCATGCGGGCAAGTCACCCTGCCTCCCCTGTCATCAGACCGGCTCGTATCAAGGCAGTCTCCAGCGGCTGACGGACGTCACCCGGCAAGGTAACGTCCGTCCCACGACAGCGGGAAGCCTCCCGCTTTGCCGCCGGTCAACAGCAGAAATGAACGAACAAACTTGCACCTGGCTTACCTTGACGACTGATTGCCTTGCGGCGAACCGTTGCGCATGGCATTGCATGCCGCAGTCAGGTACGGGGACCATCCATGAAGCACAAAATCATTATCGACACCGATCCCGGGATCGACGACGCCATGGCCATTGCCTATGCCATCGCCCATCCCGACATCGAGGTGCTGGCGCTGACCACCATATTCGGCAACGTCCGCACGGATGAATCGACCCGCAATGCGCTTGCCTTGCTTGAGCATTGGGGATCGGATGCGGATGTCGCCGAAGGCGAGCCTGCGCCGCTTTTGATACCGGCCAATGAACCGGGTTATCTGGTGCACGGCGCCAACGGCTTTGGCGGCGTATCCATTCCCGCCACAAGCAGAGCCAAGCATGGGCTGGACGCCGTCGACTACATCATCGAGGCGTCAAAACGCTTTCCCGGTGAGGTCGTGCTCTGTGCGATCGGACCGCTGACAAATCTGGCCCGGCTGCTCGAACGGGACCCCGAAATCGTCACCCGTCTGAAGGCCGTTGTCGTCATGGGTGGCGCGGTGCATCGCAAGGGCAATGTCACACCTGTGGCCGAAGCCAATTTCTGGAACGATCCGCACGCTGCCGACCAGGTACTGGCCGCCGAGTGGCCGCTGGTTCTGGCACCGCTGGATTGCACCATGCCGGTGGTGTTTACGCCCGATTACATGCAGGCACTGGCGAAGGAATCTCCGCTTCTGGGCGAACCGTTGGCTGAGATGGCCGAATTCTACGCCCGGTTCTACCGGTCCTATCTCGGGATCGGCGGCTGTGTACCCCATGATGTGATGGCGCTATCCTGGTTGACCGTTCCCGGTGCCTTCCGTCTGCAAAAGGGGGCGCTGGCAGTTGTCACCGACGGTCCGGCCATTGGCCAGACCCTGTTCCAGCCCGGCGGCACGCAGAGCCGAGCCCGTTGCTTTGATGGCAGACCTGACCATCTGGTCATGGTCGACACCGATCCGGAGATGTTCATGGCCGATTACATGATGGTCATGGCCCGCCACACCAAATGAACAAGACAGTCTGACCGGGCGCGTGAACGGAGCAGTTTCATGAACAGCATGATGAGCGGCGGGTTGGCAGTCGTTATTGGCGACACCGGCGGCATAGGCGCCGCGCTATCCCAAGCCCTGACCCAATCTGGCGTGTTTGCCAGGGTGATCGGCTACTCGCGCGCGTCAGATCCCGACATCGATCTGCTGGACGAACACACCATCATCCGCGCGGCAAAAGCTGCCGCTGCAGTGGACCTCGAGCTTCGGCTCGTCTTCAATGCCACCGGCTTCCTGCACGGCTCCGGCTTCAGACCGGAAAAAACCCTTGCCGCGATTACCCCCGAACATATGGCCCACGCCTTTGCGGTCAACGCCATGGGCCCCGCGCTTGTGATGAAACACTTCCTGCCGCTGCTGGCAAAAGACGGCAAAGCGGTCTTTGCCACCCTGTCGGCCAGAGTCGGGTCGATCGGCGACAATGCCCTGGGTGGCTGGTACAGCTATCGTGCCTCCAAGGCCGCGCTCAATCAGTTCGTCCACAGCGCCGCAATCGAACTGACTCGGAAATCCCCCGATGCAATCTGCGTGGCGCTGCACCCGGGAACCGTCGAGACCAGCTTGTCATCAGGCTTTGCCAAAAAAGGCCTGACCGTGCGAAAGCCACAAGACACGGCAGCACTTCTGCTTGACGTGCTCGACCGGCTTACTCCGGCCGAAAGCGGTGGCTTCTTTGACTATCAAGGCGCCGCACTGCCCTGGTGAGCCGGGTCAGGTGACGAATCACGGCTGCCGCCCCACAGTTTGATTTTTACCCCGCCTTCACCAGCCTGCGCCTATAAACCAGGCATGACACAGCCGAAGATCATCCGTTGGGGCATAGCCGGAACCGGCGCCATCGCAAAGCAGTTCGCGTCCGACATGCCATTGGCCCGTGGCGCCTCGCTTGCCGCCGTCTGCTCGCGCGACCCATCGAGAGCGCAGAACTTCGCCGGCCGGCAGCCCGGTGTCGCGGCCTTTGCCTCCCTGAGCGAGATGATTGCCGCACAAGCTGTCGACGCGGTCTATATCGCCACGCCCAACATGGCGCATCACCGCCAGAGCCTCGATTGCATTGCTGCGGGCATCCCGGTGCTGGTGGAAAAACCCCTGACCGCCAGCCTGGCGCAGGCTGTGGAAATTCAGTCTGCTGCCCGTAGCGCCAACGTCTTCGTCATGGAGGCGATGTGGAGCCGCTATCTGCCGGCAATCAAAGCCGCGCGTGCCGCGCTGCGCGACGGTTCGATCGGCACCGTCCGTCGGCTTGAGGCCGATCTCGCCTGGAAGCGGGATTTCAACCCGCACAGCCGCTTGTTCGATAAATCCCAAGGCGGCGGCGCACTCCACGATCTGGGCGTCTACCCCATCTCGCTTGCACGTTACTTTCTCGGCGAACCCGACTCGGTCTCGGCAAGCTGGCGCGCCGCGCCGTCAGGCGTCGACATGTCCGCGGAGGTGCGGATGGCGTTTGCCGGCGCGGATGCCCGGATCGGCTGCAGCCTTGACCGCAATGGTGCAAACCGCATGGTGATCGAAGGCGACAAGGGGGTGCTGGTGATCGGGCCTGTGTTCATCAAGGCGCAAGGCTTTGCGATTTACCCCAGCCGCCGTCTGGCGGATCTCGCCCAGCCAGGCGGCAACGCGCTGCCGGCCCGGATCCGCCGCAAACTGTTCCGGCACCTGCCATTGCCTGCCACCACCCGGCACGGGTTTGATTTTCCAGGCACCGGCCTGCAGTTTGAGATCGAAGCGGCATCCAACGCCATTCGCCAGGGAATGACCCGGCAACCAGACAACAGCCTTGACGACAGCGTGATCACTCTCCGCATCATCGAGACCATCCTCAGCCAGCCACCGTCGCAGGATGAAACGCGCTAAAATACAGAGCGCGGTGTGAACCTCCCCACACCGGCATTGAGCGCCAATGCCAGTTCGGTCAGATGCAAGGCCCGCGTGCCGGAGAAGAACGGCGCCTCTCCGGCCGCGATGGCATCGGCCATGACCGCTATGCCGCGCGCAAAATCGATCTGTGATGGAAACGAGGCAAGCTTGCCTGCCTTCGGCGGAGCCAGATAGGCAACGGCGCGGCCATGGGTCAGCCTGAGCGGCAACACCCGCCCGCGCCGGCGCTCGATCCTGCCGGCCAGACGTTGCAGCAACGGCCGGCGGCCCTCGAACCGGCTCAGATGCACCGGCGAGCGGTCATCCCACAGATCGCGCACGACAAGCGTGCCTTCGTCGCCGACGATGGTCAGCGACCGGTCACGCGGTGCGGCAAGGCCGCAGGTCAGCCGCGCCGTCACGCCCGACCGGAACGACAGGCACCCGACCGAAAAATCCGGCGCCATCGCAAGCCCGCCGGTGCCGGGGCCCTTGTCGGGAAAGGTCAATGCGGAGAAGGCCTGCCCGCTCTCGACCGCGCCAAACAACGCCACCAGCCAGGACAGGCCGTAGCCGGCGTGCTCCAGCGTGCAGCCGATTTCGAACTCGTGCACTCCGGGCCATTTGGCGCCTGAACGCGAGCGCCATGTCGGCCAGTTGTCCTTGAACACCGGGCCGTCTTCCATCTCGGCATAGGCCAGCCGCGGCGCGCCGATCCGGCCACCGGCAATCAGCTCCGCTGTCAGCGCTTGCGCGTCGGAAAGCCCGTTGGCCGGTGCGCCACAGATGGTGAGGCCTTTTCGCTCGGCAAGCGCGACGACTTCACTGGCTTCATCGTAGCTCATGCCCAGCGGCTTTTCGCAGTAGACGTGCTTTCCGGCGTTCAAAGCCTTGCAGTTGAGCGCAAAATGGCTTTCCGGAGAGGTCAGATTGACGACGATGGAAACCTCGGGATCATCAAGGCACTCTTCAAGTGAGCCGTAAGCCCGCGCATCATGAAAACGGCAGAACTGGCCAAGCCGCCCAGCGTCGCGATCCCAGACTCCGGCCAGCCGCAGTTCGGGATAATTGGCCAGTGTGGTCATGTAGTAGTCGGCGACAAAACCTGTGCCGACAAGCGCGATCGTGGTCATGAACGAAATCCCGGACTGTCTGTTTGGATTATTGTCGCAGGCATGGCTTAAGATGCGGTTGCGCTGTCCATCGCCACCGGTCGGGCGCTAGTTTGCGTCGGCGAGAAACGAGGCAATCCAGACAAGTGGCGCATTCCAGTTGATGGCGATCTCGTTGGTCGAATAGGACCGCGCGTCATCGACATAGCAGGCTTGCGGCGCGCAGCCGGTGAGCTTGCCGATGGCATAATCGTCGGCCAGCCCGCTGTTCGGACCACCGGCAAGCGCCCCGTCGGGTGGCGGCGGGTAGAACGGATCGGTGGAGGCGGCGAAGATGTTCGAATATTGCCGGTGCGCGTACGTCGTCCCGTAGCCGGTGACATAGGATATTCCCAACGCATTGCGCCCCAG
Source organism: Hoeflea sp. YIM 152468 (assembly GCF_029210485.1). Taxonomy (GTDB): domain Bacteria; phylum Pseudomonadota; class Alphaproteobacteria; order Rhizobiales; family Rhizobiaceae; genus Hoeflea. The sequence goes on from NZ_JARGET010000029.1 coordinate 271,383, forward strand.
AATATAGTCCATGCTCTCGCGCACCGCCTGCAGATAGCGCCGGTCGCCGGTGATGTCATAGGCGGTGGCGACGACGATCATGTTTTCGATCAGCGAGTGGTTCGACCCCCAGCCGAAGCCCTGTTCCGGCCGGTACATGAAGCCAAAAGCCTCCCTCGTTTGCGCCTTGAGATAGCTGTCGGCGGCCTGCGTGACCGATGACCGGATCGCCTTGAGATCGCTCTGCGGCAAATCCGACGGCACCGAGGCCAGTTGAAGCCGGGCCAGCCCCGCCACCGAACGCCAGTTGAAGCCATCGGCGTGAAACACCTGCCCCGACCAATGCGGCGACGCCTTGGCGCGCTCAAGCCAGGCACGATCGCCGGTGCTCAGATACAGCTCAGCCGCGGCCCAGTAGAACTCGTCGCTGACATCGTCGTCCTCATAATCGCCGCCGCCAAAACTGCCATTGGTGGACGGCGCGTAAAGCGCCGGGTTGGCTTCTGCGGCACGGAACGCGCGCTCAGCAACCGCCAGCAGCCGCTTGGCATAGGTCTTGTCGATCGCGGCAAAAAGCCGTGCACCCTGGGCTGCCGCTGCCGCCAGATTAAGGGTGGCCGCCGTCGATGGCCGGTGCAGCACCCGCTCCTCCCGGTCACGGTGCGGCAGGATCGGCCCCACCGTCCAGCGGTTGCCGTGCACCTTGTGGTGCGCCATTCCGGCCAGCGCCTCACCTTCGGGCACCATCATCGAGATCAGAAAATCGAGCTCCCAGCGGGCTTCGTCGAGAATGTCGGCAACACCGTTTCCAGCCTCGGGGATGCGCACCAGATTGTCCGTGAGCGCCGCAGAACCGCCGCCGCCATGGTTCAGCGCCCGCTCATAGCTCGCCAGCAGTTGCGCGGTGGCGATCCCGCCATTGACCACATATTTGCCGAAATCACCGGCGTCATACCAGCCGCCGGCAACATTGAGCTTGTAGCCGCAGCTCCAGGCCTTGCCGTAAACCTTGCGCGCGGTGCGGGTGTCAACGCAGCCGACCGCCGTATCGCCGCGGTTGGGCCTGATGCCCACATGCCCCGCCGGACGGCCATAGCCTTTGCCGGCCAGCTCTTCGCTAATTTCAATGCCGCTGCGCAGCTTGTAAAAATAGCTCAGTGCATCTTCGCGCAACAGGCCATAGGCGGTGGCGGAAATGGCGAAAACCGGGCTGGTCTCGCCGCCGGCAACAAGCCGGTAGCCCTCGCCGGGGGTGCGGTAAGTGCTGAAATCGAGCGTGTGCACATTCAGCCCGGAAGACGCGTCGTGGCCTAAGGGCTTGCTGCGCCCTGATGCTACCGTCGCGCCAGTGGCCGACAGCAGTGTCCACTCAACCGGCGTATTGTCGTTGCGCACCAGGGTGGCGCGCTTTGGACCATCGGGGAAATAGCCAAGCTGGTTGACCCGTATTGCCGGAACTGCCTCCGCAGCCTTGGCCGACGCCGGCTCCAGACCCGACTGCAACGATGCCGAATGCAGGCAGAACCGCCAGGGCGCATCTGCGCCGCCGAGCTGGAACACCAGTTGCGCCTCCGGGTGGGTCTGTCGGGCCAGGAAATTCTCACTCAGGCTCTGCTTGTCAACCGCAAGCCGGCGGTTGATTTCACCTTCCGCGGTCCAGGGCTCTGCCGCCTTTTGCACCAGCGCCCGCATCGGCCCGCCCGGAGCAGCCGAAGCGACCAGCGTCAGCCGGTACCGCTCGCCGGCTTCAAGGCTGAGACCGTTGAACCCCAGAATGGCGTCCCAGGGCTGGCCCGAGCCGCCCGCCACAAGCCCACACAGCGCGCCGGGTTTGTAGTCCAGTTTGATGTTGGGCGTAGCCCACCACTCGCCCGCAAACGAGCTTTGCGCGAACGCGGGATCGGGCAGCATCTCGCCCGCTGTGGCATTCGACGATGTGGCATGACCCGCCAGCAAGACAAGGAGGCCCGTCATGGCCCTGGTGTGCATCATGGCAGATTCCGGGCTCCGTGATCGGCATGCGTCACGGTGCTGATGACCGGGCCGCAGAAATACTCGCCGCGAAGTTAGACCTCTGCCGTGAAGAAACCTTTAATCCGCCAGCGCCATCGGCCGGACATAGCCGGTCATGGCCGCTCATGGCCTGACCCGGCCCGGGTCACCCGGCGAGCCCGAGAAAGGCCCGGCACAACGGCGAATCCGGGTCGGAAAGTCCGTCAATCACATCGAAATGATGCCTGCCGGCATCCTCATGGAGATGCATCGGCGTGGCAAAGCCGCGCCACATCTCGTAGAGCGCCCGGTTCTGGCGAACAAATTCCGGCCGTTCCTCAGCCCCAACCCAGGCCGTGACCGGCACCGGCGCAAGCGGCGCCAGCAGCACCGGGCTTTCGGCTTGCGCTTCCGCCGCATCGATCTGCAAGACGTCGTTCATCCCGGTCTGCATCAGCGGTCTCAGATCGTGTACCCCGGAAATCGAGGTGACGCCGCAGACACGGCTGAGGACATCGTCTGACAACAACGGCGCCCCGCTGATCAGCCGGGTGACCAGGTGGCCACCGGCCGAATGCCCGGTCAGACGCAGCGGCCCGGAAATCTGCTTGGCGGCAAAACTGACGGCCGCGGCGATCTCGCGCGCGATGCCTGCAATCTGGTTGTCGGGACAAAGCGTGTAGCTTGGCATCGCCACGGCATAACCATGCGCCAGCGGACCGGCAGCCAGATGTGACCAGGAGGACTTGTCAAACGCCTTCCAGAAGCCGCCATGGACGAACACCGCAAGCCCTTGGGCAGGCCCCTCCGGCAGGAACAGGTCGAGACGGTTGCGCACCGCCGCGCCGTAACCGAGATCGAGCCGCGCCCTCCCCGCCTTGTCCAACTGACCGCGAAATTCCTCTGCCAATCCGGCCCAGCGAGGCGGAAAATCCGCGGCTCCGGCAATGTGAGCGCCATTTGCGTAGGCATCGTCATAGTCCGCAATCGGGTAGTCAGTCACAGCCAAGCTCCTTGATTCGCATCATTTTTACCGGTCTTCTGCCAAAGCGCAATGTGGAGAGCCAGGGTCATTTTTTGATCATTCGATAAAAAATTTGACCTTTTGATAAAACCGTTTCATTCTTTCTCCTAGGCGGCGTCGGAAGCACTGAGGAGTTGCTCCGAAAATACCGCGCCCAACGAGGTTCTCGCAATGAGGGGGGTCCTGATGACTTTGTCCGAGACCAGCGATGTAAAGGCCAATCGTCTTTCCAGCGCCGACTATGCCGATAATTTTTCCGATATCCATCCACCGTTGACTCCGCACGAAGCGCTTGTCGAAGCGGATCGCTGTTATTTCTGCTACGACGCGCCCTGCATGACCGCCTGTCCGACGTCGATCGACATTCCGATGTTCATTCGCAAGATCCAGGCCGCCAACCCGGTCGGGTCTGCCAAAACGATCTTCGAAGAGAATATCATGGGCGGCATGTGCGCCCGCGTCTGCCCGACGGAAACGCTGTGCGAGGAAGCCTGTGTGCGCGAAATCGCCGAAGGCAAGCCGGTCAAGATCGGGCTGCTGCAGCGCTATGCCACCGACACCTTCATGGAACGCGAGCAACCGCACCCGTTTGCCCGCGCCGCATCGACGGGCAAGAAAGTCGCCGTCATCGGCGCCGGCCCGGCTGGCCTGTCCTGCGCCCACCGGCTGGCCAGTCTCGGTCATGATGTCGTTGTCTACGAAGCCCGCGAGAAAGCCGGCGGACTCAACGAATATGGAATCGCCTCCTACAAGACCACCAATGATTTTGCGCAGGATGAAGTTGATTTCATCCTCCAGATCGGCGGCATCAGCATCGAGAATGGCAAGGCGTTGGGCCGCGATGTCACGCTTGACCAGCTGACCGCGGATTTCGATGCGGTGTTTCTTGGGTTGGGTTTGCCGGGCGTCAATGCGTTGGGGCTTGAGGGCGAGGACGCCGCAGGCGTTGTCGACGCCGTCGATTTCATCGGCGTGCTGCGTCAGGCAGAAGACCTGTCTCAACTTGAAATCGGCCGCCGTGTCGTCGTCATTGGCGGCGGCATGACCGCAATTGATGCCGCCATGCAGTCGAAGCTGCTCGGCGCCGAGGACGTCACCGTCGTCTACCGGCGCGGCCAGGAATACATGAACGCCTCGCTCTATGAGCAGGAGCTGGCTCAGACCCATGGCGTTGTCATACGGCACTGGCTGATGCCGAGCAGTCTGAACGTTTCCGGTGGCGTTCTGACCGGGATCACACTGGAAAAGACCGAGCTGGACACCGGCGGCAAGCTTGTCGGCACCGGCGAACTGGTTACCCTTGACGCCGATCAGGTGTTCAAGGCCATCGGCCAGACACCGGATGCCGGCCCGTTGGCCGGTGGTTCGATCGAGCTGGAAAAAGGCCGCATACGCGTTGGCGATGGTCGCCGCACGTCGCATCCGAAAGTCTGGGCCGGCGGTGATTGCATTGCCGGTGGCGAAGATCTCACCGTGGTCTCCGTCGAGGACGGCAAGACCGCTGCAGAAAGCATTCACAAAGCCCTGATGGCTTGAGAGAGGAAGAGATATCATGGCTGATCTGTCCACCAATTTTCTCGGCATCAAATCCCCCAACCCGTTCTGGCTCGCATCTGCGCCGCCCACGGACAAGGCTTACAATGTCGAACGCGCATTCGAGGCCGGCTGGGGCGGCGTCGTCTGGAAGACCCTCGGTGAGGCCGGGCCTCCGGTCGTCAACGTCAATGGGCCGCGCTACGGCGCCATCTGGGGTCCCGACCGGCGGTTGCTCGGTCTCAACAACATCGAACTGATCACCGACCGGGATCTCGAAATCAACCTGCGCGAGATTGCCGAGGTCAAGAAACGCTGGCCCGACCGGGCGATGATCGTCTCGATCATGGTGCCGTGTGAGGAAGCCAGCTGGAAGGCGATCCTGCCCCGCGTCGAGGACACCGGCGCCGACGGCATCGAGCTCAATTTCGGATGCCCGCACGGCATGAGCGAGCGCGGCATGGGGGCGGCTGTCGGTCAGGTTCCCGAATACATTCAGATGGTCGCTGAATGGTGCAAGCAATATTGCCGCCTGCCGGTGATCGTCAAGCTCACACCCAACATCACCGATGTGCGTTATCCGGCGCGGGCCGCAAAGGCCGGTGGCGCCGACGCGGTGTCACTGATCAACACCATTTCGTCGATTGTTTCGGTCGATCTCGACAGTTTTGCACCGATGCCAACGATTGATGGCAAGGGCTCGCATGGCGGCTATTGCGGCCCCGCTGTCAAGCCGATCGCACTCAACATGGTCGCCGAAATTGCCCGCGATCCGGAAACCCGCGGCCTGCCGATCTCCGGAATCGGCGGTGTGCAGACCTGGCGCGACGCCGCCGAATTCATTGCGCTGGGCTGCGGCACGGTGCAGGTCTGCACCGCGGCCATGACCTACGGCTTCAAGATCGTTGAGGAAATGACGCAAGGCCTGTCCGACTGGATGGACGAGAAAGGCTATGCCACCATCGCCGACTTCCAGGGCCGTGCGGTCCCAAATGTCACTGACTGGCAGTATCTCAACCTCAACTACATCACCAAGGCCCGGATCGATCAGGACCTGTGCATCAAATGCGGTCGCTGCCACATCGCCTGCGAGGACACCTCGCACCAGGCCATCACATCGATGGTTGACGGTGTGCGGCATTTCGAGGTGATGGACGACGAGTGCGTCGGCTGCAATCTCTGCGTCAATGTCTGTCCGGTCGATGACTGCATCACCATGGTCGAGATGACCGAGGGATCGGATCCCCGCACCGGCCGACCGATCGACCCGGATTACGCCAACTGGACCACGCATCCGAACAATCCGATGGCCAAGCAGGCTGCCGAGTAAGCCAGCCAGACGAAGCAATCTGCAAAGGCCCTGTTTTTCGCAAAACAGGGCCTTTGTCATGTCCCGGGCGCGCGCCATGCACCGGTCAGTTGCCTGGCTGTGTCGGGATTGCTATCGTTCCGGAGCTGCAGCTCAATTGGCCGGGGGGTCCGATGAGAATTCCAACCGCACTGATCCTGATTGCCTGTCTTGTCCTCGCATCTTGCCAGACGATGTCGAAGGAAGAGTGCGCCGTTGCCGACTGGCGGGTGATCGGCGAGCAGGATGGCGCCAATGGCTACGCCCCGCAGGATCGCTTCGCCAGTCACGTCAAGGCCTGCACCAAGGCCGGCGTCACCGCCGATCAGACCCTCTGGTATCAGGGTTATCAGCAGGGTCTGCCGCGCTATTGCACGCCGCTTAACGGCCTGAGTGTCGGCAGCCAGGGCAAGGCCTATGCCAATGTCTGCCCTCTCGAGCTGGAGCCGGGGTTTCGTGAAGGCTACGACCTTGGACGTCTGCAGCATCAGAAGAAAAGCCAACTCGGCAGTCTCCAATCGCGCATTCGCGGCATTGAACAGGACATTCGTGACGATGAAACCCTGATCAGCGCCGGCACCGATGACCGCCGCACCATCGAGCGCCGGATCGACGACAACCGCTGGAAAATTCGCGACCTGGAGCGGGATATGGGCCGGCTGCAATCAGATCTGCGTCGTATCGAACGCGACATGGATGATTTTCGCTACAGCTATGCGCCGGTGTCGCAATGATGACAGGTCAGCCGCCGATCCTGCTCGACACCGATGCTGATGCGATCGTGCAGCCGTGGACCAACAAAGTGATTCAGCAGCGCGGATTTACGTCCGGTTGACCTGGTTTCGCCAGACCCGGCTGCCTGCAGCGAAATCATTCACCGCGTCATGCCGCACGCTCTTCACCCCGATCTCTTGAGCCGAGACTGCGCATCGCCAACGGATTGAGCCCGTAGCTGCGCTTGAACGCCCGGGCAAATCCCTCGGCGGAATCGTAACCATAGCGCCGTGCCACTGCGTCGACACGATCGCCCTTCTGCAGGTCCTGGCGAGCCAGAACGAGCCGCCATCTGCGCAGATAGGCCGCCGGCGTTTCGCCCACGATCGTCAGAAACGTTTCCGAGAACCGGCTCAGCGAGAGACCGGCGATCTCCGCCAGGTCATCATTGCGCCAGGGCCGGCCCGGACTTTCATGAATGGCAACGATGGCCCGGCTGAGCCGCGGCTCGGAGAGACCGGCAAGCAGGCCCGGCTCTGTCGAGCCAGCCTCGATCTGGGCTCTGAGCAGACGCACGATCAGCACTTCTCCCAGCCGGTTGACGACGGAAGCGGAGCCGCAACGGGCCGCCTCGAATTCCTGGCACATGATGTTGACCAGGCTCGCGGTTTCCGGATCCGCAGACAGCGGATACCCGAATCTGTCAGGCAATGCCGCCAGCAGCGGGTTGGATGCACCGCCCCAATCGACTTCAGCCGCAAACACCACCCGGCCCGCATCCAACCCGGCCCCAAGGCCGGGTCGTCCGAACCAGACCTGCGCGGCAACACCTTCGTGGTCTGCGATCACCACCAGTGTAGCGGCGGGCAACGCCGCCGGCTTCACCTGCAGTGCGAACCGTTCCATCAGCGTGGTCAGTCGATCCATGACGGCAACTCCGGTGTTATGGTCAGATTATTTGGCGTTTACGGATAATAACTCCGCTATTGTGGCGTCGCAATCCCTGCTCATGCAATTTCCGCTTTGAAAGGCCTCCCCGATGCTCATGCCTCGCCAGAAAACCCCCGACCTGAAATTGCCAACGCTCGCTCACGGCGATTTCGACCTTTCCGCCGACGCGTCCGAGCGCGGCACCATCATCTGTTTTTACCGCGGCTTGCACTGCCCGATCTGCGCCACCTACCTGACCGAATTGCAAAAGCGCACAGCCGATTTCGCCGAGCGCGGCGTGGCCACCATCGCGATCAGCTCGGATGGCCAGGAGCGGACACGGCAGATGGCTGAAAAGATTGGCGCGGACACTTTGCGCTTCGGTTACGATTTGTCCTTGGCCAAGGCCCGCGAATGGGGGCTTTATATCTCCACCTCGCGTGGCAAGACCTCAATCGGCATCGAGGAACCGGCACTGTTTTCCGAACCCGGCCTGTTCATGGTGACCCCGCAGCAGACACTGTTTTATGCGTCCGTGCAGACCATGCCGTTTGTCCGTCCGCATTTCTCCGAACTGGTCGGCGCACTCGATTTCGCCATCAAGAATGATTATCCGGCACGCGGCGAATACACCGGCGCCGTATAGCGGGATGCCGGGCTGATCAGCCAAATCGCCTTGATCGACATGCCAGGAGAGCGCCCCGGCGCTCTCCACCGGCTCACCCGCCTACCCCCCGCGCTCTCGCAGCACCAGACACGCATCCGGGTTTCTTGCTTTATGAGCTTGCATCACTTCAGATGACAGCGACCAAGCCCAATCGCCGCGTTGATTGCGCGCCATCAAGGACCGAGCGGCGCAGCCACGAAGGAGACACGCATGAGCATCGATTTGACCGGCAAGACCGCCCTGATCACCGGCGCAAGCCGCGGCATTGGCGAAGCGGCAAGCCGCATCCTCGCCGGCTACGGCGCCAATGTGGTGCTGGCGGCCCGGTCAACCGGCGACACCGCGCGGATTGCCGCCGAGATCGGCGGCCAGGCGCTGGCGGTCACCTGTGATGTCGCACGCTATGCCGATGTCGACACTGCCGTCAAAAAGGCAGTCGAGCAGTTTGGCAGTCTCGATATCCTGGTCAACAATGCCGGTGTGATCGATCCCATCGCCCGGCTCGCCGAGTCGGACCCCGAAGCCTGGGGGCAAATTGTCGATATCAATTTCAAGGGCGTCTATCACGGATTGCGGGCAGCCATTCCGGTGATGAAGAAAAACGGTAGCGGCGTGATCATCAACATGTCCTCAGGCGCTGCCACCGGCGCACTCGAGGGCTGGAGCCACTATTGCGCCACCAAGGCCGGCGTCCTGTCGCTGACCCGCTGCGCTCATGTGGAAAACGCCGCCGACAACATCCGGGTTGTTGGCCTCTCGCCCGGAACCGTTGCCACCAGCATGCAGCGCTCGATCCGGGATTCCGGCGTCAATCCGGTCAGCCAACTCGACTGGGCCAGGCACATCACGCCCGAATGGGTGGGAGAGGCTATCGCCTGGCTGAGCACCGACGCAGCGCGCGGCCATGATGGCGGCGACTTCTCGCTCAGGACCGAGGAAGCCCGCCGCGCCGTCGGCCTGATCGACTGACGGCAACCTGGCCATCAGGCGATCAGAAGCTGCGCACGCGTGGCCCGGAATCGGGTTTGACTTGCGGCCGCAACCCATCGAGGAACAGGGTCTCGAGATATCTTGCCGCGTCCTCGAACCGGCCTTCTGCGCCACGATCAGGCCCGAGCACGACCTGCACCTGGGCATCGAAATCGGCGTAATGCTGGGTTGTTGACCAGATCGAGAAAATCAGATGCCGGGGGTCGACCGAATTGATCTGCCCGGCCTTCATCCAGCCTCGCAAGACCTCGGCCTTTTCATCGACCAGCGGCTTGAGGTCGCTTTCCAGCAAGCGTTTGATGCGCGGCGCGCCTTGCAGAATCTCGTTGGCAAACAAGCGGCTTTCGCGCGGGAAGTCACGCGCCATCTCGAGCTTGCGGCGGATGTAGGATCGCAGTTCCGGCAACGGATCGCCGGCAGGATTCAATTCCCGCAACGGCTCGAGCCAGGTATCGAGCAGCCTGGCAATCAGCGCCTCGTATATATCCTGCTTGCGCCGGAAATAATAAAGCAGGTTCGGTTTCGACATGCCCGCATGGTCGGCAATCTGATCGATCGTGGCGCCGCGAAAACCGTGCGCCGAAAATGATTCAAGAGCTGCATCGAGGATGCGCGCCTCGTTTTCCTTCTGGATGCGCGTCTTGCGCTGGGTCTCTGTGGCCCGTGCTTTCAAGTGCAGCGCTCCATGTTGCCCTTTCGATCGATCCTGAGCCGTCACTTCAGCTCGCTTTTGGACAACGCCGAATTGGCCTTGACCGGGTGATTGGCCCTGCTAGAGTTTTATCAAACAGTCAAGAATTTCGTAACACAGCTTGCATGTGGAAATAAAGCCTTCGAATTGGCACTTGACCCACGATAGGGAACCCATGCGTCAGGAGGCGCGTCAACCATGTCAAACCGGCTCAACACATCCCCCAATGACCTTCGGGCCTTCTGGATGCCGTTTACCGCCAACCGCCAGTTCAAACAGAACCCGCGCATGCTGGTCGGCGCCAGGGATATGCACTTCACAGCCTCCGATGGCCGCCAGATCCTGGACGGCACCGCCGGCCTGTGGTGCGTCAATGCCGGACACTGCCGCCCCAAGATCACCGAGGCCATTGCCCAGCAGGCTGGCGAGCTGGATTACGCACCCGCGTTCCAGATGGGTCACCCCAAGGCGTTTGAGCTGGCCAACCGTCTGGTCGACATTGCACCCGATGGCATGAACCATGTGCTGTTTACCAATTCCGGATCTGAATCGGTCGAGACTGCGCTGAAGGTGGCGCTGGCCTATCACCGCACCAAAGGCAACGGCTCCCGCACCCGCCTGATCGGGCGTGAGCGCGGCTATCACGGCGTCAATTTCGGCGGCATCTCGGTCGGCGGCATCGTCTCCAACCGCAAGATGTTCGGCACGTTGCTGACCGGCGTCGACCATATGCCACACACCCACCTGCCGGCCCAGAACGCGTTTACCAGGGGTCAGCCCGAGCATGGTGGCGACATCGCTTCCGAACTCGAGCGCATCGTCACCTTGCACGACGCCTCGACCATCGCCGCTGTCATTGTCGAGCCGGTCGCAGGCTCCACCGGGGTCCTGATCCCGCCGAAGGGCTACCTCAAGAAACTGCGCGAGATCTGCACCAAGCATGGCATCCTGCTGATTTTCGACGAGGTCATCACTGGCTTCGGCCGCCTTGGCTCCCCCTTTGCCGCCCAGCATTACGATGTCATGCCGGACATGATCACCTCGGCCAAGGGCCTGACCAACGGCGTCATTCCGATGGGCGCGGTCTTTGTCACCTCCGAGATCCACGACGCCTTCATGCAAGGCCCCGAGCACATGATCGAGTTCTTCCACGGCTACACCTATTCCGGCAATCCGATCGCCTCCGCAGCGGCGCTTGCCACGCTCGACACCTACAAGGAAGAAGGCCTGCTCACCCGCGCCGCCGACATCGCGCCCTACTGGGAAGAGCAGTTGCATTCGCTGAAGGATTGCCCGCATGTCATCGACATTCGCAACACCGGCCTGATCGGCGCCATCGAGCTCGATCCGATTGCCGGCGAACCGACCAAGCGCGCCTTCTCGGCCTTCCTCAAGGCCTATGATGACGGATTGCTGATCCGCACCACCGGCGACATCATTGCGCTCTCGCCGCCCCTGATCATCACCAGGGACCAGATCGACGAATTGTTCGAAAAACTGCGCAATGTTCTCGAAGGAGGTGCGTAACCATGCAGGTCATTGAAAATGCCATTGACGGCAAACTGACGATATCCGGATCGGACCGCCGCTCACCGGTGTTCAACCCGGCCACCGGCGAACAGATCGCGGAATTGCCGTTATCGACGGTCGAGGAAATCAACGCAGCCGTGGCCTCCGCCAAGGCGGCACAGCCGGCGTGGGGCGATCTGCCGCCGCTCAAGCGCGCCCGCTTCATGTTCAGGCTCAAGGAACTGCTTGACCGTCACGCCGGCGACATCGCCCGTGAAATCTCGCGCGAGCACGGCAAGACCCATGATGACGCGCTTGGTGAAGTCACCCGCGGCATCGAAGTGGTGGAATTCGCCTGCGGCATCCCCAATCTCTTGAAGGGCGATTTCTCCCGCAATGTCGGCCCCGGCATTGATTCCATCGCCGACCGTCAGCCGCTTGGCGTCGTGGCCGGCATCACCCCGTTCAACTTCCCGGCCATGGTACCGATGTGGATGTACCCGATCGCCATTGCCTGCGGCAACACCTTCGTGCTCAAGCCCTCCGAGCGTGATCCCTCCGCCCCGATGCTGGCCTGGAAGCTGTTCCAGGAAGCAGGCTTCCCCGATGGCGTCTTGAACATCGTGCATGGCGACAAGCTTGCCGTCGACACGCTGCTCGATCACCCCGACGTCAAGGCGATCAGCTTCGTCGGCTCGACGCCGATTGCCGAATATGTCTATTCGCGCGGCACCGCCAACGGCAAGCGGGTGCAGGCTCTGGGCGGCGCCAAGAACCACATGGTGATCATGCCCGACGCCGACATGGATCAGGCCGCCGATGCGCTGATGGGCGCGGGCTACGGCTCAGCCGGCGAACGCTGCATGGCGATTTCGGTTGCGGTGCCGGTGGGCGACAAGACCGCCGATGCGCTGGTGGCCAAGCTCAAGCCGCGGGTCGAGGCGCTGAAGATCGGCCCGGCCACCGACGAGGCCGCCGAAATGGGCCCGGTGGTCACCAAGATGCACCAGGAAAAGGTGCTCGGCTACATCGACCAGGGCGTGTCCGAAGGCGCCGAACTGGTCGTCGACGGACGCGGATTCTCGCTGCAAGGCTACGAGAACGGCTATTTTGTCGGCGGCACGCTGTTTGACCGGGTCACCACCGACATGACCATCTACAAGGAAGAGATTTTTGGTCCCGTCCTGTCCGTTGTCCGGGCCGGCACGTTCGATGACGCCGTCAAGATGATCAACGACCATGAATATGGCAACGGCACCGCGATCTTCACCCGCGACGGCGACGCCGCCCGCGCCTTCTCCGACGCAATCGAAGTCGGCATGGTAGGTGTCAACGTGCCGATCCCGGTGCCGGTGGCCTATCATTCCTTCGGCGGCTGGAAGCGCTCGCTGTTCGGTGACCATTCGATCTATGGCCCGGAAGGCATCCGGTTTTACACCCGTCTGAAAACCATCACCACGCGCTGGCCCAACGGCATCAAGTCCGGCGCCGTGTTTACCTTCCCGAGCTGACCCATGACCCGTGAGCTTGCCACCGCAACCACCCTGGTCGATGATGACCGCGTCTGTGTGACGCGCTTCGATTTTGCTTCAGGGGCTGAAACCGGATGGCATGTTCGCGGCCATGACCATGTCGTCACCCCGGTCACCGCGCGCGTCATGGAGATCAATGAGCCGGGACTGCGGACGAAGCCTATCGCCGCCCGCTCGGAGTCGAGCACGATATCATCAATGCCGGGACAAAGATGATGAGCTTTGTCGAAGTCGAACTGAAATAGGAGACGACCATGTCCGCACCCGCAGCCAATCTTCGCATCAACGCCGACAGGCTTTGGGAATCGCTCATGGACATGGCCAAGATCGGGCCCGGCATCGCCGGCGGCAACAACCGCCAGACCCTGACCGACGAGGACGGCGAAGGCCGGCATTTGTTCCGCAAATGGTGCGAACAGGCGGGGCTTTCCATGGGCGTCGACACCATGGGCAACATGTTCATGACAAGGCCGGGAACCGATCCCGATGCGTTGCCGGTCTATGTCGGCTCCCACCTCGACACCCAGCCAACGGGCGGCAAATATGACGGCGTGCTCGGTGTTCTGGCCGGGCTCGAGCTGGTCCGCACGCTCAATGATCTCGACATCAAGACCAGACATCCGATCGTCGTGGTCAACTGGACCAACGAGGAAGGCACCCGCTTTGCCCCCGCCATGCTGGCTTCCGGCGTTTTTGCCGGCGTGCACCAGCAGGACTGGGCCTATGACCGCGAGGACGCCAAGGGCAAGCGGTTCGGTGACGAGCTTGAGCGCATCGGCTGGAAGGGCGACGAGCAGGTCGGTAGCCGCAAGATGCATGCGCTGTTCGAGCTGCATATCGAGCAGGGCCCGATCCTCGAAGCCAACCACAAGGACATCGGCGTTGTCACCCATGGTCAGGGCCTGCGCTGGGTCCAGTGCACCGTCACCGGCAAGGAAAGCCACACCGGCTCGACGCCGATGCCGATGCGTCTCAATGCCGGCCGCGGGCTGGCCCAGATCACCGAACTGGTGCATCAGATCGCCATGGACAATGCACCCAACGCCGTCGGCGCCATCGGCCATATCGACATCTATCCCAATTCGCGCAACATCATCCCCGGCAAGGCGGTCTTCACAATCGATTTCCGCAGCCATGAAATTGATACGCTCAACGGCATGGTCGAGCGGCTGATGGCGGAAGCACCGAAACTCTGCGACGCGCTTGGTGTGGGTTTCGAGGCCGAGATCGTCGGCCAGTTCGACCCGCCGGAATTTGACCAGACCTGCGTCAAGGCCGTGCGCGACGCAGCCGAACGGCTGGGCTACTCGCACATGGACATCATTTCCGGCGCCGGCCACGACGCCTGCTGGATCAACCGCGTGGCGCCGACCGCCATGGTGATGTGCCCCTGTGTTGACGGTCTCTCGCACAACGAGGCCGAAGAGATCACCAGAGAGTGGGCCGGCGCCGGCTGCGATGTGCTGATGCATGCGGTGGTCGAAACCGCAGGGGTGGTGGAGTGATGGTGCCTATTGCACTGAGCAAACCTCCCTCCCCCTGGAGGGGAGGGATTGAGGGTGGGGGGCTCATTGTGTCACCAAGCTTGAATTCACCCAAAGCCCTGTCGCGGGCGCGGCAGCTTCGCCGCACCATGACCGATGGCGAAAAGCAGCTTTGGCAAGACTTGAAAGATTTCAAAAAACTTTACGGAATTCACGTCCGCCGGCAAACCCCGATAGGCCCATATGTAGCAGACTTCGCGATTCACTCGGCCAGGCTTGTGATTGAAGTGGATGGAGAGCATCATTTCACTCCATCTGGGATGACAAAGGACAAAAATCGCGACGCCTGGCTGGCAGAGGCCGGGTATCGCGTGATCCGATTTAACACCGGAGAACTGGCGGATTCGTTTGACTCCTGTATCGAGAAGATTCTGCATGAATTGGGGTTGATGAAATGACCAATGTGCCCCCCACCCCTAACCCCTCCCCTCCAAGGGGAGGGGGATGGCTCCATCTCAGCAACGGCCCGAGGTAACGATATGACTGCATCAGCCAACGTCCTGCCGCTTACGAGCAGCGACGAGAGCCAACTTCGCATAGACCTTGCAGCAGCCCTCAGACTGGCGGCCTATTACGACTGGCACGAAGGCGTCGCCAATCACTTCTCCGCCGCGGTGTCGCCCGACGGCAGGAAATTTCTCGTCAATCCGCGCTGGAAACACTTCTCCCGCGCCAAGGCCAGCGAGTTGCTGCTGGTCGATGCCGACGATCCCGAGACGATGAAGCGCGACAACGCGCCCGATCCGTCGGCCTGGGCAATCCACTCCGCCATTCACCGCCGCGTGCCGCACGCCCGCGTCGTGCTGCATCTGCATCCGCCCTACGCCACCACTCTGGCGACGCTGAAAGACCCGTCGATCAAGCCGGTCGATCAGGTGACAGCGCGGTTTTTCAACCGGCTGGCGATGGACATGGAGTTTGGCGGCATCGCATCGGAGGAAGCCGAGGGCGAGCGCATCGCATCCACCATCGGCAATCATTCATCC
This sequence comes from Hoeflea sp. YIM 152468, assembly GCF_029210485.1. GTDB lineage: Bacteria > Pseudomonadota > Alphaproteobacteria > Rhizobiales > Rhizobiaceae > Hoeflea. The sequence continues at coordinate 286,822 of NZ_JARGET010000029.1, forward strand.
GTCATGATGGCCAATCACGGCGTCACCACCGTTGCCCCGACCGTCGCCGAAGCCTTTGACGCCATGTACCATCTCGAACGCGCCGCGCGCACCATGGTGCTGGCCTACTCCACCGGCCAGCCGTTAAACATCATGAATGACGAACTGGCCGAATCGGTGGCACAGGAATGGGACGTCTACAAGGACGCCGAGTTTTCGCATTTTGAGGAAATGAAACAGGTGCTCGACCGGGAAAACCCCGGCTATGCGGACTAGAGCATCAGAATGACAGAGAAAGCCGCGCCAAGACGGCTGATCGAAACAAAATTTGGAACAGCAAGAGGACGTGCATCATGAGCACCACCGTCATCAAGAACGGAACCATCGTCACCGCCGATCTGACCTACAAGGCAGACGTGCTGATCGAGGGCGGCGTCATCACCGCCATTGGCCCCAATCTGGTCGGCGAGACATCGCTCGACGCCACCGGCTGCTATGTCATGCCCGGCGGCATTGACCCGCACACCCATCTCGAAATGCCGTTCATGGGCACCTATTCGACCGATGATTTCGAAAGCGGCACCCGCGCGGCGCTGTCGGGCGGCACCACCATGGTGATCGATTTCGCCCTGCCCGCACCCGGCCAGTCGCTTCTCGAGGCGATCCAGATGTGGGACAACAAGTCGACCCGCGCCCATTGCGACTACTCGTTCCACATGGCGATCACCTGGTGGGGCGAGCAGGTGTTCAACGAGATGGAGACCGTGGTCAAGGACAAGGGCATCACCACCTTCAAGCACTTCATGGCCTACAAGGGTGCGCTGATGGTCGATGATGACGAAATGTACTCCTCGTTCTCGCGTGTCGGCGAACTCGGCGGCATCGCCATGGTCCACGCCGAAAACGGCGACGTGGTGGCGCAATTGCAGCAAAAGCTGCTGGCCGAAGGCAACAACGGCCCCGAGGCCCATGCCTATTCGCGCCCGGCGGAAGTCGAGGGCGAAGCCACCAACCGCGCCATCATGATCGCCGACATGGCCGGCACCCCGCTTTATGTGGTGCACACCTCCTGCGAGCAGAGTCACGAAGCCATCCGCCGCGCCCGCCAGAAGGGCATGCGGGTCTGGGGCGAACCGCTGATCCAGCATCTCACCCTTGACGAGAGCGAATATGCCAATCCCGACTGGGACCACGCCGCGCGCCGGGTGATGAGCCCGCCCTTCCGCAACAAGATGCACCAGGATTCGCTCTGGGCAGGCCTGTCGGCAGGCTCGCTGCAGGTGGTGGCCACCGACCATTGCGCCTTCTCGACCGAACAGAAACGCTTCGGCGTCGGCGATTTCACCAAGATCCCCAACGGCACCGGTGGTCTCGAAGACCGCATGCCGATGCTCTGGACCCATGGCGTCGCCACCGGCCGGCTGACCATGAACGAATTCGTCGCCGTCACCTCGACCAACATCGCCAAGATCCTCAACTGCTATCCGAAGAAGGGTGCGGTTCTGGTTGGCGCCGATGCCGATCTGGTGGTCTGGGATCCGGAGAAATCCAAGACGATTTCGGCCAAGACCCAGCAGTCGGCGATCGATTACAACGTCTTTGAAGGCAAGCAGGTCAAGGGTCTGCCGCGCTACACCCTGACCCGCGGCCGGGTTGCCGTCGACGATGGCGAGGTCAGGCCGCAGGAAGGCCACGGCGAGTTCGTCAAGCGCGAGCCGGTGACACCAACCAACAAGGCGCTGTCGACCTGGAAGGAGCTGTCCTCGCCGCGCAAGGTCGAACGCGCGGGCATTCCGGCAAGCGGGGTGTAAGCAGAAGACTTGCCGGGGTCGGGCACACTGAAGGCCAGGTCTGAAAAAACTATCAAATATCGGGGAATACAATGAAAACAAAAGCGGCAAAACATGCCTGAGACAGTCATCTCTGCCCAAAATCTGGACCTCACCTTCGAGACCAATGACGGTCCGGTTCATGCGCTGAAAGACATCACGCTGGATATCGCCGAGGGCGAATTCGTTTCGCTGATCGGCCCGTCGGGCTGCGGCAAGACCACGCTGCTGCGGGTCATCGCCGATCTGGAAACGCCCACCGGCGGCACGGTGTCGGTCAACGGCATGACACCGGATGAGGCACGTCTTGCCCGGGCCTACGGCTATGTGTTTCAGCAATCGGCGCTGCTGCCCTGGCGCACCATCGAAGAGAACGTTGCTCTGCCGCTGGAAGTGATGGGGCTCGACAAGGCGACCCGCAATCAACGGATCGTCAGCAATCTGGAACTGGTCAATCTGACGGGTTTCGAGAAGAAGTTCCCCTGGCAGCTTTCGGGCGGCATGCAGCAGCGGGCTTCCATCGCCCGGGCGCTGGCGGTCGAGCCGGCGATGCTGCTGATGGACGAACCTTTTGGCGCGCTCGACGAGATTGTCCGCGACCACTTGAACGAGCAACTCCTGAAGCTGTGGGCCAAGACCAAGAAGACCGTGGTCTTTGTCACCCACTCGATCCCGGAAGCCGTGTTCCTGTCGACCAAGATCGTGGTCATGAGCCCGCGTCCGGGCCGCATCCACGAGATCATCGATTGCAATCTGGGCACCGACCGGGCGCTCGACATTCGCGAGACGCCGGAGTTCCTCAGGATCGCCCACCAGGTCCGTGAGGGCCTGAAAGCCGGACACAGCTATGATGAATAGCGCGCTCCCCACCCATGACGGCATGGTTGCCGCGCTCTCTCTGCGGCCCGGCGGGCGTGGCGAGGGCATCGGCAAGGTGCGGCTCGATGCAGCCAGGACAGCACACCGCGACGCTCTCGATCTCAGCGTCTTCGAACGCAACGCTGCCGCCTTGCGTTTTTGCAAGCGCAAAGGCTTACGTGACGCTCCCACCCGTCGCGGCGACACCACTGAAAAGCGGATTGCGACCCGGGGGCCGTGCTGGCGGGGAGGTGTGCAATGAGTGGCTCGCTGATGATCTGGCTGTCAGCCGTGATGGTGATTTTCATGATCGCGGCAAGCAGCCTCCGGCTCTATGTCGACCGGCCATCGGTCTGGTTGCTGGTGTTTGCCATCGCGCTGTACACCGCAGGAAATCTGATGATGGTGCGGGTGATGCGCGAAGGCGGTCTCGCCATCGCCATTTCACTCTCCGCCGTGCTGCAACTGGTCCTGATCAACCTGATCGGGCTGCTGATTTTTGGCGAACGTCCGACCACGATGCAGATCGGCGGCATATCGCTCGGGATCATCGCGGTCGCGCTGATTGTCTGGCCGCAAGGGAGGCACGGATGACCGCTACAGGCTTCATCAAGGACCGGCTGGTTCCGGTCGGCTCAATCCTGCTGGTGATCCTCATCGCCTGGTACTTCGCTGCCTATTCGATGAACGCGCCCTTCCAGCGTGATTTCGACCGGCGGGCCGGCGAGACCCGCACCAGCGTCGAATTCCTCAAGAAAACCATGAGTCAGCCGAAACCAACCATGCCGGCGCCGCATCAGGTTGCAACCAATCTGTGGAAGAACACGCTGACCGTCAAACCCTGGTCCAAGCGCAGTCTGGTCTACCACTCCTGGGTGACCTTGTCGGCGACGCTGCTTGGTTTTGCCATGGGGACAGCGCTCGGCGTTGCGATCGCCATCGGCATTGTCCATATCCCGGCGCTCGACCGTTCGTTCCTTCCCTGGATCATCGCCTCGCAGACGATTCCGATATTGGCGACCGCGCCGATGATTATCGTGCTGTTGGCCGCCATTGGCGTCACCGGACTGTTGCCCAAGGCGCTGATCTCGACCTATCTGTCGTTCTTCCCGGTTGCCGTCGGCATGGTCAAGGGCCTGCGTTCGCCCGACGTGTTGCATCTCGACCTGATGCGGACCTACTCCGCCAACAGGATGCAGACCTTGTGGAAGCTGCGCATTCCGGCTTCGGTGCCGTTTTTCTTCACCTCGATGAAAGTGGCGATTGCTGCCAGCCTGATTGGCGCCATTGTCGGCGAATTGCCCACCGGCGCGGTTGCCGGCATCGGCTCCAAACTGCTGGCCGGATCCTATTACAGCCAGACGGTCGACATCTTCGCGGCCCTGATCGCCGGTTCGATTGTTGCGATCCTTCTCGTCACCGCCGTTGATGTTGTCGGACGTTTCGTCAACACCCGCATGGGAGCCAAGAGCCAATGAGCGTGTTTCGCCCCAACTGGCAGGCGCTGATGTCGCTGCTGGCAACTCTGTACAGCCTCACCGCTGTTCCCTTCACCGACAGCATGGGTTCGGGCACGCCGCTGATCGTGGTGGCGATTCTGCTCGCAGGCGCGCTTGCGTCGATGCTGCGGCTGAGCTTCGCTCTGGAAGCCGCGGTCCTGACGCTGGCAAGCTTCGGCGCCGCGGCGGTGTTGATTGGCGGCCTCGCCGATGCCTTCGGCACCGCGAGCCGGGGCTACTTTGCTGCCCTGGGCGCAGCCTGGCTTCTGGGCTGGCGTCTTGTCACCGTGCTCTCGGGCGACGGCAGCCGCGGCAGCGATGGCGGCGGCGGCACGGCCATCATTGTTCCAGCGCTGTTCGGCCTCTGGGTGGTGATCCTGTGGGAGTGCATTGTCAGGGGCGCCGGCGTGCCCTTTGTGCTGCTGCCACCACCTTCAGCCATCGGGCTCAAGATCACCAACTCGACCTCGATCCTTGCCGCCGATTTCAAACAGACCGTGCTCAAGGCGGTTCTGTTCGGCTATGTGGTTGGCTCTCTGACCGGCTTTCTGGTCGCCATCCTCGCCGACCGGTTTCGCTTCTTCGCCAATGGTCTGCTGCCCATCGGCAACATGGTTTCGGCCTTGCCGATGATCGGCATTGCGCCGGTGATGGTAATCTGGTTCGGGTTCGACTGGCAATCCAAGGCAGCGGTCGTGATCGTGATGACGTTCTTCCCGATGCTGGTCAACACGCTGGCAGGCCTCGCCGCCAGCAGTGACATGGAACGCGATCTGATGCGCACCTATGGCGCCACCCACTGGCAGGTGCTGCTCAAGCTGCGGTTACAGGCGGCAATGCCTTTCATCTTCAATGCTCTCAAGATCAACTCCACCCTGGCGCTGATCGGTGCCATCGTCGCCGAGTTTTTCGGGACGCCGATCGTCGGCATGGGCTTTCGCATTTCGACCGAAGTGGGTCGGATGAACCTCGACATGGTCTGGGCGGAGATCGCCATGGCGGCCATTGTCGGGTCACTGTTTTACGGGGCGCTTGCACTTCTTGAGCGCTCTGTCACATTCTGGCATCCGAGCTATCGCAGATAGATAGCCCTGAAGCCGCAACCAGAGAGGAACCAAAAATGAAAAAAACATTAGGACTGACACTGGCACTCACCATGACACTGATGGCAGGCGCTGCCAGTGCTGCCGACAAGGTGACACTGCAACTCAAATGGGTCGCACAGTCCCAGTTCGCTGGCTACTATGTTGCCAAGGACAAGGGCTTTTACGAAGAAGCCGGTCTCGACGTCGAAATCAAGCCCGGCGGTCCCGACATCGCACCCGAACAGGTTATTGCCGGCGGTGGCGCTGACGTCATCGTCGACTGGATGGGTGGCGCGCTCGCGGCCCGCGAAAAGGGCGTTGGTCTGGTCAACATCGCCCAGCCTTACAAGAAGGCCGGCATGCAGCTGGTTTGCCCGGCCGACGGTCCGGTCCAGACCGAAGCTGACTTCAAGGGCCGCACCCTGGGTGTCTGGTTCTACGGCAACGAGTATCCGTTCTTTGCCTGGATGAACAAGCTTGGCCTGTCGACCGAAGGCGGCGCGGATGGCGTCACCGTGCTCAAGCAGAGCTTTGACGTGCAGCCGCTGATCCAGAAGCAGGCGGATTGCATCTCGGTCATGACCTACAATGAATACTGGCAGTTGATGGACGCCGGCTACAAGCCGGAAGACCTCGTTGTCTTCAACTATTCCGCCATGGGCAACGACCTGCTTGAAGACGGTCTTTATGCCATGGAAGAGGATCTCAAGGATCCGGCCTATGTCGAGAAAATGGTCAAGTTCGTCGAAGCCTCGATGAAGGGCTGGGCCTACGCCATTGCCAATCCCGAAGAAGCCGCCGGCATCGTCATGGACAATGGCGGCCAGGACGAAAACCACCAGACCCGGATGATGGGCGAAGTGGCCAAGCTGATCGGCGAACCCGATGCCAAGCTGATCCCGGAAGCCTATGAGCGGACCGCAAAGGCGCTGCTCGATCAGGGGATCATCACCAAGGAGCCGCAAGGCGCGTGGACTTCGGAAGTCACAGACAAGATGTAAGCCCGGTTTTCGGGTAACCTCCACCGGCCGGCTGACAAGCCGGCCGGTTTTTGATTTGATCCACAGAGCGGCGCAGCCGACTGGATGCGCAAAGAACGCCATATCTCTTCGAACCAAGGCCGATCCGTTATCGATCACAGGAAGAGATTTGATCGCACCATGCATTCACGGCACGGGGACCAGCCATGACAGACAGACTTGGCGACATGATTGACCAGGGTGCGGGCAAAGCGCCTGCCGACATCGTCTTGAAGGGCGGCAGGCTGTTCGACCTCACCACCGGCGCGCTGCGCCAGGGCGACATCGCCATTTGCGACGACCGCATCGTCGGGACGCTGGAAAGCTACAGCGGCATTGAGGAGATCGACATCTCCGGCAGGATTGTCGTGCCCGGCTTCATCGACACCCATCTGCATATTGAGAGCTCGCTGGTCACGCCGCATGAGTTTGACCGCTGCGTGCTGCCGCGCGGCATCACCACGGCGATCTGCGATCCGCATGAGATCGCCAATGTCATCGGCGCCACCGGCATCCGCTACTTCCTCGATTGCGCCGAACAGGCCATCATGGACATCCGCGTGCAGCTGTCGAGCTGCGTGCCTGCCACCCATCTTGAAACCGCCGGCGCGCGGCTTGATATCGACGACCTGCTGCCCTTCCGCGATCATCCACAGGTGATCGGCCTCGCCGAATTCATGAATTTTCCCGGCGTGCTGGCCAGGGACCCCGCCTGCATGGCCAAGCTGGAAGCCTTTCAGGGCGGCCATATCGACGGCCACGCTCCGCTTTTGCGCGGGCTGGGGCTGAATGGCTACCTCGCCGCCGGCATCCGCACCGAGCACGAATCCACCACCGCTGAAGAGGCGCTGGAGAAAATGTCCAAGGGCATGCATGTGCTGGTGCGCGAAGGCTCGGTGTCGCGCGACCTCGATGCGCTGATCCCGATCATCACCGAACGCAATTCGGCCTTCCTGGCGCTGTGCACCGACGACCGCAACCCGCTCGACATTGCCGAACACGGCCACCTTGATTACATGATCCGCCATGCCGTCGCCCAGGGCGTCGAACCGCTGGCAATCTACCGCGCCGCCTCGATCTCGGCTGCCCGTGCCTTTGGGCTCAGGGATCGCGGTCTGGTGGCGCCGGGCTGGCGCGCCGATCTGGTTGTGCTCGACAGCCTTGAGGGCTGCAATGCGCAGATGGTGTTTTCCGCCGGCCGTCAGGTCACTGATGCGCTCTTTGCCACCCGCGCCGTGACCGATCTCGTCGGCACCGACAGCGTTCGCGCGCCACAGGTCGACACCGGCTCCTTCACCGTGCGCAAGAACCACAGCCAGACCCCGGTGATCGGCATCGTTCCCGGCAAGATCATCACCGAGCGCCGCGATCTCGACCTGGCGATCGACAATGGCGAGAAGCAGATTGATCTGAGCCGTGACATTCTCAAGATCTCGGTGATCGAGCGGCACGGCCGGAACGGCAACATCGCCACCGGTTTTGTCCAGGGGTTTGGCCTCAAGCGCGGCGCCATCGCCTCCACCGTCGGCCATGACAGCCACAACATCTGCGTTGTCGGTGCGTCGGAAGCCGACATGGCCGTGGCCGCCAATCGCCTGAGCGAAATCCGTGGTGGTTTCGTCGTCGCCGCCGGCGGCAAGGTGGTGGCGGAAATCGCCCTGCCTGTGGCGGGACTGATGAGTGATCAGCCTTACGAGCATGTGCGCGAGACCCTGATCCCGCTGCGCCAGGCGGCAAAGGCGCTTGGCGGCACGCTGGACGAACCTTTTCTGCAACTGGCCTTTCTGCCGCTGCCGGTGATCCCGCATCTCAAGATCTCGGACCGTGGCATGATCGATGTCGATGCCTTCGAGATCATCGATCCCTAGGCGGGCCTCGCAATCTGGACTGGCCGGGTTCAGCTCAGCCGGGCACAGAAGACATCCAGTGCTGCCAGGGTGACCGTGTCTCCGTCATGGACCGGCGCAAACCCCGGCAACCGGGTCACTTCGGCAATCGCAAGATCCGATGGCGGGGTCCATTGGACAGGCCGCCGGCCGAGATTGAACACGAACAGCAGCCGTTCGCTCCCCTCACCCCGAATGAAGGCGAGAAGATCGCCATTGGTCTTAAGGAATGCCATCGGCCCGTCGACAAGACTGGCGTGCGACTTGCGGAATGTCAGCGTGTTTCGGTAGTGATTGAGCAAAGATCCGCTCCGATGGTGCTGCTGGTCCACCGCCTGCCGCAGATGGGCTTCAGGAATGGGAAGCCAGGTTCGGGCCGCATCCGAGAACCCGGCATGAACTGCGTTTTTCTCCCAGACCATCGGTGTGCGGCAGCCGTCCCGCCCCTTGTAGGCCGGCCAGAAGCGGATGCCGTAGGGATCGGTGAGGTCTTCAAAAGCAATATCGGCTTCGTTGAGCCCCAGCTCCTCGCCCTGGTACAGGCAGATCGATCCGCGAAAGGATGACAAGAGGGTAATGGCGAGGCGGGCAAGATGCTCGGGATCATCGCCGTCCTGCGTCCAGCGGGAGACGTGCCGTTCGACATCATGGTTGGAGAAGGCCCAGCAGACCCAGCCGTCTTTCACCACCGATTGGAAATTGGCGATGCTGCGGCGGAAGTGTTCGGCCGAAAACTCTCCGCCAAGCATATCGAAGGTGTAGCACATATGCAGCTTGTCGCCGCCATTGGTGTAGGCCGCAACGGTCTTGAGCGAGCGGCGGCCGTCGCCGACTTCACCGACCGTTGTCCGGCCTTCATAGCTGTCCAGCAAGGCGCGGAGCCGCTGCAGGAAGACAATGTTCTCCGGCTGTGACTTGTCGTAAAGATGATCCTGAAACCCGTAGGGGTTGGTGTCGGGCGCATCGACACCCATGAAATTGCCGTCCTCCGCATCAAAGCTTAGCGGCGGATTGTCCCGCAGCTGCTTGTCGTGAACATAGAAATTGACCGTATCGAGACGAAAGCCGTCGACACCGCGGTCGAGCCAGAACCGCACCGTGTCGAGAATGGCGCTCTGGACATCGCCATTGTGGAAGTTGAGATCCGGTTGCGAGGCGAGGAAATTGTGCATGTAGTATTGCCGCCGCACCGTATCCCATTCCCACGACGGCCCACCGAAAACCGACAGCCAATTGTTGGGTGCGGTGCCATCGGGCTTGGCATCGGCCCAGACATACCAGTCGGCTTTCGGATTGTCCCGGCTCGTTCGGCTCTCCTGAAACCAGGCGTGCTGGTCGGACGAATGCGAGATCACCTGGTCGATGATGATCTTGAGCCCTCTGGCGTGGGCACACTCGATCAACTCGTCAAAATCCGAGAGAGTTCCGAACATCGGATCAACATCGCAATAATCCGACACGTCGTAACCGAAATCCGCCATCGGCGACTTGAAGAAGGGGGACAGCCAGATGGCATCGACCCCCAGGGAGGCGATGTGGTCGAGCCGATTGATGATGCCGCGAATATCGCCAATTCCATCGCCAGATGTGTCCTGAAAGGACCGTGGATAGACCTGGTAGATGACGCAGCCGCGCCACCACTCCGGCGATTGTGTCTTGCCCACGGCTTGCTCCCTCTCAGGATTGTTGCGCCCATAGTCTGTTTTTACTGTTTCAATCGTTTAAATTAGCCGGCCGATGCTTACAACCCCACCGCGGCAACGGTCGGCGCTGGCGATGCGATCCTCGTGCCGCAAGCGCAATTAGAGCAGCCGGTTTCGCGGCCAGCACAATGGGGCAAGGCTCCCATGCTAATATGCCCGCCAGACCCTTGGGGAAGGCATCAATGACCGCTCGCCATTTCAAGAGACTGTTTGCCCCGGTTGACTTGCGCGGTCACAGCTTGCGCAATCGCATCGTCTTTGGCGCCCACACCGCCAACATGGCCGTCGAGGGCCTGCCAACCGAACGCCACGCCGCCTATTACGCCGAACGGGCCATGGGCGGTGCTGCCATGGTGGTGGTCGAACCGATGCCGGTTCATGCCGCCGCGGTGCTGACACGCGGCAATTTCCGCCACAGCGACGATGCCGTGATCCCGCATTTCCGAAAGGTCACCGACGCGATCAAGGACAACGGCGCCGTCGCCATCCAGCAGCTTTATCATATCGGTAGCCACGGTGATCAGGACAACGCCTTTCATCCGGCCTGGTCCCCCTCGGGCATGCCGAGCTACCACGACAGCGACGGCTCTCACACCATGAGCGAGAACGAAATCGAGGAAACCATCACCGGCTTCGTCGACGCCGCGCGGCGGTGCCGGGAGGCCGGCTTTGATGGTGTTGAAGTCTGGGCCGCCTATCATGGCCTGGTCGACCAGTTCTGGACGCCGTGGTCGAACCGGCGCGACGACAAATGGGGCGGAAGCCTCGAAAACCGGACCCGCTTCTCCCGCGACATCATCAACCGCATCCGCAAGACCTGCGGTGATGATTTCGTCATCGGCCTGGCCGTCAATGACGAACCAGATGTCAAAGTGGCGCTGCAGCGCGAAGCCATCAGCGAGATCATCGAGCGCCATGATCGCGAGCAGATGATCGACTATGTCACCTGCGGAACCGGCAGTTACTTCGATTTCTACAAGCTGATCCCGAGCTTCATCTATCCTGAAAAACTCGGCGCTGATCTGGCGGGCGCACTCAAGGGCGTGGTCAGACACGCGCTGGTGACCGCCGAGAGCCACATCCGGACACCTCACAACGCCGAAACCCTGCTTGGTGAGGGACAGGCCGATCTGGTGTCCATTGTCCGGGGCCAGATCGCCGATCCGCATCTCGCCAACAAGGCGCGCGAGGGGCGGCCCGAGGACATTCGCGGCTGCCTGTCCTGCAACCAGATGTGCTGGGGCCGACGGTCGCGGGATTACTGGATATCCTGCGTGGTCAATCCTTCGGCGGGCCGCGAGGCAGAATGGGGCGGCGACAGGGTCTCGCCGGCTCAAGAACGCAAAACCGTGCTGGTGGTCGGCGGCGGCCCGGCAGGCCTCGAAGCGGCGCGCGTCAGCGCCGAACGCGGCCACCGCGTGGTGCTGGCGGAGGCGTCCCACCACCTTGGCGGTGCTTTCCGTCTCGCCGGATTACAACCGCGGCGCGGCCAGATCATCGACCTCATCGAGTGGTATGAGCGGCAATTGACGAAGCTCCAGGTCGAGGTGCGGCTCAATGCCTATCTGGATGCAGATGATGTTGTTGCCGAGCGGGCAGACGTGGTCATCCTGGCGACGGGGTCGACACCCGCCCACTCCGGATTTCAGAAAGCCATTCCGCATCTCGAAACTCTCGCCGGGATCGAGAATGGCCGGGTACATTCGGCTGAAGAAATCATGGCGCGGCAGGCAAGGCCGGGAAAGCGTGTCATCGTGCTGGATGAGGGCGGCAACTGGAAAGGCTGCGGCACCGCCTGGAAGCTAGCCGAGGAGACGCATGAGGTCACCATCGTCACCCCAGATCCGATGATTGGCATGGAGCTGCAGCGCACTGCCGCGGATTTTCCGTTGCGCCGGACATTGATCGGGCTGGGAGTGAGGTTCATCGTCGAAAGTGCCGTCACCCGCTGGACGGGGACGTTGGCAACAGTCCAGTCCTTCCTTGATGGCAGCGAGACCGAGATCGAGGCAGAGACGCTGGTGTTCGCCACCGCCAACCGGGCCGAAAACAGTCTGGCCCTGGCTCTGCGGCAGCAGGGTGTAGACTTCCGGGAAATCGGGGATGCTGCGGCCCCAAGGCAGGCGCCCTATGCGATTTACGAGGGCCGCAAGATCGGTCTGGAACTGGACGTATGAATTTACGCGGCGGGCACGGTTGATTGTTCCTCAAGCCCGAGCAGGAAATTGATCGAAGGCCGGGCCTTGACCAGATCATCGATCGAATACTCTGCCAGCACGTCGAAAAACGCGCCCAGCGCCTTTCGCAACGCCGAGTTCAGCGCGCAGGAATCCACCAGCGGGCATTCGCTCGCATCGTTCTCGAAGCACTCTGCCATGGCGAAATTATCTTCCGTCACCTTGACCACGTCCAGCAGCGATATCTTGTCAGCCTCGCGGCCAAGCCGGATGCCGCCATTGCGCCCGCGCACCGAATGGATCAGCCCGGATTTGGTCAACGGCTGCAGGATCTTGAACAGGAACAGTTCCGACACCGAGTAGGCCTTGGCGATCTCGCCGATGCGGCTCAGGGGCGCCTCGTTCGCTGCGCAATACATCAATATCCGCATGGCATAATTGGTTTGTCGTGTTAACCGCATTATCTGGCTCCGGACTTCAGGCTGCACTTCCAATCGGAAGAGTACCCAGTTTAGAATGCTTCCAGAAAAAGGAAACCCTTACATTCAAGTTTTTTTACCGCACTGCGGCGAGAGGCGCCGAAATGAGGAATGTCATGCCGAAATCCACAGAATTCGAGGCGGTGAATGGCTTCCCGCGCGAAGCAGTCACACTCGCCAATTGGCGCACCCGTCCCTACAGCTTCTGGAGCTTCCGGAATGTGGCGGAAATGGTGCGCTCCGCGCGCATAAAGACGGCTGACGCCACGTCGTTGCCCAAACTGGTGGACAATCCCGATCTGCTTGGCCGGCCGGCAGCGGCAGGCCTTCGCCATAGCATAGCGGATCTGCTCGGACACAGTCAGGTGGACAGCTTCCTGCTCTCCAGGCAGGGCAGGATTGTCTGCGAGTGGCACGCCAAGGGTATCGACCGCACCGACCCGCATCTGATCTTCTCGATCGCCAAATCCATCACAGCGCTGGTCGCCGGCATGCTTGAGGATCAGGGAATTCTTGACCCTTCCGCACCAATCGGCGAGCTGGTTCCCGAAACCCGCAACAGCGCCTTTGCCGACGCCACCGTGCAGCATTTGCTGGACATGCGGGTCAGTCTGGATTTCGACGAATCCTATTTGTCCGAGGAGGACTATGCTCGCTACCGTCGCGCCATGTCCTGGAATCCGCCATCCGGCAAGGACGAGGCCATGTTGTCCTTCTTGTGCAGCCTGCGCAAAGCCTCGGGTCCGCACGGCACCGACCATTGGTATCTCTCGCCCAATTCCGACCTGCTCGGCATCGTGCTGGAGCGGGTCTCGGGTGAGCGTTTTACCGACCTGTGCTCCCGCCTTCTGTGGCAACCCCTTGGCGCCTCCGCCGACGCCTATGTCACGGTGGACCCGCAGGGCGCGCCGCGCACCGCCGGGGGCATTTCCTGCCGCCCGCATGATCTGCTGGCGCTTGGACAGATGCTGATCAATGGCGGAACCGTCAATGGAAACCGGATCGTCTCGCAGCGCTGGATCGACGACATGCAGAAAAACGGTGATTCGGAGGCCTGGGCCCGCGGAACGCAAGCCGACTTTCTCAAAACCGGCCGGTACCGCAACAACTGGTATCAGGTCGGCGGCGGTTCAAACGCGTATCTGGCCGCCGGCATTCATGGGCAGTTTCTCTATTGCGATCCGGCCACAGACACCGTGATCGCCTGCACCTCATCGCAGAGCGAGCCGCAAAACGACGCGCTCGATCAGGGCTTGCTGGCAATGTTTACCCAGTTAAGTGCCGGCGACTGACCGGCGCTCTACTCGAACACGATCTCCGGCATCTTGCGCGCACCGTCTCCCGACAGCTCCTCCAGCCGGGCGCGGACCTTGGCCGCAATCTCGAGGTAGGATTTCGCGTGCGGCCCGTCAGCGGCGGTAGCCACCACCGGCCGGCCCGCGTCCGAGGTTTCGCGAATGGGCATCGCCAGGGGCACCTCGCCCAGGAACGGAACGCCGATGCGGGCGGCTTCATCGCGGGCGCCGCCATGGCCGAAAATATCGTGCCGGCCGCCGCAATCGGGGCAGATGAAGTAGCTCATGTTCTCGACGATGCCCAACACCGGCACGTTGACCTTGTTGAACATGTTGAGACCCTTGCGGGCATCAATCAGCGCCAGATCCTGCGGTGTGGAGACGATGACGGCCCCTGCCAGCGGTACATTCTGCGCCATCGTCAGCTGGGCGTCGCCGGTGCCGGGCGGCATGTCGACGACCAGAACGTCAAGCTCGCCCCAGGCGACTTCCCGCAGCATCTGGTTCAGCGCCGAAATCACCATCGGGCCACGCCAGATCATCGGCGTGTCCTCGTCGACCAGAAATCCCATCGACATGACCTTCAGGCCATAATTCTCCATCGGCTTGAGTATCCGGCCTTCCAACTGCTCGGGACGGCCCGAAATACCCAGGAGGCGCGGCATGGACGGCCCGTAAATATCGGCATCAAGAATTCCGACACGCAGACCGGTCGCCTGCAATCCGAGCGCCAGATTGACGGCGGTGGTGGACTTGCCGACACCGCCCTTGCCCGATGAGACGGCGATGATCGTGGCGATTCCCGGCACATCTGTCTTGGGTTTGCCTTGCGGCTGGGCGGGTTTCGCCGGCGCATGCGCAGGAGCGGCGCGCTGCGGCGCCGGGCGCGGGGCTGTGGGCGCCGTCGAGCCGGGTTCGCGGCTGGCCGTCAACGCCACCATGGCGCCCTTGACGCCCGGAATTGTTTTGGTGGCCCGCTCGGCGGCTTCGCGCAACGGCTCAAGCTCCTGCGCACGCGCGGCGGGAACAGTCAGCGAAAAATACACTTTCGCATCGGCGATGAAAACCTCAGAGACCAGTCCAAGATCAACGATATTGCCTTCCAGATCCGGTCCCTTGACCGATTTCAGCTTGGCCAGAACCTGTTCTTTGGTAACGCTCACAATGCACTCCACGGTTTATCGTTTCTGACCCCTCCCTCATAGTCCAGGTGGCGCCGCAATAAAATGCCGGAAACCGGGAAAAGCGGTGCAGCAGACTATTCGTCGCGGCGGCGCAGGACGAAAAACGGCACGATCACGGTCAGCATCAGCAGGCGCGCCACATGATGGCTTGCCACAAAGGTCGGATCAATATCCAGAATGACCGACATCGCCGCCATGGTCTCGAGCCCGCCGGGGGCGAAGGCAATCAGTATGGCGATCAGGTCCATTCCGGTGATCCAGTGGGCCACAAGCCCGAACCCGCCAGCCAGGGCCACCCCGAGCAGCGTGACAAAGACACCGGCACTCAGGGCCCGGCGCATTTGCACCCAGCTCACGCCGGAAAACCGCGAACCGATCAAGCCACCCAGCGAAATGAAGGCAATCGCCGCAAGCCAGGCGGGCGTAACCCCCGTTACCAGCCCGCTCACATGCGCAATGATTGACACCAGCATGCCGCCAATCAGATAGGCCGCGGGCAGCCGAAGCCGCTGCAGGACATACCCCGCAATTCCCGCGGCAACGACCATCGCCACCAACGGACCGAGCGCCGTTTCAGCGGCAGCCTCAATCGCCCCCTCGGGCACCTGTCCCGTCACCGTCACCGCCACGGGCACCAGCAGTGTAAGAGCAAGAACCCGAATCGATTGCACGATACTCACGGTCCGGAGATCGGCTTTTACCCCTTCCGTCAATCCAAGCACGTAGCTCAGATGTCCCGGGGAAGAGGAGAGGAAGGCAGTCGGCTTGTCCATCGACCAGAACCGCACCAGCGCCGCACGGGTGAGAAATATGATCGCAAACAGACTGGCGGCGAGCGCCACCAGCGTCACCGGCCAGCTTCGCATCGCTTCGAACACTTCGGGCGTCACCCCCTGGCCGATGGTCAGTCCAAGAACAACGAACACTCCATCGCGCAAGCGCTGCGGCAGCGCCTCGGTCCTGATCCCGGCCAGCCCGGCAAGTGTCACCGCAACGGCCGGACCGGTGAGAAACGGTGCCGGGAAGGACAAGGCGTAAGTCAATCCGGCGCCAAGCAAGGAGATGCCAAATGTGATCAGTGGAAACTTCCACGAACCCGTCTTCATTCTGTGTTTCTCCTGGGCGGGTGCGAGAGGCTGGCAGGTGCGGGAGGAATCAGCCGCAATCTGCGAAAACCTATTGGTTTATCAACGCTCTGACCAGTGGTTTGCTCTGCCAATCCTCAATCCGGATCCAACTCACTGTCCGTGCGGGGATATTTGGTCCGGAAAAACCGGCCCGCGACAATCGGCATGATGAAGCCGAAGAATGCGAACAGCCAAAGTCCGATGGACAGCGGCGAGGCAAACAGCGCGCTCCAGTCGCCATCGGAAATGGTCATGGCACGGCGCATATTGGCCTCCATCTGATTGCCCAGAAGCACGCCGAGGATCACCGGCACCAGCGGCACTTCCAGTTTTCTCAACAGCCAGCCCAGCACGCCGAAGAACACCATCACCATCAGGTCGAAGGTCGAGCCGGAGATACCGTAAATGCCGACAAACGAGATCATCGCCACCGCAGGCATCAGATAGCGCGGCGGCACCAGCAGCACCCGCACGAACAGGCTGACCATCGGAATGTTCATGATCAGAAGCATGACGTTGCCGATGAACAGCGCCGCAATCAGTCCCCAGACGACATCCGGATTGTTTGTAAACAACAGCGGTCCGGGTGTGATATTGAGCGCCAGCAACATCGCAAGCAGCACCGCGGTGGTGCCCGACCCCGGCACGCCGAGCGCCAGCATCGGCACCAGAGCCCCGCCAGCGGCCGCGTTGTTGCCCGCCTCGGGCGCCGCCACGCCGCGCGGATCGCCGGTGCCGAAGGTCTTGTTCTTGTCGACCAGCCGCTTTTCCACCGAATAGGCAATGAAGGACCCGAGCGAGGCCCCCGCGCCTGGCAAGACACCGGCAATAAAGCCCAGAACTGTCGACCGCGCCATGGTGGGAGTGGTCTGCTTGAGCATCGACAACGGCGGCGTCAGACGGCCAAGTTTGACGCTGCTGGCGTCGCCGGTGGCCTTTGTTGTCCCGCGGTGTTCAAGGAAGATGAACACTTCCGACAGGGCGAACAGGCCGACAATCGCCACCAGGAAATCGATTCCATCATACAGATGAACTTCGCCGAACGAGAAGCGCGGCACTCCGGTCTGGCCGTCAACGCCGATCATGGCAATCCCGAGACCCAGCCCTGCGGCAAGCGCCGCCTTTGCCTGGTTCTTGCTGGCGATGCCGCCAAGCGTGGCAAAAGCCAGCGCGAACAGGGCAAAATACTCAGCCGGTCCGAACAGCAGCGCTACCTTGACCAACTGCGGCGCCAGGAACACCAGGCCCCAGGTGGCGAAGAAGGCACCAACAAAAGAAGCAATGCCTGACAAAGCCAGCGCTTCGCCGGCCATGCCTTTCTTGGCCATCGGGTAGCCGTCCAGCGTCGTCATCAGGGCTGGCTCGTCTCCGGGAATGTTGAGCAGGATCGAGGAGATCCGGCCGCCATACATGGCGCCGTAATAAACGCTGGTCAGCAGGATCAGAGCCGGCGCCGCCGGAAGGCCGAGCGTGAAGGCCAGCGGAATGAGAATTGCCACCCCGTTCGATGGTCCGAGCCCGGGCAGCGCGCCGATGATGGTCCCGAGAAAGCAGCCGATCAGCGCCAGACCAAGATTCTGGAATGTCAGCGCAATGGAGAACCCGTGTGCAAGTGCGTAAAGTGTATCCATGACCCTGCCTCAAAAACCCCATGGGCCGCGCGCCAGCGACAGACCCAGGATGAGATGGAAAACGACATAGATGCCGACGGCGATAACCAGACCAGCAATGACGGCCTGGAGCGGCGGTGTGCCCAGCCGCCAGGACAGAAAACTGGCAGCAACAGCCGTGGACACGACAAAGCCGGCGCTCGGCAATGCATAGGCATAGGCCACCATCACCGCGACCGTCATGCCGACTTCAAACAGCCGGCGGAAATCAGGCCATTCCGGCTCTTCATCCGGCTTCAGCAGAATCACCAGGCTGGAAATGCCGACCAGCAGACCGATGATGATCGGAAAGGTCTTGGGGCCGACCGGATCGGAAATGAAGCTTTCCTTGATCAGCGTCGCTTGCCAGATAAAAAATGCAGCTAACAGGAGGCCCATGCCCCCCAATATCCGGTCGCTCATGGCGCCCTCCCCCGTGATGCCCAGCCTGCCGCGCTGGAAGTCAAAAGTCTCCGCCCGCTTTCCGGGCGGAGACGCATCGGCAGTTGCTTACTGGATCAGGCCGATTTCCTTGGAAATCGTGGTGATCGAATCGACCGATTCAGCCACAAAGGCCTGGAAGTCGGCGCCACGCATGTCGAGCGGAGCCAGGCCGTTCTGGGTCATCACGTCCTTCCATTCGGCACTGTCGTAAACGGTACCGATGGCGTTGACCCAATAGTCGTAGGCTTCGTCGGACATGCCGCCGGGGCCGTAGAAACCGCGCCAGTTGGCGCCGATCACATCAATGCCCTGCTCCTTGGCTGTCGGAAACGATGCGAAGTCACCTTCAAGCCGCTCCGGCGCGAGCACGGCCAGCACCTTGATGTCGCCTGAATCGACAAATCCCTTGGCTTCGGAGGCGTCGCCGGTGAAAGCCTGAACCGAACCGCCGAGCAACTGTGTGACAGCCTCGCCGCCGCCATCGAAGGCCACGTATTTGATGGTACGAACATCATCGATGCCGAACTTCTTGGCGGCGATCAGCACCTTGAGATGATCCCAACCGCCCACTGCAGAGCCACCGGCGATCGAAACCGATGTCGGATCTGTTTTGATCTTCTCCATCAGCTCGGGCAGTGTGGTGATCGGTGAATCCTTGGCAACGGCGATAATGCCGTAATCCGCACCCACGGCACCGATCCAGCGAACCTGATCCATTGTGTTGCCCGGAAAGGCGCCCTGCGCCAGACGGGTGGATGTCGCCGAGGAGGCCGCCACCACGAGATTGTTGGTGTCGTTGCGCTTGTTGACGACTTCGGCAAAGGCCACGCCGCCACCGCCGCCGGCCATGTTGGTCACCTGCATGGTGCCAGGAATGAGCTTGAGGTCCTGCAATGTCTTGCCGACCTGACGGCAAGTGAAATCCCAGCCGCCGCCAGGGTTGGCTGGTGCAATGCACTCGGTGGAACCCGGATCAAAGGCGTGAGCGGCAGCCGTCAAGGAAACGACTGCAACAGCGGTCGCGGCAAGCCGCGTAACAAAGTTCTTCATGATTTTCTCCCGAATGAACACACCGCCTTTCCTCTAAGGCGGAATGGTGGCTATGCTAACGTAACAAGCTGTCAACAAGCTGTCAGCCGGGTGTTTGAGCGCAGGAGGAAATCGAGATGCATTTTCTGGTCGTCGAAGACACTGACGACGTCTCAGAAGCCATCACCGAACGGTTAAGCCGTGGCGGGCATATCTGCGATCGCGCTGTGTCGCTGGAGGATGCCAAGCATTTTGCCTCTGCTTCAGCCTACGATCTTGTGGTCCTCGACATCAACCTTCCTGACGGGTCCGGCCTGGACTTTCTCAAATGGCTGCGGCAGCGCAAGGATGCCGTGCCAGTGCTGGTCCTGACCGCACGTCTGGCCGTCGACGACAAGATCGGCGCTCTCGATTTCGGCGCCGATGACTACATGGTCAAGCCGTTTGATCTGGGCGAGCTCGAAGCCAGGGTGCGCGCCATTGTACGCCGCCGCTCCGGCGAGGCTGGTGCGCGCCTTTCCGCTGGCAATCTGGAATTCGACATGGCCACGCGTCTGGCGACAGTGAATGGGGAACCACTCCAGCTCACCCCACGTGAACAAGTGCTGCTGGAGATATTCCTCATCCACAAGGGCCGCGTTCTGGAGAAAGACGAGCTTGTCACCCGTTTGTTCGGCATGGAAGCGGACGCCGGACCAAATGCCATCGAACTCTATGTCGGCAGGTTGCGGCGCAAGCTTTGCGGTGCGGACCTCGAAATCCGCACCCTGCGGGGGCTGGGCTATCAGGCCCTATCACCGACATCAAAGATGGTCGCCCGGTGAGCGACAGCATGCCATCTCTGCCGGCCGGCCGGTTTCGTTCCATTGCATGGCGGCTGACGGTGCTGCTCACCCTGCTGCTCACACTTGCTGCAGCCGGCACGGTTGTGGCCGCCTTGAGTTACGGGCAAACCGCCGCCACACGCGCCTTCGACCGGCTGCTGACCGGAGCCGCCCTGCAAATCGCCGAGCGCATCAGTGTTGTGGAAGGCGAGACCATGATCGATATCCCGCTGTCGGCCTTTGGCCTGCTGTCGCTGGCTGCCGAAGACCGGATATTTTACCGGATCATCGCACCGGACGGCGAGACATTGACCGGGGACGAGAGCTTTCCGTTGCCCGAAGCCTCCGGCAGCGAGTCCGATCCGCTGCTTTATGACACCGTGTTTTCCGGCGAAGCGGTGCGCGCCATCAAGATGCAGCGGTTTCTTGCGGAACGCGCGGTGCGCGGCCCGATTACGGTGATTGTGGCGCAAACCTTGCGTGCCCGCGCCGAACTGGCAAACGAAATTGTTGCGCGCGCCATCATCGGTGTCATCGTTGCTGGCGGGGTTACTCTGGCATTGGCGCTGCTGGCCATGCACCTGGCTTTGAGTCCGCTACGCCGGATCGAACGCGCACTGCTGGCCCGGGACCCCAAGGATCTTACACCATTTTCCACCACCACACCGCGCGAGGTCGAGGCTCTGGTCGCCGCCATCAACCGCTTCATGGCCCGGCTCGACAGGCGCGTCAGCGCCATGCAGGGTTTTGTTGCCGACGCCGCGCATCAGATGCGGACTCCGATCACGGCACTGAGGGCCAAAACCGAACTGGCCATGGAAGAAACGGACCCGCGCAAGCTCAAGGCGCTGCAACGGCGCATCCGTGACCGGGCGATCGGCGTAAGCCGCCTGACGGATCAACTGCTGTCTCATGCGCTGGTCACTCACAGGGCTGATTCAGCCACGCTGGAACAGATCGATCTGAGGCGTGTGGCCGTGGAGGCTGAACGCGAAGCCCGTAGAACCGGCGGCGCCGAAGGCATCGAACTTGACCTGCCCGCCGATCCGGTGATGGTGGCAGGCGACGCCTTCAGCTTGCGCGAAGCGGCGCGCAATCTGATCACCAACGCGCTCGCCCACGGCAGGCCGCCGGTCTGCTTGCGGGTCAGTGTTACCAGTCAAGGCAGAGCTTTGATTGCAGCCCACGATCAGGGTCCGGGGATGAGCCCCGATCAGCTTCAGCGAATCGGGCAGCGTTTCGCGCGGGACCCCTCCAACGCCCAAAGCGCCGGTCTCGGCCTGGCAATTGTTGCTGAAGTCGCCGAGTTCCACCAGGGGACGTTGCGGACCGCAGGTGGAGCAGGTGACACTTTCGAGGTAGGCATCGAGCTGCCGCTCACTGCCCCGGCTGCACCGTTTTCCGAGGGGGAAATTGCCCAATGAAACGGCTCACGGGATTCGTGCTGACAACCGCCATCAGCCTCGTTGCTGGCCTGGCGGGTCTGTCGCACGCTGCAGAAACCGTCACGCGCTTTGACGCCATCGGCAGCACCACCTCGGATCTTGTTATCGCCAGTGTCACCGACATCGATTTCATGCAGCCCTTGATATCGGCCTTTCAGGCGATCAATCCGGGCATGTCCGTCACCTATATCCAGGACACCTCAAACAGCCTCGACAAAAGTGTGTCGGAAGCTTGTGCCAGCGCCAACTTTTTCGCCGATCTGGTGATCTCGTCCTCGATCGCCCAGCAGGTCCGGCTGGTCAATGGCGGCTGCGCGCGTGTTATCGGAACACCGGTGCTGACAAGCCTGCCGGACTGGGCGCAGTGGCGCGGCGAATTGATCGGCCTGACCTATGAGCCGGCAGTGATGGTCTACAACAAGGAAGCCTTCGCTGCCGAGGGCCCTCCACACAGCCGCTTCGACCTGATCGATCTGATGCGGCAGTCGGACAAACTCAACGGACGCATCGCCACCTATGACATCGAGAACTCCGGCGTCGGATACCTGTTCGCGTTTCAGGATTCCACCGAAGCGAGCACCTGGGGCCGGCTGATCGAAGGCTTCGGCCGCAACAGCGTCGCCACCTTCTGCTGCAGCTCGGAAGTCATCGACCGGGTTGCCGATGGCCGCGCCTTTGTCGGCTACAATGTGCTGGGCTCCTATGCCCTGTCTCGCGCCGAAAGCGATGAACGCATCGGCGTCATCTTGCCGAGCGACTATACGCTGGTGCTGTCCCGAGCCGGCTACATTCCGCGCGAAGCCCGCGACGCGCCTGCGGCGCGCGCCTTTCTGGAACTGGCGCTGTCGCCACAAGGCCGGGCGATCCTTGACGGCGAAACCCGGCTGCTCACACCGCTAAACGGTCCGGCGGCACTGGCACGATTGAGTGGTGACGATGAGTTGGCGCTCAGACCGATCCCGCTGACGC
The DNA here is from genome assembly GCF_029210485.1 of Hoeflea sp. YIM 152468. GTDB lineage: Bacteria > Pseudomonadota > Alphaproteobacteria > Rhizobiales > Rhizobiaceae > Hoeflea. The sequence goes on from NZ_JARGET010000029.1 coordinate 309,302, forward strand.
CGGCACTGCTGGTCTCACTTGACCGCGCCAAGCGGGCACGGTTTCTCTCGCAATGGCGCAAATCAGTAACCCTGCCGAGCCCGCGATGAAGCTGACACATCGACCTGCAGGAGACAAACGGCACAGATACCCGCCAGAGCCTCGTGCGATTCACGAGACAGCTTGAAGCGCCAGCCGCAGTCTTGCGCCAGACGCCCTCGAGCAACAGACCATCCGGCCGCCTTCCGGACCCCGGACGTCGCGACAGGCTTTACACAAGCGTGTATCGCGGCAGCGGTTTGCCGGGTCACGGCGCCGTGCCAAGCTCCCGCTCGAGCGCCAGATGCTGCATCAGGTCGGACAGGGAGATCACGCCCACCAGGTGCATTCCCTCCGCAACCATCAGCTTGCGCCGCGATGAGGCGGCCATCTGTTTGAACACCGCATTGAGCGGTATCGACGGCTGAACTGTATTGTCCGGGTCCGCTGGCACCAGGATCTCGGCAACACGCCGCACCGCCTGCTCCTGCTTGTCGACCGAACGCACTCCGGCGGCATCGACATAACCAAGCAATTTTTCGCCTGAAATGACCGGCACAAAGCTGACCCCGTGGCGCAACATCACATCGTCAACCAGACTGCTGATCAACGTGTCGGGATCAACCGTATGCACCCGTTCGCTCATCAGGCTTCGGGCCGTCTTGCCGCGCAGTGCCGCTTTGACCCGCAGATTCTGATAGCTGCCGGTCGACGCATTGAGAATGAAAAAGCCGATCAGGATTTGCCAGAAGCCGCCAATCCCACCTCCGGAAAAAACCGCAAGGGCGCCGGTGAGCATCAGGAACAGACCAAAGCCTGTTCCGATGCGGCTGGAAATGCGCGTGGCCCGCATCAGGTCTTGCGTCACATGCCAGATCGCGGCTCTGAGCACCCGTCCGCCATCAAGCGGAAACGCGGGAACCATGTTGAACACCGCCAGCACCAGATTGATCAGTCCGAGATAGCCGAACACGGCACCCACCAGTCCGATCTCGGTCCCGGTGGCAGCCAGATGTGCCAGACCATAAAACAGGGCGGACAGAAACAGGCTCATCAGCGGCCCGGCAATGGCAATCTGGAATTCCGACTTCGGATCGTGCGGCTCTTCCTCAAGCTCCGCCACGCCGCCGAATATGAACAGCGTGATCCCGCCTATTTTCAATCCGTAAGATCGCGCCACCAGCGAGTGCGACAATTCATGCAGGATCAATGATGTGAACATGCCAAGCATCGCAACAATGCCCAGAACGATGTAAAGCGTGCTGCTCCGGCCGGGGAAAATACCCGGAAAATACGACGTCGACAGGCTCCAGACAATCAGCGCCGCAATCAGCAGCCAGCTGGGATCGACCTTGAGCTTGAAGCCGAATATCTCGAATAGTTGGACGGCATTTCTGAACATGACATCTCCTGTTCGCAGCTATTGCCAGGCAATCATGCATCACGAGGCGCACACGCGTATTGATCGACATCAGTCTCGCTCCTGACAGCGATGATGTCCCAGATATGTGCGGCGCAATGGCGCTCTATTCAAGTCTGGATGGAAAACCCGGCGCACGCAGATCGGTTTCGAGGGCGTCTTCCAGCAATTTCACGATCTGGGTCGATTGCGCCTGACCGCCATAGGCAGCCTTGCCACGCACGAAGGCCTGGTTGGTTAACCCCGCCAGATCCATCGGCACGCCGAACTCACGCCCGAAATTCATTGCGAACCCGAGATCCTTGAGCGCCAGATCCATGGTGAAGGCCACATCATAGCTGCCATTGAGAATGAGCTGCCCCTCGGTCTCGTGCACGAAACTGGAGCCGGAACTGGCGGCGATCGCTTCCCAGGCGGTCCTCAGGTCGAGGCCGCCGCGCTTGGCCAGCATCAAGGCTTCGCCATCGGCCACCAGATGGATGAAGGCCAGCATGTTGGTGATCACCTTGATGAGCGAGGCCGAGCCGAGCGGCCCCATGTGAAAAATCTTGTCACCCATGGCCTCAAACGCAGGCTTGTGCTTGTCGAACAGATGCGCCTCGCCGCCGGCAAGCACGGTGATCTTGCCCTGCGCCGCCAGATGCACGCCGCCGGTTACCGGGGCTTCCATGGTTTCGACGCCGTTTGCCGACGCGACCGTGGCAAGCCTTAAAATGTCGTCGCGGCCCAGGGTCGACATCTCGATCCAGGTTGTTCCGGGCCGGGCCGTGGTCAGCATTTGGGTGAGCACTTTTTCAGACACCGCCGGCGACGGCAGACAGGTGATGATGGCATCGCAGCCGCGCGCCAGCTCCGCCGGCGTGTCGGCCCAGAGACACCCCTTGCCCATGCCGAGATGGCGCCGGCCCAGCTTCGGGTCGAGATCCGTGACCGTGACATCAAAATTTTCGCGCAACAGGCTCGCGGCCAGATGTCCACCAAGATTGCCCAGACCGATAAAACCGTAGCGCATCGCAGTGCTCCCAAATGTTCTCGATCAGTAACGCAAACCTGTCGGTGGTCGATCAGCGCCTGAACGTCATCGAATTGACTTCACACATAGATATTGAACGCCGCCCGGATTGCCGCATCCACCGCCGGGTCAAGCTGGGGTGCCGACGATTCCGCAAGAATCCGGTTCTTGCGTGCGATGGCCTTTTGCACCAGATCCGGTTTGCCGGTCTCCGCCCATTCCTTCGGGCTGGTCCGGTCAGCCACCGCCGGGTAGACATACTCGGTCTGCATCACCTGCAGTGTCTGCGGATGGCCGAGATAATGGCCGGGACCTTCAAGACAGACCTCGCGCATCGCATCAAGGCTGACGCCGTCCTCGGTGACATCAATGCCGCGCACGCAGCGCAGCACCTGTCCCAGAAGATCATCGCCGAGCACCAGGGATTCCATGCAAAAGCCGAGCAGAGAGGCGTGCATGCCGACGGATTCATAAACCATGTTGAGGCCGCTGAGCCCTGCCATGGTGTTGGAAATCGCCTGCTCCCAGCCTGCCTGCATGTCCGGCAGCTTGGCATCGGCGATGCCTGCGGCAGCGCCGCCTGGCAGTCCGTAAAACCGGTGCATCTGGGCGCAGCCCGCCGTCAGCAGAGCCTGTTCGCCCGAACCGCCCGACATTGCGCCCGAGCGCAAATCGGACACGAACGGCCAGGTGCCGAACACGGCCGGATGACCCGGCGCCATGGCGTTGACATAGACAACACCCGCCAGGCATTCGGCCACCGCCTGCACGATCGCGGTTGCCAGCAACGGCGGCGCTGTGGCGCCCGCCTGCCCGGCAGACAGCAGAAGCACCGGCATGCCGGCGCGGATGCACTTCTCCATGGTGATGCAGCTCTCTTCCGCAAATTTCATCGGCGGCACCACAAAACAATTGGAGTTCGACACGAATGGCCGCGCCCGCCAGGCCGCTTCGCCACCCGCGATCATGTGGATCAGTTCCATGCAGCCTTCCAAATGCGACGGATCGGAAAAGCTGGTGCCGACATGCTTGGTGGTGCCGGCGCAACAGGCGTAGATGGTGTTGATGTCCATCTCGTAATTGTCGACAACGTCGCGGCAGACCATGGCGCGCTGGAAAAAATGGACATTGTCGAGCGCGTGGGTGATCCGTGCCGCGTCATACAGATCCTGCGCGGTGGATTCGCGGTAGCTCCGGTTTTCGATATCAACCACATGCACCGCGGCACCGGCAGTGCCGTAGTGGACCCGGGTGCCCGACAGATCGAGATCATGTTTGGGATCCCGGCCGAACAGCACCAGGTCCTTGTTGACCAGCGCCAGCATGTCCTCAACCAGCGCGCGCGGAAACCGTATCCGCCCGTCATCGCCGAGGATCGCCCCGGCGCCGGTGAGAATTTCAACACCCGATGGCGGCGCCTGGGAAAGCCCGATGGTTTCCAGCGCGTCAAGCGCTGCCTGGTGAATACGCAGGACATTGGCATGGGACAGCGGCGAGTATTGCCCACCACTCATCCCGGCCCGGATCGGCCTCAGACTGTCGGCCAGCGGCGCGGTCCTGACCGCAACCCGGTTGGCGCGGCCGCCAGATCGGCGGCTCAGCTTTTCAACCGGGGGAGACTCAAGTGCAGTGTTGGTTTCAGGTGCGGCTTCCATCGTGGTCTCCTTGAGGTCCAAAGAAGATTTCAGGTCACATCCGGACGCGGAGCGAGCCGGGGTCGTAAAGCGGTTTGAGGGACGCAATTGCTGCATGGCGCTCCCCGGCAATCTCGATTTCGTAAGTGGAGCCAAGCAGCTCTTGCGCGCTCTCGCCCGCGCAGGGCACATAGCCAAGCCCGATGGCGCCTCCGAGATGATGGCCGTAATTGCCCGACGTGATGATCGAGACGATCTCGCCGTCGCGGACGATCACCTCGTTGTGGAACAGCAGCGGCTCGGGATCGGTGAGCTGGAACTGAACCAGCCGGCGCGACAGCCCTTCATCGCGCTTCCGCAATACCGCGTCACGACCGATGAACTCACCCTTTTGGGTTTTGACTGCGAAACCGAGACCGGCTTCGAGCACGTGATCCTCATCGGTGATGTCATGGCCGAAATGCCGGAAGCCCTTTTCGATGCGGCAGGAATCAAGCGTGTGCAGCCCGCAGAGTTTCAGCCCGTGATCGGCGCCGGCTTCCGCCAGCGCTTCAAACACATGGGCGGTCTGGTCGGAAGACACATAGAGTTCCCAGCCGAGTTCGCCGACATAGGTAACGCGGTGAGCGCGGGCGAGGCCCATACCGATCTCGATTTCGCGCACCGTTCCGAACGGCTGTGCCGCATTGGAAAATTCATTCGGGCTGACAGCCTGCAGCAGCGAGCGGGCATCGGGGCCCATGACGCACAGGACCGATTCCGCCGCAGTCACGTCCGTGATGACGACAAATTCGTCACCCAGATGACGCCGCAGCCAAGCCAGATCCCGCTGCAGCGTGGCGCCCGGAACAATCAGCAGAAACGCCGTCGCCGACAACCGGGTGACCGTCAGATCGCACTCGATACCGCCCCGGGTGTTGAGCATCTGGGTGTAGACAATCCGCCCCGGCTCGACATTCATCTCATTGGCGCAGAGCCGTTGCACAAAGGCCAGCGCATCCCGCCCCTCGACACGGATCTTGCCGAACGAGGTCATGTCGAACAGGCCGACGGCCTCGCGCACCGCTGTGTGCTCGCGCTTCTGATTGTCAAACCAGTTCTGCCGCTTCCAGGCGTATGAGTATTCGCGGTCCTGACCCGCATCGGCAAACCAGTTGGCCCGCTCCCAGCCGGCCATTTCGCCAAACACGGCACCGCGCGCCTTGAGCTGTTCATGGATTGGCGACCGCCGGATGCCGCGTGCGGTTTCCATCTGCCGGTAGGGGAAGTGGTCGGCGTAAAGCAGACCGAGGGTCTCGGTGACGCGGCTTTGCAGATAGTGCCGGTTCTTCTGGAACGGCTGCGCCCGCCGGATATCGACTTCCCACAGGTCAAACGGCGGTTCACCATCATTGATCCACTGCGCCAGCGCAAATCCTGCGCCGCCCGACGAGACAATACCGACGGAGTTGTATCCGGCGGCAACCCAGTAGCCACTGACCTCCGGCGCTTCGCCCAGATAGTAGCGGTCGTCCGGGGTAAAGCTCTCCGGTCCGTTAAAGAAGGTATGAATGCCGGCGGTGGCAAGCAGCGGCAACCGGTTGACCGCCTGTTCGAGGATCGGCTCGAAATGGTCGAAATCTTCCGGCAACTGGTCAAAGCAGAAATCTTCCGGAATGCCGCCCATGCCCCAGGGTTTGGCGACAGGCTCGAAGGCGCCAAGCAGCATCTTGCCCGCATCTTCCTTGTAGTAGGCGCATTCATCCGGCACGCGGAGCACCGGCAGTCGTGTCAGGTCCGGAATCGCTTCGGTGACGATGTAGAAATGTTCGCAGGCATGCAGCGGCAACGTCACACCGGACTGGGCTGCAAGATCGCGGCCCCACATGCCGCCGCAATTGACCACGATGTCAGCCGCGATCGACCCGTTGCTCTCCCCCTGCTGCCAGTCGACCCCGGTGACCTTTCCATCAGCACTGGTGATCGCCGTCACCTTGACGCCTTCGATGATGCGGGCACCGTTCATCCGCGCACCCTTGGCCAGCGCCATGGCTATATTGGCCGGATCGCATTGCCCGTCGAGCGGCAGATGCACCGCTGCTGTGACATCGGAAACATTGAGATGCGGATACATCGTCAGAACGTCGTCAGGCCCGATCTCCTGCACATCGATGTCGAAAGCCCGGGCAAGCGAGGCCTGGCGGTAGATCTCCTCCTTGCGCGCCTCGCTCAGCGCCACCGTGATCGAGCCGCATTGCCGCATGCCGGTGGCAACGCCGGTTTCGGCCTCCAGCTTGACGTAGAGGTCGGCCGAATATTTGGCGAGCCGCGTCATGTTGAGCGACGCCCGCAATTGCCCGATCAGGCCGGCTGCGTGCCAGGTGGTGCCGCAGGTCAGTTGCTTGCGCTCGAGCAGCACGATGTCGCGCCAGCCGAGCTTGGCCAGATGATAGGCAACCGAGCAGCCCGACACCCCGCCACCGACGATGACCGCGCGGGCCTTGTCGGGGACGGTAACGCTCATGCCCGGATCCTCTCGTTTTTCGAATCCCACAATGGCTGGTCAGCCTGCACGATGGCAGGGAACCGCTCACCGAATATCTCGACTTCAAGCTCGGTGCCCGGCTCCGTCAGATCGGCCCGCAGCATGCCGAGCGCGATCGACTTGCCGATCCGGTGACCCCAGCCGCCGGATGTGGTTTCGCCCACCACCTTGCCACCGTGCCAGAGCGTCGACATGTAGGGTGCATCGCATTCGCCGGCCTCGACGGTCAGCGTGACGAACCGCTTGGCGACCCCGCGCTGCTTCTCCGCCTCGAGCGCCGGCTTGCCGAGGAAGTCCGGCTTGTCCCATTTGACGAAGCGGCCCAGGCCGCCCTGCAGGATGGTGTAGTCGGTCGACAGGTCACCCTTCCAGGCGCGGTAGCCTTTTTCCAGCCGCAGCGAATTGAGCGCGAACATGCCGAACGGTCTGAGTCCATGCGGTTCGCCAGCGTCCATCACGGCATCAAAGATCCGCATTGTATCTTCGATCCTGGAATGGATTTCCCAGCCCAATTCACCGGCGAAGGAGACCCGCACCAACTGGCACCAGACGCCTGCAATCTGCGCTGACTGATGCGTTAGCCATGGCTTACTCAAATCGGCATCAGTGATGCCGGACAGGATTTCGCGGGATTTCGGTCCGGTCAGGATCTGGCAGGAAAACGCCTCGGTGACATCCTGGATGACAATATCGGTGCCACCCGGCAGATGTTTGGTCAGCCATTCGAAATCATGCCATTGCGCCGTCGCGGCCGTGATCAGGAAGAAGAAATTCTCATCCAGCGCCATCAGCGACATCTCGGTGACGATGCGGCCCTTGGCATCGGCGAAATAGCCAAGCCCGATGCGGCCAGGTGCCGGCACTGTGCCGGTGATCAGCGAATTGAGCCAGTCGCGCGCGCCAGCGCCTTCGACCCGGAAACGCGAAAATCCCGGCAGATCGAGAATGCCCGCCGCGTCCCGCACTGCCAGGCATTCGCTCTTGACCGCCTCGAACCAGGCGCCCGCACGGTTCCATGTCTGTGTCGCCTCCTCGCTCACGTCGTCGCCAGGCCGCGCATACCAGTTGGCCCGCTCCCAGCCATTGTAGGCGCCGAACTGAGCGCCAAGGCTCGCGATCCGGTCATGCACCGGCGAGAGCTTCTTGTTGCGGCCAGCGGGCCAGGCATGATGGGGAAAATGCATCGCGTATTCGTGGCCATAGACTTCCATGCCCTTGGCGGTCGCATAGTCCTGATCGCAGAAGCCGGTGAAGCGGCGCGGATCGCAAGACCACATGTCCCACTCGGTTTCACCCTCCATCACCCATTCGGCCAGCACCTTGCCCGCACCGCCGCCCTGACAGATGCCGAACGTAAAGACACAGGCCTCAAACGCATTCGGCACGCCGGGCATTGGCCCGATCAGCGGGTTGCCGTCCGGCGTATAGGGGATCGGCCCGTTGATGTTCCTGGTCAGCCCCGCGGTGCCCAAGAGCGGCACCCGTTCGACCGCGTCATTGATGTACCACTCCAGCCGTTCGAGATCGTCAGGGAACAGCTGAAACGAGAAATCGGCTGGCATCGGGTCATCCGGCGTGGCCCAATGCGCCCGGCAATTGCGTTCATAGGGGCCCAGATTGAAGCCGTTCTTCTCCTGCCTGAGATAGTAGGAACTGTCGACGTCACGCATCAGCGGCAGTTTGTGGCCGACTTCCTTGCTCCAGGCTGCCAGTTCCGGCACCTCGTCAAACAGCATGTACTGATGGCTCATCACCATCATCGGCATGTCACGGCCGAACATCTTGCCAATTTCGCGGGCATAATAGCCTGCCGCATTGACCACGTATTCGCAGCGAATGTCGCCCTTGCCGGTCGAAATCAGCCATTCGTCGTTTTCGCGGCGCACCCCAATAGCCGGGCAGAAGCGATAGATTTTGGCGCCCAGATCGCGCGCACCCTTGGCCAAAGCCTGGGTCAGTTGCGCCGGGTCAATGTCCCCGTCATAGGGATCGTAGAGCGCGCCGGTGAGATCATGGGTCTCGGCGAAGGGATAGCGGGACTTGATCTCGCCGGGCGCCAGAATGTCGAGATCCATGCCCTGGTAGCGGCCCATCCCCGCGACCCGCTGGAACTCGCGCAACCGCTCTTTCGAATGGCCGAGCCGGATCGAGCCGGTGACATGGTAATTCATCGGATACTCGACGGCATCGGCCAGCCCGCGATACAGTTCGGCCGAGTAACGCTGCATGTTCATGATCGACCAGGACGCAGAAAATGTCGGCACATTGCCCGCTGCATGCCAGGTAGAGCCCGCCGTCAGCTCGTTTTTCTCGAGCAGAACGCAGTCGGTCCACCCGGCTTTCGCGAGATGATAAAGCGCCGAGACCCCGACCACGCCGCCTCCGATAATGACAACCCGCGCATGCGCTGCAATCTCACTCACACCACTCTCCCGCAAACAGCTGCTGTGCAGGAGTATCTGACCGGTTCTGCCAATCCGCAATTCCGTCAGAATGCCTTTATTAATCGGAAAATCCGATTAGGGTGCAAAGCAACATTTTTTGGGGGGAGAGCCGCTGTGCAAATCGAGTTGATTGAAACATTCCTCGACCTGATGGAGACAAAGAGCTTCAATCGCACAGCCGAGCGCTTGAGCCTTACCCAGTCCACGGTCTCGGGTCGAATCAACGCGCTTGAGACAACACTCGGGCGCAGATTGTTCACCCGCAGCCGCGCCGGAACCGAGCCGACACCTGCCGGATACCGGCTGCTCGATCACGCCCGCACCCTGCGTCATCAATGGACCGAAGCCCGGCGCTCGGTTCAAAACACCGGCAATTTTTCGGAATCGATGCGCATCGGCATGCAGCATGATCTGGCCTCAAGCCACATCGCCGATTGGGTCGCCGGTTTCCGCAAGGTGCTGCCTGACGCCGCTTTTTACATCGAACTCGATTTCTCCAACCAGATGAGCATCGATCTGCTGGCGGGCGAGATCGATCTGTCGATCATGTTCACGCCGAAGAACCTGCCCGATCTGCATCACGAACTCATCGGCGAGCTTGCCTACCGGATGATCAGCTCAAATGTTCGGCGCATCGCCGACATCGAGCCGCAAAGTTACATCTTCACCAACTACTCACCTGCTTTTGACAAGGTTCACCGCCAGGTGGTCGCCAGACTCGCCGAGGCGCCCTTGTCGAGCGGCCAGAACATCACCGTTTGCGGTCTGCTGACAGCGCTTGGCGGCACGGCTTACGTTCTGGAGGATTCGGCTGCGGAAATGGTGGCGACCGGTGGCTTCGGCTTCATCGAGGACGCGCCGAGCATCCCCCAGTCGGTTTACGTGGCGATGCATCTGCGCAATCGCCACTCTCACATCCACCGCCGCCTGCTCGACAGCGTCCGCAAGCAATTGTCGGGTGCATGACACCATTTTCGACCGGCAAATGGCAGAAGTCCGGCGCGTGAAGGAGAGGCGGCGCGACCATCAGGCAGTTCAGCTTCAATCAGGCAGGTTGCCGATTAGGATCGCACGGAAATCGTTGACATTGGTCCCGGTCGGCCCGGGCACGAACAGGTCGCCGATCGCGTTGAACGCGGTCCAGGCATCGTTCGAACCAAGATGCGCAAGCGGATCCAGACCTTCAGCTCTGAGCCGCTGCGCCGTGCCGCCGTCGGCAAAAGCACCGGCATTGTCTTCCGAACCGTCTATTCCGTCCGTATCGGCCGCAACGGCGGCGATGTCGTCGATCCCGTCGATGGCAGCGGCGAAGGACAGCAGGAACTCGGTGTTGCGTCCACCCTTGCCTTTGCCCCGCAAGGTCACCGTTGTCTCTCCACCCGACAGGATGACCACCGGCTTGGTGAATGGCCGGTCGCGGCTCGCCACCTCCCTGGCAATGGCAGCATGAACCAAGCCGACATCGCGGGCTTCGCCTTCCACTGCATCCGATAAAATGACGGCATCAACGCCGGCACGCCTGGCCATTTCGGCAGCCGCCTCCAGCGACAATCGCGCCGAGGCAATAACGCGAACCTCATTGCTGGCGAACACCGGATCGTCGGGACGCGGCGGCAAGTCCTTGCCCGCGGCAAGATGGGCCTGGATCTTTTCAGGCAGCGCAATGTTGCGCGCTGACACCATCGCCAGAACCTCCGGCAGCGTGACGCGATCAGGGATCGTCGGGCCGGACGCCACCTGACAGGCCTCGTCGCCGGGCACATCGGACACAACCAGCGACACCACTTTGGCGGGCGCGGCCGCAGCAGCCAGCCGTCCACCCTTGATGCGGCTCGCATGTTTCCGGATGGCATTCATCACCCCGATCGGGGCACCCGATGCGAGCAGCGCCTGGTTGAGGTCCTGCTCATCCGCAAGCGAAAGCCCGTCCGGAGGCGCCGGCAGAAGCGCCGACCCGCCGCCACAGATCAGCGCAACGACGAGGTCGTTCTCGCTCAAACCTGACACGGCATCAAACAGGGCCTCCGATGCGGCAAGCCCTGCGCTGTCGGGCACCGGATGGCTGGCCTCAAGCACCTTGATTGTCCGGCAGGGGGCGGCATAGCCATACCGCGTCACCACCGTACCGGTCAGCGGACCATCCCACAGGTCTTCAAACGCAGCCGCCAGTTGCGCGGCCCCCTTGCCGGCACCGATGACCACGGTTTTGCCCTTGGGTTTTGGTGGCAGCGCATCACGCAGTGCCCGCCGGGGGTCGGCGCGCGCAACCGCTGTCTCGAACAAGCCTGTCAGAAAGTCTCGTTTGCGCGGATCAATCACGACGCTTCACCTTCGCCAACACCCATCATTCACATCATCCTCCGCAGAGCCGCGCGACCATCTGGACGCGACAGGCGACTCGCCATCTCTGTTCTTCCAAGGCCGCTTATCTGCATCAAGCGTCCACGCCGGAGCGCAGGACGCTCAAGCGGAACCAATCCGCGCCACCATGGCTTGCTGAAATCAGTCTTCCAAGCAGGTATTTCGGCCGGTTTCGCCAGCGAAGTCAAACCCAAAAAAAATCTGTCACCCAATGTGGGCGCAAGCGGCATGTCAGGGCTGAGATTGATCCGGTGCTGCAAACCGGGTGCGCGGCCGCTGAAAACTGGCAGGCCACAACTGGCCATGAACCGCCGGGCTGGCTGCTCAGCATTGCTCCCGGGGAGCCACCTGTTCCCAGGCCGAGGCAACCGGCGGCGATTCTCAGTGCGCCGATCCGCTCGGGGCTGGCTGGCCGTCAATGACGACGTTGACACAAGCCACCTTGCCTGACGCCACGGCCCGGCCGAGCGCAGCATCGAGATCGGCAAGATCGGTAACGTACTCGCCATGTCCGCCAAGCGCTGCCACCGCCCGATCATACCGCGCGCCGCTGAGCTGGCAGCCAATCAGCCGGTCCGGGCCGTAGTCGCGCAACTGGATCTGATGCTCCGCGTTCCAACAGGCATCATTGCCGATGACCACAATGAAAGGCAGATTTTCACGCGCCGCTGTCTCGAACTCGGCAAGATGGAAGCCGACGGTGCCGTCGCCCATCAGCGCGAATACGGTGGCATCAGGACGCGCGGTGCGGGCCGCGAGCGCGTAACAGAGCCCGCCGCCAATTGCACCCGATGGTCCGTTGATGATCCGCTCGGCGGCGTGGGTGCCGGCTTGCGCCCATTGGCCGAATTCGCCGCCATCGCAGATCAGAACGGCTTCATTGGCAGCTTCGATCTGTCGTTGCACGGCAGCGGCAAGTTGCGCCGGCGTGATCTTGCCATCGGCGCCCGGCGCGGCGACATCATAGCAGCGGCAGGAAATCAGCCCGGCCACCTCGCCGCGCCAGCCCCGGCGGGCTTCCGCTCCCTTGCACGCATCCATCAGTTGGTCTGCGGCATCGAGCGGGTTGGTGTCGATCACCAGCGCAAGCCGGTCACCGAGATTGAGGGCCGCACGGGCGCGTTCGGCGGCATCGCTGTCGATGACTATCCAACGGCAATCGGCCCCGGCAACCGCAGTCGCGCCAAAGCCGAGGGTAAAATTGATCGGCTTGCCCAGCGAGATCACCAGATCCGCCCGCTCGAGTGCCCGTGCAAAATTCCCGAGTGACGGATCCCTGAGCCCGCGCGGGCTCTCCATTGCGACCACGGGCGCGTCGAGCACATCCTGCAAGGCGGTGAGCACCGTGCCCTGGCGGGTGGCGTTCAAGGCCGGACCGCACAGCACCAACGGCCTTGCCGCCGCCGCCAGCATCTCGATGATGGAGTCCAGATCGGTGTCGTTCATGCCACCATGGTCGCGCGCCATCGCCGCCGCAGAGGGCAGAGACGCGCCACCGCAATCCGCCTCGACGACGTCGAAAGGCAACGCCACATGCACCGGTCCCGGCCTGCCCGACAGCGCGGTGCGGATCGCCAGCGCGATCGTGTCACCAAGCGTGGCCGCAGATTCGGCGCGCATCGACAATTTGGTCAGCGGCGCCGTCATCGGAACCTGATCGAACTCCTGGAAGGCGCCCTTGCCGTCCTGGCCGCGCGGCGAATCTCCGGTCAAAAGCAGCACCGGACTTTCCGACTGCCGGGCCGAAAACAGGGGTCCCATGGCATTGGCGGCTCCCGGCGCAGCGGTCACGAGGGCGACACCGATTTCACCGGTCAGCTGCGCCCAGGCATCGGCCATAAACACCGCAGCGCCCTCGTGGCGGGTGTGAATGATGTCGATGCCCCCATCGAGGCAGGCATCATAGACCGGCATGATCTGGTTGCCCGATAACGAGAAGATTTTCGTCACTCCGGCCAGGCCCAGGGTCTGCACCAGAAGGTCTGCACCACGCATTGCATTCATCCTTGTCCGGCTCTGACCCGTCGGGTCATGCCTGTTTCATTCTCCAGCAGTTGCAGCAATCACCAGTAAGAACCGGCACAGCGCATCATGTCTGGCTTTCCACCTTGAGCGGCCCCTGTCTGCGCGTCGCCTTGATACCGGCCCGGATGATGGCAAACACCGTGATCACCGTCAGTGCCCAGAAGAACCAGGTGATTGGCCCCCGGAACAGGATCACCGGCGAACTGCCCGACATCAGCATGGCTTGGCGGAAATTGTCCTCCAGCAGCGGGCCGAGGATGAAGGCAATGAGAAAGGGGGCAGCGGGGATTCTATAGCGCAGCATGAAATAACCGACCCAGCCCATAGCGAACATGACGCCGACATCGAAGATCGAATTGTTGACCGCAAACACGCCGAAGATGCACAGAACCAGCACGGCCGGAAACAGAACGCCGCGCGGAATGTCGGCAACATACTTGAACCCGTGGATGGCCACCGAACCGATGAAGAACAGAAAAACCGAGCTGACAATGAGGCCGATGAACAAGGCATAGATGATGTCGGCATTGAGAATGAACATCATTGGCCCCGGCTGAAGGCCGTGGATCATGAACGCGCCAATGATTATGGCCGTGATGACGTCACCTGGAATTCCCAGCGCCAGCAGCGGGATCAGGGTCGCACCGGCTACCCCGTTGTTTCCCGCCTCTGCGGCGGCGACACCTTCGAGTTCGCCCTTGCCGAACTTGTCCCTGTTGGGTGACGTCCGCCGTGCTTCCGAATAGGACAGGAAGGCTGACGGGGCAGCGCCGATGCCGGGGATGGCGCCCAGAAAGACGCCGATGAAGCTGCCGCGGACAATCGACTTGAAGCAACGCCTGTAGTCGGCGAAGGACACCCAGCTCTTGCCCATCGATCGCTTCTGACCATCAAAGACCTTCGGATTCCAGACCATGGCGATGATTTCGGGAATGGCAAACAATCCTATCAGCACAGCGATGAAGTTGAGTCCGCCCATCAGATTGGCATTGCCGAAGGTGAACCGGTTGGTGCCATAGATCAGATCGAGGCCAACCGTGGCGAGCAACAGGCCGAGCATTGCCGACAGTGCGCCACGCAACAGGCTTTCGCCCGACACGCCGGCGATGATGGTCAGCGAAAACAGCATCAGGGTGAAGAACTCCGGCGGACCGAAACTGAGCGCGAAGGAGGCAAGAAAACCGGCAAACAGGATCAGTGCCAGGTTGGAAATCAAGTCAGCCGTGCACGAAGCCCACAGCGCCATGCCGAGTGCCTTGCCGGCCTGGCCCATTTCCGCCAGCGGATAACCGTCAAGGACTGTGGCCGAGGAGGCCGGGGTGCCCGGCGTCTTGATCAGGATGGCGGGAATGGAGCCCCCGAAGATACCGCCCTTGTAGACGCCGAGCAGCAACAGGATGCCGGTTATCGGCTGCAGCGCGAACGTAAAGGGCAAGGTCAACGCCACGGCCATCGTGGCCGACATTCCGGGAATCGCGCCGGCGAACACACCGACCGCAACACCCGTGCCGAGCGCAAGGAAACTCCCGACATTGGCGACCATCGACAGACCCATCATCAGATTGTCGATAAAACTCACGGAAGCCTCACGAAATCACCCTGCGGAACCGCAACACCGGCGACATGGGCAAAGAATGCGTAGAGCACCAGCGGCACCAGAACCGCGCTGGTCAGCGCAATCCTCGGATGATTGGTGCGAACGAGAAATGCGGTGACTGCGAACACCAGCATCGAGGTCCAGACCATGCCGATGCGGGGAAGCATCAGCATGGTGACAGCCATGACGGCGGCGATGCTGGCAAGACGGCCCCAGGCCTTTGGTGCGTCATCGACATCGCAAACCTCGGGTTTGGTGGCTGCGGGCTGACGGATCGACGTCAGGATCATGCCGAAACCGGTGATCCCGGTCAGGCCAGCAAGCGCCCAGGGCCAGAACAGCGGAGACAGAATGATATTGGGAACATTGCTGGGCGAAGAAACCCAGACCGGGATGGCGACAAGCAGCAGGAAAGCCGCTGCGACGATGGCCCCGATGCCCAGTTGAATGTGGAGTGTCCGATCGTGCACCTTAGCTTCCTCCCCGTCGCAGAATGCACCGGATCTTGACCTGATCCGACGCATTCTTCAATCACAGCCGGCGATAGAACTATCCCTCGATACGCATGCCGAGATCATCAACCAGCTTGCGGAAGGTCTGATACTGACCGTCGATGAAAGCCTTGGCTTCCTCCGGGCTCATCAGCTCGATGACCGAACCGGCCTTTTCCATGACCGCGAGGAATTTCTCGTCCTGGACAGCAGTGGCCATCCACTCGCCCCATTTTGTCGCGACATCATCGGTCAGCGACGCCGGGCCGGCAATGCCGGTCCAGCCGACAAGCTGTTCGAGCGCTGGCTTGCCAAGTTCGGCCGCCGTGGGCGCATCAAAGCCGTTCAGCCGCTCTGGCGTGGTCACCAGAAGCGGAGTGAGTTGGCCATTGGCGACAAAGCCGGCAAGGGCGGACGAGTTGGTACAGATAAAGGTGACGGTGCCGTTGAGCACAGCCGTTGCCGCCGCGCCGCCCCCCTTTTGCGGAATGTGAACCGTCGCCTCGAGCGGATTGCCGATGCCGAATTCCTTCATCACCATCACCGCTGCCAATTGCAGCAGCGATCCGACCCCCGACGACGAATAGGAAACGCCGCCCTCGTTGATTTTGGCAATCAGATCATCCATCGAAGTGATCCCGGAGGCCGGCGTCACCGCGCAGACGACCGGGTTGATCTCATAGACAGTGACAAAGCGGAAATCATCGAGCGTATACGGCAACGTTGCCTTCATCGCCGGATTGACCGTATGCGAGCCAACCCGGGCGAACAGCATGGTGTAGCCATCTCCCTTGGCGTTTTGCACCGCAACCGACCCGGTGGCGCCACCGGCGCCGGTGACATTGGACATCACCATTGGCGTGCCAGCGGCTTCCGTCAGAGCCTCGGCGATTGCGCGTGCGGAAATGTCGGTGGCGCCGCCCGCGCCGTAGGGGATGATCATGTTGACCGGGCGATCAGGATACTCGGCCAGAGCCGCCGTCGTCATCATTCCGAGCGTGAGTGCGCACGCCATGCCTAGTTTTGTTAAGTTCATGTCTTCCTCCCAGTTGCATGATCCGCGGATTGTCCGGGCAGATTTGTCGCTCGTTCAACCAAGTAAGCCATTGCAAAAACCATATTGGTAAGTCACATTTGTAAAAAGCCACAAATGGTTACAAGTTGTGTAGATTTTGCTTACATTAATTCTGGAAGAGCGATGACGATACGATTGCTGAAAACGCTTCTTGCGGTGGCGGAGCACGGAACTTTCAGCGCTGCCGCCGACGCAGTATTCGTCACGCATGCCGCTGTCAGCCAGCAGATGAAAGCGCTGGAACAAGAATGGGAAATTGTTATCTTCGACCGCTCCAAGCGGACCCCGGAACTCACGCCGGTCGGCCGCACATTGGTGGCGAAGGCACGCGAAGTGGTGCGCGCCTATGACAATCTGGTTCCCTCCGTACTCGGCGACGACGGGCTGAGGGGCGACCTGCTGCTTGGCGCGGTGCCGACGACACTTGCCGGCCTGGTGCCTATGACGATTTCGCTGCTGAAATCTGCCTTCCCCGATCTGCATGTGGCCGTCCAGCCGGGCCTGACCACCCAGGTGCTGCACCAGGTGGAACGCGGCCACCTCGACGCCGCTGTGATCTCCAGACCAAAGCTCATCCCGCGCGGTCTCAACTGGCTCCAAGTCGCGGAAGAGCCGCTACAATTGCTGGCCTCGCTGGAAACCGAGAGCAACGACCCGGTGCATTTGCTCAAGTCCAACCCCTTCATCCGCTTCAGCCGTGACGCGGTGGTCGGGAGCCTGATCGAAACCTGGCTGCAGGATCAGAAGATCGATGTACACGACAGCATGGAACTGGAAGGGCTGGAGGCGATCTCCACCATGGTGCTGTGCAATCTCGGCGTCTCCATCGCCCCTCGCCGCTGTTTCCAGAACGCCAACCCGTTGCCGCTGAAACGTCTGCCGCTGCCCAACGGCCCCGTGCGCCATCTGGGCCTGATCAGCCGCGGCGACACCACCAAGGCGCGGGTGATAGAGGAAATTCACGGCAAGCTGCTCGAAGCGGTCCGGATCGGCGCATTCCCGCCCAGAACTTTGAGGACACCGCCCCCAAGTGACACTTGAGTTCATTGCCATACTGGCCGCAGGCGCCGCGCTCGGAGGGTTCGTCAATGGTCTGGCCGGCTTCGGCACCGCGATGTTCGCATTGGGTTTCTGGCTGCAGATCCTGCCGCCGCTTGAAGCCGTCTCCCTGGTCGCCCTTATGTCGGTGATCAGCGGGCTGCAGGGCGTCTGGGTGGTACGGAGCTCGGTGCTCGACAATCCCGGGCGGCTGGCCCGCTTTCTGATGCCTGCTCTGGTCGGCATTCCGATGGGCATTGCGGCATTGTCTGTTTTTCCACCGCTGGTGATCAAGCTGGTCATCGCCGCGATGATGATTCTTTATGGCGGCTTCTTCTCGCTGCGCAGCGCCCTGCCCCGGTTCGAGCGGCCGACCCCCATCGCTGACGGCTTTGTTGGATTTCTCGGTGGCGTTCTGGGCGGCGCCGCCTCGCTTTCAGGGGCACTGCCGACGATGTGGTGTTCGATGCGGCCCTGGCCGAAGGCGGAAATCCGCGCCGTGCTGCAACCCTTCAACGTCATCGTATTGGGACTCACGGCGGTCGGATTTGCAATCAAAGGCGTCTATGGTTTTGATAGTTTGAAGCTGTTCGCGGTGACATTGCCGGTGACGCTGACCTTCGCCCAGATCGGCATCATCACCTTCAAACGGCTCAATGACGATCAATTCCGCCGGCTGATCATTGCCCTGATGTTCATCTCCGGCACGGTCCTGCTTGCAAGGGAGTTTTTCTGGTGACAGGTATCAGCATTGCCCGCGTCGAAGTCTCCACCTACCGCGTACCGGTCACCACTCCGGTGATGACGTCGTTCGGCGCCATGACCAACCGCCCGGCGGTGTTCGTGCGGCTCACCGATGCAGAGGGGGCTTTCGGGTGGGGCGAAATCTTTGCCAACTGGCCCGCAGCCGGCGCCGAGCACCGGGCGCGGTTGTTGATGGAAGACATCGCCGATCTGGTGATCGGCTTTCGGGCTGAAGCCGCCTCCGACCTGTTCCAGCATCTGATGACCACAACCCATATCCGGGCGTTGCAATGTGGCGAATGGGGCCCCTTCGCGCAGGTGATTGCCGGGCTCGACACCGCTCTGCACGATCTCTTCGCCCGCCGCAAAGGCGTCTCGCTGGCTTTCCATCTCAATCCGGACGCGGCCAGGGCCGTGCCCGCCTATGCCAGCGGCATTCATATCGGCGCGGCACACGATATTGTGCCCAGGGTGAGACAACTGGGCTACCGGGCGATGAAGGTAAAGATCGGCTTTCACGCCGACACCGACCTCACCCTGCTGCGCGCGCTCTGTGCCGGGCGGCACGATGGCGAGCGCTTGTTCGCCGATGCAAATCAGGCCTGGGATCTGCGGCAGGCGCTCCGCTTTGTCGCTCAGGCTGGCGACCTCGGGCTGGGCTGGCTGGAAGAGCCGATCCGGGCCGATATGCCAGCCGGGCACTGGGCGGAACTGGCAAATTCCAGCCGCATCAAGCTGGCTGCCGGTGAGAACATCACCGGCTTTGACGATTTCGACGCCGCCATCGAGGCGGGCCATCTCGGCTTCATCCAGCCCGACGTCGCCAAATGGGGCGGCATCACCGGCTGCCACCGGATCGGACAGGCCATTCGCGCCGGCGGACGGACCTATTGCCCGCATTTTCTCGGCGGCGGCATTGGCCTGATCGCCTCCGGCCATTTGCTCGCGGCTGTCGGCAGCGACGGCCTCCTGGAGGTCGACATCAACACCAATCCGCTGCGCGACGCCTTCTTTCCCGACGGCATGTGCAAGGAGGGGGTTTTTGCCATCACGGACGCGCCCGGCCTGGGCTTCGATGAACTGCCGGAGAGCCTGGCGCGATACCGGACGCTTGACCTGGTCCGGCATTGAAAAACCCAGCCACCCCGTCTCAACCCATATGGAATTTGATCGCCGTCAGCGCGAACACCGCCAGAATGCCGGTGAGCGTGCAGATGAGCACGATGGCACTGCCGCCGACATCGCCGAGCTTGCGCAGCGAGGTTTTCATGCCCAGTGCGGCAATCGCAACCACCAGGCACCAGCGCGAGAAAGCCAGCAACCCGTCCTTGACCTCGACCGGCACGACATCATAGGAACCGGCGACCACCAGGGCGGCAAAACCGATAACGAAGAACGGGATCGGCAGCGACCGCCTGGTGCCGGGCTCGCGCGAGCCGGAAAACACAAATGACAGAACCACGACGATCGGCACCAGCAGCGCCACCCGCAACAGCTTGACAAAAGTGGCGGTTTCGCCGGCCTGGTCCGAGACCGAATAGCCGGCGCCGACAACCTGCGCAACATCGTGAATCGTGGCCCCGAAAAAGACGCCGGTGGCGACGTCCGACAATTCCATGAGTTCGGCAATGATCGGATAGAGGATCATCGCCAGCGTGCTCAACGCCGTCACCCCGATAACGGTAAAAACAGTGTCGCGCTCCAGTGTCTCGCCTTTCGGCAGAACAGAGGAAATCGCCAGCGCCGCCGACGCGCCGCATATGGCCACCGCACCGCCAATCAGCAGCCCAAAGCGGGTGCCGCGACCGAGTCCGCGCGAGAGCACCGGCCCCAGGGCAATCGTCAACGCCACGCCGCCGAGCGTGATCAGCAACACTTCCGAGCCGGTTGAGGCGATCTGTTGTACGGTGATGCCGAGGCCGAGCAAGGCCACGCCGAAGCGCAGCAGCACTTTCGAGGAAAACTCGATGCCGGCGACGCAGATGCCGCCGTCCTCGACAAGAAAATTGAACGCCATACCGATCAGCAGCGCCATCAGCATCACCGGCGCGCCATAATGCTCAGAGATGAATTTTGCCGCCAAGGCCACTGTCAGCGAGGTAAGAACCCCCGGAAACAACAATCGGGCTTTGCGGAAACAGGCGAAATCAGTCAGTCGGCTCATTGGTTCATGTCACAATTCGGGATTGGACCGGCGGGCGGGAGCCGCGGTCACTCAGACTTGCTTTTCATTCGGGCGAGCGTTCAAAAAGCTGGGAGGCTGCCGGGTCAGGGTTCGCCGACGAAAACAGTCACCTTCTGTGCCGCGTTGTTGGCAAAGCCGGAGACATCCCACGGCGGGTCAAGTGGCTGTATGTGTCCGTCCGCATCGGTGGCGCGGCAGCGCAGCACATGCTTGCCGGGGCTGGCAGACCAGTCACAGGTCCATTTGCTCCAGGCATATCTGGAAATCTGCGGCTCAAGCCGGGCTTGGCGCCATTCTCCGTCAAGTTCCACTTCGACCTTGGCAATCGGCACCCCGCCGCCAGACCAGGCGCGGCCAAGCAGCGTCACCGGCCCCGGTTCGAGGTAGCGCTTTCGCGTTCCCCAGTCTGGAACGCCGGGGGGCACCATCAGAGATTTGACCCGCATGGTGGTAACCGGCCGGCCGGGATCCCCGTCATGCTCGCGGAATCGGTAGGTACGGACCTGCTGGAATCCGTCAAAGGGTTCTC
Organism: Hoeflea sp. YIM 152468; assembly: GCF_029210485.1. GTDB lineage: Bacteria > Pseudomonadota > Alphaproteobacteria > Rhizobiales > Rhizobiaceae > Hoeflea. The sequence goes on from NZ_JARGET010000029.1 coordinate 330,399, forward strand.
TCAGCGCCTCAATGCGGTCCAGCCATTTGACACTGGCCATCCCATACCAGCCGGGCACGATCAACCGGAGCGGCGCCCCATGCTGCGGCAGCAGCGGCTGGCCGTTCATGGCATAGACCAGCATGACGTCCAGATCTGCGATCTGCGTCATGGTCAGCGAGCGACCGAAACAGTGCCCGACACCCTTGTCGAAACCGTAATCGGCGCCAAGGAAGGCAATCTCCACCGCATCGGCGTTCGGCACCGCCCGCTCGATCAGCGGTTTGAGCGGCGTGCCGGTCCATTCCGATGTGCCAACCGCCTCGTAGGCCCACGGCATCGAATGCGAACGCGGCGAGACGCCGGAGCGCCCATTGCCGGCGCATTCCAAAGTCACCGGCAGCGTCACCTGCGGCAACGATTTGATCTCATCAAGATCGAGTTCGAAGGGTGCATTGAACCCGCCGGAGAAATCGAGTCGATACTGTCCGGGGTCGATCAGCGGCACATCGAAATGGGTGAGCAGATAATGCAGGCCTGTAGGCGTCACATCGAGCGCCAGAGTCTCCAGCAAAATGCCGGAGTTGCGGTTGGCGAGGCCCACCTCTGACTGGCTGTAAACACCATCCTGGGTGGCGATGCGGCCGCTGTAACCCATGAACGGATTGTCATTCGTTGTCATGGCCTACCCTATCATTTCGTCGGAGCGATCATCGGTTTCACCAAAGCGTTTGAGCACCGCCGGAACTGTGCCTTCGTAGACTTTCTCCAGATTTGCGGAAATTTTGGCGTTCTCGCGTTCAAACAGCGAATTGCCGGCCAGATCGCTCTCGACGATGAACGGGCCCATGTTGTCGGCTTCAAACACCCACATCGCCTGGGCCAGGCCGAGTTCCTTGTTCCAGTGCACCGTCTTGACCCGCTTGACGCCGCGACCAAGCAAGGCGCCGGTGCCATAACCCACGGTGGTAAGATAGATGGCGCCATTGGGAACGAAGTGTTCCTGATAATCCTTGACGCTCATGCCGCCCTTGCCGATGATCAGCTTGGCGCCGGATTTGGCCATCCACTGGCCGATCCACTTGGAAAATCGGAACGAGGCGGTGGCGGTCACCGCACCAAGCCGGAATGTGCCGTCCTCGTTGATCGCGGCGGCGGGCGAGCAATGGAAATTGGCAGCACTTTCGCCCGGCAATTCCATCGGGATATTGGCCTTGTCCTCGAGCGCGCGCTTGTAGACGCCTTCACGCGCCGTATAGATCAGCCCGTCGAGATAGACGACGTCGCCCAGCCGCAATTCGGCTAGGGCTTCCGGTGTCGGTGTGGTGCTCAGGCGGATTTTTCGTGGTTTTGAGGCATGTCCCATTCCACTGTCTCCCGGCGTTGATAATCGGTGAACCAGTCCGGATCGGTGCGGTATTCCACCCGTCCGTCGGCAAAGACCCGCGCCACCGCGCGGCGCGATGACAGGCAGAACGCATGCACCGACATCTGCATGCCGCCAGTGTGGCAATAGCCTACCTCGATGTTGGCGTCGATGACCATCGACTTGCCGACAAAGCCCATGGCGCCCATGCCGATGGAGTTGCCCAGTTCCTTGAGCTCCAGCTCCAGTTCGGCGATGCGCGGATCGGAATTGCGGGACCCCACCACGCGCAGGCAGGCAGCGCGCTTGCCCAGCACCATGCAGGTGTCCTTGCAGCCTCCAAGCCCGATTCCGATGATGGCCGGCTGGCAGGCAAGACCGCGCTTGCCGAAGGCCACCAGGCAATCGAGATAAAAGCGCTTGATGCCCTGGATGCCATCGGAGGGAAACAGCATCCGGTAGTCGGTGCCGAACAATCCGCCCTTGTGAACCGTGATCAGGTCGATCCATTCGCCGCCGGGCTCATAGCCATATTCGATCTCGGGCGCGCCGATGCCGACATTGTTGTCATGATCGGTGCGCCACAGCGGATGCACCCGGTTGGGCCTGAGCGGCACGCCGTTGGTGGCATTGGCGGTGGCCCGGCGCAGCGCCGCCTCAAGCGCGATCGGGCCACCCTCGATCCGGGTTTCGTTGCCCATCTTGACGTACCAGCGCGGGGTGCCGGTGTCGCCACACATGGCGCGGCGGTCTTCCTTGGCCGCCTTGTAGTTTTCCAGCATCGCCTCGAGCACGAAAGACGAAAGATCGCCGTCCTCGACATTGGCGGCGGCCTGCAGACCATCAAGATAATCCTGCGGAATTTCGATTGCCGCCTTGTCCATCAGGGTCTCGGCCGTCTTTTGAATGATGTCTATGGGGATCATCAGTTCGCCTCCACCAGAGTTTCGGGTTCACCTGCGGGCAGGATGGTTTCGCCCGGCCGGACGATGGTAAACTGCACTGGCTCGCAATCCACCTCGATGTCATGGCCTGACTTCCGCGCCACCGTGAAACAGGAGCTGTCGAGGTCACCCGGCTCGGGGAAATCCTCGCGATAATGCGCGCCGCGCGAATTCTCCCGCGCCAGCCCTGCATGCGTGATGACTTCGGAGACATCGCATAGTGAGCGGACATTGAGCCAGTCGTGCCAGGTCAGGTTGAAGGCCAGGTTGCCGGTCGCGACGCCGACCTCGCTCAGTTCATCGGATATGTCGGCAATGCGGCCAAGACCGCGCTCCATGCCGCGCCGGGTGCGGATGACGCCGACATCTTCCCACATGGCTTCCTGCAATTCGTGCCGCAGTTCCTGGATGTTCGCCGGTTTGCGGCCGAACGGTTGGCAGGCGCGCGCCACCTCCGCGTCAAGCACGTTCTCGTCGGGATCACGCAGCGCGCCCATCCTGCGGATATCCATGCCCATGATGTCGCCGGCCACCCCGCCATAGACGGTGGAATTGGCCACGCCATTGCCGCCAAGCCGGTTGGAGCCATGGGCGCCGCCCGCATCCTCGCCGGCCACATAGAGGCCTTCCATTTCGGTGCGGGTGTCGGTGTCGACCACCACGCCGCCCATGAAGTAGTGCGCCGTTGGCACCACTTCCACCAGTCCGCCGGCCAGGTCGAAGCCGGAATCGGCGCAGCGCTTGACCATGCCGGAGAATTTCTGCCGCACCATTTCAGGCCCGAGATGGCTCATCTTGATATAGACGCCGCCATTGCGCGACGTGTTGGACTTCTGCATTTCGGCATAGATGCCGCGGGAAACCACGTCGCGGGTGGCGCGCTCACCGAGACCGTCATAGTCGAACATGAACCGGCGTTCGGCGCCATTGAGCAATTGCCCGCCGGCCCCGCGCAGCCCCTCCTCCAGCACCGTGCCGGTCATCTTGGTGTGGTCGCCGGCAAGCAGGCCTGTCGGGTGAAACTGCACCATCTCCATGTCGCGCAGCGGCAGGCCGACGCGCAGCGCCATGGCCAGCCCATCCATGGTCTTGTCGCCCGATGGCGTATGGTACTTGTACATGGTCGGTCCGCCGCCCGTGGCCATCAGCACGGTCTTGGCGCGGACAAAGCGGAATTTACCCGTCCGCATGTCGATCATCAGCACGCCGGCCAGCCCCGAGCCGTCCTTCGTTGGAATCAGGCCGATGGCGCGGTGTTCCTGCAGTTTCTCCACCGGCCGCGACAGCACCTGCTCCATCAGCCGGTTGATGATCTCGATGCCGGTGAGGTCGCCCTTGTGCACGGTCCGGTCGGCGGTCTGGCCGGCAAAGGCCTTGTGGTGCAGCGTGCCATCGGCATTGCGGTCAAAGAAGCAACCGATCTCGTTTTCGAGTTCGCGCACCCGCACCACCGCCTGTTCGCACAGCTTCCAGGCCATATCCTGGTTTGGCAGCCACTTGCCGCCATTGATGGTGTCCATGAAATGCCGCTCGACCGTATCACCGCCGCCAAGCGCCACATTGTAGCCGCCCTGTACCATGCGGGTGCAGCCGCATTTGCCGATCAGGCCCTTGACCGCAATGGTTACTCTGGTGCCTGCCGGCGCGGTTTGCAGCGCGTGCAAAGCCGCAAACATTCCAGCACCGCCGGTGCCGAGGATCAAAATGTCAGTGTCGTGACGGTCGATTGTGATCTTGCTCATGCTCATACTGCCTGCAGAAAAAATGTGCCGGCCACCAGAAAGGCGGCGGCGACCGCCGACGCGGCCAGGGTTTTCTGCCGCGGCGACCAGGGCAGGAATTCCAGCGCCAGAAGACGCAGACCGCCAAAGGCGTGAACCGCGAGCAGAAAGACGAGGCCGAACTCGGCGATCTTGACCAGAGGATTGTCGGCAAAGCGCAGATAGTCGTCGAGCCTTTGCGGCTCGTTCAGCGCCAGTGCCAGCAGGTAGAAATGCGCCGGCAGGAACAGCGCCAGACCGAGTCCGGAAAGCCGGTGCAACAGATAGGCCATCCACAGCGGCTGGGTCCGGTGCGGTCGGATCATCATAGCGTCACCGCCAAGACCGCGCGCAGGCCGGTGCCAAGCAGCAGCAGGCCCGTGAGCCACATGAACACCTCCAGCGCAAGACCTTTCAGCCCCAGCGTCTCATGCACGATGACGCGCAACCCGATGGAGGCATGCAGCGACACCGCCAGCACGAACACGGCGTAAAATACAAACCAGATGACACTGCCCTGGGTGCGGCCAAGAATTTCGGCGGCACTCAGCCCGTCCTGGATGGCATAGATCATCACCGCGATATGACCGAGTGTCAGCGGGATCATCACCATCGCGCTCAGCCGCTGCGCCATATAGAGCCGGAGATCGAGCATGGCTATCGCCCGCCCTTGAAGAAGGCTGCGGCAGTGACGCGCTTGAGGCCGGCAATCGCCTTCATCGGATTGAGTTCGTTGGGGCAATAGAGCGTGCAGCTGCCCTGGCTGTGGCAATTGTGGCACCCACCCCTGCCCGACACCGCATCAAGAATAGCGCTCGGATCGGCGTCCTTGGGATCGAGATAGAGGGTCCAGGCCCGCTGCAGCGCCGCGGGTCCGAGAAAATCGGCATTGTTGGCCACAGTGTCGCAAGCGGCATAGCAGACCGAACAATTGATGCATTCGATGCCGGTGTCTGTCTCGACGCGTGCAGGCGTTGCCGGGTCGAGGATCTCGATGGCGTCGTCGCGGCTTTTGCCCGGGTGGTGCACACCGCCAGCGGCCACCCATTTGTCGAAAAACGGGTCCATATCGGTGGCGAGATCCTTGATCACCGGCAGGTTGCGCAACGGCGCGATGGTGATGGCGTTGTCCTTGAGCACCTTGTTGACATGGGTGCGGCAGGTCCAGCGCGGCACGCCGTTGACCATCATCGCGCAGGAGCCGCACATGCCCACCCGGCAGGCGTAGCGATAGGACAGCGTCGGGTCGGCATATTGCTGGATCCAGGCCACCACATCGAGAATGGTCTGACTTTCCTGAGCCGGAACCTTGAATTGCTCAAGCCCGCCACCGCCCGCATCGCCGCGCCAGACCGATACGTCCATTTCCTGCATGCTTGCCAACAAAACCGCCTCGATAAACCTGAATGGTAGAGCCGTATTTATAGCTGTGAGCGTTCCTAACAAAAAGGAATAATTACTAATCATTTATGTAATCAGCAATTACGCAAAAACCGCTTTGCAAGACGGCGGTTTTGGCTAGTGTCGGGGAAACAATGACCCGGAACTGAGAGAAGGCCGCACAATGATTACGCTTTGCTACGCCAAGGGCACCGCCGCACTGGCACCGCACATCCTGCTCGAAGACGCCGGCGCCGACTACACGGCCCGGCTGGTGGATTTTGGCGCTGCCGAACAGCAGTCAGCCGACTATCTGGCGATCAATCCGAAAGGCCGGGTGCCGGCGCTGATTACGGCGGAGGGCACGCTGACGGAAACACCGGCGATTCTGGCCTATATCGCGCAGATTTTCCCTGACGCCAATCTGGCGCCGGGCAACCGGTTCAGCTTTGCCCAGGCGCAGGCTTTCAACATCTATCTCGCCGCCACCGTGCATGTGAATCATGCCCACAAGCAGCGTGGCAGCCGCTGGACCGACGACACGGATGCTCAAGCCACATTGCGCGACAAGGTGACAGCCAACATGACCGATTGTGCCCGCATCATCGAACACCATTATCTCAAGGGGCCGTGGGTGATGGGCCCCACCTATTCGATGTGTGATGCCTATTTGTTCGTCATCACCCGCTGGATGAAGGGCGACGGCGTCAATCTCGATGACTTCCCGGCCATTTCCAGGCACTTCTCCGCCATGCAGGAGCGCGCCAGCGTGCGGAAAGTCATGTCGATGCACATGTGAGCCGATGCCCTGAACACAGGCCCGAGTTCGAGCAGTCATGCCTGCCGGAGAAATGTCCCGAGAAGGCGCCGTCTCGAACCCATCCGGCTGCCCGCCGCCAAAACCTCTCCACAGCCAAAACAATCGTTCCGGCAGTGCCGGCCTTGAGGCTTCAGCGTGACGGTCGTTTGTGAATGAACAGGTCGTAGAAGGCCATCCCAACGGTCAGCGCGACCACCGCGCCAAGGTCGAGCCGTGGCAATTTGTAGACGAGCACACCCAGAAAGCCGCAGAGGATGATGAAGGCGAAAATCGTGAGAATCCGTTCCATGGTCGTCAGTCTCCCTGGCCGTCGGTTTCGATATGCTTCACCAGCCACCTGGCGGTTCTAAGCAGGCGGGCATCACCACCGCGCGGTCCGACAAGCTGCACCCCCATCGGCATGCCGTCCTCATCGGCAAACAGCGGAAGCGTAATCGCCGGCGTGCCACACAGCGTCCAGATCCCATTAAACACCGGATCGCCGGTACTCTCCAGACCCTTTGGTGCAGATCCGGGAGCCGCAGGCGTCAGGATCGCATCACATCGCTGGAAAACAGCATCAAGGGCGGAATAGAGATAGTCAGGCCAGTCCAGCGCCGCGATGTAGTCATGCGCGGTAACCTTGCCACCCCGCTCGAGCGCTTCGGACAGGCGCAGTGACAATTGATCGGCACCGTCGCGCCTGTAGCGATGATAGCACTTGGCCATTTCCGCCAGATTGATCCGCTCGCGCACACTTGCCGCCTCGCCGAAGGCCTCAGGCAGGACCGGCTCGAAACAGCCCTCGCCCAATTCGTCGACCAATTCCTCCAACGCCTGCTGGCAAGCCTCGGTGGCCTTGTCCCAGTAAGGCGTGCGGACAAATGCGAATTGCGGCCGCACCGGCACAGCGGCGGACGCCACAGACAACAGGCGCGGAAACGGTGCCGGCGCAGTCGCCTTGTCGAGATCATCATGGCCGAACAGCACCTCGGCCAGCATTGCCGCGTCTTCGACCGAGCGCGCGAATACCCCGAGCCGGTCAAGGGTTGGCGACTGCGTCAGTACGCCGGTGCGCGGGATGCTGCCCGTCGATGGCAAAAAGCCGGTGATGCCGCAATAGGCGGCTGGCCGGATAACGGATCCGCCGGTCTGGGTGCCGACAGCCAGCGGCACCATACCCGCTGCAACAGCAGCGGCGGAGCCCGAGGACGACCCGCCGGGTGTATGGGCCGGATTGACCGGGTTGCGTGTCTTGCTCGGGTGCATGAACGCAAGTTCTGTCGTGACCGTCTTGCCGATGATGATGGCGCCCGCCGCGCGCAACTTCTCGACGATGACCGCGTCGTGTTCGGGAACGCGACCGGCATCGACCTGGGTGCCATTGGCCGTCGGAATGCCGCGGGTGTCGATGACGTCCTTCAACGCCACCGGCAGCCCGTGCAGCGGCCCGATGGGGCGGCCGGACTTGCGATGCTGATCCGCACCCTCGGCCTGGCGAAGAGCAAAATCCGCATCGAACCATTCGAAAGCCTGGATTTCACCGTCCGTGGCCGCAATCCGGTCGAGGCAGCCCCGCATATAGTCAACGGCGCTCAGCGCACCGCTGGCCATCCTGTCCCGCGCCTCCACGGCACTCAGACCGGTCATCGTCATCGGATCAGTTCCCATAGAAGCGTTCCGGCAGGTAGTAGACGATCTGCGGGAAGGTATACATCAGCGCCATGCACAGGAAGACCATGAACAAGAACGGCATGACCCCGGTGAAGATCTGCGTCAACTTCACCTCCGGCGGCGCTATCCCCTTGAGATAATAGGCTGACATGGCCATCGGCGGTGTCAGAAACGATGTTTGCAGATTGAGCGCGACAAGAATGCCGAAAAACAGCGGATCAATGTCGAAGATCGCCAGCAGCGGCAGGAAGATCGGCACGAAGATGATGATGATCTCCGACCATTCCAGCGGCCATCCCAGCAGGAAGATGATCAGCTGGGCCAGCAACAGGAACTGCAGCGGCGTCAGATCCAGCCCCATGACAAATTCGGAGATGATCTGTTCGCCGCCCAGATAGGAAAACACCGAAGAGAACACATAGGAGCCGACAAACAGCCAGCACACCATCGCCGTGGTCCGCACCGTCAGATAAACGCTTTCGCGCAGCCGCTGCCAGGTCATGGCCCCATAAGCGATAGCGAGAGCTATGCCGCCGAGCGCACCGATCGAGGCGGCCTCCGTTGGTGTGGCCAGGCCGAACAGGATCGAGCCCAGCACAGCAATGATCAGAAACGCCAGCGGAAAGAATGAAGTGGCGATCAGGAACAGCAACCGGCCCATCGGCACATCTGGCACTTCCTCGTCGGTCGGGCGTGGCGCAACGCTTGGCTGCAGAAGCGACCGGCCGACAATATAAACCAGGTACAGACCCACGAGGGTAAAGCCGGGCAGAAGCGCGCCGGCATAGAGCTTGACGATGGAGACACCCGACGCCGCGGCATAGACGATCAGCATGATCGAGGGCGGAATCAGGATGCCGAGGGTTCCGCCGGCGCAGATGATGCCGGAGGCAAACGCCGGATCGTAGCGGGCTTTCAGCATCGCAGGCAACGCCAAAAGCCCCATCAGCGTGACCACGGCGCCGACAATGCCGGTGGCGGTCGCAAACAGCGCACAGGTGATCAGCGCGGCAACGCCCATTGATCCCGGTATCCGCTTGGAGGCGAGGTTGAGCGTCGAAAACAGCCGGTCGACGATGTTGGCGCGCTCGACGATGTACCCCATGAACAAAAACAGCGGCACCGCCGTCAGCACCTCGTTGGCCATCACCGTATAGGTCTGGTTGATGAACAGGTCGAAGATGCGGTTGTTGAAGAGCCCGTCTACCCAGAGGGATATGCTCTCCCAGGTGCTCGCCATCTCATCGAGGCGAAAATAGGAGCGCCACATCCGCGAGGGATCGAAATAGGCGTAGTAGCCAAAGCCGATGCCCATGGCCATCAGTGTAAATGCGATCGGAAAGCCCAGGAACACCATGAAGATGAACAGGCCCAGCATCATCAAGGCAATTTGAGGGTCGGTCATATGTGTCCGCCAGTTTCGGCCTCGTTGGCCTTCGTCAACAATAGATCTTCGGTTTCGCGCACGTCTTCATCGGCCTCAATCCAGTGGCCGGTGCGCATGCAGACAATGCATCGGAAAACCTGAGCAATACCCTGGATGAACAAGAGAAGGCCCGCAGCCATGATCACCGTCTTGAACTGATAGATCGGGATGCCCGCTGGACTGTTGACGCTGACCTCACCGTAGCCCCAGGAACGGGACGCATATTTCCAGCCGGTCACGATCAACGCCGTCACTCCGGGGAAAAAGAACAGCAGATAGAGCAACAGATCCACTTTCGCCTGGGTCTGTGGACGCCAGAGACGATACACGAAGTCACCCCGCACATGACCGCCACGCGACAGCGTGTAGGCGCCGCCCATCATGAACAGCGATCCATACATGATAAAGGAGACATCGAGCGCCCAGGGGGTGGGGGCATTGAAGAGGTAACGCGACACCACTTCATAGCCCGTGCCGAAGGCCATCATGATGATCAGCCAGGCGAACGCCTTGCCGAAGGCCGCGGACAAGCTATCTGCGAAACGGATATATTGAACCATGTTCAACCACTTTTTGTGCCAGAGGGGTCCGGCGGAGCATTGCCCGCCGGACCATTGCAGCATTCACCCGGTCAGGCTTACATCTTCAGCTTGCCAGGGAAGTAGTGCTCATAGGCCAGCCCCAGGTCCGGGGCGTTCATCAGCTCGTAATAAGCGACCTTCTCGACCCATGCACGCTGGCTGTCCATCACCTTCTTGTTGAAGGCGTCGCCTTCCAGATCGGCAATGAGCGTGTCCCAGGCCCCCAGCTGCGCGGCAAGGATTTCCTTCGACGTGCGATGCACCGTGACGCCTTCATCGGACTGCAGCTCCGCCAGGTCCTTCGAATATTCGCGCATCGCAAGCGCGAGGTTCGAGGTGGCTGAGGCCTCGACACCATATTTCAGGATAGCCTGAAGGTCGGGGTCGAGATCGTCCATGAAGTCCTTGTTGAAGATGAACTCGAAGGCTTCGGACGCCTGGTGGTAGGACGAAAGATAATAGTTCTTGGCAACGTCCTGAGCGCCGAACCTGCGGTCGGACGAGGGGTTGTTGAACTCGAAGGCGTCGATCACGCCGCGTTCCATGGACGGAACGATTTCACCACCGGGAAGCTGGGCGACGGACATGCCCATCGACTGCAGCAGGTCGGCTGCCAGGCCGACTGTACGGTATTTGAACCCCTGGATATCGGCGACGGTATTCACTTCGCCCTTGAACCAGCCGAAGGGCTGCGCGGGCATTGGCATGCCCATATAGCCATAAACATTGAGGCCAAGCATATCCTGCGTCAGTTCGCGGTACAGCTCAGCGCCACCGCCCTGGTAGAACCAGCCGAGCATGGTGGTTGCCGAACCGCCGAAGACCGGGCCGGTACCAAAGAACGATGCAGCCTTGGATTTGCCATACCAGTAGACCGGCACAGTGTGCGCCGCATCGAGAACGCCGTCATTGCAGGCATCCATGACCTGGAACGCGCCGACGATCGCACCGGCAGGCAAAAGGTCCATCTTGAGGCGCCCGCCGGACATTTCCTCGACACGGGCGGTATATTCACGGGCAAAGTCCATCCAGATGTCGGAGGCAGGCCAAGAAGTCTGCATCTTTACCACCAATGGCGCCTGCGCCAGCACTGCCGGCGCGGACAATGCGCCAGCCGCAGCGACGCCACCGATCATCGAGCCCTTTTTCAAGAACGAGCGTCGAGATACGGATTTTTTGTTCTGGTCTTCCATAGCCAATCCTCCCAGTTGGTTTCAAACTTGAACGGCCGGAATATCAAACATTTTTAATGTGATGACAAGCCTCTCTGTGTTCATCCTCACATTCGTGGTCACCCTCACATGATAAGGCTGCTGTCCGGAATGGCCTGTATTTGGCTTGCACCCCGCTACAATGCGACAGGACTGCCTCACCTCGCCGGAAAACCTCACTCCAGAACCTGGCCTGTGGCCTGTGGACAACCTCCTGTCAATTCGGAAACATGTCGCCCAGCACGCTTGCCAGATGCACCCGCATGGCCTCTGCCGCCCCATGGGTGTTGCGGTTGGTGATGTTGGAGACGATTTCTGCATGTTCGCGGCAATAACATTGTCGTCGCACGCCGGTGAGGCTGGAAGACTGCCCGGCGATGGTCGACGCCTGGGCTGAGGCCGCATTGAAGGTCAACAAGGATGCGATCGTCCTGGTTCATGGCGGACCGGTGTCGTCGCCCGAGGATGCCAGTTTCGTGCTCAACCGGACCCGAAACTGGCATGGCTTCTATGGCGCCTCATCGATGGAGCGCCTACCGACGGAACAGGCGCCGACGGAACAAGCACGCAAATTCAAGGCAGTAACCTTTTAGGCAGTGCCCCTGAAGCGCCCGGAATACAGGGAGGTCCATGCCGCAGCCGGCGGTGTCGGTTCGCTTCTGGTGCAATGGGCCCGCGCCATCGGCCGCGACAGCCTCGACCGGTCGATCGCAGCCCTGGCCATCCGCGGCCATCTTGTCAGCTTCGGTCAGGCGTCCGGGCCGATTGGCGAGAAGGATATCGGCTCCATGGCATCGAAACCCCTAACCCTGTCGCGTCCGAATTACGGGCACTACACTGCGACACGCAGCCAGATGCAGATGTAGTGTGAACGGCTGTTTGATGCTGTGCGAACAGGGACGCTGAAGATCGAACCGCCCACGGTCTGCAAGCTATCGGAGGCAGCGCGCGCACGCCGATCTGGAAAACAGCCGCACAACAGGTGCGATCGTCTTGGCAACCTGATCGGGTTGCATTGCCGTCGTAATGTTATCGCCGCAAAAGCCGGTGCCGACGTGAGCGCGGTGCGGATCGTGGACGCGGTCGGCTTGAGCTTTTCCGCCAGAGCGGAAGGCCGCTTGCGCCTGTGCCGGTCGCCCGGTGGACATGAATGAAGGGAGAGCACGGCGGCGGACCCCGCCGACGGAAAACCCCGGTCCCCCAAAGGATGCGCCAGTGGCGAGAACCCATGGGTCAGGACGTTTCCGCGATTGCGTTTTTCTGCAGGACTGCTAAATCGCGCGTATGACAAACACGCCCCTTTCCCATATTCGCAATTTTTCGATCGTCGCGCACATCGATCACGGCAAATCGACACTGGCCGACAGGCTGATCCAGACCTGCGGTGGTCTAGCCGAACGAGAGATGAGCAAGCAGGTGCTCGACTCGATGGATATCGAGAAAGAACGCGGCATTACCATCAAGGCCCAGACCGTCCGGCTGCACTACACCGCCAAGGACGGCGAGCTGTATGTGCTCAATCTGATCGACACGCCGGGTCATGTCGATTTCGCCTATGAAGTGTCCCGCTCGCTGCGGGCCTGCGAAGGCTCGCTGCTGGTGGTCGACGCCAGCCAGGGGGTCGAGGCGCAGACGCTGGCCAATGTCTATGCCGCACTGGATGCCGACCACGAGATCGTGCCGGTGCTCAACAAGATCGACCTGCCGGCGGCCGAGCCTGACCGGATCAAGGAACAGATCGAAGAGGTGATCGGGCTTGATGCTTCCGACGCGGTGATGATTTCGGCAAAGTCCGGCATCGGCATACCCGATGTGCTGGAGGCCATCGTCACCCGCCTGCCAGCGCCCAAGGGCGGCACGGTCAAGGATCCGCTGAAAGCGATGCTGGTCGACAGCTGGTATGACACCTATCTCGGCGTCATCGTGCTGGTGCGGGTCATCAATGGCGAAATGAAGAAGGGCCAGCAGATCCGGCTGATGGGCACGGACGCCCGCTACACGGTCGAGCGGATCGGTGTCATCACCCCCAAGCTGGTGATCATGGACTCTCTCGGACCCGGTGAAATCGGCTTCATCACCGCCTCGATCAAGGAAGTGGCCGACACTCGCGTCGGTGACACCATCACCGAAGACAAGCGCCCGACGGCGGAGGCCCTTCCAGGCTTCAAGCCGGCGCAGCCGGTCGTGTTCTGCGGCCTGTTTCCGGTCGATGCCGCCGATTTTGAAGAACTGCGTGCCGCCATGGGCAAGCTGCGGCTCAACGATGCCTCGTTCTCGTTTGAAATGGAAACCTCGGCAGCGCTCGGGTTTGGTTTCCGCTGCGGCTTTCTCGGCCTTCTGCACCTGGAAATCATCCAGGAGCGGCTGGAGCGTGAGTTCAATCTCGACCTGATCGCCACAGCGCCGTCGGTGATCTACCGGCTCAACATGACCAATGGCGATGTGATCGAACTGCACAATCCGGCCGACATGCCCGATGTGGTCAAGATCAGGAACATCGAGGAGCCGTGGATCAAGGCCACGATCCTGACGCCGGACGAACATCTCGGCACCATCCTGAAATTGTGCCAGGATCGCCGCGGCATCCAGACCGACCTGTCCTATGTCGGCAAACGGGCGATGATGACCTATGCGCTGCCACTCAACGAGGTGGTGTTTGATTTCTACGACCGGCTGAAATCGATCTCCAAGGGCTATGCCAGCTTCGACTACCAGATCACCGGCCACGAGGAAGGCGATCTGGTGCGGATGTCTATCCTGGTCAATGACGAGCCGGTGGATGCGTTGTCGATGCTGGTGCACCGCTCGGCAGCGGAAAAGCGTGGCCGTGTGATGTGCGAAAAGCTCAAGGAGCTGATCCCGCGGCACATGTTCAAGATCCCGATCCAGGCGGCGATCGGCGGCAAGGTGGTGGCGCGCGAGACGATTTCGGCGATGCGCAAGGATGTGACCGCAAAATGCTATGGTGGCGACGCCACTCGCAAGCGCAAGCTCCTGGACAAGCAGAAGGCCGGCAAGAAGCGCATGCGCCAGTTCGGCAAGGTCGACATTCCGCAGGAAGCCTTCATCGAGGCGCTGAAGATCAGCGACTGACATGCTCCGCCGACTGTCAGCCGGCATTGCAGCGAATGCGCTCTACAGCGCCTCGCGTCCAAATCAACCCATTTGAACGCGACGTGCCTTAGTTGGGCAGCGGCAACGCGGTGCGGCGGCTCAGGCGCCATTGCCACAAGATGTGGCCGATCAGCGCCAGGAACACCACGCCGCCGCCGACAAGCGTTCTGGGCGCCGGCACTTCGGCGTGAATCAGCCAGACCCAGACTGGCCCGAACACCGGCTCCATGGTCGAGATCAACGCCGCCAGCGCCGACGGGATCAGCCGTGCGCCGGTGGCAAACATTGCCATGCCAAGTCCCAGATTGAGGGCGCCGAACACGAACAGCAGGCCAAGATCGCTTGCGCTGACGATCAGCCCTGATGACAGGGTTACGCCGACGGCTGTGCCGACCATCACGCCAAAACACACCGCCGGCGTCATCCTGACGCCGGAATAGCGCCGGGTGATGACCGTGGCTGCGGCGAAGAACACCGCGATCATCAGGGCCAGCCCGTCACCAATGAAGGACACGGTGGCAGCGAAGGAATCGGACACCATCACCCCGATGCCGGCAATCACCGCAAGAATTGCCGCCCAGGTGACCCGGTCCACCGCTTCGCCGAGGAAGACGACACCGAGCAGCGCTGCGATCAGTGGCACGCCGGCCTGCATCAGCAGTATATTGGCGACGCTGGTGTAGCCGAGCGCAACCACGAAGGAAATCGATGCAGTCGCAAAGCAGAGCCCCACGCCCACGCCCGGCAGCCCCATGGTTCGAAACAGCCGCACAGTGCCTGCTGGTCCGTCGCGCCACAGCATGAAGGCGAGCAGGAACAGGGCAGCGAAAAAGGACCGCCAGGCAATGATGGTCCAGGGATCGCTGACGTTAAGACCACGGGCGATGGCGCCGCCAAAACTCCAGGTCATGGCCGCGCCAAACACCAGCAGCCCGCCCCGCGTAGCCAGCGAAGCCTGCGAGGCCTGCGAGGCCTGCGAAGGGTCGTAGGCGCTGGAACCACGGTCGACTGTCAATGTTTCTGGCGATTGGGTCATAGACCTGCATAACGCGCCGCGCATGGCCTCGAAAGATTGAACTGCGACATGAAGGGGCGCGAACAGGCTGGCAGTTTTCCAACCAGCCGCGGTCCGGTTGACCGCGATCTGTGGCCGCTTGTGCCCCAGCAGACGAATTTATCTTGCTGTGCACCAATTAAAACACTGCGCGAGCCATTCGGTCATTGACACGAGCGCGTGGACCTCCTAAATCGGCTCCAATGCCCAGATGGCGGAATTGGTAGACGCGCCAGCTTCAGGTGCTGGTACTGGCAACGGTGTGGAGGTTCGAGTCCTCTTCTGGGCACCATTCATTCCCTACTACCAAGGGAATCAAAAAGTTAAGCTCAAACAGGATGTTGCGCTCACCTATGTGTGTTACAAAGGTGTGTAACAATGTTGTATCGCTTAACGAGACCCATGCGGCGCAAAGGCTCACAGTTCAGGCAATTCA
This sequence comes from Hoeflea sp. YIM 152468, assembly GCF_029210485.1. Lineage (GTDB taxonomy): Bacteria > Pseudomonadota > Alphaproteobacteria > Rhizobiales > Rhizobiaceae > Hoeflea. Next base: position 346,123 of record NZ_JARGET010000029.1, read on the forward strand.
ATAGGCGGATCCCGCAGGAAGTCGCCTCCAAACTTGTCGGCAAGACACTCTCGATTCCGTTCGGGGGACATATTGCCACTGTCTCGATTGGCCCACGTACGAAAGCCATCCGATTCTCCCTTCGATCAAACGACCCCTCGGAAGTGAAAATCCGACAGGCTGAGGCCGAAGCCTATCTTGAAGCGATCTTCAGGGCGGCTAGGGCGGGCGGTGAAATCGACCTCACCCACCGCCAAGCAGTTTCCCTGTCCAAGGCCTTCTATGATGCCTGGGCAATCGATGTGGACCGGCTTCATTCGCTCGGCGTAGAGTTCGATGAGAACCGAAACCCGATCATCATTAGACCGTCCCTTGATGAAATCGCCCTGGGCCAACAGAGTACCGCGCAGCACTTTCGCAATCTGAGAGAAACTGACAATACCTTGGCGCTCGGGGAGCGGATCGGGCCGCTCCTAGACCGCGTTTTGATGAATCATGGCATTACTGCCGTGAGCACCAATAGCCGCGAGGTCCTGCTAAAAGAATGCGCGAGGGCAATTGAGCAGGGAATGACATATTCCGCGAGGAAAGCCCTTGAAGCCGACTTCACGGGTGACCCCAATGCAAGCCGCTTTCCCGCATGGGAAGAGCCCGCAACTCGCCCCTCTTCCGCCGATGCGCGACAAGCAACCGTTTCCCTGAAGGGCTTGGTTGACCGGTGGTGGGCGGAAGCCGAGCGGCTAGGCAAATCCCAAAGCACCCATGAGACTTATGAACGCGCTTTCAAGACCCTTGCTGAGTTTCTTCAGCATGATGATGCTACGCGGGTAACGACAAGAGACATTATAGCCTTCAAGGACTGGAGACTGAATCAATCCTCTCCAACAACTGGAAAGCCGGTGTCGGCCCGCACCATCAAGTATGGCGATATTTCAGCCTTAAGCAGCGTCTTCACATGGGCCGTGGATAACCAGATAGTCCGATCTAATCCGGTGGCGGGCTTCAAAATGAAGGCCCCCAAGGCCAAGAAGCTGCGAGCCAAGCATTTTACGCCTGATGAAGCATCATCAATCCTAAAGGCAAGCCTTGAGACGCAGCCGGTTGGCAAGCAGCCCTATCAGCGATGGGCAGCTAGAGCGGCGGGCATTCTGACTGAATCGGCAGGGCTTCCCTGACTAGTTTTATCGTGATTCA
>NZ_JARGET010000003.1 GCF_029210485.1 Hoeflea sp. YIM 152468
GCGCATGCGGTCTATGGTTTTGCCCGTCCTCGCGGTTGCACCGCTGCGGGCGAGCCGGCGGGCTGGCATCTCTTCGGAGCGGAGCTCAAGCAACAGGTCGGGCCTCAGGTCAACTCCACAAAGGTGCTGCGCATGCGGTCTATGGTTTTGCCCGTCCTCGCGGTTGCACCGCTGCGGGCGAGCGGGCGGGCGGGAATTTCCTCGGAGCGGAGCTCAAGCAACAGGTCGGGCATCAGGTCGGAGATCAGGTCGGGCATGGGGTCTCGCGCGGTCAATGGTGTGCTGAGCGCGGCTTAGCAAGGGCCGCGCGAAAAGTCACCTTCCATCGCCGCAAAAACAGCCACTGACGGGCATCACCGGCCCGTCACCTGGCAATCTCAGCCATCAAGGGTCTGACCAAAGGCAATATCGTGGCCGTCAAGATCCTGAATGCCGAACTCGAGAACGCCATAGGGCTTTTCGCCGAGGTGGTAATCAATGTCGGCTCCGGATGCCACCAGCTCGTCGTAGATCGCTTTTGCGTCATCGACCCAGAAATAGGCATCCCAGAGGAAGTCCTTGATTTTCCAGTTGGGTACGATGGCGTGACCAGCCGGCTTCTGGCTCAGCATCAACGCCACACCATCGCGGCGCAGGATGGCAAAATCGACCGGATCGCCCCATAAATGGGCCGAAAACCCGACCTTTTCAGTCCAGTAGGACACACTTGCAAGAATATCCGAGACCAGCAGCACCGGTGCCTGTCCGATCAGTTTGGCCTTGTCCATCAGCTTGCAACCGTCGTGCGCAAGCCGTCGCAAAACCACTGCTTGCCGGGCCGCCCGCGGGCGCTCTGGTCACAGCGTTTTCCGGTCAGAGCGCCGGTGCGATAGGGGGCAATTGCGGCCCTATGATCCTTGTTCATCGCGGGTCCTCAGTGGCTGGAGCACAGGCAACCACGATACAGGCCGGACCGACAACCGCAAGTGCGCAGGCCGGCAGCATCGTGGGAGTGTTTGATACAGCCTGGCCGGCGGTGCTGCCTACCAGCCGCCACCGCCACCGCCGCCACCGCCGCCGCCGGACGATCCGCCGCCCGACGATCCCGAAGAGCTCTTGGGTTGCGGCATCGAGGCTGCCATCGCCGCCGAAACTGCAGCGACCGAAGACGCCGCCGCCGCTCCGATGTTGCCGGGCGACCAGGAATTGCCTTGATACCAGTGCGGCTGGTAGTCCCGCTCACGATCGGGGGCGATCCGCGCCAGCTGCGCCGCCCAGGCTTCCGACCAGGGCTTTTCCACCCCAAGACCCGCGGCATAGGGCAGAAAGCGTTCAAACAGCTTTTCCGTCATTTCAGGCGCATCGCGCAGATTGAGACGATTGGTTTCGGCGGTCTCGAGATAGAGCTTGAATCCCTTGATGTCGGCGAGCACCTTGGCGCCTTTTTCCGTCGGCGCGCCCAGAAGGAACAGCATCAGGATCATGATCGCGATCCCGCTTATCAGCAGGGCACCCGCAATCTGGTAGACCGGCACGTCTCCAGGAACCAGAACGACGAGAACGCCGACCAGAAACACAACGCCGCCAAGCAGGGCCAGCCCTGCGCTGCCGATGCGGTTGATCCAGCCTCCGCCCGGCTTGTTCCAGAGCGAGCGGCCGGCAATCCACAGGCCGCCGCCAAACAGCGAGGTCATCAGGATCGGGATCAGATAAAGCAGGCCGTCGTCCGGCGGATCCTGAAGGATCAGGCCGATGATGAAGGTGGCAATGCCGAGCACCACGCCGGGGATGTACCAGCCGATGTTGGCCCGGTAGAACCTGCCTTCATATTCGGAGGTAATGGCCTTGCGCAGACCAGCCACCGCAGATTGCAATGCAGGCCCATTGTGCTTGTCGAGAACCATCTCCGCACGTGACGTCAACAGTCTGGAGAACAGGGCATTTTCTCCGCCAGGCAGCGGTTGGCGGGCTTTCTTGTCAGCCGCCTCCCCGCGCCGCAATGTGACGGTTCCACCCGGTGTCTCGTCAATCCGCAGAAATCCCTTCACCCCCAGCGACAGCAGGGCTGCGATGAAGGGAAGACCGACGCCCTTCTTGCCGGTCCGGAAGCGGTTGAAATGGGCATAGGACAGGGCTGCGGGCGACAGGTTTTCAGGCGGATAGAACAGCGGAATGACCGGTGGCGATGGCGGATCACGGCCAACCCTGTTCCAGGCATAAAGATAGTAGACCGGGACACCGAGCCAGCCGAGGATCAGCAGAAAGATGCCTGCATTGCTGGTCCACATTCCGGCGCCACCGGCATCCGGAGTGACCGCGCCCTTGGTGAAACCGACTGCGATGGTCATGCCCTGTTGCGGACCGAGCGGCCTTGTCAGATCGAAGCGGACTTCCGAGCGGCCTTCGCCGGAAGCCGCATAGTCTTCGCCCTGGTCGCCAAATCCGCCCGTGTAGGCGGCGAGCTGCTCGGCGCGGGCGCCCTCGGGCAAGGTTACCGTGGCGTCGGCGGCGAGGATCGGAAAACTCCAGAAATTGCCGGTGACGTTCCAGTAAAGTTCGTCGTAGCCATCAAAGAAGCGCAACTGCCCGGTGGTCACATAGCGGATCGTGTAGGTGTGTTGCCCCCGCGAAATCAAGGTCTCGGCGTCGCCGATCCTGATCCGGACAAAACGGCCCAGCCATTCGGTGACATAGGTCGCCGGCTGGCCATTGTGCAGAACCTCGATCAAATCGAAGCCGTTTTCCGCCCAGAGACCCCAGTCATCCAGTGCCCGCATGGGAATGTCGCGAAAGATACCGCGGCGGATCTCATTGCCCTCGGCATTGACGGTGATGGTCTCGGTGACGTCGAGCGAGGCATCCGTGCGGACCTCGATCTCCGCGGCAAAGGAGCGTATTTCCTCGCGCGCAGTCGCCGCCTGCGGGGCTGACGCTGCCAGACAGATCAGAATCGCGAAAAGCCAATGCCTCATTGTTCGTCCATCCGATTGGTTTCTTGCCCGACTCGACCGGCCTACTGGAAGGAAACCTTGGGAACCGCGCGATCGGCCTCGTCCTCGATCTCGAAATACTCGGCCTTGACGAAGCCGAACTGCCTGGCGATGAGCGTCGAGGGGAAGGTTTCCACCGAGACATTGAGATTGCGAACGGCGCCATTGTAATAGCGGCGCGACATCGAGATCTCGTTTTCGGTTTCCTCCAGAGCCTGCTGGAATTCCCTGAAGTTCTCGTTCGCCTTGAGATCAGGATAGCTTTCGGCGACAGCCATCAGCCGTCCCAGCGCGCCGCTCAGAGCGCCCTCGATCGATGCCCGCTGTTCCGGCGAACCGGAGCTGCCGGCCACGGCCTGGCTGCGCAACCGGGTGACTTCTTCGAGCAGCTCCTTTTCGTGAGACATGTAGCCCTTGACGGCTTCGAGAAGATTGGGAATGAGGTCAGCGCGGCGCTTGAGCTGCACATCGATGCCGCTCCAGCCTTCGCCCGCCATCTGACGGTTCTTGACCAGCGTGTTGTAGAGTGAAATCGCGTAAAGCACGATGCCGACCAGCACCGCCAAAAAAATCCAAGTCCCCATGCGTCTGCTCCCGGCTTCAATAAATATTTCTTGTGTGCAGATCCGTCCCGGCTGCGCCACGACATTACGCATAGCGGCTGCAAAAAGCCACGGCAAAACATCGCTTCCAACGGTCTGAATCGGTCAGATATGCCAGCCGGCTGGTTCCCACCGGCAGGCGGCGAGGTCGACAGCACAGCGAGATCTGTCCTTGTCTATCAATCAATGGTTTACCATTCTCAGCCCATACTCAAAACAATTGCTAGAATACATTTGCGGCCCCTGAACGCGCGGCGGCATTGATCAAATCAGGAACCATCCGCTCATGACCCATCTCGATACGACCATTTTCGATCTCGCGCCTGTCGCCATGTGGATCGAGGATTTCAGTGTGGTCAAACAGATATTCGACCAGTGGCGCGCCGAAGGGGTTAAGGACATCAGGGCCCATCTCGCCGCCGACCTGACGCGGGTTGCCGCATGCGCCAAAGAGATCAAGGTGGTTGATGTCAACGCCAAGACGCTGGAGATGTTTGAAGCCGACAGCCTCGATCATCTGGTCGACAATCTTTCCATTGTCTTCAACAACGAGATGTTCGAGAACCACATCAACGAACTGGCCGAACTGTGGGATGGAAAGTCTGAATTTTACAGCAACGCTGTCAATTACTCCCTCTCCGGCCGGCGCATGGACATCCAGCTCAAGGGCACGGTTCTGCCTGGTTGCGAGCAGACGCTTGAACGCATCCTGCTGACCACGGAAGATGTGACCCAACGCGAAGACGCCCGGCGCAAGGAAATCAAGAGCCGGCGATATGCCGAAGGGCTGTTCGACAATTCACCCGTCTCTCTGTGGGTGGAGGATTTCAGCAAAATCAAAGTCCTGCTTGAGGACGTCCGCTTCCGCGGGATCGAAGATTTCCGCGTCTTCATGGATGTGCATCCCGAATTTGTACTCCAGTGCATGAGTGAAATCCGCATCATCGACGTCAACCAGGCGACGCTTGATTTGTTTGGGGCTCAGGATCTGCAGACGCTTCTGCATCACCAGGGCGACATCTTCCGTGGTGAAATGGAAAAGCCGTTCAGAGAGCAATTGATGGACCTGTGGGAGGGCAAGCTCTTCCACCATCGCGAGGTGGTCAACTATGCGCTGGATGGAAGCGTGCGCCACATCCTGCTGCATTTTTCGGTGCTGCCTGGTCATGAAGAAGACTGGGCGCTTGTCCAGGTGGCGCTGACCGACATCACCGCGCGCAAGAAGGCGGAGGCCTATCTCGAATATCTCGGCAAGCATGATGTGCTGACCAAGCTGCACAACCGCGCTTTCTATACCGACGAACTCAACCGGCTGGAACGCAAGCCGCTGCGGCCGGTCTCCGCCATCGCGATGGATCTGAACGGCCTCAAGGAAGCCAACGACCAGCTGGGCCACGACGCCGGAGACATGCTGCTGCGGCGGTTCGGCGAAGTGCTCAACGGCGTCACCACACAGCCCAATCACGCATGCCGCATCGGCGGCGACGAATTCACCATTCTGATGCCCGGCGCCGACAAGAAGGCCGCCGAAACCATGGTCGAGATGATCCACGAATTGCTGCATATCAACAACCAGTTTTATTCCAACGCGCCTTTGAGCGCGTCCATCGGCATTGCGACCAGCATGGACGGCGAAACCATGGAAGAGATGATCAAACGCGCCGATCAGCACATGTACGAGGACAAGCGGTCCCATCATGCGGCGCGCAAATCCAGTTCGCAGCGCCAAGACGCTCGCGCAACCGGCAGCGCACAGCGAATTGTCACCGTTTGATGCGGGTCCGAGGGCAGCATGCCGCTTTGTCCGCGCAGACGGGTCTTCGGCGGGCCTTGGATCCGTGCGGAAGGTGACCCACAGATCAACCCGGCCGGAGCATGCTGCATTCAAAGACAGGATCGGGGTTTTGTCTCAGGTCAGCCGGCGGCTGCCAAGATGACGCCTGCTGCTGCCTGCGAGACTTGTTAGCCGGCGGCCTGCAGGGCATGTGCCCCGCCGGCATCGGTCATCAGAAAGGCTTCGCCACATTGGCGCGACAGGTTGCGCACCCGCAGAATGTAGCCTTGCCTTTCGGTGACCGAGATCACGCCACGGGCATCGAGAAGATTGAAGACATGGCTTGCCTTGATGCACTGGTCATAGGCAGGCAGCACACATCTGTGCAGCGAACCGGGCTCAGCCGGCGCGCCGGCCTTGAGAATGGCTTCGCATTCCTGCTCCGCGTCCTCGAAATGCTTGAGCAGAATGGCAGTGTCGGCGATCTCGAAATTGTAGCGTGAATATTCCTGCTCGGCCTGCAGGAAAACATCACCATAGGTGACCTTTTCAGCGCCTTCGCGGCCGTTGAAATTGAGGTCGTAAACATTGTCGACGCCCTGGACATACATCGCAAGCCGCTCGAGACCGTAGGTCAGCTCGCCCGCCACCGGGGCGCACTCAAAGCCGCAAACCTGCTGGAAATAGGTGAACTGGCTGACTTCCATGCCGTCGCACCAGCATTCCCAGCCCAGGCCCCAGGCACCCAGCGTCGGGCTCTCCCAGTCATCCTCGACAAAGCGGATATCATGCAGCAACGGGTCGATGCCGATGGCAGCGAGCGATCCGAGATAGAGTTCCTGCAGGTTGGACGGATTGGGCTTCAGGATCACCTGATACTGATAGTAGTGCTGGAGCCGGTTGGGGTTTTCGCCGTAGCGGCCGTCGGTGGGGCGGCGCGACGGCTGGACATAGGCCGCGTTCCACGGCTTGGGGCCGAGCGCGCGCAAGGTGGTTGCCGGGTGGAAGGTTCCGGCGCCGACCTCCATGTCGTAGGGCTGCAGCACGACGCAGCCATAATCGGCCCAGTAGCGGTGCAGGGCAAGAATAAGGCCCTGAAACGAACGGCTGGGCTGCATATGGTCTGGAAGGGCTTCGGTCATGGCTCTGGGTCCGGATGGCGCATCAAGGGCTGGCAGCCGCCCTGAAAGCGGCCTGGAATCTGCGGCGACAGGTGCCACGGCTCATCTTCATGGTCAAGAGCGGGATCAGCTTGCCGAATCTGGAAGCGATGCGGTAGACGTCTATTCGTCGGGTTTTCTCAGCCGGTACTCGCCGGTTTCAGGATCTTCGATCAGGGTGCCTTGCGCGCCGGTCCGGGTTTCCTTTTCAGCGTCGCGGACGCGAGCGTTGACGCGTTCGGCCTCAGAGATGAAACGCTTGTACCCGAGCCAGGCAATCGCCCCCACGGCAATGAGCAGAAGAAGTTGCGGCATCGTGTCGGTCCTTTCCTCAGCCCGGGTCCGGGCGCTCACTCAACGGGCATGCGGGGAAGCCCGCGGCTTGCCTGAATCGGCACGTCGACGATCCGCCCCCTGCCCGCGCCCTTTTGCTGCCGGGTCAGAGACCGTACCGCGCCCAAAGCGACCGATCATCCAGCGCATTCAATCCTGCTTCGCCGATGCCTGCAAGCGCGCCCATGGCCAGGCCGGTGCTCACACCCGGCGCGCGGCGGCCGAACAGGCCGCGCTGGGCGGCAATCAACCGTGTCCTGACCTTGTCGCCATAGCGTTCACGCAGGGTCGAACGGAGATCTCCCAGACCATCGACCAGGCCCATATCCGCGCCACGGATGCCGGTCCAGAACCGTCCGGTGAACATGTCGGGATCGTCCTTGAGGCGGGCGCCGCGGCTGTCCTTGACCAGGTCAATGAAGACCTTGTGAATGTCGAGCTGCAATTCCTTCAGGCGGGCAACGTCTTCTGCATTTTCCGGCTGGAACGGATCCAGCACCGACTTGTTTTCGCCTGCGGTGTAGATCCGCCGCTCGACACCAAGCTTGTCAATCAGGCCGGTAAAGCCGAACCCGGCCGAAACCACGCCAATCGACCCGACCACGGACGACGGATCAGCAAAAATCTCGTCTCCGGCGCAGGCTATCATGTAGCCACCCGACGCCGCGACATCCTCGACAAACATCAGAACCTTCTTGTTTTTCTCAGCCGCGAGATCCCGGATACGCTTGTAGATCAGCCGCGACTGGACCGGAGAGCCGCCGGGTGAGTTGATCATGATCGCCACCGCAGGGGCTTTCTTGTCGGCAAAAGCCCGGGACAGCAGTGGCGCCACCGTGGCAATATTGAGGTTCTGGCGAAACTGGTTGCCGCCGGCCATGATGGTCCCGTGCAGTCGCACCACTGGAATGGTGATGGCATCCTTGCGGAATCGGGCGGGATAGAAAGAACTCAAAGAGACCATTACGGGCATTCCTGTTGCAAGCGGCGCAGAGGTACCGGGACAGGTCCCGGCGCTGATCCATGTATGTCTTTTCTGGCCCAGTGCAATGGCAGTGCAGCAGGGCGGCTTTATTTTGACGAGCGGTTTTCCGGCCGCCGCGGCCAGCAGCCAAGACCATTGTTGAGGTCATTCATCCGGGGTGAAACCCCCTGTCCAGCGCCCTCATGCATGACAAGGCTGTCGCGCAGACGCAGGCGCGCCCGGCTGCCCTTGATGGCGGTAACGAGAATGCGGATGGCGTCGTCACCCCGGCGCGGGCACAAGGGCGTGATTTCGACGCCGCCAAACCGCTTGCCCAGCGCCTCCAGAACATCCCTCATTGATTGAGGCCGGGCGATGACCGAGACCTGGCCACCGGGCTTGAGGATGGCGGCGGCCGTGCGAAGCCAACGCTCGAACAGATCATCTGTCTGCATGGCATGGGCTTCGGCCTTGAGCTGATCGGGTGTTGTGCGGTCGCGTGCAGCGTTGAACGGCGGGTTCATGATGACATAGTCAAAGGCGCAGTCCGGCAGTCCGGCATCCCGGCGTCTGGTTCCGTGAAGCGAAACGTCGGCCTCGACAATTCGGGCCCGGCCAGCCAGATGCGCGTTGCTGTCCAGGGCCAACGAGCGGCGTGCATACTCGGCCATGACGGCAGACCGCTCGACCAGAACCACCGACAGGCCGGGCAGCCGCGTGGCCGCCGCCAGTCCCGCAGCCCCCGCCCCCGCCCCCAGATCAGCGAGCACGCCGGTGGCGGCTTCAGGAACGGTTGCCGCCAGCACCATCGCGTCCATGCCGGCACGATGGCCTGCCTCCGACGGCTGCACCAGGAAGAATCTGCCATTGTGGAAGGCATCGACCGTATGGTCCGGCCCGGAATGCCCGCAGGGCGCAGCCGGGGCTTTGTGATCCGGGTCAGGCGTCACGGGCGATCCAGGGCCTCAACTCTTGCTCGAGCCCGGCGTCACTGACAATGCGCCGGGCCTGGCTTGCCCTGTCCGGATCAACAAGGATTCGCCTTGGAATGACGCCGACCGACCCCTCGAGGATGCTCATGCCGCTATCGGCGACGAGGCAGCCAATGCCGGCGTCACGCATCAGGCTTTCGACAAAAGAAATCAGGACCGGGTCATTGGTATGGATGAGATCGTGCATAAGTTCTCCCTGAGGGCCTTTGTTTCATCCGAAGGTATCGGTTATCAAGCCCTCTCCGCGCCAAATCGCCGCTTGCCGAGGCTGCTGGCGCTGAATAATGTGCAGAAAAAGACATAACAGGAGTCCGTACCCGTGGGCGTAGTCATATCACTGGAAGATGGAAATCACAGAGACGCATCAGTCAAGCCGCTGGTAGAGACCACCAGGGCCGACATGGAGCGCGTCAACCAACTGATTCTGTCCAAGGCCGGTTCCGACGTGGCGATGATCCCGGAGGTCGCAAACCACCTCATCTCTTCTGGCGGCAAACGGCTTCGTCCGATGCTGACGCTCGCCGCGGCAACGATGTTCGGCTACGCCGGCGAGTACCATATCAAGCTCGCCACAGCCGTCGAATTTATGCATACGGCAACCTTGCTGCATGATGATGTGGTGGATGAAAGCGACCTCAGGCGCGGCCGCTCCACCGCCCGGATGATCTGGGGCAACCAGGCCAGCGTCCTGGTCGGTGATTTCCTGCTCGGTCAGGCGTTCAAAATGATGGTCGAGGTCGGCTCGCTTGAGGCGCTGGACGTGTTGTCCACGGCAGCGGCAGTGATCGCTGAAGGCGAAGTGCTTCAACTGTCCGTCGCCAAGAACATGGAAACGACGGAAGATGACTATCTCTCCGTCATCCGTGCCAAGACTGCGGCGCTGTTCTCGGCGGCCTGCGAGGTCGGGCCGATTGTCGCCGGCGTCAGCAAGGCCGAGCGCAGTGCGCTCAAGTCTTACGGTATCAATCTCGGCCTGGCGTTTCAGTTGATCGACGACGTGCTCGATTATGGCGGATCGGCCCGCGATCTGGGCAAGAATGTCGGCGACGATTTCCGCGAAGGCAAGATTACCCTGCCGGTGGTGCTGGCCTATCGCCGCGGCTCCGAATCAGAACGGGCGTTCTGGAAGGAGGCGATCGAAGGCGGCATCAGCGACGAAAAAGCGCTTGAAAGGGCGTTGGGGCTGCTGACCAAATACAATTGCCTGAAAGACACCACCGCGCGCGCAGAGCATTATGCCTCGATCGCGCGCGACGCGTTGGCGCCATTGCCGGAAACGGACGAAAAATCCGCGCTGCTGGACGTCATCGCATTCTGTCTCAATCGGGTCAGTTGACCACCCCCGTCAAATGCCGAACATTGGGCCTTTGCTGACTCTTGCTGCCCTGCGCCAAAAAAGCCATTGTGTTGGGTAGTAATGTTGCGGCGATTGGCCGGCGCGCGGCCAGAATGAACAAGAGGCAGGACTTGATGCGGCGAAATATGACAGCCCGATACACAGCCAGCGTTGCTCTTGGCGCGTTTCTTTGCTTGAGTGCGGCAACGGCAATCCTGACCGGTCAGGCTGCAGCCGCAACCGCCGAAGTACAGGAGCAGCAGCCCAATTTCCTCGGCTTTGCCGGCGCCTATCTGGCCGGGCGTACCGCCGACATTGACAATGACACCGGTCGCGCCATCGAGTTCTATCGCAAGGCGCTCGAGTTTGATCCGCAAAACCTTGACGTCAAAGAGCGGCTGATGGTGGCTCTGTTCAGCGACGGGCGCTTTTCGGAAGGCGTCGTTCTGGCGCGCGACATGAAGGAAAATCCTGCCGTGGCCCAGGTCTCACGGCTGGCGCTGATGGTCGAAGCCACCAGCAAGCGCGAGTACCGCAAGGCCGCCAGTCTGCTTGACCCGGAAGACAGCAATCCGATTGACCGCCTGCTCAACACACTGATGAAGGCGTGGGCGGAATTTGGTGACGGCAAGGGCGACAAAGCACTGGCCTCGATTCTGGCGCTTGATGGACCGCCCTGGTACCCGGTCTTTACCAGCTACCATGCCGGTGCGATGGCCCAGGCGATGGGCAAGAAATCCGTGGCACGCAACCATTTCATCGATGTGATTGCCGATCCCCAGGCAGGGGCTGCGGCGCCCGACACCTATATCCGCACGGTCATGGCGCTGGCCAGTCTTGAAGCCCGCGCAGGCAACAAGCGAGCCGCGTTCGACGCGCTGTCGGCGGGCGAGGACTTTTCTCCCGGCTACGCCCCACTTGCAGCGCTGCGGCAGCTCATCGTTGATGACGCAAAGCCCGAAGCGGGCGTGACGACCGCGCAGCAGGGTGCTGCCGCCGTGCTGTTTACGCTTGGAAGCGCGCTCAACCGTGAGGGGGCGGAAGAAACCGTCGCAGTCTATCTTCAGTTTGCCCGGGCGCTTGATCCCAACAATGCGGCGACGCTGGTGATCTTGGGCGGGCTCACGGAACGGCTTGGCAAAGCCGAGGAGGCCATCAAGATCTATGAGTCGGTCCCCACCGCATCACCGATGCGCCGTGTCTCGGAACTGCAATTGGGGCTGGCGCTTGCCGATCTGGACCGCAACACTGAGGCCAAGGATCATCTCAAGGCGCTGATCGCCTCCGATCCGAGAGATATCCGCAGCTACCTCGCCTATGGCAGCGTCCTGTCGCGGGACAAGGACTATGTCGAAATGGCATTGACCTATGAGACGGCGATTTCGGTGGCGGGGCCGACCCCGACCCGCAATGACTGGAATTTGTTCTTCCAGGCCGGCATCGCCAATGAAAGGCTGAAGAACTGGCCAAAGGCGGAAGCACATTTCAAGCGGGCGCTTCAGCTTTTTCCCGACCAGCCACAGGTGATGAACTATCTCGGCTATTCCTGGATCGACATGAACATCCACCTCGAAGAGGGGATGGACCTGATCCGCGCCGCCGTCGATCTGCGTCCGAATGACGGATATATCGTCGATTCGCTGGGGTGGGCTCATTACCGGCTCGGACAATATGAAGATGCCGTGCGTGAACTTGAACGCGCTGTCGAACTCAAGCCCGCAGATCCGACCATCAACGATCATCTCGGCGACGCCTATTGGCGCGTTGGACGCACACTGGAAGCCAGCTTTCAGTGGAAGCGCGCCTTGAGCAACGAGCCGCCGGAAGAGCTGTTGCCCGAACTCGAGCGCAAGCTGCTTGAAGGCATGGATGAAGCGGAACCGGTCGTGCCTGCAACCGCCAGCGGCGGAGCCGGGGACGGCGGGGCAAAACCGCTCGACAAGGCCGGAGCCGACAAGAAAGGTGCGCTTGCACCTGGGACCGATGCGCGCAACTGATGCGCCGGCCAAGATAAATCTGGCGCTGCATGTCACCGGACAACGGGCGGACGGATATCACCTGATCGAGAGCTTCGTGGTCTTTACCGAACTCGGTGATCGGGTGATGGCTGACCTGTCCAGTGCCGACGGCTTTCATCTGGAAGGCCCGGAATCGGCGGCCTTGTCCCGCGACGCTGACGGCAGCAATCTGGTGGTGCGGGCGCGGGACGCTCTGCGCGAGGCCGCACGGCAATCCGGCCGCGACGCTCCTCCGGTCTCGATACGGCTCGACAAGCGCGTTCCTGTGGCCTCGGGCATCGGTGGCGGCTCGGCGGACGCTGCGGCGACGCTGAAGGCTCTGAGCCAATTGTGGGACTATCGGCCGACCGACGAGATCCTATCGGGCATTGCGCTCGATCTGGGCGCCGATGTGCCGATGTGCCTGAACGGCACGCCCCTGATTGCCCGCGGCATCGGTGAGGTTCTGCAGCCGGTCGAGCTGGGCTTCGCGCTTGACCTTGTCCTGGTCAATCCGCGTATCGGGGTGTCGACGCCGGAGGTGTTCTCCCGGCTCGGCCGCCGGCACAACCCTCCCCTCCCCGCCCCCAAGGGCATGACGGACAGGGATCAGTTCATCGACTGGCTGGCCAAGACCCGAAATGATCTCGAAGCACCGGCACGCAATCTGGTTGCGGACATTTCGCAATGCCTGTCGCTGCTTGAGGAGTCCGGCGCCCGGCTGGCGCGGATGTCGGGGTCGGGCGCAACCTGCTTTGGACTGTATGCTTGCCGCGATGCCGCCGCCGAGGCGGCGGCGCGACTGAAGCACGGCAGGCCTGACTGGTTCATCGCCGCCACCTGCACTGTGGCTTGAGCTGCGGGCTTCGAGGGGGACGCTCTGTCTCACCTTGGCAAAATGCATGGGTGTCACCGTTCCGGTGAATGCATTTGAACGCGACAGGCTTTACCCCGACGCCAGGACCGATGCAGGAATGATTTCGCAATCGAGCCGGGTCATCGCAAGGCCACGGCCAAGGCTCTCGAGCCGGTGCCCTGATTTTGCATTGGCGATCGCCTGAGGCTTGGGCATCAACACCCCGTGTTCCAATGCCGACACCCGGCCACGGAACCATCTCTTGAAGACCGGCAGCCGGTAGTTTCGCGACGGGCGCATGCGGGCAGCTTGCCGGCCAGCAGCCATATGCTGGCCAATATGATCGATCCAGCCCAGCAAGGGCCGCGCGCCCGGCTCGATCAAAAACACCCAGTCACCGCGAACCGCGCCCACGACATCGCGCAAATCGGGATCAACCAGAAAACGGCAACCGGCGGCTTCGGCCAGCTGTTCGGTGCCATCGCTCGAGCCCCGGTCCAAAATCACGACCTCGGCCACCAGCCCCTCAACCGCCCCGGGGACAAGCGCCGCCAACGTGACCGCCAACGCATTTTCCTGGTCTTTGCACTCAATCAAGACAGTGATCATGGCTCCTTCTAGAGCACGCCAGAGCGATAGGCCAGCACGGCACGGATCAATCAGACACATCCCTGCACCACCTCGCCAATTCATTTTGTTCTTGTTACGTTCCGTTTTTTCGTATAGGAATAAAATCACGATCCCCGAATGATTGACCCTAACCCGTGCGGATGGAGGTTGCATGCCAAGCCTTTCGACACTGAAACAAGCCGCTTTTGCTCCCGGCCTGCAGGCGGCGGAGGCCGATGCGATGATGGCGGCAAGCGGCCTGCGGGTGACCGACGACCGTATCCGCGGCCGCGGCGCCGGGCTCAACATGTCGGGCCGTTACGAGATCAACAGCCGGGAAGCCTTTGACGACGGCTGGGGCAGCCTTGAGGATCTGGCACCGTTCAAGACCGAGGTGCAGATCGAAAAACCGCGCACCATCATCTCGCGCAATCAATCGCCCGACTTGTCCTTCGACCGGTCCATCAACCCCTATCGGGGCTGCGAGCACGGTTGTGTCTATTGTTTCGCACGGCCAACCCACGCCTATATGGGCCTGTCGGCTGGCGTCGAATTTGAAGCACGGCTGTTTGCCAAGCCGGATGCGCCGCGGCTGCTGGAACGCGAATTGTCGCGCCCCGGCTACAAGGTGCAGCCGATTGCCATCGGCACCAACACCGACCCCTATCAACCTGTCGAGAAGACATGGCGGATCATGCGGCAATTGCTCGAAGTGCTCGAAGCCGCCGGTCACCCGGTCGGCATCGTCACCAAATCGGCGCTGGTGGTGCGTGACATCGACATCCTGTCGCGCATGGCGTCGAAAGGTCTGGCGCGGGTTGCGCTGTCGGTGACCACTCTCGACCGCAAGCTGGCGCGCACCATGGAGCCCAGGGCGGCAACGCCGGAAAAGCGGCTGGAGACGGTGCGGGCACTGTCGGAGGCCGGCATTCCGGTCTCGGTGATGGCAGCGCCGGTGATTCCGGGCCTGAATGACCACGAGCTCGAGCGTATTCTGGATTCGGCCAAGGCAGCCGGTGCCGACGCCGCAGGCTATGTGTTGCTGCGGCTGCCGATAGAGGTAAGCCCGCTGTTTCGGGACTGGCTGCTGCGGCACTATCCGGACCGTTACCGGCATGTGATGTCGCTGATTCGCTCGATGCGCGGCGGCAAGGATTATGATGCCGAGTTCGGCAAGCGGATGCGCGGAACCGGGCCCTATGCCTGGCAGATAGCCCGCCGGTTCGATCTGACGGCAAAACGGCTCGGCCTGAATGTGAGGAAGGCGCCGTTGCGGACCGATCATTTTGTCCCACCCCACGGCGAAGGCGTTCAACTGAGCCTGCTGTAGCAGGCTTTGCCCGGCCGCGTTGGGGCCTCAACTACCGGTCCTGCGGTCTTTCGAGCTGCAGGATCTCAACAGATCCGGACCGCCACCCGCCCCGTCATGGCGGTCCGGCGCCCGCGCGGCATCCCGTCCCCAGCCGCCGGGCCTTGCAGAGGATCGGGCGGGTGTGCGAGCTTCGCCGCAACATGGCTCGTACCCCGCCCGATTCGCTGTTTCCCGACTATCCTGCGATGCCCGATTGTCGCTTCGAGACGCATCTTGTCCAAACCGGTTTTCCGCTGGTGGCCGGCCTCGACGAGGCCGGACGCGGGCCGCTGGCCGGACCGGTGGTGGCTGCAGCCGTGATCATCGATCTTGCCTGTTTGCCTGAAGGACTCAATGATTCAAAAGCCGTGAAGCCGGCCATGCGGGAGCAGTTGTTCGAAGCCATTCTGGCCTCGTGCCTGGTGGCGGTCGGCAGTGCGTCGGCGCGCGAAATCGAGGCAACAAACATCCGGGCGGCAAGCCTGACTGCGATGCGGCGGGCGCTGTCCGCTCTGGCCGTCAGGGCCGATTACGCCCTGGTTGATGGCCGCGACCTGCCCCCTGGCCTGTCGTGCCCCGGCCGGGCCTTGATAAAAGGGGACGCGCGCTCCCTGTCCATCGCCGCGGCCTCGATCATCGCCAAGGTGACCAGGGACAGGATGATGACACGGGCCGCGCACATCTATCCTGCCTATGGTTTCGAGCAGCATATGGGCTACGGCGCGCCCAGGCACCTCCGGGCAATTGCCGAGCACGGCCCGTGCCCGCTGCACCGGATGACGTTCCGGCCGCTGCGTCAGGACTGAACCGGACCCGCCGGCAGATCAGCCCGGCAGATCAGCAAAGGCCTCCTGGCCACACACCCACCAGGCCGACCGGTGGCCCTGTTGCGGAGCATCGTGAGACAAAAAAAAGGCCGGGACATCATCCCGGCCTTCAAATTCAATGCCTCAGTTCGATCTCAGTTGAGACGAGACTTCAGCTCGCCAAGCGAGGCCTTGAACAAGCCGTTCGAGGCCTTGCTGTCAATCTTGGCTCCGATCAGCTTTTCAGCCGCAACAATGGCCAGATCAACTGCCGAGGCGCAGACCTCGTTGATTGCCTGGGATTCGGCCTGCTGGATCTTCTGCTCAGCCATCGCAGTGCGGCGGCTGACATATTCCTCGGTCCTGGTCTTGGCTTCTTCGCGCAGGACCGCGGCTTCCTTCTCCGCGGCGCTGAGAATGCTCTCGGCTTCGGAGACGGCTTCCTTGCGCTTGCGCTGATACTCGGCCAGCAGTTGCTGGGCTTCCTCGCGCAGCTTCTTGGCTTCCTCAAGTTCATTGCGGATCTGATCGGCGCGCTTGTCGAGTGCGCCGGTGATCATTGCCGGCACCTTCACATAAGCGACGATGGCCAGAAAGATGACGAGACCGGCAAATGCCCAGAATGTAGCGTCCATGATCGTCTTCCCTGCTTATTTGCCCGACGCGGCACGGATCGCCGCTGCGATCTCGGCTTTTGTCACGGTACCGCCCAGAAGATGCTGGACCACATCGGATGCGGCATCCTCGGCAATGGTGTCAACGTCTGCCAGCGCCTTGGCCTTGATGGCGGAAATGCTCTTTTCCGCCTCAGCCATCTTGGCACCCAGCTCGGCCTCGGTCGACACCCGCTCTGCTTCCGCAGCAGCCTTGGCCTTTTCCCGAGCGGTTTCGGCAATGACTGACGCTTTCTTGCGTGCGTCCGCCAGTTCCTGCTCGTAAGCAGCAATGGCGGCGTCACCCTCTTCCTTCAGGCGATTGGCTTCGTCGAGATCCTGTGCGATCCGGTCACGCCGGTGCTCCAGAATGCTGCCGATGCGCGGCACGATGACCTTGGACATGAACAGATAGAACAAGCCGAAGGTGATCGCCAGCCACAAGAGCTGCGATGCGAAGGTCGATGAATCAAAGGGCGGGAACACGCCGCCACCCTGGGCATCGCCCTCATGTGCGCCGGTTTCCGAAATGGTCCCTTCGGTGGGGTTGGACTCGGCATAGGCCGGGGTCACAACGAACATGGTCACCTCCAGATGAAATGCCACGCCGGGACTCCGGCGTGGCAAGCCTAACTCTTCAATCGTCGATTAGACGGCGAAAAGAAGAAGGAGAGCAACGAGCAGCGAGAAGATGCCCAAGGCTTCGGTCACGGCAAAGCCGAAAATCAGGCGGCCGAACTGGCCGTCCGCTGCCGAAGGATTGCGCAGGGCGCCTGCCAGGTAGCTGCCGAAGATGTTGCCCAGGCCAATGCCTGCGCCGCCCATGCCGAGGCATGCGATGCCGGCGCCGATGTACTTTGCTGCTTCTGCTTCCATGATTAAACTCCTTTGGAATGGGATAGATGCGATTTTTCTGGCGGCGAACCGCCGGTGATCTGTTCCTAGTGGCCCGGATGCAAGGCGTCGTTGAGGTACATGCATGTCAGCACCGCAAAGACATAGGCCTGAAGGAAGGAGACGAGAAATTCGAGACCGGTCAACGCCACCGTCATTATCAGCGGCAGAATGGCGGTACCAACGCCCAGCGCACCCATGCTGCCGAGCGACACGACGAAGCCGGCGAAGACCTTGAGCGTGATATGGCCGGCCAGCATGTTGGCGAACAGACGCACCGACAGGCTGATCGGACGTGAAAGAAAGGAGATGACCTCGATGAAGACCACCAGCGGGATCAGCACGCCCGGCACACCCTGGGGAACAAAGACCTTGAGGAAATGCAGGCCATGCTTCCAGAAACCATAGACCACCACGGTGCCGATGACGAGCATGGCCAGCGCGAAGGTGACGATGAGATGGCTGGTGATGGTGAAAAAGTAGGGGAACATGCCGATCAGGTTCGCCACCAGAACGAACATGAACAGCGAGAACACCAGCGGGAAGAACCGCATGCCCTGCGATCCGGCCCCGTCGCGCAGCATGGCGGCGACAAATTCATAGGACATTTCTGAGATCGACTGGAGCCGTGAGGGAACCAGGCCGCGATTGGCCGTGGTGAGAAACAGGAATCCGGCGGCCACAGCAACTGTGCCGACCATGAACAGCGAAGAATTGGTGAAAGACAGATCCATCCCGCCGATTTCGATGGGGAGGAGATTCTTGATCTGGAACTGGCTAATCGGATCGTTTGACACCTAAAACCTCTTTCTCGCCATCCGGTCGAACCGGATATTACTTCCCGTCGTCTTCATCGCGCGTTCCCGACCGTCCAGCCCGGCCCGAACCCGGCTGGGCTACCGCGCCGGTCGAGCGCAGAACATTCAGCACCCCGGCACAAAACCCGAGTAGCAGAAACACGATCAGTCCCCAAGGCGACGTGCCGAGAAACCGATCGAACAGATACCCCAGCAGCACGCCAACGACCACGCCGGCGATGAACTCGCTCGACAGCTTGACCGCAAGCGCATAGCCCTTCGAAGCTTCCCTGTTGGCGTTTGCATCCGGCTCCACCTTGCGGCGGGCGTTCAGCTGTGCATCCAGGCGCTCACGACGGGCTTCCAGGCTTTCCGACCGTTCGACTTCCATGTCATCGCTCCGGCTCGGCTTTTCCGAACCTTCAGAACCGCGCTTTTCATTCATGATGCGCTCCCCTGACTTGCCAGCGACGACCCGAAAATGACCGTATCGAAGTCGGGCGCAACATAGTTTTAGGTCAGTTCATAGTCAAGGCGGACAAAGGCCTTAGTGTGTGAGGTTTTTCCTCATAAAATTCAATTGTTTACGAAGCCGGATCCACCACCCGCGACAGAAGTATCAGAAAAACTTGGCGGACAGCGTCAGACTCACGCAGACCGCGACGCTGCCAACAGCTTGCAAACCGCAATGCTCGGCACGGCAAAGAAGGCAGGCCAAAACACCCCTGCCGGTCCGACATTGGAGGAAGCTGCAGGCAAACATGGTGGGCAAATCCGGCAGCACCCGGGTCACGAGGGTCAGCGGTTGTCCTGCTGTCGCCTCAGGACCAGCCGCCACCATAGGTGATATAGAAGATGTGGAGACCTATCTGGCCGACCTTGCGCATTTTGCGCGCCCAGGGCGGGCTGACATAGGTGGCGTGATAGTGCGTGGAGGAACCGACTTCCTCGAGCCAGATCTTGCCGGCGGTGGTCGCCAGGGCGATCTCTTCAGCCATGTTCCAATGCTTGGGCGAACGGACGCGGTCCTTGATCCCGTCGCACGCGAATGAAAACTGGCACCGGTTGCGCCAGGATTTATTCTGGTAGACAACGCCGCAAATGGTGTCTGGATAGGTTGGATTGCGGACCCGGTTGAGAACCACCTGCGCAACAGCCGCCTGCCCCTTGACCGATTCGCCCCGGGCCTCGAAATAGATGCCGGCGGCGAGACACCGCTGCTCGGCTTCCGAGAAGGCGTTTGCCGGCAGAGCCGTTCCCGCCCATTCATGGTCGTATTTGCCTATCGGCGGAATGAACCGGCCGCGCTTGGTCTCCTCGCGCAGCACGGAACTGAACGGGGATTGCTTGGCATAATCCGGCGTTGGCGGCGCATAGGCGGTGGCGAGAATGTCTGGATTGTCGTTGGTCACCAGGCTTGCCAGCATGGCGGGCAGCTGCTGTTGCTCGCTCTTGTGCTTGCCCTTGGCATAGAACGCGGTGGCGATCTCCAGCTCCTTGCCGCGAATTTCAGGCTTGAGGAAGGCCATGGCGTTCTTGATATCGATGGCGGGATCGAGAAGGTTTGATTGCCGCTCGAGCACAGAGCCTGCGGAAAAATCCTTCGGCGGCTGCATCGGCGCCACGGTGATGACGCGGCCTTGCTTGAGATGACGGGTCACACGCTCGGCATCCGGACGAGGATCCGCAGCACCGATTTTTCCCATGAAAGCGATCTTGTCGCCATTGGGCAGGGTGACCCCGGCTCCGGATGCGGTCGAAGACGTCAGGATCGGATCGGCAAATTCCAGCTCAGCCGCCTGAATCGAACCCGCCGGAGAAGCGGTGAGAAAAGTTTTCCATCGCGCATCGGCTCCCTCGCTGCCAGCCAGCATGGTGGCCATGTCGGCATGAGAGGTGACCGTTGGTGTGGACAAGAATGCGGCCAGGCCGAAAGCTATGGGCGCAGACAGACGGCACAGCAGGGAATGGCCGCTGCCCGACAAATGACGTTTCTGACGCAAAACAACAACTCCGCAACTCAAGACGCTTACAAGGTACTAAGCTTGAGAATGGAGGATTAACCTTGATGGAGCGTTAATGGGCGGCCGGGCAGCGCTGCTTGAGTGAGCAACGCCTAATTTAGACGGGATGGAAACCGGAGCCGAGGCTCGATCAGCATAAGACAAGCGCGTCGCATCAAACCGGCTCCGGGTGACGCACTTTAGGCTCTTTGTTTCTGCATGTCGTTGTCGCAAAACCGCTGCACACTTTTGCGCGTCAGGCATTTTTGCGCGTCAGGCATTAGGAGCGCTTCTTCGGACCAAGTTTTCCCGAGGCCAAGCGTCTGGCTGACTTTTTCGGCATCACCGAAGCCCGCTTGGGTTTGCCATCCTTGGACGCATAGGGATTGTCGCCTTTGCGATAGACCACCCGCACCGGAATTCCGGGCATGTCGAAATCCTTGCGCAGCGAATTGACCAGATAACGGGTATAGGATTCAGGCACCGCTTCAGGCCGGGTGCAGGAAATCATGAATCCGGGCGGCCGCGACTTGATCTGCGTCATGTATTTGAGCTTGAGGCGCCGTCCCGACACGGCCGGCGGCGGGTGATGGCCCTGGGTGTAATCAAGCCAGCGGTTGAGCTTGGCGGTCGAAACGCGCTTGTTCCAGGTCTTGTGGACGAAGGTGATGTTTTCCATCAGCCGGTCAAGTCCATCGCCGGTCTGACCGGCAACCGTGACGGCGCGAATGCCGCGTATCTGCGGCAACAGACGTTCGGTCATTTCCCGCAACTCAGCGAGCTTTTCCTGGCGGTTCTCGATCAGATCCCATTTGTTGAAGGCGATGACCGGCGCCCTGCCCTCGCGGACAACCAGGTCGGCAATCTGCAAATCCTGCTTTTCAAACGGAATGGTCGAATCCAGCACGATCACCACCACTTCGGCAAAACGAATGGCGCGCAAGGCGTCGGCAACCGACAATTTCTCCAGCTTTTCCTGGACGCGCGCCTTGCGGCGCAATCCGGCGGTGTCAAACAGCTTGATCTTGCGGCCCTGCCACTCGAAATCGACGGCGATCGAATCACGGGTGATCCCTGCTTCCGGCCCGGTCAGGAGCCGCTCTTCGCCCAGGAACCGGTTGATCAGCGTTGACTTGCCTGCGTTGGGGCGGCCGACAATGGCCACGCGCATCGGCTTGGATTCGTCATATTCGGGGCCTTCATCCTCATCATCGGCGTCGCCGGGAATCGGAATGTCGACATCGGTAATGGCCTCGCCCAGCGAGTCATGGCTGGATGGAAAGCAGCGCTCTTCGCCGAAAGCCGCGACAATCGCATCACGCAGGTCAAGCATGCCGCCGCCATGCTCAGCCGAGATCGGGCACGGTTCGCCCAGCCCCAGCCGGAAGGCATCGTACATGCCTGATTCAGAGCCCTTGGCTTCGGCCTTGTTGGCGACAAGAACCACCGGCTTGCCACGTTTTCTCAAGATATCGGCCAGCAATTCGTCCGCAGGTGTCAGGCCGGCCTTGGCGTCGATCAGAAACAGCGCGCCGTCGGCTTCGTCCATCGCCGCCTCGCTTTGCGCCCGCATGCGGCCTTCAAGCGTTTCGGGGCCGGCAACTTCCAGTCCGGCGGTGTCAATCATGCGGAAGCGCAGATCGACCAGCTTGGCGTCACCTGGACGGCGATCGCGGGTCACGCCCGGCGTGTCGTCAACCAGCGCCAGCTTGCGGCCGGCCAGCCGATTGAACAATGTGGACTTGCCAACATTGGGGCGTCCGACGATAGCAAGCGTAATGCTCATGAGTGATCCTTGCCCGAAGGCGTCGTCAGGGTCGACGTGAACGGCGCGGTCAGGATGCGCCGCCCTTTGCGGCGATCATGTCGAGCATGAGGCCGGCACGTGCCTTGATGCCGTTTGGTGTTTCACTGTCTGCGGCGATATCGCCAAACCACTGCGAAGCCTGTTTGAGCTCGCCGGCCTTGTAGGCGGAAATGCCCAGCGCTTCACGCGCGGAATGGCGCGCCGGATTGCCCGGAACCGCCAGCACTTCGACCTCCGCCGACACTTCGGCATAGGTGCCGTTGTCGATCAGCAGGTAGGCAGCACGCAGACGGGCCGCGTCGCGAAGGGCGACAGGCTGCGACGCATCCTTGCCGATCGTGGAAAAGACCGAGATTGCCGCTGCGGTATCCCCCTTGTCGGCCTGGACCGTCGCGGCACGCATGCGCGCCAGCACCGGATAGGAACCATAGCCGGTCTTCTCCAGGTCCTGAAACTCAGCCAGCGCTGCATCGGCATTGCCGCCGCGGGCCTTCTCCAGGGCTGCAAGGAAAACATCCCCAGACCTGGCTGCGGTGGTTTCCTGCCAGTACTCCCAGCCGCGCAAACCGGCCGTGACCGCCACGATGCCGACCGCAGCGGCGAGGATGAGGAAACGAAACCGCTTCCACAACGCCTTCATGTAATCTGAACGGAGGTCTTCATTGACCTCGCGGATGAATGTTGAATTGTCGTCAGCCATGGCGTCACCGGCAGGAGCCGGCCCTCTCGAATTCTTGCCGCAAGCGGCGTTGTGTGGGGCCTTCTAGCCGATTTTGCGGCTTCTGTAAGGGGGGGCGGCTTGGAAAGCGCGGCGCCACCCCGCCAACCCGCTCAGATTCCGAGAATCGGCGGCACCCCGATGAGCCATTTGTGCAGCACTGTGATGAACAGCAGATAGAGGATCAGACCACCCGCTACCGCGATGACATCCCATTTCACCGGCCCGGCGACGGGATTGCTGGTGATTCCGGCCCGCAACCGCTTTTTCTCCGAGATCCGGTCAACGACGGCCCAGGCCAGCAATGCGCCAAACAGCACGATCGACGCCAGATCGCCATTGACCAGCAGATGGGCCAGTGCCCAGATTTTCACGCTGAGCAGCATCGGATGCTTGACGGCAGCCTTGATACGGCCGGGCGGCACTTGCGACGCCACCAGAAGGATCATCGCCGGAAGCATCAGCAATGCCACGACATGGCTCATCCAGGACGGCGCGAGCCAGAACACCAGCGGATCCTGCCGCGCCATGCCGTAGCCCCAGACCAGAATCACGAATCCGACGATGGCAACCAGCGAATAGATGCCCTTCCAGAGGTTCAGCCCCCGGGCGTCAATCTGCGCGGCCCGGAACTCCGGCGCCACAATCCGAACCGAGTGAATGCCCAAAAACAGCACCAGTCCCACAACAAGCCAGGTCATCATTCGTCTCCCCTGTTGCCGCCGGGCTTACCTCGTCGGCGCGTTTGGCCAACCATAGCCCGGACCCGCCCGGATGAGAAGCGACCCGCTTGCGCATTTGTACTGGGGCTCGATCTCGGTCATCATGGCTTGATGGAACCCGATCTTGACGCCGCACGACGACGGCTGAGCGAAAAGAAGCTGGATCTTGAACGCATGTCGGTGATGAGCGAAGCCGCGCGTGCGCCGGTGGCGCTTGACCAGCAATCGGTTGGCCGGCTGTCGCGGATGGACGCCATGCAACAACAGGCTATGGCCGAGGCGCAGGAACGGGCCCGCAAACGCGATCTGGTTCGCATCGAGATGGCCGAACGGCGGCTGGCCGACGGTGAATATGGCTGGTGTGCCGACTGCGGCGAGGCGATACCGGACAAGCGGCTGGAGATCGACCCGATGGCGGAAAAATGCGTTCGTTGTGCGTCTGCCTAAAACGCGTCGCATCAAAGCGGTTCCGGGTGACGCCCTTTAGGCTCCTTGTTTATGCATGTCGTTGTCGCAAAACCGCTGCACAGTTTTGCGCGACCCGCATTAGATGCTTCACACCCGTGCCGCATTTGACGGGCACAGGATCGCAATCTGTTTTCAGTCAAGCGTAAAACCGGGTTGCCAGACATGATGAACCGCTCTGCCCTTTTCGGGCGCACCACACCCTCGCTCTTGTGTGCCGCAGTCCTGCTGACACCCGCGACCGGCCTGGCAGCCAGTCCGGCAGCAACAGCCACGGACGGTGCCGAACAACTGGTGGTGATTTCCTTTGATGGCGCTCATGACAACGCCCTTTGGCAGCGGAGCCTCGATTTGGCCGAGCGCAGCGGCGCGCGGCTTACCTATTTTCTTTCCTGCACCTTTCTGATGACCAGGGCGGACCGCAAAAACTACACCGCGCCGGGGCATTCGCCGGGCCGCTCGAATGTCGGGTTTGCTCTCAATCAGGCCGATGTACAGACCCGTCTCGGCCACATCTGGTCGGCCTATCAGGCAGGTCATGAGATCGCCAGTCACGGTTGCGGACACTTCGATGGCAAGGCCTGGAGCAAATCCCAGTGGCTGTCCGAATTCGCCCAGTTCGATGCCGCCCTTGCAGATGCGTGGCGCAACAATGGCGCCGTGCAGCCGCCGGGCTGGTCCCGGTTTGCCAGGTCCGGGATCAAGGGATTCCGCGCGCCCTATCTGTCAACCGGCGACGGGCTGTATGCGGCCCTGGCCGAGCATGGCCTCGCCTATGACGCCAGCGGCGTTTCCAACGGCGTCGCCATGCCGGACACCAGCCGGCCGACCGCCCGTTTCGCGCTGCCGCTGATCCCGGAGGGGCCCAGAGACCGCCCTCTCATAGCAATGGACTACAATCTGTTTGTCCGGCACTCGGCCGGCATTGAAACCCCGTCGCACGCAAAGCAGTTCGAGGCGCGGACGATGGATGCCTTCAGAGCCGCGTTCGAGGCCGAGTACACCGGCAAGAGGCGGCCGTTGCAGCTCGGCTTCCACTTCGTCGAGATGAATGGCGGCGCCTACTGGAATGCGCTTGAGCGCTTCGCCCTGGAGACCTGCGGGCGTCCAGGGGTTGCCTGCGTGACCTATCAGGACGCCCTGCGCCGGCTGAACAACGCCGGCGATTCGGCGAGCTGAACCCGGCGCTGCTATCTTTTCGGATCTTCCAGCGTCTGCACCGCGTCGGGACCGCCGTGGCCGGGGGCAGGATTCGGCATCGACTGGGCAAAACCATTGCCCTGGCTCGAAAGATAGTTCTTCTCGATATCCGACAGATCCTGGCCCCTGAACACGGCTTCGAAGGCGTGCAGACGTTTGTAGATCGAGATCAGCTCGACAATCGTGGTCCAGGAGCTGACCAGAAACTGGAACGAGCTGGACACCTGACCGAAAGCGGTGAGGATCTGCTGCCAGATCCCGAGCGTGATCTTGCCCGCAACAATGGTCGGCACCAGAAGGACACTCACATAGATATTGTCGGCCTGGAAATAGAGGCTGCGCGCAATGTTGAAATACATATAGTGGAAATAGAGCCGGAAATAATTCTTCCGGACATTGTCAAACAGCTCGACCACGGTGGCCGGCTGGGCGCGATCCGCATTGTCTTCGCCATAGACCAGTTCCTTGCGGTAGGCGGCCTCGACGCGCTGGTTCTTGAACTCGAGTCCCGGCAGCTTGATCCCGACAATAGCCAGCAACCCGGTTCCGAAGGCCGCCCAGAACAGCAATGCGGTGAACAGGGCGTGCGGGATTTCGCCGACCAGCGGCAGCTCCGTCACATATTGCGACAATCCCCACAGCACCGGCAAGAACGCCACCAGCGTCATCAGCGCATCGACAAAGGCCACGCCGAGACCTTCCATGATCGAGGCGAAGCGCATGGTGTCTTCCTGCACCCGCTGGGATGCCCCCTCGATGTGGCGCACACGGGTCCAGCGTTCCATATAGAAATCATTCATCGCGGTGCGCCAGCGGAAGACATAATGACTGACGAAAAAGCGGGTAATGACATAGACGCCGAGGGAGACAAAGGCGATCTGGGCGAAGATCAGAAGCAGGCCATAGAGATCGGCCGAACTCACCGTACCGTCCCCGGTCAATGCCTGCTGGAACTGGTCGAAAAACGGGCGGCGCCAATTGTTGATGGCGACCGAGACCTGCACGCCGAAATAGGTGCTGAAGAGAATGAAGATCGAGCCGGGGATCGACCAGAGCTGCCATTTATGGGGTGAAAATCTGAACCAGAAGGCCGTGAAGATCAGCGACCAGACGGCGTAGAAGCTATAGAACCAGAGAAATGACGGGGTGTAGAAATAATACAGACCGACAATCGGTTCGCCTTCGGCCGCCGGCAAGTCAAAGCCCAGGGCTGCGCCGACGGAATCACCGATCGTGTACCAGATCAAGATACCCAGCCCGGCCCATATCAAAACTGACGGAAAGAAAATTTTCGGCTTCGGAAAGAATGATTCGAACACTGGGCGTGGATCCTGTGTATGGGCCTGCCTGACAGGCCATGATTCGTCAGCAATAGGGCGAATAGGTAGGGCACCGCGAGAAATACGGCAATCCGAACCGCATCCCGTTCACACCATTGTGCAAAAACAATGGCCCGCCCCCGGCTGGACGGGAGCGGGCCAAAGATACCAGCGTGATCTCTCGGGTTTACTTGCCCTTGAGCATCCGGTGCTCTTCCATCAGGCCCTTGTAGGTGGACCATATCATCAGCAACAGCAGGGCCGCGAAGGGAACGCCCGTCGCCACGGCCGCCGCCTGCAGCGCGCCGAGACCGCCGCCGATCAGCAGAACGATGGCGACAAGACCTTCGAACGTTGCCCAGAACACACGTTGCGCCACCGGTGCGTCGACCTTGCCGCCGGCAGTGATGGTGTCAATGACCAGCGAACCGGAATCCGACGAGGTGACAAAGAACACGATCACCAGCACGATGCCGATGAAAGACGCGATCTGCGTCATCGGATAGCTTTTGAGCATCTCGAAAAGCATCACTGCCTGATCGGAATTGGCAACAACTTCATTGCCCTGGTTGATGACCTGATCGATGGCTGCGCCACCAAAGGTCGACATCCAGATGATGGAGACAATCGTTGGCACCAGGATCACGCAGGTGATGAATTCGCGCACAGTGCGGCCGCGCGACACGCGGGCGATGAACATGCCGACAAAAGGCGACCAGGAGATCCACCAGGCCCAATAAAAGGCGGTCCAGCCATGCATGAAGTTGGTATCTTCACGCCCGAACGGATTGGACAGCGGGATGATTTCCCTGACATAGGCGGCCGTGTTTTCAAGTATCCCGGTGACGATGAACACGCTTGGACCGGCGATCAGAATGAAGCCCAGCAGAATGAAGGCCAGCACCATGTTGATTTCCGACAGCCGCTTGACGCCGGCATCGAGACCGGCCACCACGGAAACCAGCGCCACGGCGGTGATCGCCAGAATCAGAATAATCTTGGCAGTGTCGGTGATTTCGATCCCGAAAAGAAAATTGAGACCGGCCATCGCCTGCTCGGCGCCGAAGCCGAGCGACGTGGCAAGACCAAACAGCGTTGCGAAAACGGCCAGTGTATCAATGACGTGACCGGGCCAGCCCCAGACACGTTCGCCGAGCAACGGATAGAATGCTGAGCGCAGGGTGAGTGGCAATCCACGATTGTAGGAAAAGAACGACAGAGCCAGCGCGACCACGGCATAGATAGCCCAGGGATGAAGGCCCCAATGGAAAATTGTCGCCGCCATGGCGTTGGATCGGGATGCATCCGCATCACCGAGCGCACCGGCAAGCGGCGCCCAGTCGGTCCTGACTCCATTCTCAACCACGACGCCGCCAAATGAGCTGGCATAGTGCGAAAGCGGCTCGGAGACGCCGAAAAACATCAGGCCGATGCCCATGCCGGCTGCGAACAGCATCGCAAACCAGCCCATATAGGTGTAGTCCGGAGAGGCATCGACGCCGCCCAGACGAATGTTGCCCAGCGGCGTGACGATAAGTGCCAGACTAACCAGGACGAAGATGTTTCCGGCCATCAGCAACGGCCAGTCGAACATGTTGGTCAGGGCCGGACGAAGCCAGCCGAAGAACGCCGTGGACGCCTCGCCGAACATCAGTGTCAAAATCACAAATGCCACAATGACGACCGCGGACACAAAAAACACTGGATTGTGGACGTCCAGTCCCAGAACTTGAACGTTGTCCTGGCCGGCCTCAAAATCAGAAATCGGCTCCGGGATTGTTGTTTCACTGTCGGACATATGCATTCCCCCTTTTTTGCTGATGCCACCGTGACCGGTGCATCGGCTCCTCAATAGCATTAGGACAGCCAGAAGATAAGGTGTTGTGGCGACCGACCAGCAATCAATGGCTCATCTGCGCCATTTCAGCTCAAAGGCTCGCTGTTGCATGTGGAAAACCTGCGACTCAGGCGGTAGATTTGCCAAATACCAGCACAATAGCCCCCGAGACCAGCAAGCCCGCGGCTGCGGCCAGGCTGGCCCAGGTGTAGCTGCCGGACCAATCAGCAAGGTAACCGGCAACGACCGGCCCGAGTATCTGGCCAGTGCCGAACGCTGCGGTCATCAGAGCCAGTGCGCGGCGCGGACTTTCGCCGGCAAGCTGGCGACCGAGCTGAAGCCCGAAGGCGGTGACCATGATGAAGGTGGCACCCAGCAGCACCCCGCCGATGACAGGGCCGGCGGGCAAGGGCACCAGAACGCTGGCCGCGACACCGAGCGCTTCGACCAGGCAGCCGGCCGCAAACACATTGCTCAGGCCGATGCGGCGGACAACCGGCCACCAAGCGGCAACCGAGGGCGCGGCAGCCAGACCCGCCACCAGCCAGACACCGGCTTCAAACAGCGACGTGCCGCCGCCATCGCGGACTATAGCGACGAGAAAGGTCGCCGTGACGATGTAACCAAAGCCGAAAACGCCATAGGCGAAGGTCAATGCCAGAAGCGCCGGTGTCCAGAGCAGCGGCGGCTCCTTCTTGGCCGGCCCGATTCGCACCACGTCGCGCGGCAGAGAGCGGTGGATGACGAACAGGCTGGCGAAAGCCAGCAGCGCCGCCATGATCCAGGCCGCACGCCAGCCACCATCGGCCAGAATGATCGCCCCGAACATGATGGCCGAGATGATGATGCCGACACCGACACCACCGAAGTGGGAAGACTGGACCCAGGGCTTGCCTGCCGCCAGACCATGCGACAGCACGATGGCCGAGGTGAAAACCATCACAAAAGCGCTGGCGAGGCCCGCAAGGAAGCGGATTGCCGCCAACATAATGACATTGCTCGCCAGCCCCATGGCCAGCAGCAGCAGAGCTGTGGCCAGCAACCCCAGCAGCGCCACCTTGCGCTCGATGCCTTCCGCCCAGCCATAGGCCGCCAGCACAGCGCCAAGCAGATAGCCGGCATAATTGGCCGAAGCGATCCATCCGGCCTCGGTTGGTCCAAGCCCCAGACCAGCCATCATCGCCGGAAGCACCGGAGTATAGAAGAACCGGCCGAGCCCCATCGCAACCGCCATCGCCAGCGCGCCGGCCAGAGCGGCGGGCAATGCGGGCGTGACGCCGGGATTTGCATCGGTTCGGAAGCGCGGGGAATCGGGCATGCGGACACTGGCCGTGGCTTGGTCAAAGATCATCCTGCATGAACCGGAAATGCCGGACTGGCAAGCACGGCCGTCCGTGGGCCGTGCCGATTTGGTGTTCCTCTCCAGAAATTGATTGGAACTTTTTGCCCCTGCGGCTATTTTTTGCATTGCAACATCAACCAAAGGACGTTCCCATGAAAACCGTGATCGTGACCGGCTCCACCAGTGGCATCGGTCTTGGAATCGCCGAAGCGTTTGCTTCTGCCGGGCACAATATCGTTCTCAACGGCTTGGGAAGCGCAGCCGAGATCGAAGCCACCCGCAGCCGGCTGGCCGGCCTCGGCGCGGGCGATGTGCTGTTTCATGGCGCCAACATGCTCAAGCCCGATGAGATTGCCGATCTTGTCACAACCGCGGCGGCGAAATTCGGCAGCGTCGATGTGCTCGTTGCCAATGCCGGCATTCAGCACGTCGAGAAAATCGAGGATTTCCCGCCCGAGAAATGGGACGCGATCATCGCAATCAATCTGAGTTCGGCATTTCACCTCATCCGCGCGGCGATGCCGATCCTGAAAGAGCAGAAATGGGGCCGGATCATCTCGATCGCATCGGCCCACGGGCTGGTGGCTTCGCCCTACAAAAGCGCCTACGTGGCCGCCAAGCATGGCATGCTGGGCCTGATCAAGACCGTGGCGCTGGAAGGCGCCGAATGCGGGATCACCGCCAACGCGATCTGCCCCGGCTATGTCGAGACCCCGCTTGTCACCGGCCAGATCGCCGACACGGCGAAGGCCCGCGACATGAGCGAGGAGGACGTGATCAACGAGGTCATCCTCAAGGCACAACCGACCAGGCAGTTCGTCCAGGTGAGCCAGATTGCAGCGCTGGCTGTCTATCTGGCCTCGGACCAGGCTGCCCAGATCACCGGAGCCGCCTTGCCGATGGACGGCGGCTGGACCGCCCAATGAGCAGCAAAGAGCAAAGACCCACGGCCAAGACCAAAGGCAGTTCCCTCAGCACGATCAACCTGGCGCTTCAGGGCGGAGGCTCGCACGGCGCCTTTGCCTGGGGGGTGATCGACAGATTGCTCGATGAGCCCGACATCGAGTTCGAAGGCCTGTCCGGCACCAGCGCCGGCGCCGTCAATGCGGTGGTGCTGGCGCATGGCCTGATGAACGGTGGCCACAAGGGTGGGCAGGCAGCGCTGGAGGATTTCTGGCACAAATCGAGCCGTTCCGGCTCCGGCTGGTCGCCATTCGGACCGATGCCCAAGTCCGGCCTGCCCGGCATGGATATGTTCGCGGCGGCAACCCATGCCATGCTCGACACCATGACGCGGACCTTTTCGCCCTACGACCTCAATCCTTTCAACATCAACCCGCTTCACGACCTGCTGGCCGACAGCGTCGACTTTGAGGGATTGCGCGCGCACAGCGCCACCAAGCTGTTTGTCAGCGCCACCAATGTGCGCAGTGGCCGGGTCCGCGTGTTCCAAGGCAGCGAAGTCAGCGCCGACGCCGTGATGGCGTCGGCCTGCCTGCCGTTTTTGTTCAAGGCCGTGGAAATTGATGGCGAGCACTACTGGGATGGCGGCTACATGGGCAATCCGGTGCTCTATCCGTTCTTCTATCAGTGCGAAAGCCGTGATGTGATGATTGTCCACGTCAATCCGATGGAGCGCCAGGACGTGCCGATGACGGCGCCCGACATCATGAACCGGATCAACGAAATCTCGTTTAACTCTTCCCTCGTTGATGAAATGCGGGCGATCAACTTTGTCACGCGGATGATCGAGCAGGATTGGCTCAAGGATGAGCACAGGAACCGGCTGCGGCAAATTCTGATCCATTCGGTGCGCGCCGACGCCGCCATGGAAGGGCTTCCGGTGTCGTCGAAGTTTGACGTGAGCTGGCCGTTCCTGACCGATTTGCGCGATCGCGGGCGCAGCGCTGCGGACACCTGGCTCAAGATCAACCGCGACGATCTGGGCAAAAAGTCGACTGTCAACCTGGAAGGTCAGTTTCTTCGCATGCACAGTTCAACGCCCGTGGATCCGCTTGTGGTTTCTGATTGACCGGCTTTGCCTGAAACAGCTGAAAGTGTGGACCGCTCTTCCCCCTGCTGCCACGGTGGGCTAAGTTTTGTCCAATTGGTCCAG
Source organism: Hoeflea sp. YIM 152468 (assembly GCF_029210485.1). Lineage (GTDB taxonomy): Bacteria > Pseudomonadota > Alphaproteobacteria > Rhizobiales > Rhizobiaceae > Hoeflea. Next base: position 31,623 of record NZ_JARGET010000003.1, read on the forward strand.
TTTTTAGAGGCGACATGGCGCAGTCCCACCGTACATTCATCCGATTCCTGCTCAACGACCGCCCGGTGGAGCTCTCAGGCTTTGCGCCGGACCTTTCGTTGCTCGACTGGCTTCGGATCAATCAGCGCCTCACCGGCACGAAGGAAGGGTGCGCCGAAGGCGATTGCGGTGCCTGTACGGTGCTGGTCGGCCGTCTCGACAACGGCATCCTGACCTATGAGACGATCAATGCCTGCATCCGCTTTGTCGGCTCGCTTGACGCCACCCATGTGGTGACCATTGAGCACCTCAATCGCCCCGATGGCGCGCTCAGCGCCGTGCAACAGGCGATGGTCGACAATCACGGCTCGCAATGCGGTTTCTGCACGCCCGGAATCGTGGCTTCGCTGCACGGCCTGTGGCTTTCCGATCCTGAACCGACGGAAGCCGACATCGAGCGGGCGTTGCAGGGCAATCTGTGCCGGTGCACCGGCTATGAACCCATCGTCAAAGCCGCGGTTGCGGCGGCGAAAACGATTCCCTCCGAAGACAATGACCGGCTGGTCGCCGGCTATGCGACGACGATTGCAACGCTTACGGATTTCGCCGATGGCGCCCGCGTCACCATCGACAGCGAGCGCGGAACGACGTTTCTGCCCGCCGATGTGGACGACCTGGCAGATATTTACGACGCCAACCCGGATGCCACGATCGTGGCCGGGTCGACGGATGTCGGGCTGTGGGTGACCAAGCACATGCGCGAGATCGCGCCGGTGATCTTCATCGGCCATCTTGCAGGGCTGCAGCAGATATCGTTTGACGAAACCGGCGTGACGCTGGGAGCCGGAGTGTCCTACACCGCAGCCCGCGGCGCACTGATTGCAGCGTTTCCGCAGATGGCCGAGATCTGGGACCGGATCGGCGGCGAGCAAGTGCGCAACATGGGCACCGTCGGGGGCAATATCGCCAATGGCTCGCCGATCGGCGACACCCCGCCGCCGCTGATCGCGCTCGATGCCTCGGTGACCCTGCGCAAGGGCAAAGCCCGCCGCACGCTGCCGCTCGAAGCCTTCTTCATCGAATATGGCAAGCAGGACCGGCAGCAGGGCGAGTTTGTCGAAAGCATTGCCATTCCGGCACTGGATGAGGACGCCTTTTTTGCCGTCTACAAGATTTCAAAGCGCCGCGACGAGGACATTTCGGCCCTGTGTGCGGCCTTTCATGTCACAACCGATGCGCAAGGGCTGGTGGTTTCAGCCCGGCTCGCCTTCGGCGGCATGGCCGGCACGCCCAAGCGGGCGCCGACCGCGGAAGCGGCACTGATTGGCCAGCCCTGGTCGTGGGACACGATCCAGATCGCGCGGGCAGCCCTGGCCGAGGACTTCCAGCCGCTGTCGGACTGGCGGGCAAGCGCGGATTACCGGATGCTCTCGGCGCAGAATCTGATGATCCGTTTTTTCCTTGAAACCTGCGGCGCACCGGTTCGCATCGAGCGCCACCCGGCACTGGCGGAGGCCTGACCATGGACGCACCCGCACCCCGCAGCAAGGCCGAAATTTCCGGCGGCGCACACACCAAGCGCGAGCATGATTCGGCGCACAAGCATGTCACCGGCAGCGCCGACTACATTGACGACATGCCCGAGCCGGCCGGCACCCTGCACGGCTATCTCGGCCTGTCGGACCGGGCGCATGCGAAGATCACCTCACTTGATCTCGATGCAGTCCGGTCAGCCGACGGCGTGATCGCCGTTCTGACCGCCGAAGACGTTCCCGGCGCGAATGACATCTCGCCCTCCGGCCGCAATGACGAGCCGGTTCTGGCGACGGGTAAAGTTCTGTTCCACGGACAGCCGCTGTTCGCCGTCATCGCCGAAAGCCGCGACCAGGCCCGCCGCGCCGCCAAGCGCGCCATCATCAGCTATGAAGACCTGCCGCATGCCATCGACGTGCGCGCGGCGATGGACGCGGGCTATCGGATGGTCACCGAGCCCATGAAACTCGCACGCGGCGATGTCGATGCGGGCCTTGCCGCTGCACCGCTCAGGCTCAAGGGCGATATGCGGATTGGCGGGCAGGATCATTTCTACCTCGAAGGCCATATCGCCATGGCTATTCCCGGCGAGGATGACGAAGTCACCGTCTGGTCGTCGACCCAGCATCCGAGCGAAGTGCAGCATATGGTGGCGAATGCGCTCGGCACGGTGTCGAACGCCGTGACCGTGCAGGTGCGGCGCATGGGCGGTGGCTTTGGCGGCAAGGAAACCCAATCCAACCAGTTCGCTGCCATTGCTGCAATCGCGGCGAAGAAGCTCAACCGCGCGGTGAAGCTCCGGCCCGACCGCGACGATGACATGATCATCACCGGCAAGCGGCATGATTTCGTTGTCGATTACGATGTCGGTTATGACGAGACCGGCCGCATTCACGCGCTGGACGCGTGTTTTGCGGCGCGGTGCGGCTTCTCCTCGGACCTTTCGGGGCCAGTGACCGACCGGGCGCTGTTTCACGCCGACAATTGCTATTTCTACGAAAATGTCCGCCTGGTCTCGAAGCCGATGATGACCAACACGGTTTCCAATACCGCCTTTCGCGGCTTTGGCGGACCGCAGGGCATGCTCGGTGGCGAGCGCGTCATCGAGGAAATCGCCTATGCGCTGGGGCGTGATCCCCTGGAAATCCGCAAGGTCAATTTCTATGGCGGACCCGGCCGCGATGTCACGCCCTATCACCAGACGGTGGAAGACAACATCATCGAGCGGATTGTCGACGACCTGGAAACCTCGTCAGAGTATCAGACGCGCCGGGCGGAAATCATCGCCTTCAACCAGACCAGCCCGGTGGTCCGGCGCGGCATCGCGCTGACCCCGGTCAAGTTCGGCATCTCCTTCACGGCCACCTGGTTCAACCAGGCCGGGGCTCTGGTGCACGTCTACCAGGATGGCTCGATCCACCTCAATCACGGCGGCACCGAGATGGGCCAGGGGCTCAACACCAAGGTGGCGCAGGTGCTGGCCGAAGAGTTCCAGGTCGATCTCGACACCATCCGGATCACGGCGACCACAACCGGCAAGGTGCCCAATACATCGGCCACCGCCGCGTCATCGGGCACCGATCTCAACGGCATGGCGGCCGCCAATGCGGCGCAGCAGATCAAGACCCGGCTGATCGCCTTCGCCGCGGAGAAATTCCACATTCCGGAAGATCAGGTGGTGTTCGAACCCAACCATGTGCGGGTGGGCAACGAGTTGATGCCGTTTGGCGATTTCATCAAGCTTGCCTATCTCGAACGGGTTCAGCTTTCCGCCGCCGGGTTTTACAAGACCCCCGATATCCATTGGGACCGCGCCAGCGGCAAGGGCCGGCCCTTCTACTATTACGCCTATGGCGCAGCCGTGTCGGAAGTCTCCATCGATACGCTCACTGGTGAGTACCAGGTCGACCGGGTCGACGTTCTGCATGATGCCGGGCGCTCGCTCAATCCCGCACTCGATATCGGCCAGATCGAAGGCGGGTTCGTCCAGGGCATGGGCTGGCTGACCACCGAGGAACTGTGGTGGGACGACAAGGGCCGGCTCCGGACCCATGCACCCTCGACCTACAAGATCCCGCTCGCCTCGGACCGGCCCAAAATCTTCAATGTCAAGCTGGCTGAGTGGGCCGAGAACCGCGAGTTGACGATCAGACGCTCCAAGGCGGTGGGCGAACCACCGTTCATGCTGCCGATTTCCGTGCTCGAGGCGCTTGGCATGGCCGTGGCCTCGATCGCCGACTATCAGGTGTCGCCACGGCTCGACGCGCCGGCAACGCCCGAGCGGGTGCTGATGGCAGTCGAACGGCTCAAGGCCCTGGCTGCTGACGACGAAACGAGCCGGATCTGAGCCATGGCGCGTCTCGCCGCCTATCTCGATTTTGCAGCACGGGCCGGCACCCCTTACGTGCTGGTCCGGGTCGTCGAGGCCAAAGGCTCGACGCCGCGCGACACCGACGCCTGGATGCTGGTTTCGGCCGGCGACAGCTTCGGCACGATTGGCGGCGGCCGGCTGGAACTCGAAGCCATCGACCAGGCCCGCAAAATCCTGGCCGGGGGGACCGTCACACCGATGGCGCTGCCTTTGGGCCCGGCTATCGGTCAATGCTGCGGCGGGCATGTGACACTGTCTTTCGACATTATCCCTGCTTCCCGGTCTGGTGAGATCGAGGCTCTGGTCGAGGCCGAAGACGCCGGCAATCCCGAGGTCTGGCTGTTCGGCGGTGGCCATGTCGGCCGGGCGCTGGCCAGCGCTTTGCTGCTGTTGCCGGTCAAGCCGCATGTGGTCGAGTCACGGGCGGACGAGCTCGACAGAACACCGCACGGCGCCAAACGGCATTTGACCGCCCTGCCCGAAAGCCTGGTGGGCACCATCGCGCCGGGAAGTGCTATCATCGTGCTGACCCATGATCACGCGCTGGATTTCCTGATTGTCTCGGCAGCCCTGGCGCGCAACGATCTGGCCCAGGTGGGCATGATCGGGTCCGACACCAAACGGGTCACCTTCGAGCATCAATATGTCCGCGAAGGCGGTGAAAAGGCCCGGCTTTCAAGGCTGGTCTGCCCGATCGGCCGCAAGATCGCCGACAAGCGGCCGGAAGTCATCGCCGCCACAGTGGCTGCCGACATCATCGCAGCGCTTGCGGACTGGCAAGAGACCAACCCTTAAGCGACAGGCCTGAAGCACAGGCTCCCGCGCCCGTCGTGCGCCGGGGTGACAGCGCAGTTCTGTGGCGGAACGGCTAATCAGCCGCCAGCAAAGAGTGGCCACGACAGGGCCCCCTCACCACCGGTGATCATGTGTCGACACGGCGGCCAGAGGCATCGAACCCCATAATGCGCTTCGGGTCGATCTTCAGACCAACGCGGCTGTTGTCAGCGGGCAGCCTGGTCTCGCCATCAATCCGCACCACCAGCTGGTCGCCCGCCGCGGTCACGCCATGGACCAGGGTTTCGGCGCCGAGCGGCTCGCAGAAGGCGACATCGAAGTCGATCAGGCCGGCGCCGGGGGCTACGAGGTCGATGTGTTCGGGCCTGACACCGATGACCGCGCCGGGATCGAGCGGGCCGCTGCCAGGCCGAATGTCGTGGCTCAACACATTCATTGGCGGCGAGCCGATGAAGCCTGCGACAAACAGGGTCGCCGGATTGGCGTAGACTTCGAGCGGCGCTCCGACCTGTTCGGCGACGCCGTCATTCATGACGATCATGCGGTCAGCCAGGGTCATGGCCTCCACCTGATCGTGGGTGACGTACAGCGCCGTCACGCCAAGCTTGCGCTGCAGCGCCTTGATCTCCAGACGCATCTGCACCCTGAGCTTGGCATCGAGATTGGAGAGCGGTTCGTCGAACAGGAAGACAGCAGGCTTGCGCACAATTGCCCGGCCCATCGCCACGCGCTGGCGCTGACCGCCGGAGAGTTGCCGCGGCTTGCGATCGAGATAGGGCTCAAGCTCCAGCATCCGCGCGGCCTCATTGACCCGGGAGACTATTTCGGACTTGGGGACACGGGCGATCTTGAGGCCATAGGCCATGTTGTCGAAGACGCTCATATGCGGATAGAGCGCGTAGTTCTGGAACACCATGGCGATGTCGCGTTCCCGCGGCTCGAGCTTGTTGACGGCACGGTCGCCAATGTAGATGTTGCCCGAGGTGATGGTTTCGAGGCCCGCGACCATGCGCAGAAGCGTTGACTTGCCACAGCCCGACGGCCCGACAATGACGATCAACTCGCCATCGGCGATTTCCGCGTCGATGCCGTGAATAACCTCGGTGCGACCGTAGCTCTTCCTGATCGCTTCAAGTTTGATTTCAGCCATGGGAACTCATTTCTCGCTTTCGACCAAACCCTTGACGAAGAGTTTTTGCATGCCAAGCACAACCAGCACCGGCGGCAGCATGGCCAGCATGGCGGTTGCCATGATCACCGGCCATTCGACGGTCTGATCGCCTGTCGGCAACATTTGCTTGATGCCCATGATCACGGTGTTCATGGACGGATCGGTGGTGATCAACAACGGCCAGAGATACTGGTTCCAGCCATAGATGAACAGAATGACGAAGAGGGCTGCGATGTTGGTGCGCGACATCGGCAGCAGGATATCGAAGAAGAAGCGGACCGGGCCAGCGCCATCGACACGGGCGGCCTCGGTCAGCTCGTCGGGAATGGTCATGAACAGTTGCCGGAACAGGAAGGTTGCCGTCGCCGAGGCGATCAATGGCAGAATAAGCCCGGAATAGCTGTTGAGCAGACCCAGGTTTGCCACCACCTCGTAGGTCGGCACGATCCGGACCTCGACCGGCAGCATCAGGGTCATGAAAATCAGCCAGAAGAAAAACATCCTGAAGCGGAACTTGAAATAGACGATGGCATAGGCCGACAGCAACGAAATGACGATCTTGCCAATGGTGATTCCGAGCGCCATCACCAGCGAGTTGACCAGCATCTGCCAGACCGGGGCAACGCCACCGGTCATCAGCGCCTCAAGATAGTTGTCGAACAAATGCGGTCCGGGCAACAGCGGCATCGGTGGGCGGACCAGTTCGTCCTGGGTCACGGTGGAGGCGACAAAGGCGATCCAGATCGGAAAACAGATCACCGCAATACCCAGAATCAACCCGCCATGGGTGAGCCAGGTTCCAATCCCTCGTTTTTCAACCATGCCGCTCATCAGTAGTGCACCCGTCGTTCAATGAAGCGGAACTGAACCACCGTCAGGACCCCCACAAGCACCAGCAGCACCACAGACTGAGCCGCTGACGAGCCCAGATCCTGGCCCACGAAGCCATCGGCGAAGACCTTGTAGACAAGGATCGTGGTCGATTGCTGCGGGCCGCCCTGGGTAATGGTGTGAATAACACCAAACGTGTCAAAGAACGCGTAGATGATGTTGACCACAAGCAGAAAGAACGTCGTCGGTGACAACAGCGGAAAGATGATCGTCCAGAACCGGCGCCAGAAGCTGGCACCGTCAATCGCCGCCGCCTCGATGACGCTTTTCGGAATCGCCTGCAGGCCGGCGAGGAAAAAAAGGAAATTGTAGCTGATCTGTTTCCAGGCCGATGCGGCGACGACCAGGGCCATGGCCTGGCCGCCATCAAGATTGTGGTTCCAGACATAGCCTACCTGGAACAGCATCCAGGCAATGATGCCGGTGAACGGGTTGAACATGAACAGCCACAATACGCCGGCGATCGCCGGCGCCACGGCATAGGGCCATATCAGAAGGGTCCGGTATGCACTTGATCCCTTGATGACACGGTCGGCCAGCACCGCCAGCCACAGTGCAAACGACATCGAGGAAACGGTCACCAGCACCGAGAAGACCGCCGTGGTGAGGAAGGATTCGCGATAATAGCGATTGCCGAACAGATACTCGAAATTGCCCAGTCCGACGAACTGGGTCTTGAGACCGAAAGGGTCCGGGATGAAGGCCGACTGGTAGATCGCCTGCCCCGCCGGCCAGAAAAAGAAGACAAAGGTGACGAGCAGCTGCGGGGCGACCAGCAGATAAGGCAGCCAGCGGTTGCTGAATACGACACGCTTTTCCATGAATCACCGAACCGGAAGAGTAAGACCGGCGGAGCAATGGATGCTCCGCCGGGTTAACGATGTTAGCGGTTGGCCTGTTCGAACCGGCGCAGCAGTTCGTCGCCGCGGGAGACGGCTGAATCAAGCGCGTCCTTTGCCGATTTCGATCCGTTCCAGACGCCTTCGAGTTCTTCATCGATGATGCCACGGATCTGGTCGAAGTTGCCCAGACGAATACCCTTGGAATCAGCAGTCGGAGCCTTGCCGGTCATCTGGATGATGGAGATGTCGGTGCCGGGGTTTTCGTCATAGAAGCCCGACGCCTTGGTTGCCTCGTAAGCGGCCATGGTGATCGGCAGGTAGCCTGTATCCTGATGCCACTTGGCCTGGATTTCCGAGCTCGAGAGGAAATTGAAGAACGCGGCAACGCCCTTGTATTCCTCAGCAGTCTGACCTTCCATGACCCACAAGGATGCGCCACCGATGATGGTGTTCTGCGGCGCCCCTTCAACATCGCTCCAGTAAGGCAGAGGCCGGATGGCGAAATCGAACGTGGCTTCGTTCTTCACACCGGCGTAGCCAGCCGATGATTCGGTAAACAGCGCACATTCGCCAGCGCGGAACGGTGCGCCACCTTCGTTGCGACGGCCCGAATAGATGAACTTGCCATCCTTGGCCCACTGGCCAAGCGTTTCGATGTGCTTGACCTGAACGTCGCCGTTGAAGGTCAGTTCTGTGTCAACGCCGGCAAAACCGTTCTCTTTCGAAGCGAAAGGAACGTTGTGGTAGGCGGAAAGTGTCTCGAGATGGACCCAGCTCTGCCAGGCAGTCGTCAGCGGGCACTTGTTGCCCGATTCCTTGAGCGCATCCAGAGCTGTTCCGACCTGCTCCCAGGTCGACAGATCCATCTCCGGATCAAGACCGGCAGCCTTCAATGCGTCCTTGTTGACGTAGAGAACCGGGGTCGACGAGTTGTAGGGCAGCGACAGCATCTGACCGTCGGTGGTGGTGTAGTATCCTGCCACGGCTGCAAGATAGGCCGACTGATCGAAGGGCAGGCCCGATTCGTCCATGACTTCGTAGACCGGCTTGATCGCGCCCTTGGCGCCCATCATCGTGGCAGTGCCGACTTCGAAAACCTGAAGAATGTCAGGCTGTTCGCCGGCACGGAATGCGGCGATGCCGGCATTGAGAGTCTCGGAGTAGTTGCCCTTGTTGGTGGCGACCACGACGTACTCGTCCTGCGACGCATTGAACTTGGAGACTTGCTCGTCGAGCAGCTCGCCGAGACGTCCGGTAAAGGCGTGCCAGAAATCAACCTGAGTGGCGGCGCTGGCTGGTGCAACGCTTGACATGAGTGCGGCGAGAACGCCGGAGGCGATGATTTTTTTCATTTGAACTTCCTTTCAAACTGGGAAACGCATGGAAACGAACGTCACCCGAAAGCGAAACGTAACCTCAGCAGTTTTAATGCGCAATTGGAAACAGCTATGTGACAAAGGATGTGGATAAGCCACCTTACCATCAATTCCGCGGTCCATCCAACCAATCAACAGGATTATCAGGAAAATCCGGTAACTGATAAATTTCCGGCAAGCAGACGCCGGGCTTTCCATTCTGCCCGGCATTGCGCATCATGTGCGCTGCAAAAACCGATACCAACAACGTGCGAGGGGCACCGATGTACGAATATGCTCTCCTGTGGGAATGGCTCAGCTTCGCGGTGCGCTGGTTGCATGTCATTACGGCTATCGCCTGGATCGGTTCATCCTTCTATTTCATCGCCCTTGATCTCGGCCTGGTGCAGCGGCCCGGTCTGCCGGAAGGCGCGCACGGGGAAGAATGGCAAGTGCATGGCGGCGGCTTCTACCATATCCAGAAATATCTGGTGGCGCCCGAGCGGCTGCCCGAGCATCTGACCTGGTTCAAATGGGAGAGCTACGTCACCTGGCTATCAGGCTTCGCCATGATGTGGGTGGTCTATTACGCCGGTGCCGAGCTTTATCTGATTGATGCAAATGTGCTTGATGTCACCGCACCCGTGGCAATCGCCATCTCGCTGGCTTCGATCGTGCTGGGCTGGATCATTTACGACCTGCTGTGCAAATCGCCCATCGGCCAAAACACCACCGGGCTGATGCTGGTGCTGTTTGCGGTGCTGGTGGCGATGGCCTGGGGCTACACCCAGGTGTTTACCGGACGGGCCGCATTGCTGCATCTGGGCGCATTTACCGCGACGATCATGAGCGCCAATGTGGCGATGATCATCATTCCCAACCAGAAAGTCGTGGTGGCCGACCTGAAGGCGGGGCGCACGCCCGATCCGAAATATGGCCGCATTGCCAAGCAGCGCTCGCTGCACAACAACTACCTCACCCTGCCCGTCATCTTCCTGATGCTGTCCAACCACTACCCGCTGGCCTTTGCCACGCAGTGGAACTGGCTGATTGCGGCCCTGGTGTTCCTGATGGGTGTCACCATCCGGCACTGGTTCAACACCGTGCATGCGCGCCAGGGCAAGCCGCACTGGACCTGGGCGGCGACAATCGCCCTGTTCATCGCCGTGATCTGGCTGTCGAGCCTGCCTCGCAGCGATGAAGTGATCGAGGAGGCCACGCTGGCCCCGATCCACCAGCGATTTGTCGCCAATGCCCATTTTGAAGCGGTCAGCGAAACCATGATGGTCCGTTGCTCGATGTGTCACACGGCTGAGCCTCTCTGGGAAGGCGTTGCCCGGGCGCCGAAGAATGTACGGCTTGAAACCGACGCCGACATCGCTCGTCATGCCCGTGACATCTATCTTCAGGCCGGACGCAGCCACGCCATGCCGCCCGGCAACATCACTTTTGTCGAGCCGGAAGAACGGGCGCTGATTGTCGCCTGGTACGAATCCGCGATCGCTGGCGGAACTGATCAATGACAGCCAGGATTCTGCGCGGGCGCACGCTCAGCTTCACGTCGCGGCCGCAAGCCCGCGACGATCATGCCAGTTATGTGTTTGAACAAGACGGCGCGCTGCTGATCGAGAACGGACAGATTTCAGCAGCCGGTCGCTATGCCGACATCGTGGCAATGGCCGCCGGCGATATCGAGATTATCGATCACCGACCGCACCTTCTCATGGCCGGGTTCATCGATCCGCATCTTCATTTTCCGCAAATGCAGGTGACGGCAAGCTATGCGGCAAACCTGCTCGAATGGCTCAACACCTACACGTTCGTCGAGGAACAGCGCTTCGCCAGTGCTGAGCATTCCGCGCGTTTTGCCACGCTGTTCTTCGATGAATTGCTGCGCCACGGCACGACGACCGCCGCAGCCTATTGTTCGGTGCACAAGGGCTCGGCCGACGCCTATTTTGCCGAAGCCGAGCGCCGCAACCTGCTGATGATCGGCGGCAAGGTGATGATGGACCGCAATGCGCCGGCTGCGCTGACCGACACGGCGCAATCGAGCTATGACGACACCAAGGCGGTGATCGAGCGCTGGCAGGGCACGGGTCGCAATCATGTGGCGATCACGCCGCGGTTCGCCATCACTTCGACGCCGGCACAACTGGACGCCGCGGGCACGCTGGCGCGCGAGCATCCGGATCTCCTGATCCAGACCCATCTGTCCGAGAACGACGCCGAGATCGCCCTGACACGGGAGCTCTATCCCGATGCCAGGGATTACACCGATGTCTATGCGCGCTATGGGTTGCTGACCAACAGGATGTTGCTTGGTCACGCCATCCATTTGTCGGACCGGGAGATGGCGGCCATCGCCGAAGCCGGATCGGTGGCGGTGCACTGTCCGACGTCGAACCTGTTCCTCGGCTCGGGTCTGTTTGACCTCAAACGGCTCAAGGCGCACGGCGTGCGCACCGCGGTTGCCACCGATATCGGCGGCGGCACCAGCTACTCCCTGCTCAAGACACTCGACGAGGCCTACAAGATCCAGCAAATGCGCGGCAACCGTGTTCCACCAATCGAGAGCTTCTGGCAGGCCACACGCGGCAATGCCGAGGCGTTGGGACTGGCGGACCGGATCGGCACGCTGGAGACTGGCAGTGATGCGGACATTATCGTGCTCGACGCCGCGGCAACCCCGGCCATGCAGATCCGCATGGAGACAGTCGGCACCCTGGAAGAGGAGCTTTTCCTTCTGCAAACGCTGGGAGACGATCGGGCGATTGCGGCGGTCTATGTGGCCGGCGAAGCGATTTGCTTGACGGAATCGGGCACTGTCACAATTTCGTCTTAACTCTTCGTTAACACTCTTCCTGCAAGCTGTGTATCAGCAGCGGTCTTTTCGAAGATCGTTAATAAGGTCGCGTGAGCACGGATGTACTGCCACGCGGCTTTTGCTTTTCCCGGGGTAATGAAAAATCCCCTGAGCTACTCCTTCCAGACAAACCGGCCGTTGAGCGCACGCAGACCAGCGCCTGGCAATTAGCTGCCGCGATAGGTCGAATAACCATAGGCCGAGATCAGCAGCGGCACGTGGTAGTGCGCTGCCGTGTCGGCGATGCCGAAGCGGATCGGGATGATGTCGAGAAATGCCGGGTCCGGCAAGGCATCGCCGCTCGAGCGAAGATAGTCGCCGGCATGAAACCGCAACTCGTAAACCCCTTGCTCAAGCTCGGCGCCGGAGAGCAGCGGCGCATCGATACGGCCGTCATCATTGGTTCGGAAAGACTTGACCGGGTGGTGCCCGGCACCGTCGATGCGAACCAGTTCGATCACCATCTGAGCTGCCGGCCGGCCACGCGCGGTATCAAGCACGTGGGTGGTCAGGCGTCCTGAGCTAAGCGGTTGGGCGGACATTGGCGTCTCCTTGATTGTATGTTTGGATCAGGTTGCCGGGTCGGCAATCAGGTAAGCCGTATCATAATCGACTTCCTCGAGATTGTTGCCTTCGCCTTCGCGATCCATCACCAGAAAATCACACGGCTCTCCCACAGCGATCAGCGGGTGATGCCAGACATTGCGGGCGTATTGAACGCCGATATGACCGGGCACCAGAAAGGCGCGCGGCGCGCCGGGGCGACCGTTCGCATCCGGGGCTGCCACGGCGATCCAGGCGCGTTGCGTCACCGGAAAGAAGGCCTGGCTGCCGAGCGGATGGCGTTCCATCATCTCAACCGGATAGGGAAAGCTGCGCGGCTGGCCGCGAAACAGCGACAGGATGGTGCGGCCGCCCGACGTTTCGGTGTCGGCCATGGCCAGCGCATGAAACCGCTCGGTGGTGCCGCCATTGATCATCCGCCTTTCGGCTTCGGCACTATCGAGTACGGTGCCAAACGGGGCAAAAGCGTCGGCGGTCAATGGTTCGAGTGTAAGCATCTGCATCGGGTTCAGGCTTCCGGCAGGAGGGAAGAGAGGCGGAATCCGGCGATCTTTTCGACTTCGCCGCAAGCGGTTTCGAATTCGGTTTCCGGATCATTGCCGATGCGGGTCTCGAAGGCTGCCAGAATGCTGTTCTTGTCATGCCCCTTCACCGCAATGATGAAGGGGAAGCCGAATTCGCGCAGATAGCGTGTATTGAGGTCGGTGAAACGCGCATGTTCCTCCGCGCTCAAACGATCAAGACCAGCACCTGCCTGCTCGGATTTCGAGTCCGCCGTGAGCTCTCCGGCAATCGCCAGTTTGCCGGCCAGGTCCGGGTGCGCCCGCAGGACTCCCATCCGCTCGTCACGGCTTGCGGCGCGGAACTCGGCACACATTGCCCGATGCACCGGCCCGGCCAGCAGCGGCGGGGTGATCGCGCCCTTGTCGAAAGCCCGTTCAGCGATCCACGGCGAATGCTCGAACACGCCGCCATAGGCAGCAATGAAACCGTTGCGATCGCTCATGACGTCTTCTCCGAAAGGTGATGGGCATGCCAATGGTTGGCGATGTCGATGCGGCGCGTCACCCAGGCCTTGTCATGCGATAGGACGTAGTCAAGAAACCGTGCCAGCGCCGCAGCCCGGCCCGGTCGACCGACCAGGCGGCAATGAAGGCCGACCGACATCATTTTCGGGCTGCCTGCGGCCCCTTCGGCCATCAGCACGTCAAATGTGTCCTTGAGATAGGTGAAGAACTGGTCGCCCGAGTTGAAACCCTGGGGTGTCGCAAACCGCATGTCGTTGGCATCAAGCGTATAGGGCACGATCAGATGCGGCCCGTTGGGGCCTTCGATCCAGTAGGGCAGCTCATCGGCGTAGGAATCGGCGGAATAGACAAAGCCGCCCTCCTCCATCACCAATGGCAAGGTGTTGACCGAGGGCTTGCCCTGGTAGATCCCGAGCGGCCGCGATCCGGTGACTTCGGTGTGGATGCGGATGCAGTCGGCAATGTGCCTGCGCTCGTCGGCTTCGGAGAAATCCTTGTATTCAAGCCAGCGCAGCCCGTGGCTGGCGATTTCCCAGTCGGCTTCCTTCATCGCTGCCACAGCGTCCGGATTGCGTTGCATGGCAAGCGCCACGCCAAAAACCGTGACCGGCATCTGGCGCTCGGTGAACAGGCGCCAGAGTCGCCAGAAGCCCACGCGCGCACCGTATTCGTAAAGCGATTCCATATTGGAGTTGCGCTGGCCCGGCCATGGCTGGGCACCAACGATTTCCGACAGAAGGCTTTCCGACGCCGCGTCGCCGTCCAGGATACAGCTTTCGCCACCTTCCTCGTAATTGACCACAAACTGCACAGCGCAATTGGCGCCCTTCGGCCATTTCGGGTCCGGTGGTGTGCGGCCATAGCCAATCAGGTCGCGGGGATAGGATGTGGTGCTCATTGCTCAGTCCGATTCAATTTCGCCAAACGGTAGCAGCGCCACTCCAAATGTCGAGAGCCCCACTTTGAAGAAAAACCGCAAGCTGTTGCGGTGATATCAGGTGGCGGTGCTGCTCCTTGCCGCCTTGGCAGCGTGCCATTCGATGGAGAAACTTTGCGGCGTTTCCGGACCATCGATGCCAGTGATGCCGGCAATGAGGCAGTCGGCCATGCGATGCGCGATCCCAAAGCTGATCTTGAAGCCGCCGGCCATTGCCAGGACAGCCGGCGCGCCGGGAACAGGGCCGAGCATCGGGTCGCGGCCGACGGCGCGCGGGCGCAATCCGGCCCAGCGGCGGATCACCGCCGCGTGCTTGATCAACGGGCACAGCTTGCGTGCGCGCGCGACGACGTGCTCCAGTCGTTCGTCGGTGCCGTGGGCATCCTCAAAATCACGCTCGCTGGTGGAGCCGACGGCGACATGGCCGTTTTGGTGGGCGATCACGTAGACACCGTCATCATAAACAAGCGGCAAGCCGGGATCGACCTTCGCATCCAGAAGTGCTGCCTGCCCCTTCACCGCACTGCCGAGCGACGTCTCCGGCAAACCCGCAGCGCGCGCAATCAGCGGAAAGGCGTCGACGCCATTGGCCAGAGCGATATGTCCGAAACTGACCGACGACCCATCCGTCAGACGGGCCATCCGGTGATGCGGGGACACATCCTCGACGGCGGTCCCAAAGCGCAGCTCGATGCCCGGCATCACGGCAAGCCTGGCGAGCAAAGCGCCGATCAGGCCGGTTGGAGAAATCCTGGCTGACAGGGTTTCGCGGACCACGCCGTGCGAGGTGTGCAGGATATCGGGCCATCTGGTGTGGTCGGAGGCGTGATTGACGTCAAAATCATATCCTGCACCCCAGTTCATCCGGGCCTCGGGGACCTGTTCAAGTGCTGCCTTCCGCGCCCGCTCGGTTGTCAGCGGCAAGAGCCGGCCGACCCGGCGATACGCACAAAACTGCCCGGTTTCGGCCTCGAGGCGGGTGATTTCGGCTTCGAGATCCACAAGTGCACGAAACTGGAAATCCTTCTTCGCATTCCAGCGCTCGGGATTGTGCGGCATCAGCGCGCCCAGAAAGCCGCCACTGGCGCCGCCGCCGGGATTCCCGCGCTCGACCAGCATGACCGACAGGCCGGCCCGCGCAGCCTTGACCGCCAGCCACAGGCCCGCAACCCCGGCTCCGGCGATCAGCAGGTCCGGCACGGCTTGACCGCCGCGTATTGCGCCGCTATCGGCACGGGCCATGAACACTCCTTCCGACGCTGATGACTCCGCTGCCCGACAGCTTCCGCCACTGTCCTGGCATGAGGGCGATATGCCCTATTCGGAGGAATTTGGCGACTTCTATTATTCCCGCGCCGATGGCCGCTCCGAATCCCGGCATGTGTTTCTTGCCGGAAACCGGTTGCCCGACCGCTTCCTCGCCAGCCGGCACTTTGTCATCGCGGAGCTTGGATTTGGCACCGGGCTCAATTTTCTCGAAACCTGGTCAGCCTGGGAGGCCGCAGCCACAGAAGATGCCCATCTGGAGTTTCATTCCTTTGAGTTGCGGCTGCTTGATCGAGCTGACATGCAGCGTGCGCTGGCCGCATGGCCGGATCTCGGCGGAAAGACCGCGCGCCTGATGCAAGCCTGGCCTGACCATCCTGACGGCGACATCTCTGTTTCGTTGGAGAGCGGCAAAGGATCAATCACCCTGCTTGTCCATGCAGGACAGGCGCTTGAACAGCTTGCAAAGGCGGAATTTGCGGCTGACGCCTGGTTTCTTGACGGCTTCTCGCCTGCCCGCAATCCCGACATGTGGTCCGCCGAGCTGATGCGGAACGTGGCCGAGCGAACGGCTGAGGGCGGAACATTTGCGACCTACTCCGCCGCCGGCTGGGTGCGGCGAAACCTTCAGGCTGCGGGCTTTGTTGTCAGCAAGCATCCCGGCCACGCCAACAAACGAGACATGAGCGCCGGTCTTCTGGCAAGCAGCGGCCCGGTCAGCCCTGAGTGATCCTGGCGGCAATGTCCGCGGGCAGCCACTCGCGTATTTTCGCCTCGAGCTTTTCCGGACTGATCGGCTTGGAGAGATAATCGTCCATCCCGGCAGCCAGGCACCGCTCCTTGTCACCGGTCAGGGCGTGGGCTGTAACGCCAATCACCGGTGTGCGTCCCAGCTCCGGAGCCTCGGCTTCGGCCTGGCGGATTGCTTCCGTGGCCTGGTGACCATTCAACACCGGCATCGAAATATCCATCAGCACCAGCGCCGGACGATGGCTGTTCCACAAATCGACAGCGCTGCCGCCATTGTCGGCAATCTTGTAGTGCACGCCAAGCCCATCGAGGATCTGGCTGAACACGATCTGATTGACCTCATTGTCTTCAGCGACGAGGATATCAAGCTGGCTCTCAGGCACATCGGTCGCGGCCGAAACCGGCCGCAATTGCGGCTTGGCGGCGGGGCGCTGGATTTGAGCAGGGTGCGAATCCAGGCTCGCATCATCTGCCTTAGCCCCCTCCTCAGCGCGAGCGTTGGGGATCGCTTGTGCAGCTCCGCCCGACGACTGAGCGGCAACCTGCAGAACCTCGACGATGGTCTCAAGCAACAGCGATGAGCGCGCCGGCTTCATCAGCGTTGCCTGCACCGCACTCTGCCGAAGGTCGATTTCGGAGGATTTGATGTCCATCGAGGTCAGCATGACAATCGCCGGCGTTGTCGTGCCATAGGTCTTGTGAATGGCACGCGCGGTCATGACTCCGTCCATGCCGGGCATGTGATAGTCAAGGATGATCGCATCGACCGGCACCCCCAACTTGGTGGCTGCGGCGAGGACATCCAGGCCCTCCTGGCCCGAGACCGCGGCACAGCTGTCAAATCCCCAGGCGCTCAACTGCTCGATCAGGATCGCGCGGTTGATGGGATTGTCGTCGATGACCAGGATTCGGGCCCCGGTGACATCGTAGGGCAAGTGCTGCGCGGGAGTGGCGCCATTCTCGACCGGCATCGACAGTTCAATGATGAACACGGAGCCCTGGCCGCCGGAACTTTCAACCCAGATGCGGCCGTCCATCAGCGAAACCAGCCTTGATGTGATAGCCAGGCCCAGACCCGTGCCCTCGTGACGGCGGGTGGAAGAGTTATCGACCTGGGAGAATTTATCAAACACCGCGTCCAGCTTGTCCTGCGGTATGCCGATGCCGGTATCCTGAACCCGTATTGTCAGATCCAGCCTGTCGCTGGAGCCAACCGAGCCGGTCAGTTCAATGAGCACATAGCCGGTTTCTGTGAACTTGATGGCGTTGCCGGCAAGATTGGTGATGATCTGACGGATGCGGCCCGAGTCACCGACGACGGATGGGGGAAGTTCCGGATCGACCCGGACAATCAGCTCGATGTCCTTTTCGGCTGCGCGGCTTGAGACCAATGTTGCCACATCCTCAACCGTTTCCCGCAAATCAAACGGCGCCTTGTCCAGCACCAACTGGCCTGCGTCGATCTTCGAGAAATCCAGGATGTCATTGATAATGGTAAGCAGGGCATTACCGGATTTGACTATGATGTCGGTGAATGTGCGCTGGCGGGTATCGAGTTCTGTCCGCGACAGAAGCTCGGCCATGCCCAGAACGCCATTCATGGGCGTGCGGATCTCATGGCTCATATTGGCCAGGAACTCGGATTTCGCACGATCGGCGATTTCGGCCTTGCCCAAGAGCTGCTGCAGGTCATCCTCGCGCGCCTTGGCGTCGGTGATATCGGTGTAGGTGACGATCATCGAGTTGCTGGCGCCGGGCTTTGCATCAATCCTGAGCCACCGGCCCTTGGCTGACTGACGTTCCAGCGAATGGGCTATGCCTTTTTCATGGCACTCCATGATCCGGGTGCGCTTGCTGACCGCATTTTCCCGCGTGCCATAATCCCCACGCTCCTCGCAGTAATCGAAAAACTTCTCCATGCTGGCGCCTTGCGCCACCAGGTCTTGCGGCACATCGAGCATTTCAAGAAACGCATCGTTGACGAACTGGAACCTGTTCTGGCTGCTGACCATAAGCCCCTGCGCCATCGCGCCGGCTGCGCCGCTGAGCAATCCGCTTGCCCGCTCGATCTCGGCTTTGGCCTGATCAAGCTCTTGCTCGCGTTGCTTGAGCTCGGTGATATCGAAATAGGATATCATGCGCTTGCCTTCGGACAGCGTGCGAACCGAGTAAATCATCGTCTGGCCGTCTGCCCGGGCGAACTCGCGCGGCTCGACATATCCTCCGGCGATTTCCTTCAATCGCTCTTGGGAATAGTCCTCAAAGTCTTCGTCTGGAACCGAATAGACCCCATTGTGGCGATTGGCATCAATCAACCTGCGAACTGGTGCTCCGATAAACTCGTCGCTGGCCTGCAATTTCCAGATCCTGAAGTATGCGCCGTTGACCAGTTCGACGTTGAGGTCCTTGTCAACGACCACCAAGCCCATTTGCATGGCATCGATAACGCTTTCGAGATCTGACCGGGTAAGTTCGGCGAGGCGCCGCGCCTCGAAGACTTCTTCCTCCCGGCGCCGGATATCGGTGACGTTGATTGTCGTTCCCAACAGGAACCGCCGGCCAACGGGATCGGTGAATCCGACCTTGCGGTCGAGCAATTTCAGCGCCTCGCCAGCGGAACTGGTGAGTTCAATTTCACCTTCGATAACGCCTTGGCCACCCATGACACGCGCATCGGCCTGACGCAGGAGCTCTCCGTAGTCACCGAATATCTCAAAATCGTCCTTGCCGATCATTTCGGCCTTGGAAAAGCCGGTCAGCTCCCCGTGGGCTCGATTGACATAGGTGTAGCGGTATTTCTCATCCTTGACGAAACTGGAGACCGGCATCTCATCCAGAATGGTGCGGAACAACAGATTTTCCGCGGCTTTGCTTTCCAGCGCGGCCTCGCGTTGCTTCAGGTCCGTCACTTCAATCCGCAGGCCAAGGATGCAGCCGTCTTGCAGGACGCGGTTGACGATGCGGATCCATCGGCCGTTCTTGAGCCTCTCGACGGTCGGATTGCCGAAATTGCGGTGGGCCTGGATGCGCCTGTCGATCCACGCTTTGCGCGCCTCAAGGTTCTCTTCTGCGCTGATTTTGCAGGTGGTCTCGAGAACTGCGCGGAGCGATTGCCCGACTTCCAGCCTGTAATCGGGTGCGGTGAGGCAATCCATCTCGGGATTGACATAGATAAGAACATCGTTGGGATCATACAGCACGATACCGACGTTCATGCTGTCGAAAATCTCGTTGAACCGGTTCACCAGCGTTTCTTCGATTGGATTATAACCGGCGCTGCCCAGCGGCTGTGCACGCCCACTTTCCGCGGAATTCCGGTCTGACTGGGGACGCTCGGCCCAGCGCATGACCCCGCCCATCGGCAATCGAGTCTCATTCCAGACATCCACCGAGCTTTTGTCACAGCAGCTTTCGGCGACAGTCCTGCCATCGGCGTCCAGAATCAGCATGGGATGCGGGGACAATTCGATTGCTGCTCGCATCAATGCATCGTGCTCCACGGTCGCCGCGTCCGGCGCAGCACAGCCAGGCAACGGCTCCGATTGTGCATCTGGCGGGGCCTGAACGGGCTCCCCGGTCTCAATGCGGACTCCGGCTATCGGCTCGAAATGGCCGACAATGAACGTCTTGTCCGGTGACCGGCGGTGACGCTGTATCCGGATCTTGTAGCGCCCTCCCTTGAGCGGATGAGCGAAAAACGCGACCTGATCCTTGCCGAAAACCAGGCTGCGGCGTTCCTTCTCATCCCGATCATTCTGCTCGGCAGAATCAAAATGCTGATGGCTTTGCTGACCAACGAGCGCGCCAGGCAGGCAATCCCACAACTCGGCATAGGCCTTATTGACCGCTACATAGCGGAGTTCGGAATCCTTGACGAAAGCAGGATTGCTGTCGCCAGCGACCTGTGCGCATGCGGCAGCAAGCGAATCTTCACCATCGATGCTTTCCACGTCAACCACCCGGCAGCCCCCAATTGATGCCTGCATTCGTCCGGCATTCTGCATGGCGCCTTTGAATAAAGCGTTAACCATCAATTACCTAATAGGCCGATCGGCTTTCGCGAAGCTGTCGTGGCCATCGCAGCGGAGCACAGTGTCATGAAGATGCTCTTCAGACCGGCTTGCGGGATTGGCCGGTCCGGCATAGCGTCTCGCTGTGCAATGCATGGCGCGCTCAACTGGCTTCACTTGAACGACACCGTCGATGCATCGAAACAAAGAGGGACAGCGTCCGTCGCCTATCCTGCTGGATGCGCGGCGCCGCAAAGACGGCAGACAAACCCAATGTGACCGCTCCGGGTGGAGCAAATGACCAGACGGGACCAGAGCCAAATGAGCAAAACCGAGGACATCATTGCCACCGCAATCGAGAACACGGCAGGTGCGCCGGAGCGGCGCAGGCGGGCTGGCGGCGGACGCGGCGGAGACCGGGGCAAGGGCCGAAAGGGGCCGGAAACCTTACGCTACCGGTCCATCCTGAACACGCAGGATCCGTCGCTGATCCTGTCGGACGAGGGACTCGAGGCCATCCATGAGGCTTCCCTGACCGTGCTCGAGCAGATTGGAATGGATTTCATGCTCAAGGAAGCGCGGGAATTGCTTCAGGCGGCAGGCGCGCATGTTGCGGCGGGCTCGGAGCGTGTGCGGTTCGACCGCGACATGGTCATGGACCTGGTTGGCCTGGCACCCGGACCGTTCACACTTCACGCCCGAAATCCGGCACGCAACATCGCCATTGGCGGCCGCACCCTGGCGTTTGCCCAGGTTGCCTCGGCGCCCTATTGCTCGGACCGCGACAATGGCCGCAGAACCGGGACCCAGGAAGACTTCCGCAATCTGGTCAAGCTGGCGCAGTCCTACGATATCATCCACATGAGCGGCGGCTATCCGGTTGAGCCAACCGATATCCATGCCTCGGTGCGGCATCTCGATTGCCTGTCTGACATGGTCAAGCTCACCGACAAGCCGTTTCATGCCTACTCACTGGGCAAGGAGCGCAATCTGGATGCGCTTGAGATCATGCGCATTGGCCGCGGCATCAGTGCACAACAGCTGGATGCAGAGCCGTCGCTGTTCACGATCATCAACGCGTCCTCGCCACTGCGCTATGATGCTCCAATGCTGCAAGGCATCATCGAGATGTCGGCGCGCAATCAGGTGGTCGTGATCACGCCCTTCACACTGGCAGGCGCCATGGCTCCGGTCACGATTGCCGGCGCGCTTGTGCAACAGAATGCCGAAGCGCTTGCGGGAATAGCCTTCACCCAGGCCGTTCGCGCCGGTGCACCGGTGGTGTATGGCGGCTTCACCTCCAATGTCGACATGAAATCCGGCGCACCAGCCTTCGGAACGCCCGAATACATGAAAGCGGTCATCGCAGGCGGTCAACTGGCGCGAAAATACGGCGTGCCCTACAGGACCTCCAATACCTGCGCCGCCAATACGCTGGACGCCCAATCGGCTTATGAATCGATGATGTCGTTGTGGGGGCTGGTCCAGGGCGGCGGCAATCTCATCATGCATGCCGCGGGCTGGATGGAAGGCGGGCTGACCGCATCTTTCGAGAAATTCGTGCTGGATGTCGACATGTTGCAGATGGTGGCGGAGTTTCTGGTGCCGCTCGACACCAGCCCCGACGCACTGGCCATGGATGCGATCGAGGAAGTCGGTCCCGGTGGCCATTATTTCGGAACCGCCCATACCCTGTCGCGCTACGAGTCCGCCTTCTATTCACCGATGCTCTCGGACTGGCGCAATTTTGAAAGCTGGAGCCTTGCCGGCCAACCCACGAGCTATGATCATGCCAACCGGATCTGGAAAGAAACACTGGCCAATTATGAAGAGCCGGCTCTCGACATTGCCATTTCCGAGGAACTCGACGCCTTTGTCGCCCGCCGCAAGGAAGAGGGTGGCGTCGCGACCGATTTCTGATCAGGCAATCACCCGGCTCTTGCGATTGGTCAGCCAGACGCCGATGACAGCAATCAATGTTCCCAGGATCATCGGGACTGTCAGCGTTTCGCCAAACAGAAACCAGCTTTCAATCGCCACCGCCGGCGGCACCAGATAGGTCAGTGAAGCGGCGCGGGACACCTGACCCCGGCGAATGAGATACAGAAGCAGCATGATGGACACGAGCGAAAGCCCCAGCACCGACCAGCCCATGGCCAGAACGAATTGCAGGTTCCAGTCAATCCTGAGAGGCTCGATCAGCAATGCCAGGGGCGTGACCACCAGGAACCCGCCGACATATTGCAAAGTCGCGATGGCGCGCAGATCGCCTTCCTGAAGGTAGCGTTTCTGGTAGATGGTCCCCGCTGTCACGGACGCCATCGCAGCCACATTGACCAGCAATGGCAGCAGCGCAATCTGCAACATGGGGCTCTCGAGCACCATCAGGCGCGGCAGAATGGCGACGCTCAGCCCGGCAAAACCCAGCAGGACACCAAGGCGCTGGGCTCCAGTCAACCGCTCGCCGACAATGAACGGCGCTGCAATTGCGGTCAGCAGGGGCTGCAAGGCGGCGATCAGGCCGGAGACGGAGGAGGGAACGCCTTGAGAAATCGCCCACCAGACGCCGCCGAGATAGATGCCGTGCAGAAACACCCCGGACACCACCCCATGCACCCAGCCGGCGCGGCTTGATGGCCAGGCCGCCTTGCTGACAAGCACGATGACGCCAAACAAACCCGCGGCGAGGGCAAAGCGCATGCTCAGGAATGTCAGCGGATCCGCATGGGGACTGGCATATTTGGCCACAATCCAGCCGGTTGACCAGAGAAGCACGAACAAGGCCGGCGCGATGCGATCAAGAGTCATTTGTGATGCAACCTGTTTGCATGCCGGTGATGCCGCGCCTGGCAGGCAGAGCGTCTGGGAGCGATACCCCCTGCCTCGACAAGACGCAAGGCCGGCTTCCCGAGGTTGGCTTCAACTTCCGCCGACAGCCCTCAGTTTGCGATCCAACCGCACCGAAGACGACTAAAGCTGCTGCCACGCGACTGGCGTGCGGAACCCGACACGGCGCCGGCAATTTCCGGCACACAAGCGCGTCGCATCAAGCCGGTTCCGGGTGATGCGCTCTAGGCTCTTTGTTTATGCATGTCGTTGTCGCAAAACCGCTGCACACTTTTGCGCGACATGCACCATGCCTTCCCATGAGTAGAAGGAGGAACAATCAACAGGTGGCGTTCGGCGCATTGCTGACTGCGGAATTCCTGCCGCGTTGACCGCCCGCGGCGTCCATTTGCTGCGGCTGAGGTCAGATTCGGCTCATCAGGTCGCGAATTGCCTTTTCGCGTGTGATGCCGCGCGAGCGGAATACATGGTCAGGGGTTTCAATCAGACGGTTGGCTTCGGATGCGAAGCGGAAACTGTCTGCTGCCCCATCAAAAAACCGGCTGACCGGGGACATGAAGGCGCGAAAATTACGTTGCGTGCGTGACATAACTCAATCTCCTTGAATATCTTGATATTTAAAGACATTATACACTTATGCTGCAGCGCAACAATCACCGTTATGTGTGCCCTCCCATGCGCTGGGCGCATAGGTCGAGGCAAATCTGTGCCGCGGGTTGGAGCGGCAGACGCGCAAAGCAGCGGTGATCAGGGCATATCAAGGGTTTGCGACAGGACTTCGATACGTTCGCGCGTCAACCTGGCAAGACAGAGACTGCCCACCATCGGCTGGGCGGTGCCGCCAAACACTTCATAGGCTTCATATTCACATTGCGCATCGCGGTACTTTATCCATGCCCGCTGCGCCGTGCGCAATGCCTCAAGCGTGGTCGGAACGTCACTCCCGGCTATCATGTCGGCCACATATTCGTCGTTGGTTTTGGCCGCAGCGACGATGTCCGGCCAGAGCGCATTGAGATCGGCATCTGCGCTCTCATAATCAACGCTGGCACAATAGGTCAATTCCACTTGGGTTTGCGGATCAAGGCAACTGGGCGGTTCGTCGGCAAAGGCGGCTGCAGTCAGCAAAATTGCGATGCAGCAGCCGGTCAGGGTACGAAGTATCATCGAATCAGCCTCATGGTTCATTGCGCCTGCATGTCGCTTTCGGACAAAAACATACACGCATTGATTGACAGAGTTACAGCGTCGCCCGCGCATCCAATCAGATGCGCGGCGCTGCAGGCGACATCGCATTGCGGATCCCGGATTTGCCGGCATGCCAGATACCGCGCCTACCAAACAGCCGCCTGCCGGCCATCGTCTGCGCTTCTGCCCCCTCAGGGCTTGTCCCTAGCGTGCGGCTCAGACCATTGCCATAACGCGGGCCGGGCCACCGGTGCCATTCCGGTGCTTGGGTGCACCGACAAACAGCGTTGCGCCCGATGCCGGAAGGTCATCGAGATTGGCCAGATTCTCGATGCCAAAGCGGCCGCTCGGGAGCCAGGAATAATGCACCGCGAAATCCGCCGAATTTCCCGGATCAAGCGACAAGGTGTCAACGCCGATTGAGCCGGCACCCATTTCCATCAGCATGTCGGTCGCAGCCTTGGAAAAGCCGGGGAAGGCAAAATTGCCATCCGCATCATTGCGGTAGCTCGGATCGCCAATCTTGTTCTGCCAGCCGGAATTCATCGCCATGCAGGCGCCTTCAGGGATATCGCCATGGGCGCTGACATACGACTCGATGTCCTCGGGTTCGACCATGGCATTGGGTTCGTCAGCGGCCTTGGCCTTGATGTCGATGATGCACAGCGGACAGACCAGATTTTGCGGATCGAGCTCCGCCACCGAGGTTCCATCCTTGGAAAAGTGCAGCGGCGCGTCGACATGGGTACCGGAATGCTCAAAAATCGTCAGTTCCCATATCTGGTAGCCGGATTTGTCGAAATTGACGTTTTCCGTGTAGAGAATTCCCGGCTTCCCATCAAAGGTCGGGAACTTCTCATCAAGGGTGTAGGTCAGATCGACCACTTTGCCTTTCGCCTGAGCAAGCGCCGGACGGGCTGACATGGCGCCGGCTGCGGTGACCGCAAACCCTGCGGCGGCCGTCTTCCTGAAGAAATCACGGCGCGACAGCATTGAGGCTTTCACGTTATCAATGACACACACATGGCACATGCGGGTTCTCCTCCCCTGGTTTTGGCGCTGCGAAAACGTCAGAGTTTCCCCATCACCTTCTGCTGCATTCCATGGTCTACGCGCCCGCCCGCCAGCGGCATGAGCGAGGCATCGCGTTCAGTTTCAACACGCGATAGGCGGCGGGACGATGGCGATACCGGGCCGGAGCGCACACACCTTACATTTTCAGGCACGTGTCTGCGTTTGCGCGATCCGTCCCCTTCTCAACGCCACACCAGCACGCCTGCTCCGGTGGGCTGTATGCGGTTCAGTTTTGCCAACTGGAACCATGGCGCCATCGCCGAGCTTTCGCGTGTCCGGCCTGATCATCGTAAAAGCCACGCGCCGGCGCAAGTGGCTTTTGCTCGGGTGGACAGGCTCACGGCATTCGCCGTCACCTCCGGTGGGGTCGCAGCCGCTTTGTCGGGTTCTCGTGCACAAAGGCTTGATTTCGTGCAGCGCAGACTGCACCAGGCCCGGCCTGAATGGCAGCCACGCAGTTTGAACCGCTGCATGCCAAATGGAACCAAATCCGGATTGCGACGTTGATCCTTTGAAATAATGACAGATCGACGCGAAAGGACTGACCATGTTGATTTCAACGCTTGCCCTCGCAATGAGCATCGCCATGATGGTGTCGGCCATCGTTATCCTGTATAATGAATCGGTGGCCGGAAAGCACCGGTCCGCGTTTGAGTAAACCTGCCTCCGCTTAGCTGGTGCGCATCATTATGGAGCCTTTGATGACTAAACTCATTCTTTCCACCGTAGCAGCGGTAGCCCTTCTCGCGGCATCTGGCTGCACAACAACTGAAAAGCGGGCAGGAACCGGTGCGGCTGTCGGCGCAGGAACGGGTGCCCTGATCGCCGCGGCGACAGGCAGCAGCGGTCGCGGCGTAGCTACCGGTGCACTGATTGGCGGCGCGGCAGGCGCATTGATCGGGGCTGCCACAACTCCGGGCCAGTGCCGTTATCGCGACGCCTATGGCCGGATTTACGAAGCCGCCTGCTGATTTCGTAACGGGTCAGACTTTCAGGGCCGTATCCCGGTGCAAGCCATGGGATACGGCCTTTTTGATTCTGGAGCAGGCTGTTGGACAAAGCCGTGCCCGGAACACCTTCAATGCGCCTTGCGATTGATGGGATCAGCCAGCGAGAAACGCGGAATCGTAGCTCAGACGGCGTATGCGGCCATTGCCAAAATGCAGTGTCAGCACGTCCGTGTCGGCCGCCACCTTGAGCACGCGGCCCTCCCCCGGCTCGGCTGAACAGGCCCCGACCACCTGCCGGATCACGATTTTCCGCTCGGCGGCGAGATCAAATGCAGTGGCAATTCCTGCGCGGGTAAAATCATTCTCGCGGCAGGATTCGGCATGGCCAAGCGGCGACGCGCGTGCATCCTCAATCCCGAGAACACCTTTGTGCCGGCCCGACCATGGCGCGTAATCGCGTCCGCCATTGCTCATCCACAGCATGGTAAGCGGCAGCACCTCAGGACGCTTGAGCACGATGACATGATCGCGTTCGGCCCTGCGGCTGACCACCGTCCAGCCCAGCGCGTCGGGTGCAGAGCCGCGCCGCTTTTCGGCCAGGACAACAAAATCCTCGTGATTGAGGCCGATCGGATAGGCTGTGAGATCCGCTGTTCCGCCATCGGCCAGCGGGAAGACTGTCAGGTCCGAACCCGACGCCGGATAGGCAAGAATGGAGCGGCCGCGGGCGGGATCTGTTTCCAATGGCTCAGCCGGCGACTGAGCGTTTTGCTTGGGCGAGAACGCCAGTGAACCTCCAGCGGCCATGTGCACCATGACGTGATGGGCAGCGGAGACAGCCCCTGCCCCGCCGGTAAAACTGTGCTCCTGATAGAGGAATGGATGACCGGTAACGAGCGTGAGCCGCTTTTCAACGCGGGCACCCATGACCCGCTTGCGGAGCCGGAACACCAGGCTCGCCCGGCCATCCTGGCTGACAGTCTCGATGTGATCCCATTCGCTGTTGGCGGGCCACCCGTGCGACGGCGCCGGTTCGAGATCGTTGCGCCCGAACGGGGCGCAGAAGAAATCGCCCGACAGATGCTTTACATTCGGGGCCGTTGCATGGGGAAACTCAGCATTCGCGTCATCCACCCAGGCTGCCCGATGCAGCGGGGTGAGAGTCCGATCGCCGTCCTGGATCTTCAACTCCGCGATATGGCCAACGCTTACGTCAATGCTCACGGCAACAGGGCCAAGATCGAGAGTGGGATTGGTCATCGTGAATTCCGCCGTGAACTTCTCACTTACTACAGCTCCATCCGTAACCGTGGCAACCGCAGTCTCTGCGCCAGGGTTGGCCTGGACAGGACCCTGGGCTGGATATCAAGGGTTTGTAGTCCGAGCCGGATCTGGTATTGGCTGCCTCTTGCCGAATACCTGTCGCCGCAGACCGTCGTCGGGCGGACGATCTGCTGCTTGCATAGATCCACAAAGATGCAGCATCCGCATGATCGGGACGGGGCCAAACCGGAGTGTTTATGACACCAGTGCTCAAATCGGACGTCGTGGTGCTGGGCGCAGGTGCTGCCGGCATGATGTGTGCCATCGAAGCCGCCCGCCGCGGCCGCTGCGTAACCGTGATTGATCATGCGCGCGCACCCGGCGAAAAAATACGGATTTCCGGTGGCGGCCGCTGCAACTTCACCAACATGCACTGCACCCCGGCCAATTTCATCTCCAGCAACCGGCATTTTGCCATCTCGGCGCTTGCCTCGTTCACCCAGCATGATTTCATCGACCGGGTCAGAGCCCGCGGCATTGCGTTTCACGAAAAGACACTGGGGCAGCTGTTTTGTGACGGATCGGCGCGCGACATCATCACCATGCTGACCGATGACATGCGTGATGCCGGGGCGCGGCTGGAACTGGCGACTGATATTCACGAGGTCGGCAGGCTGGACACCGGCTTCGAGATCCGGACCAGCGGCGGCACCTGGCAGGCACAATCGGTGGTTGTCGCCACAGGCGGCAAATCGATCCCGAAGATGGGAGCCACCGGCTTTGGTTATGACATTGCCAACAAATTCGGACACGCCATCACCGAGACCCGCGCCGGGCTGGTGCCTTTCACCTGGGCTTCGAACATGCATGACAGCTGGGGCGGCCTGTCCGGTGTATCGCTTGACGTGCACGCCGCGTGCAACGGCACCTCGTTTGATGAGGCGATGCTGTTCACCCATCGGGGCCTGTCCGGCCCGGCAATGCTGCAGGTCTCATCCTATTGGCGCGAGGGTGACAGCGTTACCATCGATCTGTCTCCCGGCTTCGATCTGGCGGGCCACGTGAAGGCCGAGCGCGCCAACCGGCCGAAAGTCTCGATCTGGACGGTGCTGAGCGAGGTCCTGCCCAAGAGACTGGCGCAGCAACTGGGCGCAAAGGCGGGCACGGAAGCATGCAGGCTGGCGGACTTGAGCAATGCTGCGATTGAAGAGATAGTGGACGGAGTCCGGGCGTTCAGCATTGTTCCCGGCGGCACCGAAGGTTACCGGACGGCGGAGGTGACGCTGGGCGGCGTCGACACTGCCCAGATCAATCAGAAGACCATGGAAAGCCGGCACGTTCCGGGCCTGCATTTCATCGGTGAAGTCATGGATGTGACCGGACATCTGGGCGGACATAATTTTCAGTGGGCGTGGTCCTCAGGGGCCGCTGCAGGGCGGAGTGTGTGACCGCACGATCAAGGAGACGAAAATGCGCATATTGTTCACCGGAGGTTCCGGCAAGGCCGGACGGCATGTGGTTCCCTATCTGGTTGACCGCGGCCACCATGTGGTCAATGTCGACCTGACACCGCTTGACCATCCCGGCGTCGACAATCTGACCGCCGACATCACCGATTCCGGACAGATGTTCAACGTCATGTCGAGCTACGCCAATTTCGAAGAGCTGGAACCGGGAACCGGCGTCCCGAAATTTGATGCAGTGGTGCATTTTGCCGCCGTGCCGCGCATTCTCATCCGCCCGGACAACGAGACATTCCGGATCAACACCATCGGCACCTACAATGTGCTCGAAGCGGCGGTGAAACTCGGCATCGGCAAGATCATCATCGCCTCATCGGAAACAACTTACGGCGTCTGCTTCGCTGACGGAGAGGCGAGCCCTCAATCGCTGCCGGTCGAAGAAGACATGGATGTCAATCCGATGGATTCCTACGGCATGTCCAAAGTCATCAACGAACAGACAGCACGCGGCTTCCAGCGTCGATCGGGGTTCGACATCTATGCGCTGAGAATTGGCAATGTGATGGAACCGGACGAATATGAGCGGTTCCCCGGCTTCTTTGCCGATCCCGGCGTCCGCCGGCGTAACATCTTCTGCTATATCGATGCGCGCGATCTGGGCCAGATTGTTGACCGGTGCCTGACCACGGACGGGCTCGGGTTCCAGATCTTCAACGCCGGCAACGACACCAATTCGGTTGACATGCCGACAGCCGAAATCGCCCGGCAGTTTTTCCCCGGCGTGCCATTCAGCCGCGAGATGGGCGAACATGAAGCGCTGTATTCAAACCGGAAGATCCGCGAGATGCTCGGGTTTTCCGAGGAGCACAACTGGCGCAAACACGTGAAGTGACGCATGCGGCCAGCGCCCACGCCTGCGATGGCAAGGGGACGTCCAGGGCAAGCCCGGGACGCTGGCCCACCTGCACCGCCGGGCGTCGACGCCGGAGCATCGAGCCCTGACTGCCAAGGGCGTCTGCCAACAAGGCTGCCGAGAAAACCGCGCTCACAGCCAATTCCCGCGGACGCTCCATCAGGAACACGGTGATTGCCGTTTCTTGCGCGTGAACGCGCGGTCAAGCGGCCGGACTTGCGGCCAGCGCCAGTTTCCTCAGGCGCGATGACCGCTTGAGCTATGTAATCCTTGGCTGATTGAGCCCGCACTTCCGACAGGCAGGCAGACACGTGCTTTGATGGCATGATCAAACGCGTCTGCCCCCTGACTTCTGGGTGCCGCCTTTAGGTGTTTATTACGTATTTCGAATTTACTGTTGGCCGGAAACCTCGTCCGCTCACGCCATGGGCGATCCATGGCCACCCATAGCCACACCATTGGAATGCTATGCCAGACAAGTCCCCACCCAGTTTCAACCGCGGTCTCTTCCTGCTAAGGCCGAGCGTCCTTGCCGCCGGCATTGCCCTTGTGGTCACGGTGGCCACCGGCATTTTCGCCGAACACCAGAATCGCCTGGTTCACCACCAGAGTGCCCGGGCTCAGGTCAGCGAGCAGCTTGGTCTGGTGCGCGCCAAACTGGAAGGCAATATCACCAGCAATATTCAACTTGTCCGCGGCCTCGTTTCAGTCATCGGCACCCAGCCGGACATGGACCAGGCACAGTTCAGCAGGATCGCCGCAGGCATTGTGGGAAAGCATTCGCAGCTGCGCAACATCGCGGGCGCCCCTGATCTGGTCATCAGCCTGATGTACCCGTTCAAGGGCAATGAGAAAGCCATCGGTCTGGATTATCGCCAGAATGAAAAGCAGCGTGACACCGCCCTGCAGGCAATCTACTCGCGCGAATTGGTGCTCGCCGGACCTGTCAACCTCCTGCAGGGCGGACAGGGGTTCATCGGCCGCTTTCCAGTGTTCATCGACGGCGCTGGCGGTGAGAGCAGACTGTGGGGTCTGGTGTCTGCGGTCGTCGACGTTGAACGTCTTTATGAAGAGAGCGGCCTGCTCTCGCCCGATCTGCCCATCAGCATTGCCATCGTCGGCGACAGTTCGACCGGCAAGGATGGCGAGGTGTTCTTTGGATCAGAGACGATCCTTGACGCAGACCCGGTGGTCTCGCAGGTTTCGCTGCCGAACGGCAGTTGGAAAATCGCCGCCATTCCCGACGCTGGCTGGGCCGAAACACCTCCAAATACCTGGCAGATAAGACTGCTCATCCTGACCGGCGGTCTGCTGGTCATTCTGCCAATCTCCATTGCCGGGCATCTCTATGATCAGCGGCGGGCCTATATTCAGGAACTCAACCGCCGTCAGGGCGAAATGGAGAGGCTGTCGCAGCGGCTCGAACTGGCGCTCAGCACCTCCAAGATCGGCATTTGGGAGCTCAATCTGGATACCTCCGAATTAACCTGGGACAGACGGATGAGGGAGCTTTACGGCGTGCCGGAGAGCACCGATCAGGTGAGCATGGAAAGCTGGCTGTCTGCCTTGCACCCGGATGACCGGATCAAGGTCAAGGAGGAATTTGATCAAGCCATATCGACAGACGGCCTTTACAATTCCGAGTTTCGACTTCTGACGCGCGAGGGCAATATCCGGTGGATTCGCGCCAGCGGCGCCGTCAACCAGAAGCTTTCCGGCGAGCGCTATATTGTCGGCGTCAACTGGGATGTCTCGGCTGATATCGAACTCAAGACCCATTTGCTGGCAGCCAAGCAGAATGCGGAGTTACGCAACAGCGAGCTCGAACAGGCACGTGCCCTGATGGAGCGCAACTCCCTGCATGACAGCCTTACCGGTCTGCCAAACCGCCGCTTTCTCGATGAGCAGCTTCTGGGCGGCCGCGCCGGCAAGACGGTCACGGCCCTGCTTCACATTGATCTGGACCGCTTCAAGCAGATCAACGACACCATGGGCCATGCGGCCGGAGACGCCATGCTTTCCCATGCGGCGTCGGTGTTGACCTCCAGCGTCCGTACAGGTGATTTTGTCGCCCGAATTGGCGGCGACGAATTCGTGATCGCCACCACGACGGAGGTTGGCGAGGAGCAATTGGCCTCGCTCGCCAACCGGGTGGTTGTAAAGATGCGCGAGCCGGTGGCCTATGAAGGCCATGAATGCCGGTTCGGTGTAAGCATCGGAATTGCGATGGCAGACCCGAAGGAACCTGACTGCGGCAGGCGCCTGCTCGTGGACGCCGATATCGCGCTCTACCGTGCCAAGAGCAACGGCCGCAACCGGTTCGAATTCTTCACCTCCTCGCTCAAGGCTGAAATCATCCGCAACAAAAGCATTGCCGACGATATTCTCAACGGCCTCGAGCGGGCCGAATTCATCCCTTATTTCCAGCCGCAATTCGACGCCAGGACACTCGATATCGTGGGCGTGGAGGCTTTGGCGCGATGGCAACACCCGAGTGAAGGTGTGCTCGCTCCGGACGCGTTCTTGAAGATTGCCGACGAACTCAACGTCGTGCCGTTGATTGACCGGGCGATCCTTGAACAGACCCTCTGGCAATCGACGCGATGGAAAGCGGCGGGCATTTCGATTCCGAAAATGTCGGTGAATGTTTCGTCGGGTCGGCTTTATGACGCCGATCTGATCGAGAGCTTGAACGGGCTGACATTCGACCCCGGGACGCTTTCGTTCGAACTGCTCGAATCGATTTTCCTTGATAGCAACAATGAAACCATTGTCGCCAACATCGCCGAACTCAAGGCACGGGGCATCGACATTGAAATCGATGATTTCGGCACCGGGTTTGCGTCTATCATCAGCCTCATTCAGGTCAAGCCGGCCCGGCTGAAGATCGACAGGCAGCTGATTTCGCCTATCGTCGACACGGACGGTCAGCGCAATCTTGTGGCCTCGATCATTGATATCGGCCAGTCCCTGGGGATCGGGGTGATCGCCGAAGGGGTCGAGACGATGGACCACGCGGCGATCCTCAGAGATCTTGGGTGCGACACGCTGCAGGGCTATGCCCTGGCCCGCCCGATGACGTCGGATCATCTGATGGATTTCGTTCGTGCACAAAGCTGGCGCAAGGTTGCCTGAATTTAACCGCCATGCCTGGCCAGGCAAGCGCCATGCAGGCGATCATGGCAACGCCACCGGGTCGCACGGCACAGATGTGGGTTGCCGCTCATAAGCGCACCGGTCGCCGCCTCTACGACCCCGGTCACGTTCGAGAGCCGCTGGCGCGCAGCAGGGTCCCGGGTGATGAATTCCTCATCATGCACCTTCCAGCTTGCCGGCACGGGCGACGCCGGCACACCCGGCGCGCCCGACAGGACTTGACCCTGTGATGGCTGCCTGAGGAGAAGTCGGAAATCGGCCTGATAAATACATTGATGCGCCGCGCATGATCAGCTAGAAGTCCGTTTGTCAGCTGCTTCGCGGCCCGGATTTCATCGCTTCACCAGGCATGAACCCCGCCCGCCAGGCGCCACGGATGCACCCGTAGCTCAGCTGGATAGAGTGCTGCCCTCCGAAGGCAGAGGTCACAGGTTCGAATCCTGTCGGGTGCGCCATATTTTTCAATGACTTAGTGCAACACCAAAGGCTTCGTACGTACTTGGTACGGAATACAAGGCGCCTTGATTGCCGGTTGCGTTCTGGCACTGGCGCATGAGCAGGAAACAATGGGGGCTTGCCGGGCTCGGCAGACCAGCATGGAACGCCGGTCGAACGGTCGGTGTCAAGAAGCCCTTCACGCAACGCCAGATTCGGGCGATCCGCACACGCGCCATGGCCGTTCAGCAGAAAACTGGTCGCCCGGTCCAATTCGAGATCACCGCGGATGTGAGGGCGAGCCTGCGCGCCTGGTTGGAACGGAGAGGCGGGACGGTGGAGGACGCTGACAGTCACGCACTGCGCAGGACAAAGGCGGCGATGATCGACAAGGCGACTGGCAATCTCCGAGCGATCCAATTCCTGCTTGGCCACACCAAGATCGAAAACACTGTCCGATACCTTGGTGTCGGCATCGAAGATGCTCTGGACGTAGCGGAACATACCGAGATTTGGTCGTGAGCGGCCCCGCGCAACGTGGGGCCGTACATCACCCTAAATCAGCAAAGCTGCGCGGCGGCAACGCGCCCCTATTTCCGTCGTTGACGATCACCTCTGCGAATCCTGGACGCTGACAGTCACGGCAGGGGCATCACAGGCTGATGTTTCGGAGGTTGAGAC
Organism: Hoeflea sp. YIM 152468; assembly: GCF_029210485.1. Lineage (GTDB taxonomy): Bacteria > Pseudomonadota > Alphaproteobacteria > Rhizobiales > Rhizobiaceae > Hoeflea. The sequence continues at coordinate 65,951 of NZ_JARGET010000003.1, forward strand.
GTTCGGCATGCAGGACAGACCTTGCGCGATCGGCTGAAAAGCAACGTATTCGCAGAACGCACCTCAGGTGGGAAACGAGGACAAGCATCAGCCCTGCCAGCACGGTCGGGGCTCAGCGTTTTATCGAACGACTGTTGCTGAGCGCCTTCGGTATGGCAGCTACTGGCGGCTCCATCGAGTCTGGCGCGTGCCTCTCACATTCTCTTTGGCGCAGGAAAGGAAAGTCAGACCTCCCCCGTGTTCGCCGTCGCGTTTGGATGTGACGACGAGGTTTTCGCAATGCTCGCCATAAAAGGCCAGTTTCGTCGGAAAGGTCACGGGCAGCGCGACCTCAGACAGAGGCTCGCCGTCGGGCGAAAAAACCTTCAGTGCCGCGCCGTCGACGGCTGCAATCCAGTAGCGACCGTCGGCATCCAGCGCCGCACCATCAGGCCGTCCGGACATCGGTTTCATGTCCGCGAAGACAGCGGATTTGCCTATCTCGCCGTGACCGACAAGGGAAGCGGTCCAGATCGTCTGCACGTCCGGATGCGAGTCCGAATAATAAAGCCGGCGCCTGATCCGGTCGACGGCCATGCCATTGGGAATGGTCAGACCTGCTGCGACCGGAAGCAGTGTCAGATCATCGCTCACGCACCAGATTGCGCCCGCGCCCCTGGCAGCATCGCGCGCCATGGTTGAGACCCACAAGACGCCCGTGGAATCGACGGTTGCGTCGTTGAACCTGTGGCCGAAACGCGTCTGATCCAGCAGCTTCTTCAACGATCCGCTGTGCGGATCAAAGGCGAAAAGGCCGGTTTCCATGCCGACGATGGGCTGTCCGGATGCAGCCTGAACAACAAAACCCGGCTCTTCCGGCAGGCCCCAGGACGCCGTGACACCGCTCTCCAGACCGGACCGATGGAGCCCTCGCCCTGTAATATCCACCCACCAGACTTCACCCGCGTCATGATCTACCGCCGGACTTTCGCCGAGTTCGGCTGCCGGGTCAGGCGCGGTTCCCAATCTGATGGCAGGTGTGATCATGGGATGCTTGTCTGCCCTGCATGAGTGGAAGAGCGCTTCTGTCGCGACAGCAATAACAATCTTGACTTCGGGGAAAATATCAAATTAATACTTTAGCGCAACTAATATTTCAGTTAAGCAGTTCAATTGATTTCGGGAGGATATCAAATGAGAATCACCACTGGTGCGCTCGGCCTTTGCATGGCCGCTGCCCTGTCGCTGGGACTGGCGATGCCGTCCCATGCCGCTGTTACACTCAAGATCGGAACCGTTCTGGCGCCTGAGGATCCGATGGGCCAGGGCCTCGAAAAATTCAAATCCGATGTCGCGGCGGCCACATCGGGCGACGTTGTGGTCGAAATTTTCCACAACTCGCAGCTGGGTGACACGACCGAGATGATCGACCAGGCGCGAGCCGGCGCCAATGTCGGCACGATCACCGACGTTGCCCGCCTGTCAAGCTTCGTGCCGTCGCTGGCGATCATGTCGGCGCCGTTCCTGTTTGACACCTACGAGCAGGCCGACAAGTTTGCGCTGTCTGAGGAATATCTCGGCTGGGGTGACGAATTGAAGGAAAAATCCGGCCTGGTGATGCTGGCTTCCAACTGGTACCAGGGCCCGCGTCATCTGCTGACCCAGAAGCCGATTGCCTCTCCCGCGGACCTCAAGGGTGTGCGGATGCGGACGATCGGCGCCCCGGTGTGGATCGAAACGATCAGAGCCATGGGCGCAGAACCTACTCCCATAGCCTGGGGTGAAGTCTACTCCGCCCTGCAGCTTGGCGCCATCGACGCCGCCGAAGCCCAGCCGACAGCCATCACCGGCGCCAAACTCTTCGAAGTGGTGAAGAATGTCACCAAGACCGGGCACATCCAGCTGGTCACGGCGCTGGTCGTGTCATCGGCTTCGTGGGACGAAATCTCCGCGCAGAACCAGAAGATCGTCCGCGACCTGGCCGTTGAAGCGGGCCGACACGGCTCCAACCTCACGATCGAGATGGGCGCGGCATCGCTGGAAAAGGTAGCCGCTGCAGGCGTTGGTGTCACAGATGTGGATCTCGCCCCGTTCAAAGATGCGGTCAAGGGGGTCTATCCAATGCTGAACCTTGAGGCCGAAGCCAAGATCGTGGACCGTGTCCTCGGGCGCTAGGCCTCTGGGCTCACATGGCGATCACGGAAACTGATAGATACAAGGACAGTGAAATGCTGAGACGGATCGAGTTTGCATCCGCTTCGCTGCTGCTGGTGGGCATTGTCTTGCTCGTCGGCGGCGGCTCACTGGCCCGCGTGTGGGGCTGGCCAATCATCTGGTCGGTGGAAATCGCGCAACTGATGTTCCTCTGGCTGTGTGTCCTGGCAATTGATCTGGCCATGCAGGATGGGCGGCATTTCGGCCTCGAGATCATTCTCGACAATGTGCCGCCACGGATGCGCGGCCTGATGGAGGCGGCCAATATCATGATCATGATCGGCCTTTTGATTTTCCTGCTGCGCTATGCGTGGAAAAACATGATCCTGATGCATCCGCGCCTCGACGGGGCATTGCAGATTCCCGGATCGGTCTTTCACGCCTCTATGGTGCTCGGCTTCGCGCTTCTGGTGCGCACGCTCGTCACCAAGCTCATTCACCGTGCGCGATAACTGGCGGACCAAGACATGTTGCTTCTGATCGCCGGGCTGTTCGCCTTCTTCCTGTTGGTGGGAATGCCGGTTTCCTTTGCTCTTGCACTGGCGTCGATCCCGGTCTTTGTGCTGACCGGCACGATGCCAGCGACGGTTGCCGTCCAGAAGATGGTGACCGCGACACAGAGCTTTCCACTGCTGGCGGTTCCGTTCTTCATTCTTGCCGGCAATCTCATGAATGCGACTGGCATCACCAACCGCCTGGTCAACTTTGCCAGGCTTCTGACCGGCTGGATGGCAGGCGGACTTGGCCAGGTCTCGATCGTGCTGAGCTTGCTGTTGGGCGGCATATCCGGTTCGGCCGTCGCCGATGCCGCAATGGAATCCCGCCTGCTTGGCCCGGGCCTGATTAACCAGGGGGGCTATTCGAAAGCCGCAGCCGCAGCCGTGATCGCCTTCGGATCAATCATTACCGCGACAATTCCGCCAAGCATCGGGCTCATCCTGTTCGGCTTCATCAACGAAGTCTCGATCGGGCAGCTGTTTCTCGCCGGCGTCGCCCCCGGCTTCCTGCTGACCGTCGTCCTGATGATCACGGCCTGGCTCGTCGCCAAGAAGAACAATTATGCGCCCGACCTGCAAGCCCTGCCTACGTTCAGGGAGTTGCTGGCAAGCTTCTTCGACAGCATCTGGGCGCTCGCCTTTCCAATTATCCTCATCGTTGGCTTCCGCTTCGGCTTTTTCACGGCCACCGAGGCCGGCGCATTCCTGGTGTTTTATGCCCTGTTTGTCGGTTTTTTTATCCACCGTGAGCTGACGCTTGAGGCATTTTACGATGCGATCAAGGGGTCCATTTCCGATATCGGCATGGTCATGCTGCTCATCATGATGGCGGCCATCCTGGGTTACGCGGTGACGATCGAGCGGGGACCGCAGCAAATCACCGATTTCGTCACCGCCTTGACCAGCGAGCCGATCCTGATCCTGCTGTTGATCGTGATACTTCTCGTGATCAGCGGCATGTTCCTGGAAGGCGTTGCGAACATTCTGCTGATCACGCCGATCGTGCTGCCCGTTCTCGTTCATGCCGGATATGATCCCGTCCACATGGGTATTCTCATCGTCAGCCTGATCAATCTGGGAGGGCTGACGCCCCCGGTCGGGATCATCATGTTCACCGTCTGCGGAATTCTCGACGTCAAGACCGGGGCTTTCGCCCGTGCGTCCATCCCCTATTTCGTGGCGGTCACGGGATTCCTGGCGGCCATCGTGGCTTTTCCTCAACTGTCGCTACTCTTGCCGGGAAGGCTCATGTAATGGGCACCCGAGAGCGATCAACGAAACAACCAATGAGCTCAATATGACAAGCACACCGCTATCGGCGGCACTGACCAGTGCACAGGAGGACCAGTTCCGGCCTAGCGCGCAGGGATCTGCGGCAGCTCGCGTGTATTCCGGCCTTCGGGCACAGATCATCTCGCTGGAACTGGAACCCCATTCCAACCTAGTGCGGACCGAAATCGCCCAGAATTACGGCGTCAGCCAGTCGCCGATCCGCGAGGCGATGCACCGGCTCGAGCAGGAAGGACTGGTTGTCTCCTATCCGCAGTCTCGCACTGTCGTGGCGAGGATCGACGTCGACCATGCGCGCGAGACCCAGTTCCTCAGAATGGCGATCGAATTGGAGGTTGCCCGCAGCCTGACGAAGCTGGGTCAACCCGATACTCTGCGCACCGCCAGGCGCATCCTTGCCATCCAGAAGATGGCGGGGGACGACCGGGATATCGACGAATTCACCGCGCTCGACAGGCTGTTTCACCTGTCGCTGATGGAGCCGGTGGGTGTCGTGTCGCTCTATCATCTGGTTTCCAGCCGATCAGGCCACATCGACCGGCTGCGCCGGCTCAACCTGCCGGACCCCGGCAAGATGGCCTCGGTTCTGCAGCACCACACCGAAATACTGGATGCGATAGAAGCCGGAGACCTGGCAAAGACCGAGGACGCTGTGCGCAGACATCTGGGCGGAACGCTGGCTGCGGCACCGCAGATCATGGAACAGTATCCTCACTATTTCTGAACGAGCCAGGCAGTCAACAGCAGCAGCTCTCAGAAATAGTCCGGATGACGCGCGATGATCTGGTCGACAGCTGCAAGCGTCCCCGAAAGATGCTCCCTGACAGTCTTTTCCACCGCCGCAGCGTCTCCCGCCTCGATCTTGTCGAGAATCTGGGTGTGATACTGGAGAATATTGGCCGTCTTGCCCGGATTCGGCAGGTTGAGGTTGCGCAAGCGATCGATATGACCGGAGTGGGAATGAATGATTCTCCAGAGGTTCCGCACACTGGCAGCCTCACACAGGGCGCTGTGAAACAACTTGTCGAGACGAGCGAAACGTCCGAGGTCGTCGGTGACAAGAGCGGCTTCCTGCATCGACAGGACCTTGCGTGCAGTCGCAAGCCGGCCCTTTCGGGTTTCGATCGTCAAACACCTCGTCACCTCCAGCTCCAGTGAGAGCCGCAGAAACTGGGTTTCACGCGCCTGGTCTATATCGATTTTCGAAACTTCCGTTCTGGACTGCGGGAAGATGATCAGAAGCCCTTCTTCCTCAAGCTTGAGCATTGCATCACGAACCGGGGTCTGACTGACACCGTAATAGCCGGCAATCTCCGCCCGTGAGAGCGCCTGCCCCGGAACGAGTTCCAGCGACACGATTCTGTCGCGCAAGGCGCCATGGATCTGCTGGCTGGCGGAGATACGCTTGATGCGTGGATCCTCAGAGGGGCCGAATATGGTGCTGTCTTCTTCGACCAGCAAACTGCTTTGCGTGTTCATTTCCTCGCTCCTTGCGACGCGGCTGACGAATCCCGGCTCGAGACCATACAACGGCCTTGCGCAAGATGCACTAATATATTAGTACATCAGAAGGGGGAGGACCCCGCCGGATTTCAACAGGAGGACACCATGAAATTCACCAAGATCGCCCTGCTGACCGCCTCTGTGTCGGTCATCGCGAGCCTTGCGCAAGCGGAAACACTGAATATTCAGACGTCATTCAACGCAGGTGATTTCTCGACCCAGTACCTGACCGATACCTGGCTGCCGAAAATCAAGGAAATGACCGATGGCCGTATCGAGATCATCCTGACACCGAACGGTTCTGTCGTACCTGCCAGAGAGACCCCCGAGGCCGTGGCGGCCGGGGTACTTGACGGCGACTTCACCTCGGTGAACTATTTTGCCGGTCTGGAGCCCGCCTATGCGATCATGGGCGATCTTATCTCCGGCTACGACACGCCTGAACAAATGCTCGGCTTCTGCAAGGACGGCGGCGGCGAAGCGATGATGCAGAAGGCAGCGGACTCGGTAACCGGTGGCGAAGTCCATGTCGTGGCTTGTGGTCCCTATTCACGGGAAGCGCTGCCGGCCCGAACACCGATCCGGACTTTCGCCGACCTCGCCGGCAAAAAGATCCGTTCGCCTGAAGGGCTCGCCGCAGCGGTGTTTCAGGCAGCAGGGGCTTCACCGGTTTCAATTCCGTTCTCGGAAGTTTTCGGTGCCCTGGAAAAAGGCATCGTCGATGCCGCTGACGCCTCTGCCTATGTGAACAATGACGCCACCGGCCTTCACGATGTGGCGCCCTTCCCGCTCTATCCCGGCATCCATTCGATGCCGTCGATGCAATTCACGATCAACACCGAGAAATGGCAGTCTTTCTCGGGTGAAGACCAGCAGGCTCTGCAAACATGGTGGTACGACGCGATGTCGGCGATGACTGTGGAAGTCGCCAAGAAAGACATGGAACTGGCTGCCCGCGACCATGCCGGTGACAAGATCGAGGTCATCGACTGGGCTCAGGAAGACCGTGACCAGTTGCGCGAGGTCGCCCGCAAGCAGTGGGAAGCCTATGCGGAAAAGTCCGATCTCGCCAAGGAAGCGCTCGACGCCAATGTCAAGTACATGACCGAGATCGGCCTCTTCAAGTAAGAAGAACCGTATTCTTGGACGCGTCACCCGGTCCCGGGTGACGCGCAAACCCTCTTTGTGGAGACGAGGCGATGGGTCGGTTGCTTGCCCGATACGCCCAGGTGATGGACCGCATCAGTGTGTTCATAGGCCAGGCCTGTTCGATGTTACTCTTTGCCTGCGTAGCGGTTTCAGCCTTGGAAGTCGTCATGCGCTACGGCTTCGACAAACCCACCGTGTGGTCGACCGAGCTGGCGATGACCTTGTGCGCGAGCGCCTGGGTGCTGTCAGTGGGCTATGTGGTCGAACGCCACCGGCATATTTCGATCACAATGGTGGAAATGCTGGTCAGTGCGAAAACGTGGCGGCTGATGCGGCTCGTCCAGATGCTGATATCAGTCGGTGCGATTTTCGTTCTCACACTCGCCCTGTGGGGACCCGCGGTCAAGGCGCTGCAGCGGATGGAACATTCCGGCACCGCCATGAACTCGATCCAGCCCACCTATCTCAAGATCCTGCTGGTGGTCGGCTGCCTTCTCTATCTCTTGCAACTCGCCGCCAACATCATTCGATGGGCACTCCATTCCGAAGAGGATGTCATCGGTGGGCATTGAATACATCACGCTTCTTATCGTCCTCGCGCTTCTGGCCCTGATGGCGATCGGGGTGCCGCTGGGCATCACCACACTGACGGTCTCACTTGCAACGGCCATCCTCTATTTCGGTGAGCGGGCCGGCTACTTCGTCGTTGCGGCGAATGTCAGCGAAGTGCTGCACAAATATGAGCTGATTGCCGTTCCCTTCTTCGTCTTCATGGCAAATGTGCTCGAGCGATCCGGCATCGCCAGATCCCTGTTTGATTCCATGGCCATCATGGGGGGCCGCTTTCGTGGCTCGGTGGCTGTGCAGACCTGCATCGTCGCAGTGGTCCTTGCCGCCATGTCGGGCATCATGGGCGGCGAAATCGTGATGCTCGGCCTGATCGCTCTGCCGCAGATGCTGCGCCTTGGCTATGACCGCAAGCTGTCGATCGGTATCATCTGCGCGGCCGGTGCACTAGCCACGCTGATCCCGCCATCGGTCGTGCTGATCATCTACGGACTTGCCGCGCAGGTCTCGATCACAAAGCTGTTTGCCGCCTCGGCCATTCCCGGCCTGATCCTCGCGTCGCTGTATATCACCTACATCATGTTCCGCGTGCGCCTGAACCCGTCTCTCGCACCGATCTACGACATTCCGGAGACAGGGCTTCCGTTCTTCCGGCGGCTTCGGTACCTGAAGGGAGTCATCCTTCCCGGACTGCTGATCGCTGCCGTCCTCGGGGTCATCTATTCGGGGATAGCCACCGTTACCGAAGCCGCAGCCATTGGTGCGGTGGGTGCGCTGGTGGTCGCCGGAGTGCGGCGGGAGTTGAACTGGGTGATGGCACGTGATGCGATGCGGCAGACCGTGCTCACCGTGGGCTCCATCATCTGGCTTGTGCTTGGGGCGGTCTCGCTGATCGGTATCTACAACCGTATCGGTGGCGGAGAATTCCTCCGCGGATTGTTGACCGCGCTCGACGTCTCGCCGATCTGGGTGATTGTCGTGATGATGCTGATTGTCATGGTGCTGGGGACCTTCCTGGAATGGATTGCGATCATCTTCATCACGGTCCCGATCTTCGCACCCGTGGTGATCGACCTCGGCTTCGATCCAGTCTGGTTCGGCGTGCTCTTTGCCATGAATATCCAGATGTACTACCTGTCGCCGCCGTTTGGCCCAGCCTGTTTTTTTCTGAAGTCGGTCGCACCCAAGGATATCGAACTGCAGGAGATATTCGCGGCTGTCTTGCCGTTCATCGGGTTACAGGCAATCGGGTTGTTTCTGGTGCTGTTCATCCCCGAACTTGCCCTTTGGCTACCATCAATGCTGGAGTGAGGAGACTGCCATGGAGACCGACAAGAACGACCTCACGCGCCAGGATGAAGAGATTGCGGCACATGAATTCGAGGCTGAGGAAAAACGCGATCGCCACGACTTTGGCAATTGGCCGGAAGCCGTCGGACTGGTTGCGACGGTGATCGTCATTTGGCTGATTTTTGCCTTTACAGGATAAGACCATGACTCGAAAAACGCCTTCGCAACTGAGGTCCGCCCGCTGGTTCGCCCCTGACGATCTGCGCAGCTTTGGCCACCGGTCGCGGATGATGCAGCTCGGCTATGCCGAAGAGGATTTCATCGACAAGCCGCTGATCGGGGTGCTCAGCACCTGGTCCGAACTCAACACCTGCCATTCCCATTTCCCCGAGCGGGTGCAGGATGTGAAACGCGGCATCGCGCAGGCCGGCGGCTTCGGCGTCGAAATGCCGGCACTGTCAGTGGATGAAAGCTTCACCAAGCCGACCTCGATGCTCTACCGCAACATGCTGGCGATGGAGACCGAAGAGATGATCCGCTCGCATCCGCTTGATGGCGTGGTGCTGATGGGCGGCTGTGACAAGACAACGCCGGGACTGCTGATGGGTGCCGTCTCTGCAGGCGTGCCGATGATCTACCTGCCCGCCGGCCCGATGCTGCGCGGCAATTATGCCGGCAAGGTCCTCGGCTCCGGCTCGGACGCCTGGAAATACTGGGACGAGCGCCGCGCCGGCAACATAACGGACGAGGAATGGCTGGGCGTTCAGGGCGGCATCGCCCGCTCGGCCGGCACCTGCATGACGATGGGAACCGCCTCGACGATGACGGCCATCGCCGACGCGATGGGACTGACGCTGCCCGGCGCGTCCTCGATTCCGGCAGTGGACGCCAACCATCAGCGCATGGGGGCGTCTTGCGGCCGTCGCATCGTCGAGATGGTGTGGGAAGACCTCACCCCTGACCGGATCATCACGCCCGCTGCCTGCCGCAATGCGGCAATCGTCGCCATGGCCACCGGTTGCTCGACCAATGCTGTCGTTCATCTCATTGCCATGGCGCGCCGCGCCGGTGTCAACCTCACCCTCGACGACCTCGATGAGCTGGGACGGGTGACGCCGCTGATTGCCAATGTCCGGCCATCGGGTAAAGACTACCTGATGGAGGATTTCTACTATGCCGGCGGGCTGCGGGCGTTGATGACGCAGATCCGAGAGCGGCTTGATTGCTCCGCCATAACCGTCACCGGAAAGACCATGGGCGAAAACCTCGAAGGCGCAGAGGTCTACAATGCCGATGTCATCCGGCCACTGTCGAATCCGGTTCATGCGGAAGGGTCGCTTGCGGTGCTGCGCGGCAATCTCTGCCCCGACGGCGCAGTGATCAAGCCCGCGGCGTGCGATCCGAAGTACCATCTGCATGAGGGTCCCGCGCTGGTGTTTGACAGCTATCCCGAGATGAAGAAGGCGATCGACGACGAGAGTCTCGAGGTCACACCCGATCATGTGATGGTTCTGCGCAATGCCGGCCCGCAGGGCGGGCCTGGCTTTCCCGAATGGGGCATGCTGCCGATCCCCAAGGCGCTGATCAAGCAGGGCCACCGCGATATGCTCAGAATCTCGGACGCGCGCATGTCAGGCACATCTTACGGCGCCTGCGTGCTGCACGTGGCGCCGGAAAGCTATGTCGGCGGACCGCTGGCACTTCTGAGAACCGGCGACACCGTGCGCCTCGACCTGCCCAACCGCAGACTCGACATGCTGGTCGACGAGGCGGAACTTGCCCGCCGCCGCGTCGCATGGAAACCGCCCGAAAAGCGCTTCGAGCGCGGCTGGGGCTGGATGTTCTCGCGCCACGTCACCCAGGCCGACCAGGGCTGTGATTTCGATTTTCTGCAATCCGATTTCGGCCGCACCGCCGGCGAGCCGGACATTTTCTGAGGCCCCCCCATGACCACTTACATTCTTTCCGACGAGACCCGCGCCAAATTGAAAAAAGCCTCGACGGCGTCCATCGCCACGGCGCTGTACAAGCGCGGCCTGCGCAACCAGTTCATCCAGGGCGTCTCGCCAGTGTCGCCCAAACCCGAAACCATGGTCGGCCCGGCGTTTACGCTGCGCTATATTCCTGCGCGCGAGGACCGCAATCCGATCACGGTCTTTCGCAATCCGGAACACCCGCAAAGGGTCGCTATCGAGACCTGCCCGCCTGGCTTCGTGCTCGTCATGGACGGCCGCAAGGATGCCCGCGCGGCGACCGCGGGCTCGATCCTGGTCACCCGGCTTGCCATCCGCGGGGCGGCCGGCGTCGTTTCCGACGGCGGCTTCCGGGATGCGGCAGGCATCGGCGCACTCGACATGCCGTCCTTTTGCGCCAGGCCGTCGGCACCGACAAACCTGACCCTGCACGAAGCCATCGACATCAACGTGCCGATTTCATGCGGCGATGTCGCCGTCTTCCCTGGAGACGTGATGGTGGGCGATGCTGACGGCGTCATGGTTCTCCCGGCGCATCTCGCCGACGAGATCGCCGAGGAATGCGCCGGGATGGAGAGCTTCGAGGATTTCGTTCTGGAACAAGTAAACAACGGCACCCCGATCATCGGGCTTTATCCGTGCACGCTGGAAGAGAACCAGAAGAAATATGAGGCATGGCGCAAGCGCACCGGTCGTTGACGCCAAAGCTGCCACGCACATCTGTTATGCCGTTCTTGTCAAAGCACCCATCACAGATGAACTGCGGACACCACCGTTCCCTTTGCCAGGCAAGTCCAGCAGGCTCTACGCCATCTGTTGGCACCTGCATTGCGCCTGATCAAGTTGAACGTCTGCTTCTTTGACTCGGCTGCCCTTTCCTTGCGGGAGAGTTTGAAATAGCCGGGAAGACCCGGATCCATTTCAATGCTCGGTCGGCGCTGCAGCCACCTGAAGAAGGCGCCGCAGCTCGCTGCCGCGTCGTCACTGACGAAATTTCCTTCGCCATCTTGCCTTGCGGCCTTGGAGCTGTTCGCGACCCAACGCGAACGGCGGCGATCGCCTTCGCACCGGCGATATCGGCAGGCAGACCTTCACTTGACCTGGCAGGGAACCGGAAGCCGGCCGGTAGGGGTTTGGGTTGCAGGGCGCTGTATCTGGCATGGAATCAATCCGCCGCGACGGCCGCGGCGGATTGATTCAGGCGTGTCAGGCCGAGGTGTATTCCTTCGACTTGAACGACAGGTGCCGGACCGAGGCGGGGGCATCGGAGATCTTCCGGATGTTGGCCCAGGTCTGCTTGTAGTTGGGCAGGATCAGTTCGTTGACCCCGGCATTGATGACATTGCCCTGCGTCCCGCTCGGTGCACCGAACAGCATGAAGGCCTCTTTCCGGCGAGCCGTGGACGTCGGATAGACCATGGCCTGTGTCGCGCCGACATCGTTGTAGACTTCGACGAGGTCGCCTTGCTCGAGATCCAGTTCCGCCATGTCTTCAGGGTTGATCTCGATGAACGGGAACGGATAACGGTCCGAGACAAAATCATTGTCCTTGTCGAGGAACCAGTTCTGCCAGTTCAGGTTCGACCGGCCATTGTTGATCAGGAACGCGTAACTGTCCCTCTGGGCCGACTTGCCGGGCGCCTGCAATCCGCGCCATGCACCGGCACAGAATAGCGCCTTCTTGTCTTCGCGGCCATGCCGGTCAAACTGGCCATCGGCATAGAGCCGTTTGGTGCCAACCAGCTTTCCGTCCTCGAAGCCAACGACCGGTTCCTGGACGCCGTTGTTGCCCATGGCGCGCAGCCGGTCATAGGTGACAATCTCGCCGGTGTTGGCGTGATAGCCGTCCATGAAGGCGTCTTCCTCGGTCTCCCAGTCATACCCCTTGAACTGGTCAGCGTAGTCGCTGCGCCCTTCCTCGCGCAGAACCCGCTCGAGGCTCTGTGCCAGTCCTGCAGCAATCAGACAGTCGGGTTTGGCCGAACCGGGACCGTCCATGTATTTCTCGACCAGCCGCATGCGGCGTTCACCGTTCATCGATGTGAGGTTCATCTCTCCCGATTCCACCGCAGGCAGGATGACGTGCGCGGACTGGCCGATCTGGCTATGAATGATGTCGACATTGACCGAGAAGATGCCACCCGCCTCGATGGCACCAACAATGGCGTCGACCAGTTCCCCGCGGGTTGCGCCTGCGCGGGCGTCCATGGCTTCCTTCACCATGTTGGTGCGCTTGTTGTAGACCCGCTTGAACTCCGAGGCGTTCAGCGTCGTCTTGTAATGGTCGTTGGCCCAGATGTGGTGAACCTTGCCCTGTCCGGCAATAAGCAACTGGTCGATGTAGGGGGCGGGGCGCCCGACATGAGCATCGGAAGGACGCATATAGCCTTCCTGATGACCGCCCAGACGGCAGACGCCTCCGCCCTCGCGTCCGATGTTGCCGGTTGCCAGAGCAATGTTCACCAGCGCGCCAACGGTGCGGTAGTTGTCATTGCCCCAGATGATGCCCTTCTCATAGGCGCTGACGCATTTGCGCCGCGAGCCATCATCCTTCGGCTTGGCGATCCATTCCGCCGCCTTGATGATATCGGCTTCCGCCACACCGCAGATCTCCGCGCCTTCAGCCAGCGACATCCGGCACTCCTGCCGCGCCATCTCGAAGCTGCCAAGCGCTGCCGGATGGGCTTCGTCTTGTCCCTGGGCAACTTGGCCCTGGAAGGTCGATTTGGCGATAAAGTCGCTGTCGACCCACCCCTGATCGGCGATGTAGGTGAACAGCGTGTTGAAAAGTGCCAGATCGGTTCCCGACTCGATGGCCAACTGCAGGACATTTTCCTTGCCGGCTTCTATTTCGCACGCATTGACCGTGACGGTGCGGCGGGGGTCGACGATCACCACCTTGGCGCCATTGCGTATGCCCGGAACCATGTGATTGAGGAACAGGTTGGACTGGGTTTCGAGCGGGTTGGCGCCGATCAGGAAAATCGCATCGGTCAGCCCATAGTCTTCATAGGCGTAATTCAATTCGCCTACACCCATGTCGCGGGTCGAATGAACTTCGGAATTGTAGGCGGGGCGGTTGTGAATACGGCAGTTCTTCACCTTCATCGACTGGAAGTAGAGCTTGCCGGTGCCCCAGGTGTTCTCATAGCCGCCGGCGGAGCCGCCGTGGTCGAACATGGAGACAAACAGGTCGTCCTCGTTGTCCTTGTCGATAACGCGCGCGGTCACCCTGGCGACAAGATCGAGCGCGTCATCCCAGCTGGTCGGCTGCCACGTACCATAGCGCCAGACCATTGGATCGCTCAGCCGCTGCTGCTGCGTGCCGGTCTTGTCTGAGCGGCGGTTTTCGCCCATGCGTGCGCCGCGCACCGAGCCGAGACCGGAGTTCACGGAACATTCCTGGTCAGGCATGATGACCAGATGCACGTCCTTGCCGTCCTGTTTGACGACATTGTACATCGACGGCGCATACCACGCTTCGGTATCGGCGAACTGCTGCTCCGACAGGTCAACGCCGAATATGTTCTGACTTGCCTCGGTCCCGCCCTGCTTGTTGACCGGCCATGTGTAGGCATTATAGCCGCAACCGACGATGCAGTAGTGGCAGGTGACATTGTGCTTCCTGGCGTCTGCCGGGATGATCGGCAAGCGATCGATATGTCTCTTGTAAGCCATGTGATCCTCCCTCAGAGTACGTTTGAATGGCGCCCGTAGAGCAGCTCATCGACGCCTTCGGCATAGATGTCGCCCTTGTCGTCGACGCGCAGCATGTATTGCGGCAGGTTCTGGGTCGCATGACCCCACGTCTGCTGGCCGCCGGCCTCGCAATCGAAAACCGAATAATGGCCCGGACAGTTCATTGTCCGTCCTTCGGCGTGGTAGCTTAGCGGGAAGCCCTTGTGCGGGCAGATGGTCGAGAAGCCGACAATGTCGCCGTCAGGTCCGGCACCGCCTTCCACAGGCTTGCCGAGCTTGAGCAGAACCCCCGGCGCGTCCGCGTCGGGATAGGTCACATCAAATGGCTCGTTCGGTGCCAGATCAGCGATGTTGGCGATCCGGTTGGCTGGATACTCCACCAGCGCCATGCCGGCCGCCCTGGCCTGTTCGGCCGGCACCATGGTTGCCGTGGCGGCTCCAGCGGCGGCGATTGCGCCACCCCTTAAAAACTGACGACGGCCGACATCGACCATCCTTGTGCAGCGTGACATGCTTTCCTCCCGGGTATGTTTACGTCATCCCGAAATCAGCAAGCTCTATGCCAGTTCATTTTATGCAATGAATTCAATCATCCGCATCAATACAGACAGGATGACGTGTTTCACCTTGTTCGGGATTCCGGACATGATGCAGCGCCGAACGTTCAGGATTCCGGACGCTCGATCCTGACATCCAGCCGGGTCATTTTCTCCCAAAGCGTTGTGCGTGAGACGCCGAGCAAGCGGGCTGCATCCTGGATGTGACCGGAAGTTCGTGACAGCGCGCGGTCGATTTGACGCCGTTCCGCCGCATCACGGATTTCCGACAATGGCTGAAAGCTTGCAGTGGTGGATACGGTGTTCGGCATGTCAGGAAAGAGATCTCGGGGCATCAGCCACTCGCCGCCGGCAAGGGCAACGGCCCGTTCGATGCGGTTGCGAAGCTCACGGGCATTTCCCCGCCAGGGATGAGACAGGGCAGCCTCTTCGGCAAGTGTCGAGAAACCGCGAATATTCTTCTCCTGGCGATTGCAGGCTTCGGCCAGAAACAGACACATCAGCCAGGGAATGTCGTCTGGTCTGCTGCGCAACGGCGGAATGTGCACCGGCAGTACGGCGATGCGAAAATAGAGATCCTCGCGGAAACTTCCGCCATTCGAACTGCCGGCAAGATCCTTGTGGGTCGCGGTCAGAATCCGGCCGAGGAACGGGATCGGCTCCTCGCCGCCGAGACGATGAAAGCTCCGCTCCTCCACCAAACGCAGGATCTTGGCTTGCAGTTCCGCCGGCATGTCGCCGATCTCATCCAGAAAAAGCGTCCCCGTATCCGCGCGCTCGGCATAACCGAGATGGCGCTTTGCGGCGCCGGTAAAGGCGCCTTTCTCGTGTCCGAATATCTCGCTTTCGAGCAGATCGGCCGGAATCGCCGCACAGTTGACAGCCATGAACGGCGCGCCCGATTGCTTCGACAGCTCGTGCAGATGCCGCGCCGCAACCTCTTTGCCGGTGCCGGTCTCGCCGGTGATCAGGACAGGCAGATCGGTCTCGGCATAGCGATGCAACACAGCCTCAAGGTCCTGCATTTCGGGCGATACGCCGAGGGTGGTGCCGCCACGGCTCGTCGGCGCACGGCTTCGGGCGTTGTCGCGGATGCGTGACAGGAAATCCTCGAACTGAAACGGCTTGGTGACGTAGTCGGCAGCGCCGAGCCGCATCAGCCGGACCGCTTGGTCTATCTCGCCATACCCGGTTATGAAAATAACCGGCGGCACAGACATCTTGCCGGTCAGATGACGATACACCTCTTCGCCATTCATGTCCGGAAGCCTTATGTCGCACAGGATCAGGTCCAGCTCGGCGACCGTCCTGTCGGGTGCTTCCAACATTTCGTTGCCGGTTTTCCACCAGTGCACGGCACAGCCTTCCAGTTCGAGCCGCTGCACGATGGAGCCGCCCATGATGGGATCGTCCTCGATCAATCCGATGTTGAGCGCTTCAAGCAACCTTGCTTACCTCCGAAATGGTCCGGGGAACCGACAGGCGAACAACCGTATCCGATCCGGGTTCCCGGGAAACAGTGATCGCCGCACCGAGATCGCCGGCAATCTCACGCACGATCCAAAGGCCGAGCCCGCTGCCATCACGGGGGATCTGCTTGTTCGTCCGGTCGCTCAGGATTGATCTTGCAGAATCCGGCATGCCGCTGCCTTGATCCGAAACTGCGATCTCGAGCTCCCCGGGCGTTACCATGACCTGCAACCCAACGCGACCGCCCTCGGGCGTTGCTGCTGCCGCGTTGAGCAGAAGATTGAGTGTTGCCTGTCGAATGGGGCCGGCCGGCCACCCTGGTTCAGGATCGATCGTCCTATCAATGTGATAATCCAGCCGCTGTTGTTTGCGCCGCAGTTCCGGCCGAACCAGCAGCCTCAAATCGGCAAAATCCTGATCCGCCAGAGGCCGGGCCAGCCGTTCGGGGCGATAAGTGGCGAGCGCCGCCTCTACGACCTCGCGAATTCCGTGCAGGCCCCGTTGGATGAGCTCGATTGACGAGTCACGCACCGTGCGGCGTTCCCCGTGCAGCCGCAGCGTATCGACCGCATTCATCAGTCCGCCCAGCGGATTGTTGATCTCGTGCGCCATGCCCGAGGCCAGACGCCCCAGACTGGAAAGTTTCTCTTCTTCTGCCAGTTGCCTGGCAAGCACCTGCCTTTCCATCTCGGATTGCACGAGCGCATTGTAGGCGCGGTAGACGCTCGCCGCCTCTGTGTTTGCCGCAGGAAACTCGCTGTCGGCGATCAGCGTCGAAGACCCGGCAGCCGCATCAATCATATGCGTTTCGAGCACATGCATCGGCCGGACCATTCTGCGCACAGTGACGAAACCGATGAGACCCAGAAACGCCGTGAGCAAAGTGTTGGTGGTGAAAAGCGTGGCGAGGATCTGCCGCCGCTCGCGGAGCAGCGAGGAAACATCGAACACGGCATAGACGGCGCCGATCAACTGGTTCTGGTAGATGATGTCGCGCCGAACATAACCGCTTCTTGTGTTTGCATCGATGCGCACGCCGGCTCCGTTGAATGCACCGATAAAGTCTGGATCAAGCGGCCTCAATGTTTCACGGGCCATCGGGTCGCTCGATGCGAGTACGATCTGCTTCTTTCCTGTCACCACGGTCTCCAGCGGAAGAATGTCATCCGCGCTCGGCTTCATGCGTTCAATGCCGTCGAAGACCTCCCAGCTATCTTCGCGCAACACCGATGGTGTGATCGAAGCGACAACCCCGTCGAGATAGGCCGATGCCAGCCGCTGAAGATATGTTTCCTGGGTCTTTGACAGCCGGTCCAGAACCCTCTCGGAGATGAGACCTGAAACCGTCACCATCAGAATCGCGACCATCATTGGAACACGGACGGTCAGCGGCAGACGGCGAAGGCGGGACAGCATGTTCACAGGACGCCTCGCAACAGGGCGACCTTGGCCGCGATGCCATCAAATATGCTCGGATCAGCGGCTTCGAACCCCGTCAGCCGAAGCATGCGCAGAACCCGTTCCCCTTCCGGCTTCTCCGCCATCGAAAGCAATGCTTTCGTCAGTGCCTCAATCCGCGGTGAATGCGAGAGAACCCTGCTGGTTGCGATCGGAGGAAAGCCAAGCCATTCCGATTTTCGCAGCGGCCGTGTCCGGTTGACCAGGTCCGGCTCGATTTCACGCATGACTTCCCAGACATAGCCGTCGACACTGCCCGATTGCGCTAACCCCGAAGCGACCGCGCGAATGACATTGCGGTGGCCATAGGTGAACATGGTTTTTCTGAAGAAAATCTCCGGTTGGCGCTCCTGTTGGTAAAGCAGCGTGCGCGTGACGAGGTAGCCCGAATTGGAATCGGGGT
This sequence comes from Hoeflea sp. YIM 152468, assembly GCF_029210485.1. Lineage (GTDB taxonomy): Bacteria > Pseudomonadota > Alphaproteobacteria > Rhizobiales > Rhizobiaceae > Hoeflea. The sequence continues at coordinate 84,000 of NZ_JARGET010000003.1, forward strand.
CGGAGAATGCATGGATGTCTCCCTCGAGATACGCCAGCGACGTCGCTTCGCGGTCTGCGCCGACAATGAGATAGGATTGATAGAGCGGCTTTCCGTTCCAATTCGGAACCGCGACAAGTTCGAGGTTGTCGCGATAGTGCACAAAGGGATAGCCGCAGATCCAGGCAGCATCGAGCTGGCCGGAAACCAGTAGCGCGGTGACTTCCTGGTAGGTGCGCCGCGTGATCAGCTCGATCTCATAACCGGTCGCGTGCGCAAGGTAGGCCTGCAGCGAATTGAGCAGTTCGAGATCGTTGGTCAGAAAGACCGGCGTCAGTCCGAACCGGATTGTGCCTTGGGCCTGCGCTTGTGCATGATCGGCAGAAAAAGCACAGAACGCAGCAATGCCCGCCAACCGCATTGCCGAGCGGCGGGACCAGGTCCTATCGACAGCATTGAGTGGTGGTGCACCGCTCAATGTAACTCCTCCCGTATTTTCGCATACCGTAACCGAAAGAACCGATCGTTTCCATGTCGCGTTTGAGTGGATGACCTGCCGGATTAAGCACTGTCGATATGACAGCCGTAAAGCATGGCTGTTCGTAGCCCTATCGAGAGCTGACACTGCGCGGCTTGGCCATTGTCATGACAGCGATTGAGCACCAGCCGTCAGCGGATCAAATGAGTCCGGCGCACGGCCCCGTGGCTTTCAGGCCAGGGGTCTGCGCGCCTGGGTCTGCTCAGCCGGTCTTGAGTGCGGCCAGTTGACGGTAGCTGGCCATGAGGTCGTTGAAGCGCTCTCCCTGAATGGCGACATGCAGGCGCAGCGTCGCTGCGGCGGCCTTTGAATCGGAGCGCTTGAGCGCCGCGAAGACCGCCCGGTGCTCGCGCATCGACTGCAGCATGCGGCCGTTGGCGCGCAATTGCAGCCGCCGGTAAGGTTTGAGGCGCTTGTGCAGCCTTGCTGCCTCGCGAGCCAGAAAACGGTTGCCGCTGGCCTCGTAGAGCAAGTGATGGAAGGTTTCGTTCTCGCGGTAATATTCGTCGAAATCGCCTTCCGCAATGGCCGCTTCACAGGCCTCGATGGTCACGCCGATGGCGGTCATCTGGCTTTCGGTCACGTGCCGCGCAGCCCGAAACCCGCACATCGCCTCGATTTCGGCCATCACTTCGAACATCTCGACCAGCTCGACAAAATCCGGATGCCGGATGAAGGCGCCACGGTGGGCCTTGAGCGTGAGCAGCCCCGAGGCCGCCAGGGACTGAAACGCTTCGCGCAACGGTGTCCGCGAGACGCCAAACTGCTCGGCCAGCTTGACTTCGTCGAGACGCTCGCCATCGGCGAAATCGCCGGTGACAATCATCTGCTCGATGCGTTCGCGAACGGAATCTGCAATGCGTGTGCTCATGAGCCCATCATCGCCAATCCACACCGAAATGCAAATTCAATCTTTTTGTATACAAGAGGTTTGACTTTGCATCGCAAAAATGATCCGTTCGAGTGTTGCCAGGGCCGGAGGAGGTTCTGCGAGCACATTCTTCTGGGAGGTAGACATGAAACTAGGATTATCAACGTTTGCGGGCGTCTTGGCCGCATCCCTTGCTTTGACCGGTCTTGCACAGGCCGAAACCCTGAAAGCATCACACCAGTTTCCCGGCGGCAAGGGCGATGCGCGAGACGAAATGGTTCAGCTCTTCGCCAAGGAACTGGCAGCGGCCGATGTCGGTCTGGATGTCCAGGTCTATCCGGGGCAGTCGCTCTACAAGGCCAAGGAGCAGTGGGGAGCGCTGACCAAGGGCCAGCTCGACATCACCTCGTTCCCGCTGGATTACGCTTCGGGCCGGGTGCCGCAATTCTCGGCAACCCTGATGCCTGGCCTGGTGCGCAACCATGATCGCGCCAAGCGGCTCAATTCTTCGCCGTTCATGACCGAGATCAAGAAGCTGATTGAAGACAATGGCGCCATCGTCATCGCCGATGCATGGCTCGGCGGCGCTTTCGCCTCGAAAAAGAACTGCATCACCTCACCGGATTCGATCCAGGGTCAGGTGACCCGTGCGGCCGGTCCTGCCTTCGAGCAGATGCTGGTGGGCGCCGGCGCATCGATTTCCTCGATGGCGTCATCGGAAGTCTATACCGGCATGCAGACCGGCGTGCTGGATGCCGCCAACACCTCATCGGGCTCCTTCGTGTCCTACCGGCTTTTCGAACAGGTCAGCTGCCTGACAGAGCCGGGCGAAAATTCGCTCTGGTTCATGTATGAGCCGATGCTGATTTCCAAGGAAACCTATGAGCGCCTGACCCCCGAACAGCAGGCAGCCGTCATGGCCGCCGGCAAGAAGGCGGAGGAATATTTCGACAAGGAAGCCGCAGGCCTCGACGACAAGATGGTCGAAACCTTCAAGAAGGCCGGCGTTGAAGTCGTTTCGATGTCGAAGGATGACTACGACGCCTGGTTGGCGATCGCCAAGGAGACTGCCTACAAGGAATTTGCCGAAAATGTTCCTGGTGGACAGAAGCTGATCGAAGACGCGCTCGCCGTCGAGTGAGCCTTTAGGGGGAGCTTCGCCTCCCCCTTTTCTTGCCGCCTGGCCTGCCCATTTTTCGATCCAAGGATTGCTTGTAATGAAACGTTTTGTTTCGGTCGTCGAGATGTTGTCGCGGCTGTGCGGATTGACATCCATGCTGCTGATTGCCGCCTCCACGCTTGTGGTCTCGCAAATGGTGTTCATCCGCTATTTTCTCGGCGCGTCCACTGTCTGGCAGACCGAATTCGTCGTCTACGCCATGATCGCCTCCACCTTCATCGGCGCACCCTATGTGCTGATGCTCAAGGGCCATGTTTCCGTCGACCTGCTGCCGACCCTGCTGGGCGGCAAGGGCAAGCGCCTGCTTGATGTGGTTGCCGCCCTTCTGAGCCTGGCGTTCTGTGCCCTGCTCGGCCGGTCCGGCTGGGATTATTTTCACGAGGCGCTGTCAAAGGGCTGGACCACCGATACGGTGTGGGCGCTGCCGCTGTGGATTCCGCTGCTGCCGCTGCCGCTTGGCATCGGTATCCTGTGCCTGCAATACATCGCCGAAATCTACAAGAACTGGACCACCACCGGGGAGAATCCCGCATGAGCCCGCTGGAAATCGGTCTTCTCATTCTCGTCGTGCTGATCGTGCTGTTCGCGATCGGCATGCCCATCGCCTTTGCGCTTGGCGCTGTTTCGATCGGAACCCTGCTGCTCATTGACGGCTTCCGCTCGCTCGACATTCTCGGCGAAACCTTCTTCTCCGGGCTTAACTCGTTCACGCTTGTCTCGATCCCGATGTTCATCCTGATGGGGGCCGCGGTCTCCAACAGCCCGGCGGGCAAGGACCTCTACGAGGCGCTCGACCGCTGGCTCAACCGCGTGCCCGGCGGCCTGGTGCTGTCCAACCTGGGGGCCTGCTCGATCTTTTCGGCGCTGTCAGGCTCTTCGCCGGCCACCTGTGCAGCGATTGGTAAGATGGGCATTCCCGAAATGCGCAAGCGCGGCTATCCCGACGAAATCTCCGCCGGTTCGATTGCCGCCGGCGGCACGCTCGGCATCCTGATTCCGCCATCAATCACCATGATCGTCTACGGCATCGCCACCGAAACCTCGATCGGCAGGCTGTTTCTCGCAGGCTTGGTCCCGGGAATGATGCTGACGGCCATTTTCATGGCCTGGACACTGTTTTCATGCTGGCGCAGCGGCCTGACATTGTCCGATGTGACGCAACATTACTCGCTCAAGCAGAAACTCGAGATCCTGCCGAGGGTGCTGCCGTTTCTGGCGATTGTCGCCGGCATCCTGTTCGTGCTCTACGGCGGCGTTGCCACGCCCTCGGAAGCTGCCGGTGTCGGCGCCCTGTTCTGCCTGGTGCTGGTGGTCGTGGTCTACAGGATGTTCTCGGCCAGGCCGTTCTTCTCGATGTTCAAGGATTCAACCAGGGAATCGGTCATGATCATGATGATCATTGCGGCGTCGGAGCTGTTCGCCTTCACCCTGTCCTCGACCTTTGTCACCCAGAGCATGGCCAACTGGATCTCCGATCTGGAGGTCAACCGCTGGGTGCTGATGGGAATCATCAATGTCTTCCTGCTGATCGCCGGGTTCTTTCTGCCGCCGGTGGCAGTGATCCTGATGACGGCTCCGATCCTGCTGCCGATCATCACCAGCGCCGGGTTCGATCCCTACTGGTTCGCCGTCATCCTCACCATCAACATGGAAATCGGCCTGATCACCCCGCCGGTCGGGCTCAATCTCTACGTCATCAACTCGATCGCGCCGGATATTTCCCTCGGCACCATCCTGCGCGGCTCGCTGCCCTATGTGATGTGCATGATCCTTGCCATCGTGATCCTGTGCATCTTCCCCTCGATTGTCACCTTCCTGCCTGAACTGGTGATGGGGGCGGCACTTTGAATCGCTCCGGTTTCTTCTACGATCTGCTGTCGACGCTGTTCGAGCGGCCGGGCATCGCCCGCATCAAGGGCGACGGTCGCTCGATCACAGCGCTGTGCGAGGATCTGATCGCCAGCGCCGGCGAGGGGTCGGGCTACAATATGGGCCAGCAGATCCTGTCGCGCTTCAGCGAGTTGACAGCCGAAGAGGAAATCGCGTTCTTCGACTATCTCAACGAGCAGATGGACCTCGACATCGAGCGGCTACAGGCGCTGACTGCAGCCTACCAGACGGATCGTACGTCCGAGAATTTCGCCAATCTGCTCGATGCCGCCGAACCCAAACGGCAGGAGTTGCTGCGCCGTATCAACCGGGTGCCGGGTGCCACCGGGGATCTGGTGAAAATGCGCGCGCGCCTGCTTAAACTGCTCAGGGACAATCCGCGCTTCGGTCGGACAGATGTGGACTTTCAGCACCTTTTCAGCTCGTGGTTTAACCGGGGCTTCCTGGTTCCACGGCGGATCCACTGGCAAAGCCCGGCCAACATCCTCGAAAAGATCATCAAGTACGAAGCGGTACACGCCATCAATGACTGGGATGATCTGCGCCGCCGGGTCGAACCGTCTGACCGCCGCTGCTACGCGTTCTTCCATCCCGCCATGCCCGACGATCCGCTGATCTTTGTCGAGGTGGCACTGGTCAAGGGCGTACCGGCTTCGGTGCAGGACATTCTGGCGGAAAACCGCGAAATCCTCGCTCCCGAGTCTGCCGACACGGCAGTGTTCTACTCGATCTCCAACTGTCAGGCCGGGCTTCGCGGCGTATCGTTCGGCAATTCGCTGATCAAACAGGTGGTGGGCAATCTGCAGGCCGAGGTGAAATCGATCAGCAAATTTGTCACCCTGTCTCCGATTCCGGGTTTCAATCGCTGGCTGCACCAATCCATCGCTCAACATCCCGATCCCGTTGTTGCAGCACAGGACATCGATCTTGCCATCGAGACTGGTGAACTTGGCGGACTCGCCGAACAGTCACAATGGCTGCGGCGGCAGGCGGCGGATTACCTCATCAACCAGAAGGGCCGAAATGGCATGCCGCTGGACCCGGTGGCGCGCTTCCATCTCAACAACGGCGCGATGGTGCATGACATCCACGCCGGCGCGGACCTGTCGCCAAACGGGGTCCGTCAGGCCTGCGGCTTGATGGTCAATTATCTCTACGATCTCAAGAAGATCGACCAGTTCCACGAAGGCTTCGCCGAGGCACACACGGTGTTCACTTCCAAGGACGTCAAGACATTGGCCGATGCAGCGGCCACAAACAAGAATGGCAGGAAACTGAAAAATGGCTCGTAATTTTCTCTTTGACGGATTGCTCGCCGACAAGCTGGACACCCCGGAAGGCCGGAGCAAGCTGTTTGCGACACTTCCCGATGACGGGCGACATTACTCCTATGGCGATGTCGAGGATGTCTCCGGCCGTTTTGCCAATGTCCTTGTCGGTCTCGGGGTCAAGCCTGGCGACCGGGTGGCGGTGCAGGTGCAGAAATCCATCGAAGCGATCATGCTGTATCTGGCCGTGGTGCGCGCCGGAGCCGTGTTTCTGCCACTGAACACCGGCTACACGCCGGCGGAGGTCGAATATTTCCTCGGCAATGCGACGCCGCGAATCTTTGTCTGCGACCCGGCAAAGCGGACCGATTACGAGGCGCTGACGGCCAAGCTCGGCATCGGGCTTGAAACCATGGGCGTGTGGCAGAACCACGACATCAGCGCCGGATCGCTCAGTGATGCCGGACTGGCCGCACCAACCGCGTTCAAGACCGTCCCGCGTGCGGCTGACGACCTGGCAGCAATTCTTTACACCTCCGGCACGACCGGGCGGTCGAAGGGCGCGATGCTGACCCATGACAATCTGCTGTCCAATGCCGAGACACTGGTGCAGTTCTGGCGCTTTAGCAGTGGTGATGTGCTGCTGCACGCGCTGCCGATCTTTCACACCCACGGCCTGTTCGTTGCCACCAACACGGTACTGAGCGTCGGCGCATCGCTGATCTTCCTGCCGGCTTTCAGCGCCGAGGCGATCATCGCCAACATTCCCGATGCCACAGCGCTGATGGGCGTCCCGACCTTCTACACCCGGCTGCTTGATGATCCCGGCTTCACCGCCGACCTGGTTCGCCACATGCGGCTGTTCGTATCCGGCAGCGCGCCATTGCTGTCCGAGACCCATGTCCAGTTCGAGCAGCGCACCGGCCACCGCATCCTTGAGCGCTACGGCATGACCGAAACCAACATGAGCACGTCCAACCCCTATGAGGGCGAACGCCGCGCCGGTACGGTCGGCTTTCCGCTGCCCGGCGTGGCGCTGCGCATTGTCGATGCCGAGAGCGGCAAGGCATTGCCGCAAGGCGAGATCGGCATCATCGAGGTCAAGGGGCCCAATGTGTTTGCCGGCTACTGGGAGATGCCGGAAAAGACGAAGGAGGAGTTCCGCGATGACGGCTTCTTCATCACCGGTGACGTCGGGGTCATCGACGCTGATGGCTATGTGCAGATTGTCGGCCGCTCCAAGGACCTGATCATTTCCGGCGGGTACAACATCTATCCCAAGGAACTCGAACTGCTGCTGGACGAGGAAGAGGGCGTGCTTGAATCGGCTGTCATCGGCGTGCCGCAGGCCGATTTCGGCGAGGGCGTGGTGGCTGTGCTGGTGCCCAGGCCGGGGGCGCAGCTCGAGGAGGCGGTGATCCTCGACAGCATCAAGCCCAAGATTGCCCGCTTCAAGCAACCCAGGCGCATTATTGTGCTGGATGAGCTGCCACGCAACACCATGGGCAAGGTCCAGAAGAACGTGCTGCGCGAGGCCTACAAGAGGTTGCTGCAAAGCTGAAGCGGCGTGCGCTGTGATGCCTCCCGCTGCGAAAGGCACAACGAACATCGGCGCTGGCTGGTGCTGATGGGAACAGCCTGGCCCGTGGCTCGGATGTTTCCGGTTCGACGGCTGTGATTCCTTCATGCTCAGCCCCGTCCTGGGCCGATGGGGATAATTCTGCACGCGGCAAGATTGACGGCGGCGACCTGTACGAGGCGGCTTTGCGAGTCGCCTCGAAACCGATATACCCAATCTGGAACCAGACTTCCCAGGGGCGGACACACTGCCCACTCAGGCTCAATCGGGCGGCGCGGCTGGTCGCAATTGGCAAGCAGCGCGTTCAGAACACGTAGAAAGTAGCAAAAATGGGTAAAAACGCGGCCATTCAAACGCGCAAGACGGACGCCATTGCGCGCGGCGTGGGCATGATGACTCAAATCTATGCCGACCGAGCGGAGAACGCCGAAATCTGGGATGTCGAAGGAACCCGTTACATCGATTTCGCCGCAGGAATTGCCGTGGTCAATACCGGCCACCGCCACCCCAAAATCATCGACGCGGTGAAGGCACAGCTCGACCGGTTCACCCACACCTGCCATCAGGTCGTGCCCTACGAGAATTATGTTCATCTGGCCGAACGGCTGAACACGCTGGTGTCCGGCGACTTTGACAAGAAGACCGTATTCGTGACCACCGGCGCGGAAGCTGTCGAGAACGCCATCAAGATTGCCCGCGCCGCCACCGGCCGCGCAGCCATCATCTCCTTTTCCGGCGGCTTTCACGGCCGAACCTTCATGGGCATGGCGCTGACCGGCAAGGTGTTTCCCTACAAGGCGGGCTTCGGTGCGATGCCGTCCGATGTCTATCACGTCCCCTTCCCGGCCGAGCTGCACAATGTTTCGGTCGAGCAATCGCTGGCAGCGCTTGAAACCCTGTTCAAGGCGGATGTCGATCCGGCGCGGGTGGCAGCAATCATTCTGGAGCCGGTTCAGGGCGAAGGCGGCTTTTACGAAGTGCCGGCAGGCTTTTTCAAACAGCTGCGCGACATCTGCGACAAACACGGCATCCTGCTGATCGCCGACGAGATCCAGACCGGGTTTGCCCGGACCGGCAAGATGTTTGCCATGGAGCATCATGGCGTCGCGCCGGATCTGACAACAATGGCCAAGGGGCTGGCCGGCGGCTTTCCGCTCGCCGCAGTCACCGGTCGCGCCAGCATCATGGATGCGGCCAACCCGGGCGGGCTCGGAGGCACCTATGGCGGCAATCCGATCGGAATAGCCGCAGCTCATGCGGTGCTTGACGTGATCGACGAGGAAGGGCTTTGCGAACGCGCCATGCTGCTCGGCAACAGGCTGAAGCAGCGACTTCAGGGCATTCGCGAGGACGTGCCGGAGATCGTCGACATTCGCGGTCCCGGCTTCATGAATGCCGTCGAATTCAACGACGCCAAATCGGGAAAACCAAGCCCGGACTTCGCCAATGCGGTCAAGAACCGCGCCCTTGAAAAAGGCCTGATCCTGCTCACCTGTGGTGTGCATGCCAACGTCATCCGCTTCCTGTCACCGATAACCATTCAGGATCCGGTGTTCCAGGAAGCGCTGGACCTTCTTGAAGCGTCCATTCGTGAAGTTCACTCAGAAATCGGAGCCAATGCCTGATGACCAACACTCCTCTTGCAGAGATTTTGAAAAACCCCGAACTGCTGGTCAGCGCGGCGCTGGTCGGTGGCTCCTGGATGGAAACTGCACCCAGCGGCAAGACCTTTGAGGTCCTCAATCCTTCCACCGGCGCCGTCATCACCACGCTGCCCGATCTGGGTGTGGAGGAAGCGCGGACTGCAATTGATGCGGCCTATGCAGCGCAAAAGGACTGGGCCAGGAAGACCGGCAAGGAACGCAGCGCAGTCCTTCGCAAACTGTTTGATCTGATGGTCGCAAACGCCGACGATCTGGGCGCCATCCTGACCGCGGAAATGGGCAAGCCCTTTCCGGAAGCCAAGGGCGAGGTGCTTTATGGCGCCAGCTTCATCGAGTGGTTCGCCGAGGAAGCCAAGCGCGTCTATGGCGACGTCATTCCGGGTCACCAGCCGGACAAGCGCATCATCGTGATCAAACAGCCGGTCGGGGTCGTCGCCGCCATCACACCGTGGAATTTTCCCAATGCGATGATCGCGCGCAAGCTTGGACCGGCGCTTGCCGTCGGTTGCGGCTTCATTTCCAAGCCCGCCGGCGAGACCCCGCTGTCAGCCCTGGCGATGGCGAAGCTTGCTGAAGACGCCGGCCTGCCCAAGGGGCTGCTGAGTGTCATCACCTCGAAGTCCAGCGCAGCGATCGGACAGGAGTTCTGCTCCAACGACAAGGTCCGCAAGATCACATTTACCGGCTCCACCGAAGTCGGACGGATCTTGATGCGGCAATCAGCCGACCAGATCAAGAAGACATCGATGGAACTGGGCGGCAACGCGCCTTTCATCGTGTTTGACGACGCCGATCTCGATGCCGCCGTCGAAGGCGCCATGATCTCGAAATACCGCAACAACGGCCAGACCTGCGTCTGCGCCAACCGGATCTACGTCCAGTCAGGCGTTTATGACGCATTTGCCGAAAAACTCGCAATTGCTGTCGGCAAGATGAAGATCGGCGACGGCTTTGGCGACGGTGTCACCACCGGACCGCTGATCAGCGAAGATGCGGTGAGCAAGGTCATCGATCATATCGCCGACGCCACCGACAAGGGCGCCAAGGTGTTGACCGGCGGCAAGCGTCACGAACTTGGCGGAACCTTCTTCCAGCCGACAATTCTCACCGGTGTGACCCGCGAGATGAAGGTTGCGGACGAGGAAACCTTCGGCCCGGTGGCACCGCTGTTCAAGTTTGACAGCGTCGAGGATGTGATCGAGCAGGCCAATGACACGATCTTCGGACTGGCGTCCTATTTCTACGCCAATGACCTGTCCAAGGTCTGGCAGGTAGCCGAAGCGCTGGAATATGGCATGGTCGGCGTCAATACCGGCCTGATCTCGACCGAGGTCGCGCCGTTCGGCGGCGTCAAGCAATCAGGTCAGGGCCGCGAAGGCTCGAAGTATGGCTGCGACGACTATCTGGAGATGAAATACATCTGCCTCGGCGGTATCTGATTTCCTGATCATGGCCAGGGTGCGGGTTCAGTCTCCGGCCCTGGTCAACAGGATCGGCCATGCGGCCTTGCCACGCTGCGCACCCAATCGGATGCGCGGCGTTGTTTCGCTTTGACACAGCGCATCGGGCATTGACGGGAATTTCCTATTCCCAATCAGTCCCGGCCGGAGGCCGGTCACGGCTGGCTTCAACCTTGATCGCCTCATCGGCCTCGGCGATATCATCGGATGACGGTTCGGGGGGTGGATCATTGTGATCCGTGCCGGTCAAAGCCAGACGATAAAACATCGGGAAGTGATCGGAACCGACAAACCGCTGCCGGGCGAGCGAAACCAGTTCAAAATGATGCGAATGGAAAATATGATCGAGCGGCCAGCGCAGGAACCAGTACCGGGCGTCGAACGAATTGAACATGCCGCGACCCTGGCGCGGATCGAGAAGTCCTGAAATCCGCAGGAACCGGCGGGTTGTCCGGGACCAGGCGACGTCATTGAGATCGCCGGTGACGATGACCGGCAGGTTTTCGCCCCGCGCCTTCTTGGCGACGATCAGAATTTCTGCATCGCGGCCGAGCGTATCGCGGTTTGGCAATGGCGGCTCCGGGTGGAGTGCGATCAGCCGGACCCGCCGGCCTCCGGGCAATTCGACCAGGCAGAAAATGCTCGGCACTTCCTCATTGAGCAAGAACTGAACCTCGTGCGCGGCAAGCGGAAAACGGCTTGCCAGGATCATGCCGTAGCTGTCTTGCTGTGGCTGCTCGATCCTCTCGCGATACCCGGAAAGACATGGCCGGAGCGCATCCGCCCAGGCCTGGTCGGTCTCCATGAACACAGCTATGTCGGGTTCGGTGTCGCGGACCAGGTCGATGACGCGCTGATAATCGCGGTTGCCCTGTTTGACGTTGCAGGCGAGCACCGAAATCATCGGCACGGCATCGCTGTCTCCGGCAAAGCTTGCCGTCTGCACCGGCCATAACGGTGTGAACCGCACCACATAGACAAGCTGAATGGCGCTTGCCACACCGGCCATGATTACCGCGGCAATCAGCGGCGGCGTCAGTGATCCGAAAAGCACCGCCACGATGATGACAGATGCCGATACGCCGATCACCTGCAACCGGCCAAAATCGAAAGATCTCACCAAGCCGTGGCCAAACGGCAAAAGAGGAACCAGGCTGGCCACCAGGCAGACAGCAGCCAGACCGCCAAGAATGATGTCGATCACGCGCCTGCCCCGGCTCCCGGCATCCGGAACCTCATGCCAAACACCAATATGCGCTCGCGATCTTCAACAGCAAGGTCGCGGTCGACGGGATCCAGGGACTGTCTGCCAGCCAGAGTAGCGCGCAAGCTTTTGCTGGTTGGCGCCAGCAACGGGTCGATCTCGACGCGGGCTGCAGTGACCGCGCTGTCGCGCCGTGTGTACGGCCCGGTGTAGCGGCTGCCCAGCTTGTAGTACCAGCCGCCTCTCCAGTTTTCGATTTCGAACAAAGGCTCGTTCATCGCGCTCGCTCCAGTAACAGGATTGTGCCTGTCAACGCCGTATCCGGCCGCTTGTTCCCCCCGATCATCCGTCGATGTCGATGGGAACTTCCTTGTCCCTTGCCCGTTTAGCTCTGCAACCCGCCTGTTGAGACCCTTGGAGAGTGAGTGACGTACCAATGAGCGACATATCCAACTCATTTCAGCAATTCATCCAGAGTGCAGAATTTCCCTGTGTCGGCGCCAAATCGGCGCTGGCGCGCGACGCCCTGTCCGTCTTTTCGGTGGGCAAGATCGACAGCCCCGCCGATGATGTCGAAATCCACCGTGCGCTGCACGACTTCAGCGAAGACCTCGATCTCCAGAGTCCGGTTGTCCGGTCTTTCGTCGTCATCTTCGATGGACCCGATGAACTTGATGAAGAAGCGTTTGAAAAGGCGTTGTGGAACCGGCTGCAGTCGCTGCACAATCTCGATGTCGTCAGCGGTCAGTCATGGAACCAAGCCGTGGATCACGATCCCGACTCGCCGCATTTTTCGCTCAGCATCGGCGGCGAACCGTTTTTCGTCATCGGCCTGCATCCACATGCCTCTCGCCCGGCGCGGCGGTTCGAAAAGCCGGCGCTGGTGTTCAATTCACATCTGCAGTTCGAGAAGCTGCGCGCCGACGGGCGCTTCGACAAGATGAAGGACATCATCCGCAAGCGCGATGCGGCGCTGGCCGGCAGCATCAACCCGATGCTCAGCGACCATGGCGATGCCTCCGAAGCGCGCCAGTATAGCGGCCGCGCCGTCGACCCTGAATGGAAATGCCCCTTTTCACACAAGGACGTAGCCTGATGACGTACCGAATTCCACCCCGCAGCGGCACCGCTTTCGAGCTGAAGCAGGGGCAGATGCTGAGCGTTGTCGATCCCGAAGGCGAGCAGGTCTCAGACCTGGTGGCTTTCAATGCAGACGACACACGCGAGTATCTTTCCTCCGGCCGTTCGATCGACTACGCCGGGCGGATCTTCCTGACCACCGGCGACATCCTCTACTCGAACCGGTCCGTGCCGATGCTGCGCATTGTCGAGGACGAAGTCGGGCGGCATGATTTCAGTCTGACGCCCTGCTCGCGCGACACCTTCCGCATCATCTATGGCGAGACCGATCCGCATCATGGCTGCCAGGGCAATCTGGAAAACGCTCTCGCACCCTATGGCATCGGACCCGACACGATCCCGATCGCGTTCAACGTGTTCATGCATGTCTCGGTGGACAGCGACAGCGGCGAGATCAAGGTGCTGCCACCCAGAAGCAAGCCGGGGCAGAAAACCGTGTTCCGGGCTGAGATGGATCTGATCGTTGCGATGACCGCCTGCTCCGCCGGGCAATCGAACAATTTCCGCTACAAACCCATCGACTACAGGGTCGAGGGTGCAGCCTGAGCCGTTCTAGAAAATCACCCCTGGCAGCCAGGTGGCCAGTTGCGGCAACAGCCAGACCAGCGAGACGCCGACAATCTGCAACCCGATGAACGGCATCACGCCGGCGTAGATCTGGCCTGTGGTGACTTCGGGTGGTGCGGCGCCGCGCAGATAGAACAGCGAGAAACCGAAGGGAGGGGTGAGGAAGCTGGTCTGCAGGTTGATCGCCAGCAGCACACCGAGCCAGATCGGATCATGTCCCATCAGGATCAGCGGCGGCGCGATCAGCGGCAGAACAATCACCGAGATTTCGACGAAATCGAGGAAGAAGCCGAGCACGAACACAAAGGCCATGCAGAAAAACAGCGCACCTGCCGGACCGCCGGGCATACTGCTCAAAACATGGGCCACCCGCTCCTCGCCGCCGAGTCCGATGAAGACCAGCGAAAACATGCCGGCGGCCAGAATGGTGGCAAAGATCATCGCCGTCATGGTCAGCGTTGAATCAACAGCGGCGTGAAGGGACCTGGTGCGCAACGTTGCGCGAAGGGCTGCCAGGATCGCCGCGGCACCGACGAGGGTGAGCACGATATAGAAACTGCCTGTGGCCAGAGAACCAAGGCCAAGGTCATTGCGTTGCAGGCGGACAGGAAACAGCCCTGCAAGAATGCCGAGACCGATCAAGGCGGCTGCCCCCCAGAGGATGATCCGCGGGTTCCTGCCGACCCGCATGCCGGCCATCAGCAAGGCACCGATGGCACCGACGGAAGCGGCCTCAGTGGGCGTTGCAACGCCGCCGAGGATAGCACCGAGAACCGTGAAGATCAGCAGTACCGGCGGTATGATTGCCGAGATGATTTCGCGCCGGTCAGGCTTTGGTGTGTCGAGCGTCGCCGGCGGCATGTCGCCGGGGCGGATCAGACCGTGGGCCAGGATGTAGATCAGATACAGCGCCACCAACGTCAGACCCGGGATGAGTGCAGCGGCGAAAAACTGACCGACCGAGAGCGCCTCTACCGAGAACTTGCCCTGCTCATACTGCGCCTGCTGAAACGCATTCGACATCACGTCGGCCAGAATGATCAGCAGCGTTGAGGGCGGGATGATCTGTCCCAGCGTGCCGGCAGTGCAGACAATGCCCGAGGCAACACGGGGATCATAACCGGAGCGCAGCATGGTCGGCAGCGCGATCATGCCCATGGCCACCACCGTGGCGCCGACAATACCGGTGGAGGCGGCGAGCAGCGCGCCAACCAGCACCACTGAAATACCCAGGCCCCCGCGCAATTGCCCGAACAACCGGCCCATGGTGTCGAGCAATTCCTCGGCGATACGGCTTTTCTCCAGCACCGCGCCCATGAGCACGAACAGCGGGATGGCAATCAGCACCTGATTGGAAAGCAGGCCGAACACCCGTTGCCCGGTGGCACCCATCAGCGTGATGTCCATCACCCCGAGCGCCCAGCCGAGATAGGCGAACACGACCGCCACACCGGCAATCGAGAATGACACAGGAAAGCCAAGCAGGATGGCGCCCATCAGCGCCGCAAACATGACGAGATCGAGATATTGGCTCATGCATCGGCCTTTGGCGCGGAAGTGTCAGGCAGAACGAGACGGATCAGCAGGGACAGCGATTGCAGCACCAGGAGGATGCAGAAGGCCGGGATCAGCGTCTTGAGCAGAAACACGGCTTCTATTCCACCGACTGATATCGGGCCTTCAAGGATTTTCCAGGAATTGCGCACTGATGGCCAGGACCAGTACAGCAGCACCAGCATCGACGGAATCAGCAAGAACAGATGGCCGAATATGTCGATGCGGCGACGGGTTGTGTCCGTGGCCTTGGAATAGAAGACATCGACCCGGACATGCTTGTCGACCAGCAGGGTGTAGGCAGCGCCGAGCATGAACAGCGTCGCATGCAGATACAGCACGCTCTCCTGGGCGGCGATGGAGTTGACCCCAAACACATAGCGGCCGACCACGATGGCGAATTGCACCAGCACCATCAACAGCGCCAGCCAGCGAATGACGCTCGCTGTTACCCGGCTGATCGTGTCGAGAATGTCCGCCAGACGCTGCATGCAGTTCCCTCGTTTTGTGGATGTCCGGCGCGGGACAGGATCTCGCGCCGGACGGTATTCGCTATCAGTACCCCATGACCGAGGCGCGGGCATTCATCTGCCCGTTATCGGCATAGGTCATATAGCCACCGACCAGATCGCGATAGGCGACATAGCTCTCGGTAATGCGCTTGACCAATTCATCATCATTCTGACGCAGTTCGTCAACAACCTCTTCGGCTGCCTTGCCCATCGCCACGATGACATCATCAGGCAGTTTGCGGACGGTGACGCCATGCTCGGAGACCAGAGTCCGGAGCGACTGGGCGTGCTTGGTGGTGTATTCGGTCCAGACCGGGTTGTAGAGGCTTTCGCAAGCCAGCGAGACCACCTGCTTCAAATCGTCGGGAAGCTCTTCGTAAGCCTTGGTGTTGACGCCGCATTCTTCCGCCGAAGAGGGCTCGCCGACGCCGGGCCAATAGTAGTTCTTGGCGACCTGGTAGAAGCCGAGTGCGGAATCGGTCCATGGTCCGATGAATTCGCCGGCATCGAGCGCGCCGGTCTGCAGCGCCTGGAACATTGCCGGGCCGCTCATGGCTTCCGATGCCATGCCGAGCTTGTTGGCCATTTCAGACGCCAGACCCGTGGTGCGGTACTTGAGGCCCTTGAGATCTTCCACCGAGTTGATCTCGTTGCGGAACCAGCCGGCCCATTGCGGGCCCGAGTTGCCGCAGAGGAACGGCTTGACGCCGAAGCGGCCGTACATCTCGTCATACAGCGCCTGACCGCCGCCGTGCTGCATCCAGCCGAACTGCTCGTCGGCGCGAAGGCCGAAAGGCTGCGATCCAAACAGCAGGATTCCCTTGGATTTGGAGCCCCAGTAGGCCGGGACCGCATGGTAGAGTTCGGCAGTGCCTTCGGACACGGCATCAAACACACCGGGGCCGGGAACGATTTCACCGGATGCGTAGAGCTTGACCTCGATACGGCCGCCCGACAGCGTGGTGATGCGATCAGCCAGAAGCTGGGCGGCTACACCGGGGCCAGGCAGGTTCTTCGGCCATGCGGTGACCATTTTCCACTGGCGCTTTTCCTGCGCGATCGCAGGTGTGGCAAGTGTTGCGGCTGCGGCTGCACCGGCGACACCGGTGACGCCTGCTTTCAAAAATTTTCTTCTCTGCATAATCATTCCTCTCCGTTTAAATTCACCCAAGTATTGCGGGCAGATTGAGCCCGTGTTCGCGCGCGCAATCGAGCGCGATATCGTAACCGGCATCGGCGTGACGCCAAACACCGGAAGCCGGATCGTTCCACAGCACCCGCTCCAGCCGCCTGGCCGCGGCGTCGGTGCCGTCGGCGACCACGACCATGCCCGAATGCTGCGAGAATCCCATGCCGACGCCGCCGCCATGATGGAGCGACACCCAGGTGGCGCCGGACGCGGTGTTGACCAGCGCATTGAGCAGCGGCCAGTCGCTGACGGCGTCGGATCCGTCCTTCATGGACTCGGTTTCGCGGTTGGGCGAGGCGACGGAGCCGGAATCAAGGTGGTCGCGGCCGATGACGATCGGCGCCTTCAACTCTCCCGAGGCGACCATTTCGTTGAAGGCCAGTCCGGCGCGATGACGATCACCCAGTCCGATCCAGCAGATTCTTGCCGGAAGCCCCTGAAAGGCGATGCGCTCGCGGGCCATGTCGAGCCAATTGTGCAGATGGGTGTTGTCGGGGAACAGCTCCTTCATCTTGGCATCGGTCTTGTAGATGTCTTCCGGGTCGCCCGAGAGCGCGCACCAGCGGAACGGGCCGATGCCGCGGCAAAACAGCGGACGGATGTAGGCGGGTACGAAGCCAGGGAAAGCGAAAGCATTGTCGAGACCTTCATCCTGCGCCACCTGGCGGATATTGTTGCCGTAATCAAGGGTCGGCACACCCGCGTTCCAGAAATCAACCATCGCAGCCACGTGGGTCTTCATGCTGGCGCGCGCCGCCTTCTCCACAGCCTTGGGGTCGCTCTCCTGCTTTTCGCGCCATTCGGCGACGGTCCAGCCCTGCGGCAGATAGCCATGCAGCGGATCATGCGCCGAAGTCTGGTCAGTGACGATGTCGGGGCGAACACCGCCGGCCTTCATGCGGGCGGCCAGCTCGACGAAGACATCTGCGGCATTGCCGAGAAGGCCGACTGATTTGGCCTCGCCTGCCTTGGTCCACTCATCGATCATGGCGAGCGCTTCATCAAGCGTATGGGCCTTTGCGTCGACGTAACGGGTGCGCAGACGGAAATCGATGCGGGTTTCGTCGCATTCGACAGCAAGGCAGCAGGCGCCGGCCATCACCGCTGCGAGCGGCTGGGCGCCGCCCATGCCTCCCAATCCTCCGGTAAGTATCCACTTACCTTTGAGATCACCGCCATAATGCTGGCGACCAGCCTCGGCGAAGGTTTCAAACGTGCCCTGCACGATGCCTTGCGTGCCGATATAGATCCAGGATCCCGCGGTCATCTGGCCGTACATGGCGAGCCCGCGCTTGTCGAGTTCGTTGAAATGGTCCCAAGTGGCCCAGTGCGGCACCAGATTGGAGTTGGCGATCAACACGCGGGGCGCATCGACATGGGTGCGGACAACGGCCACCGGCTTTCCTGACTGCACCACCAGCGTCTCGTCGTCGCTGAGGCTCTTGAGGCTGGCGACGATCTGGTCGAAATCCTTCCACGTGCGGGCCGCGCGGCCGATGCCACCATAGACCACCAGTTCATGCGGGTTCTCGGCGACATCGGGATGCAGATTGTTCATCAGCATGCGCATCGGGGCTTCGGTGAGCCAGCTCTTGGCGGTGATCTCTGAGCCCGTTGCCGGATAGATGTCGCGCTGGTTGTGTCTCGGATTGGTCATGATTTGCCTCCCAATGAAGCTGCCAGATCGGCAAGTGATGACAGAATTGTCTTGAGGTGCACACGCAGCCTGTCTGCCTTTGCCTGATCAAAGGCGAAGGGTAGCGCTTCAGTCTGCAGATGCGTGATTTGTGCCAGTTCCATCTGGATGGCGTGAACATTGTCCGCAGGGCGGCCATAATGGCGCGTGGTCCAGCCGCCCTTGAAGCGCCCGTTGACGATGCTCGAATAGTCTTCCGCGCCCGCACAGATACCGCTCACAACCGCTTCGATCACAGGAGCGCAGGTCGCACCATTGTTGGTGCCGATGTTGAAATCGGGCAACGTGCCCTCAAACAAAAACGGAATGTTGGAGCGGATCGAATGGCAATCATAAAGGATGGCCACACCATGGTTTGCACGCGCGCGCTCGAGTTCCGCTTCCAGCGCCGCGTGATAGGGCGCGTGCCAGGCGATGCGGCGGGCCTCGATCTCTGCCGCGTCGGGCGGTTCAAGCCATAACGGCTCGCCGTCAAAATTGGTCATCGGCACCAAGCCAGTGGTATTCTGACCGGGATAAAGGCTTGCACCGGATGGGTCGCGATTGGCGTCAATGACGTAGCGGTGAAAATTGGCGCGCACCGTGGTCACGCCGTCAAGCAGGCCCTCATAGAGACGATCCACATGCCAGTCCGTGTCACCCAGTGTCTGGCCGAGCGGAGTCAAGCGAGCGAATATGTCCTGAGGCACATGGGTTCCGGTATGCGGCAGCCCCAGCACCAGCGGACCCTCACCGCGCGTTACCTCCACTGGAGTCATGCCACCTCCCCTTCAAGCAGACCGGCCACATTGCATTCAGCCTGAACCCGGCCCTCGGCCACCAGGGAAGCGGCAATGGCGATGTCACCGGCCATGAAGCGGTCGTCTTTCAGGGTGGCGATCTCGGAGCGGATCAGCGCCAGAGCCGACTGCAATGCCGGGCTTGTCTCGAGCGGGGCGCGAAATTCGACGCCCTGCGCCGCGCACATCAGTTCGACGCCAATGATGACGTTGAGATTGTCGTTCATGCGCAGCAGACGCCGCGCGCCATGAGCGGCCATCGAGACATGATCTTCCTGATTGGCCGATGTCGGGGTGGAGTCGGTCGAACAGGGATTGGCGAGATGCTTGTTCTCGCTCATCAGGGCTGCCGTGGTGACTTCAGCGATCATCAGGCCGGAATTGAGGCCCGGCTCCGGCGTCAGGAACGGCGGCAGATCAAATGACAGTGTCGGATCGACCATCAGCGCCACACGGCGCTGGGCGATGGCACCGATTTCGGCAATGGCGAGCGCAATCTGGTCGGCGGCAAAAGCCACCGGTTCGGCGTGGAAATTGCCGCCCGAAACAATCTTGCCTTCGGCAACCAGCACCAGCGGATTGTCCGACACCGCATTGGCTTCTGTCTCCAGGGTCTGGCCGGCATAACGCAGCAGGTCAAGGGCTGCGCCTGCGACCTGAGGCTGACACCGGATGCAATAGGGATCCTGCACGCGGCTGTCCCCGTCACGGTGGCTTTCACGGATCACTGACCCTTCCATCACCGCGCGCATGGCGCGGGCGACATCGATCTGGCCACGATGGCCGCGGAAGGCATGAATGCCCGCTTCGAGCGGAGCGGTCGAGCCCATGATCGCATCGGTCGACAGGCAGGACGAGACCACGCTCGCCTCAAGATTGCGAATGGCGGAAAAATAGCCGGTCAGCGAGCAGGCGGTCGAAAACTGCGTGCCATTGATGAGGCCGAGGCCTTCCTTGGGCGCCAGCACAGCCGGCGCGATCCCTGCCATGGCAAGAGCCTTGCCCGCTGGCATGCGTGCGCCCTTGAAGATGGCTTCGCCTTCACCGATCATCGCCGCTGCCATATGCGCCAGCGGCGCAAGATCGCCCGACGCACCGACCGAGCCCTGGCTCGGAATGACGGGGGTAACTCCTTCGCGCAGCATGTGCTGGATGACCGACAGCGTGTTCCAGGTAATGCCGGACGCGCCGCGACCAGCAGAGAGCAGCTTGAGCGCCATCATCAACCGGGTGGTCGCGATATCAAGCACTTCGCCAACGCCACAGCAATGCGACAGGATCAGATTGCGCTGCAACTGGGCAGTGTCGCCGGGCTTGATGCGAACGCTGGCAAGCTTGCCGAATCCGGTATTGACGCCATAGACCGCCTCGTCTCCAGCGGCGGCCTTGCTGACCAGCTCGGCGGCAGCCTCAATTCCCGGCAAAGCGCTCTCATGCAGCACCACCGCCGCTTCGGTGCGCCAGATTTGTTCGAGTTGGTCGAGCGTCGCCCGACCCGGGACTAGTATGAGCGTCACAACTGGCCTCCAAAAATCCGCTTCCACAGCGGGTTGAACCCCATGCGGTAGGCCAGCTCGGCCGGGTGTTCGATATCCCATATGGCGAGATCGGCCCGCAGTCCCGGCTTGATCATGCCGGCGTCATCAAGGCCCAATGCGCGCGCCGCATGTCTGGTCACACCGGCCAGCGCCTCCTCCGGCGTCATTCGAAACAGGGTGCAGGCCATATTCATCGCCAGCAACAGCGACGACATCGGCGACGAACCGGGATTGCAATCGGTTGCCACGGCCATCGGCACGCCGCTCTGCCGGAACGCATCGATCGGCGGGGCTGCGGTTTCATGCAATGTGTAAAATGCGCCGGGCAGGATGACGGCAACGGTGCCGGAATTCGCCATGGCTGCCGCATCGGCGGCATTGGCATATTCGAGATGGTCGGCTGACAGCGCACCGTACTCCGCGGCCAACCTTGCGCCGCCGAGATTCGAGAGTTGCTCAGCGTGCAGCTTGACCGGAAGTCCCAGCGCGCGGGCCTTGTCGAAAACCCGGGCGATCTGATCGGGCGAAAAGGCGATCCCCTCGCAAAACCCGTCGACAGCATCGACCAGCCCTTCGGCATGGGCGGCATCGAGTCCCGGAATGCAAACCTCATCGATATAGGCGTCGGCGCGGCCTTTGTATTCGGGTGGCACCGCGTGGGCGCCGAGATAGCTGGTCCTGACCCGGACCTTGCGACGTGATGCGACCGCTCTGGCGGCCCGCAGCATCTTGAGCTCGTTTTCGATGTCGAGCCCGTAGCCGGATTTGATCTCGAGGCTGCAAACGCCTTCGGCAATCATCGCGTCAACCCGGCTCAGCGCACCAGCAAGCAAATCGTCCTGGGTGGCAGTCCGGGTTGCTGCGACTGTCGAAACGATGCCGCCGCCGGCCCTGGCAACCTCCTCGTAGGACGCGCCTTCGAGCCGCATCTCGAATTCCTTGGCCCGGTTGCCGCCATGCACAACATGGGTGTGGCAATCGATCAGGGCGGGCGTCACCAGCCTGCCTTCGAGATCGACCGGTTCATGTGTGCGGAATTCGGCTGGCAAATCGTCGGCCGGCCCGGCCCATGCCAGCTCGCTATCCTGCATCACAATCGCACCATTTCTCACCAGCCCGTAAGCCGATGGGCCGTCCATCGTCGCCAGTGTCGCGTTGGTCAGAAGCATGTTTTTCGCCATTGTTATGTCCGCCTATTTGAACTATAAGTATGTACATATTATTTTGTCAAGGGGCTTCAAAACATGGCGATAGTGTGGGCCGAGAAGGCATTGTTGCAGGATGGCTGGGCAGAGAATGTCCGGATTACAATTGGCGCGGACGGCTTGATCGAGTCGGTCCAGGCCGGCGCGCCGGCGCAGGGATATAAAGCCGGTGTGCTGCTGCCTGCACCATCCAATTGCCACAGCCATGCCTTCCAGCGCGCGATGGCCGGGCTGACCGAGAAGCGTGGTCCCGACCCGTCGGATTCATTCTGGACCTGGCGGCAGTTGATGTTCCGGTTTCTCGACCGCCTGACACCCGACCATGTCGAGGCGATCGCCGCCTTCGTGCAGATGGAGATGCTCGAAGCCGGGTATTCCGCCAATGTCGAATTCCACTACCTGCACCACCAGCCGGGCGGACTGCCCTATGCCAATCTGGCAGAAATGGCGCAGCGGATTGCTGCGGCCAGCGCCACCACCGGCATGGGGCTGACGCTGTTGCCTGTGCACTACCAATACGGTGGCTCAGACAAGCGCGCGCTGGGGCCGGGACAGATCCGTTTCGGCAATACGCTCGACGCCTATGCCGAGCTGCACGCCAAATCAGCCGAAGCGCTGGCCAACCTGCCTGCAGACAGCCGCATCGGCGTGGCGCCCCACAGTCTCAGGGCCGTGGCGCCCGAGGATCTGGGCCACCATGCCCGTCTGGCCGGCAACACCCCGCTGCACATGCATCTGGCCGAGCAGATCGCCGAAGTCGAGGAGATCACAGCCGCCTATGGCAAACGCCCGGTGGAATTCGTGCTCGATACGATGGAACTGAGCGAGCTGCGCTGTTTCATCCATTGCACCCAGATGTTGCCGCATGAAACCGAAGCGCTGGCAAAAAGCGGGGCGGTTGCCGGACTTTGCCCGATTACGGAATCAAGCCTTGGTGACGGCATCTTCGATGCTGTGCGCTGGCTTGAGAACGGGGGCTCGATCGCGATTGGCTCGGACTCCAACATCCGGATTTCATTGTCGGAAGAACTCAGGACGCTGGATTATTCACAGCGGTTGCGCGATCACTCCCGCGCCGCACTGGCCACACCGGACAAATCCACCGGACGCCGTCTGTTCGATGCCGTCAACGCGGGCGGCGCGACAACCTCTGCACGAAACAACGGCAGCCTTGCCGTCGGTAAACTTGCGGATATGCTGGCCCTGAAGGCCGACTCTGTCGATCTGATCGGCAGAAGCGGAGATACCATTCTGGATTGCTATGTGTTTGCCGGCGATGACCGCATGGTTGGGGACGTCTGGTCGGCAGGCCGCCACATGGTGCGAGATGGCAGTCATGTCAAACGCGAAGCCATCGTCTCGGCTTATGCCAAAGCGATGAAGGAGCTTGGAGAGGCGATTTGAGCGGGGAAGAATTCAAAACCTGGCAATCGGTGCAGGCGGAAGTCTTGCGCCGCATCAATTCCCGCCAATGGAAACCGGGAGACTTCATTCCCAACGAGGCCGAATTGTCGGTCGAATTCGGCTGCGCCCGGGCGACGGTCAACCGGGCGCTGCGCGCGCTTGCCGATACCGGCCTGCTCGACCGGCGCCGCAAGGCCGGCACCCGGGTGGCGCTCAACCCGGTGCGCAAGGCCACGCTCGACATTCCGGTGATCCGCTACGAGATCGAAGGCAAGGGCCAGACCTATCGTCATACGGTGCTGGAACACAATCGCGCGGTGCCGCCATCCGGAATAAGGGCGCGCATGCAGACCGAACCCGGTGTCAAACTGCTGCATCTGGTGACGCTGCATCTGGCCGATGGCAAGCCCTATGTCTTCGGCGACAGATGGATCAATCCTGCCGTGGTGCCGGGCATCGAGGCGGCCGATCTGAGCGCAAAAAGCGCCAATGAATGGCTGGTGGCCAACATCCCGTTCGAAGGCGGTGATTTCTCGTTTTCCGCGATGACGGCGGGACACCGCGAAGCCGAAATCCTCGCCTGCAAGGAAGGCGAAGGCCTGTTCGTCATTGACCGCAGCACCTGGAACAAGGGGCTGGTGATCACCTCCGTGCGGTTGACCTTCGCACCGGGCTACCAGATGCATACGAAGATCTGAGATCGAGGCCGGAGCCTGCCTATTTGCCCTTCCAGACCGGATCGCGCTTTTCCGTGAAGGCTCTGGAACCTTCAAGATTGTCTTCCGAGCCATAAAGCGTATCGACGGTGCGCAACTGCCGTTTGGTCACCTTGTTCATGGTGTCCTGGAACTTCTCTCCCTCGGCCTCCCGCACCACTTCCTTGATCGCGGCAAAAACAAGCGGCGGACCGGCGGCGAGCAATTCTGCCAGCTCCCACGCCTTGGCCATTAGTGCATCAGACTTGTGGATCTGGTTGACGAAGCCCCAACGATTGGCCTCCGTCGCATCGAGCCAGCGGCCGGTGAACAGCATTTCCATGGCGATGTGATAGGGAATGCGCTTGGGCAGTTTGATCGAGGCCGCATCGGCGACAGTGCCCGAACGGATTTCCGGCAACGCGAACGTGGCGTGTTCGGCAGCCAGAATGATGTCGCAGGACAGCGCGATCTCGAGCCCACCGCCGCAGCAGATGCCGTTGACGGCACAGATCACCGGCTTGTTGAGATGGGGCAGTTCCTGCAGTCCGCCAAAGCCGCCGACACCGTAATCGCCATCAACCGCATCGCCATCGGCAGCCGCCTTCAGATCCCAGCCGGGACAGAAGAATTTTTCGCCGGCGCCGGTCAGGATGGCGACGCGAAGGTCCGGGTTATCACGAAAATCGCGAAACACCTCTCCCATGATCCGGCTGGTTTCCAGATCAACGGCGTTGGCCTTGGGCCGGTCAAGCGTGACTTCGAGCACGTGGCCGACGGTGCGTGTCCTGATTGGTCCGGTCATGGAGAGATTCCTTTTTTCATGCAGGCATCATCGAGGCTGATCAGCGCATCGACGGCGATGGCATCCCCGACACGGGCGATCAGCGGATTGACTTCGAGTTCGATCAACTGGTCACAGTGAGCTGCAGCATAGTGGCAAATGGCCAGTACGGCGTCGACCAAGGCGTTCGGGTCGGCAGCCGGCTTGCCGCGATACCCGTCCAGCAACCGGTTGATCCTGAGACGCTTGAGCGCGGTTTCGATCTCGGTCCGGCTTGCGGGCAACACCAGACAGGTGGTGTCGGCCAACAGTTCGGTCAGCACGCCACCGGCACCCAGCGTCAACAGGAACGTTCCGGTCGGGTCCCGGGTGAGGCCGACAAGCACTTCGGCCAGTCCGCCCACCACCATTTCCTCGACCAGAAACCCCGTTGCAACCGTCTCCATCCTGCGCGCGGCGTGGACCAGTGCCGGCACACCGGAAATATCGAGCGCAACCAGTCCGGCCTCACTTTTGTGGGCAACACCGGTTCCCTTCAGCGCAACCGGAAAGCTGAGGTCAGCGGCGGCTTCGGCAAGTGCGTCGACTGTCTGCGCCGACACGGCGCGGGGCGTTCGCAGGCCGAATGCGGACAATGCACGCTTCGATGCGGCTTCGCTCAGCAGTGTTGCAGTCCCGGCGGGATCGCCCGCCACCAGCAAGGCTTCAGGATCGTGCGCAGGGGTCTGGCCGGCAGAAATGGCCGCACCGATTGCGGCGATGCCTTCACTCATGCCCTGCAGAACGGCAACGCCTGCGTTCATGAATTGCCGGGTGAAGGCCTCCGACATGTTCTCCGGCAGGCTGGCGAGCACGGCGACACGAGCTGAGGTGCGCGCCTTCGCGGCGATAATCGCGTCCACCGCGCAGTGATAGCCTGACGGGTCGCAGCGATCGGCGCGCGGCAAATCCAGAATGAAGACAGTGAGATCGAAGGTTTCCGCCATGACGGTCGAGAATACACGTGTCATGTGTGGCGTGTCGCCCCAGATGAAGGTGTGATAGTCGAGCGGGTTGGCGATGCTGACAAGAGGCCCAAGCTCGGTCTTCAACGCGGCGCGTTGCACAGGCGCAAACTCGACGAACTCGAGACTGCTGCCATGGCTCAGGTCGGCCATCAGGCTGGCTTCGCCGCCGGAGCAACTGACCGAACAAACCGCGGCGCCGGGCAGCGGCCCCAAAGTATGCAGCAGCTTGAGGGTCTCGAGAAACACCGCGATGGAGTCGACTTCGATGATCCCGAGCCGCTTGAGCAGCGCCGACCCCGCCGCCGCACTTCCCGCCAGGGAGGCAGTATGGGTCATGGTCGCCACACGCGCCTTGTCCGAACGCCCGATCTTGATGGCGACCACCGGCTTGTTCTTGGCCCTCGCCCTGGCGGCGAAGGTTTCCAGTTCGCGGATGTCGCCAAAGCCTTCCAGATAGAGACCGATTGCGCTCACCCGGTCATCATCGAGCAAAGCCGATGCGATACCACTGGCGCCAATCTGGGCCTGGTTGCCGGCGGCAACCACATAGGCAATCGGCAGGCCGCGGGCCTGCATGGTCATGTTGATGGCGATGTTGGAGGATTGGGCGACGATGGCGACGCCACTGTCGACCGGCAGCCCGCCATGCTGATCCGGCCACAGGGTCATGTTGTCGAGATAGTTGATCAGGCCGTAACAGTTGGGCCCGAGGATCGGCATGCCGCCGGCAGCCCGCACAAGCCGCGCCTGCAGGTCCGCGCCGCCGGCTGTTTCGCTCTCGCTTTCAAGAAAGCCGGAGGCAAAACAGGTGGCGCCCCCCGCCCCCATGGCGCTGAGCTTTTCAACCACCGCGATTGTCGCATCCCGGTTGACACCGATGAAGCTCGCATCAGGCACGCCGGGCAGATCATCAATGGAGGCAATGCAGGGCAGGCCGAGAATGTCGGCACGCTTGGGATGGACCGGCCAGATGTCGCCATCAAAGCCGGATTTCTGCAACTGCGCCACCACATTGGCAGCCCAGCCACCGCCAAACAGCGCGATAGATCTGGGTCTGAGGAGACGGGAGAGATCAGGCTTCATGGCTGGTCACGCGCCAAACGGCCGCAAGAGCGCGCGCGAGATGATGTGACGCTGGATTTCCGACGTGCCTTCCCAGATGCGCTCGATGCGGGCGTCACGCCAGATGCGCTCCAGCGGCAGCTCGTCCATCAGGCCCATGCCGCCGTGGATCTGGATCGCCTCGTCGGCGACCATGGCCAGCATTTCGGTGGCCTTGAGCTTGGCCATCGCCATGTCGGCATCTGACGCGGTGCCCTGATCAAATTTCCAGCCGGCCTCAAGGATCATCAGCTCGGCCGCCTTCATCTCCATCGCCATGTCGGCCAACTTGAAGGAGACGCCCTGAAACTTGCCGATCGGCTGACCGAACTGCTCCCGCGTCGCCGCCCATTCGACCGAGTGCTGGAAAGCACGGTCGGCGCGCCCCAGACAGGTGGCGCCGACCTGCAGCCTTGTGGCGCCAAGCCAGGCGTTGGCGACCTCAAAACCCTTGTGGACTTCGCCCAACACATTTTCGGTCGGAATGCGGCAATTGTCGAATTCGAGAATGGCGTTGGTGTAACCGCGATGGGAAACATTGCGGTAGCCGTCGCGGACCTGGTAGCCGGGCGTGCCCTTGTCGACGAAGAAGGCGGTTATCAGTTTTTTCGGACCGCGCGGCGTGTCCTCCTCGCCCGTGGCCATGAAGCAGATCGAAAAGTCGGCGATGTCGGCATGGGAGATGAAATGCTTGGTGCCATTGAGCACCCAGTCGGATCCGTCCTGTTTGGCGCTGGCCTTCATGCCGCGCAGATCCGATCCCGCACCCGGTTCGGTCATGGCCAGGCAGTCCCATTTTTTGCCCGCAACGCAAGGATCGAGATAACGGGCGCGCTGGTCAGGTGTTCCGGCGCAGAGAATGTTGGAGGGGCGTGCCACACAGGTCCAGTGCAGCGCATAATTGGCGCGGCCAAGCTCCTTCTCATAGAGCAGCCAGGTCGGTGTATCGAGACCGGCGCCGCCATACTCTTCGGGGATATTGGCGGCGTAAAGGCCTGCTGCGATGGCCTTCTGCTGGATCTCGCGCACCAGTTCCATGTCGAGATGACCTGTGCGTTCAACCTGGGCTTCGTGTGGATAAAGTTCATTTTCGACGAATGCCCGCGTCGTCTGGACGATCATCTCCTGTTCCTGGGTCGGTCCGAAATCCATAATCCTGCACCTTTGGGCCGGGGGTCAGTCTGGTTGTCCAAGGCGATCTTCCGGCCGAAAGACCCAGCCGTGCAATTGGTGACAAGCGCCGGCTTGCCCGCTGCCTAGCCTCGCATGCTCGCCGGTTTGGGCAGTTTCGACTGGGCCTCGCCCAGCGCATCAATTCTCGCGAGAACCGCGCCTTCCGGCTCGCAGGAACGGCGGGTTTGAAGCGAGACGTGGAGAAGAAGCTGGTTGCACGTCGCCAGCAGTTCGTTATCGGCGGTGCGGATCATCTCGTGATAGAGTCGGAGCTTCTTGCCACGCGCCTCGAGCACCTGCGTGCGCACGTGGATCACATCGCCCAGACGGGTTTCGTTGAGATAGCCGATTTCATTGGAGACGGTGAAATAGGAAAGTCCGCCAGCGATATAGGCCTGGTCGGCGCCCACCATCGCCATGACGATGTCACCGGCGTCAGAGAACACCTGGCCGTAGCGGCTTTCGTTCATGTGGCCGTTGTAATCCATCCAGTCGACCGGGATGACCCGCTCAAGCGTTGTCAGCGGCTGGTCGATACTGGTCGGCAGCGGCGGCTTGCTGCGCGCGTCCTGGGCATTGAGCAACTCGCCTGCCCCCCAGTTGCGCGGCTTCAATGCCCGCATGATCGACACCAGATTGTCATCGCGGATGCGCTCGAGTTGCCGGATCGAATACATGCCCGACTGCGCGTCCGACTGATCGGCAATCATATTGGTCAGTTCATCGGTCAGTTCGGGCACATCCATCAGCTTGGTCCAGGGCCAGGACAGGCAAGGTCCGAACTGGGCTATGAAATGACGCATGCCCGCCTCGCCGCCGGCAATCCTGTAGGTCTCGAACAGGCCCATCTGGGCCCAGCGCATGCCGAAGCCATAGCGGATGACGTCATCGATCTCCTGGGTGGTGGCGATGCCGTCCTTGACCAGCCACAGCGCCTCGCGCCAGACCGCCTCGAGAAACCGGTCGGCAATGTGCGCGTCGATCTCCTTGCGCACGATCAGCGGCTTTATGCCGATGTTGTCGAGCACGTCTCGCGCGCGCAGCAGAGTTGCCTCGACCCCGACCAGTTCAATCACCGGAAGCAAATAGACCGGGTTGAACGGATGGGCGACGAAGATCTGCTCCGGCCTGGCCGCGCCCTGTTGCAGTTCAGACGGCTTGAATCCTGAGGTGGACGAGCCGATCAGCGCATCTTCACGGCAATGAAGCTGGATTTCGGCAAGAATCGTGTGCTTGATGTCGAGGCGCTCAGGCGCACTTTCCTGAATCCAGTCCGCGTCGGCCACCGCATCGGCGAGCGAGGTGGCAAAGCTGAGCTTGCCCTCCTCCGGCACACTGACATCTGACAAGGCGGGCAATGACCGCCTGGCATTGGCAAGCACTTCACCAACCTTGCGTTCGGCTTCCGGATCAGGATCGGACACACTCACGTCCCAGCCGTTCAGCAGGAAGCGAGCGGCCCAGCCGCCGCCAATGACTCCGCCGCCAATGATGGCTGCTTTCAGAGTTTTGCTCATATGTTTCGCTCGTTGGCAATGGTTGCATCTGTCAGCTCCACCCGTTCGCCTGTCCGGATCACGGCCGGGTCATAGGCCTTGCGGGCAAAGACCCGTTCGACCTGAGCGCGGAAGAACTCGATGCCTTCATGCGGATAATCGGGGTCAAAGCTGCTCTGGTCCCAGCGCTCGCAGAAGGTGGCGCAGTCCTCAAAGTATGCATGCCCCTTGTAGACATCGCGGGCATGCGGGTTACCGCCGACATGGTGGGCATAATAGAGCTTCTGGAAGTCGCCGTGCTTTTCCACCACCCAGGCGCATTGCTCGCGCACAAACGGCCGCAGGATGGCAGCGGCGTATTCATCGTGATTGTAGGGCGCATAGATATCGCCGATATCATGCAGAAGTGCCGAGACCACCCAGTCGTCATCGGCACCATCGCGCCAGGCGCGGGTGGCGGCTTGCAGCGAATGACCGAGGCGCGTGACCTGATAACCCGACAGGCTATTGTCGAGATCCACCATCGCCGCGAGGAGCCGCTCGGCTGTCTTGGCGGCATAGTCGGTTTCGTGCTCGGTGAGGAACGCATAATCCTCCCGGTCGCCATCCTTCATCGCGGTGAACTTGACCTTCTCCATGACCTTCTCCCTGCCCTATGTTCAGTTTGCTTCAGGCGCGCGCTTGGTCAGGTTGAGCCGTTCGCGCACTTGCCGCGGACCGATGACCCGCGCCCCCATGTTCTCGACGATTGTCACCGCGCGCTCAACCAGTTGGGCGTTGGTGGCAAGTTGGCCCTTGCCGAGCCAGAGATTGTCCTCCAGCCCGACGCGGACATTGCCGCCGGCCAGCACGGAGGCTGCGACATAGGCCATCTGGTTGCGCCCAAGCGCAAACGCCGACCAGTTCCAGCCGTCAGGCACATTGTTGACCATCGCCATGAATGTGTTGAGATCATCCGGCGCGCCCCAGGGAACCCCCATGCACAGTTGCACCAGCGCGTCGGCCGCAAGCACGCCTTCCTTGACCAGCTCCTTGGCGAACCAGAGATGGCCGGTGTCAAAAGCCTCGATTTCCGGCTTGACGCCAAGCTCGGTCATCATGCCGCCCATGGCGCGCAGCATGCCCGGTGTGTTGGTCATGACGTAATCGGCTTCGGCAAAATTCATGGTGCCGCAATCAAGCGTGCACAGTTCGGGCAGACAGTCGCGGATATGGGCGATGCGCTCGCTGGCGCCGGCCATGTCGGTGCCAACCGGATTGAGCGGAAGCGGAGTCTCGGTGTCGCCGAACGTCATGTCGCCGCCCATGCCGGCGGTCAGGTTGAGGACCACATCAACGTCGGCATCGCGAATGCGCTCGGTCACTTCACGGTACAGCGCAATATCGCGGCGGGGCGCGCCGGTCTCGGGATCGCGGACGTGGCAATGGACGATTGCGGCGCCGGCCCTTGCTGCGTCTATCGCGGAGTCGGCAATCTGTTTGGGCGAACGCGGAACATGCGGGCTGCGGTCCTGGGTGGCGCCGGATCCGGTGACGGCGCAGGTGATGAATACCTCACGATTCATGGTCAATGGCATGCGGCAATCCTCCATTTGGCAGCCCGGCAATGATGACCGGCTTGCAGGCGCATGTATTCCATTTTACGAAGGAAACATGCCACAAAACAAAGCTCCCTTGGCCACCCCGGATCTGCAGCCGCCAATCAGCGTCGAATTGCTGGTGCTGCCAGGCTGTTCTTTGCTGACGGCTTCGAGCGCCGTCGAGCCGCTGCGGGCAGCCAACCGGCAGGCCGGTCGAATGGTGTTCAACTGGCGTTTCGTCTCGGTTGACGGGACCAATCCGGTGACCTCGTCGGGAATCGCCTGGCCGGTGTCTGCCAAACAGGATGCTTCGTCGCGCTGTGATGTCCTGGCCATCATCGCCGGCTTCGGCGCGGCCGAGATGACCGACCGCAGGCTGATCGCCCATATCTACCGGGCGGCGCGGCATGCAAGCCTGGTCATCGGCATCGAATCGGGCGCATGGCTGCTGGCCCGAAGCGGGCTCCTCGATGAGCATCGCGCAGCGACGCACTGGGAGGATTTCGAGGACTTCGCCACCGCATTTCCCAATGTCGATCTCCGCCCCGACCGCTATGTCATCGACGGGCGCTATATTACAACATCAGGCGCGTCACCAACATTCGACATGATGGTGGAACTGGTGCGCAGGGTGCTCGGTCATCCGGCCGCTCTGGATGTGGCGACGAGCTTCGTTCATGACGATTTGCGCGCCGCAGGGGATGCCCAAGTCAACGCCACTCTGGGCGATGCGCGCCATGATCCACGCCTGGTTCGCGCGATCCGGATCATGGAAACCCATATCGACGCACCGGTCAGCATCGCGGCCATTGCCAGGCGGGTGTCGATGTCGGTGCGTGGTCTGGAGCAATTGTTCGCCCGGCAGTTGGGGCAAACGCCCGGCGCCTATTTTCTGTCGCTGCGGCTGGCGGCGGCGCGCCGCCTGGTCAATGACACGCGCCTGAGCATGACCGACATCGCATCGCGGACCGGCTTCTCGTCACAATCATCGTTTTCACGCGCCTTCAGCCGCCAGTCCGGGAGGTCTCCGAGTGTAAGCAGGAAAAGGTCTTCCAGCGCTTAGATCGCTTAGATCGCCTGGGCCACTCAGCTGCTCTTGACCGGTACCTTGGCTTCGAGCCAGCGAAAAGCGACGACCAGAACTCCTGTCAGCATCATGTAGATCAGTGCCAGCAGCAGCAATGGTTCATAGGTCAGATAGGTGTCCTGCCGCACACGCGAAATGATGGCGTAGACATCGACAACGGTGATGGTGGCGACCAGCGGCGTTGCCTTGAGCTGCAACACGGTTTCACCGGCTAGCGTGGGAAGCGCGCGGTGGATGGCGCGCGGCAGCCAGATGCGCCGGAACGCGGTGAGTGGAGACATGCCGTAGGCACGCGCTGCCTCGAGTTCACCTTTGGGAACACCTGCAAAGGCCCCGCGCATCACCTCGCCCTCGTATCCGGCAAAAGACATGGTCAGCGCCAGCACGCCATAGGGCCAGGCCGAGCGCAGATAAGGCCATGCCCAGGATTGCCGGATCTCCGGCCAGTAGGCAAACAGCGAGCCGAGGCCGTAGTAGAGGAGCCACAACTGCAACAGCAAGGGCGTGCCCCGGATCACGGTGCAGAAGGCGCGTGCTGGGCCCGACAGCCAGAACGGACCGGCCGCCTGGGCAAGGCCCAGAGGCACGGCAAGAAGAAAGCCCAATATGCTGGTCAGGAACAGCAGCCACAATGTGGTGCCCACACCAGAGACCAGCTTTCCGGAGTAGCGCGGCAGCCAGTCCCAACGCATGGTTAGCGCCGCAAAAACTACGATGCCTATGGCGATAGCCAGCAGCACCAGACGGTGCGGCTCTTTCCAGCTCCTGAGTTCCGGGCCCATCAGCGCACCGCCGGCATGCCGCGGCGGGCATGACGCTCAACGCGGCGGATGACGACATTGGAAAGCAGGGTCACCATCAGGTAAAGCAGCCCCGCGGCAAAGAAAAACAGGAAATAATGCTTGGTCGAGCCGCCGGCCTGGCGTGTTACCAGTGTCAGTTCGGCGACGCCGACGACCGCCAGGAGCGCGGTGTCCTTGGTCGCGATCAGCCAGAGATTGGACAGCCCTGGCACCGCATGGGGCAACATGCCTGGCAATGTGATGCGCCTGAGAACCTGGAACGGGGACAGGCCATAGGCCCGCGCCGCTTCGATCTCTCCGTAGGGCACCGCCTTGAATGCCCCGCGCAAGACTTCGGTCTGATAGGCGCCCTGAACCACGCCGATGACAAAGATGCCTGCGGCCAATCCGCTGATATCGGTGCGCTCGGCGCCGATCAATATCATGATTTGATTGAGGGCGTCGGTTCCGGCGTAATAGAGCAGCAGGATGAGAACAAGCTCCGGCACGGCCCGGACCAGCGTGGTGTAGACATCCAGCACATCGCGCAGGATCGGACCGCCATAGAGCTTGCCGGTGGCGCCGCAGATGCCGATCAGAAACCCCAGCATATAGCCGCCGACGGCAACCTGAAGCGAAACCGCAAGTCCTGCGAGCAGCACGCCGCCCCAGCCCGGCGGCTGCAGCGCCAGAAGCTCCCAGGCGGCAAAGCCGCTGATCCAGTCAAGCATAGGATCTCAGTCCGTCGGACCGGCGGGATGAACCCGCCGACCCGGCTGGAGCGGCTTGCACCAGATCCGGCACGTCACTTGCCGTAGATATCAAAGTCGAAATAGGCCTTCGAGAACTCCTCATAGGTTCCATTGTCACGAATTGCGGCAATTGCCGTGTTGAACTTCTCGCGCAGCTCGTCGTCGCCCTTGCGCAGGCCGATGCCGACACCGGCGCCGAGGATGGCCGGATCATCTTCGACCGCGCCGACGATCTCGCAGCATGTGTCGGATTTGACGAAGGCATCAAGCGCCAGCGAATCCGCCATGACCGCATCAACGCGGCCGGCGGCCAGATCCTGGTTGGCTTCATCCTGGGTCTGGTATTCCTTGATCTCGGCGGCGACATCAGCGAAATGGGTTGTCATATAGTCCTGGTGGATGGTGGACACCTGAACACCGAGGATCTTGTCCTTCAGACCTGCTGCGTCGGGGGTAATGCCCGAGCCCTTGGAGGTCGCGATCACCGCCGGGGTGTTGTAGTATTTATCGGAAAAATCGATGGTCTTCATGCGCTCATCGGTGATCGACATCGAGCCAATGATGGCGTCAATCTTGCTCGATGTCAGCGCAGGAATGATGCCATCCCAGGCCACCGGAGTGACCACGCACTCAAGTTTGGCCTCGGCGCAGACCGCGTTCATGAACTCGATTTCCCAACCGGTCCAGTTGCCGGACGCATCAGGCTCGGTGAAGGGCGGATACGGTTCGGCGGCGACGCCCACGCGCACGGTTTCCGCCGATGCGGCGTGGGTTGCGAGTGTAAGGCCGAAAGCGGCGATGGTGGTTATGATCTTGTTTTTCATGATTTTCCCCTGTTGGACATGCGGGCCTGGCCCATTCACCCTTGGACTATTCAACGGTCGCAAGGAATTTTTGCAAACGCTCGGACTTCGGTGCGCTGTAGACAATATCGGGCGGACCTTCCTCCTCGATCACGCCGTCGGCCAGAAACACCACATGGTTGGCGACTTCCCGCGCGAACTTCATTTCGTGCGTGACCAGCAGCATGGTTCGGCCTTCGCGCGCCAGATCAGCGATCACGGCGAGAACCTCACCCACCAGTTCGGGATCCAGCGCCGAGGTCGGTTCATCGAACAGCATGACTTCAGGTTCCACGGCCAGAGCGCGGGCAATGGCTGCGCGCTGCTGCTGACCGCCGGACAGGAACGCAGGATAGACATCGCGCTTGTCGGACAGACCCACGCGCTCAAGCAGCTTTTCGGCGCGCGCGATCGCCTCATCGCGTGAAACGCCCATCACCTGCACAGGCGCCTCGATAACATTGCCCAAAACCGTCATGTGCTGCCAGAGATTGAAGCTTTGAAACACCATCGCAAGCCGGGTGCGGATTCGGCGCAACTGGGCCGCATTGGCCGGGCGCAGGCCACCCCGCCCATCCGGCTTCATTTCAATGGTTTCGCCTTGAATGCTGATGGCGCCGCTGGTGGGAAGCTCCAGCATGTTGATGCAGCGCAGCATCGTGGATTTGCCCGAGCCCGAGCCGCCGATGATGGCGACCACATCACCGTTTTTCGCCGACAGCGACACACCTTTGAGAACTTCAAGCGCGCCGAACTGCTTGTGAAGACCGATCACTTCAACGGCGGGCGGGGATGTCGCGGCATCGGCTTGCAGGCCAGCTTGTGGACTTCTCATACCGTTCCTCAGCTGCTCCGGAGGGAGCGAAGTTAGGTGATCGTGACCCTTGCGCAGCAATTAATCAAGTGTATAATTTCAAAAACTGCAGACCACCTGAACGGACCTATTCATGACATACGGATCTCAATCCATGACGCCCCCGCTCAAGCGGGTGGTGATGCGCGCGCCCGGCGAAAGCCTCCGTTCGGCCAATGCCAGGGATTGGCATTACGGCGCAGGTTTTGATGGCCCGCGTGCCATCGAACAGTTCGGCGTGTTCGCGGATCTGGTGACTGCCAGCGGCGCCGAGATCATCTGGATCGACGATTCAGGCGATGGCCTGGCCGACGCCATGTTTACCCATGACCCGTCTCTGGTCACCGACAAGGGCGCGGTCATCCTGCGCATGGGCAAGCCCGGCCGCATGGCCGAACCGGATCTGCATGCGGCTGCTTACGAGGCTGCGGGCATTCCCATCCTTGGCAGGATCGAGGCGCCGGGCACGGTTGAAGGCGGTGACTGCATCTGGATCGACACGACAACGCTTGCGGTTGGGCGCGGCGTCAGAACCAATCAGGCCGGGATCGCGCAACTGGGCCAAATTCTTGCACCGCTCGGCGTCAGCGTGCTCGGCTTTGATCTGCCGCTTGGGAATGGCGCCGACGCCTGTCTGCACCTGATGTCCGTGATGTCGCCGCTGTCGGACAAACTGGCGCTGGTCTACGCCCCCATGCTGCCGGTGGCTTTCTGGCAATTGCTGAAGGATCGGGGCTACACGCTGGTCGAAGCGCCTGGCGACGAGTTTGCCTCCTCCAACGGGCTCAATCTCAATGTTCTGGCCCTGAGCCCCGGAAAGGTGATCATGGTCGATGGCTTCCCGAAAACCCGCGCCCTGATGGAAAAGGCCGGCTGCCATGTCACCGTTTTCAACGCCGATGCCCTGTGCATCCCCTGCGAGGGTGGCCCGACCTGCCTCACACGGCCGGTGTGGCGGGAGTGACGCGCAAGGTCTTTCATCACGAACCCGAGGCGGTTCGGCAAAATGACCTGATTGCGGCAACGCTCGACAGCATTGCCGAACTGGGACTGGCCGGCGCCACCGTGCGCGAGGTTGCCTTTCGCGCCGGTGTAACTCCGGGACTGATCAGGCGTTATTTCGACAACAAGGAGCGCTTGGTCGCAGCGGCTTACCGGAGCTTCATCGCCGATCTGACTGCCGCGGCGGAAGCTGGCTGCGGTGAAGGAAGTGCGCATTCGCGGCTGGCCGGTCTGATCCGCGCCAGTGTGACCGGCCCGGTGGCTGACAGCCGGGCGCTGTCGATCTGGGCAGCCTTTATCGGGACTGTGCACTCCGATCCTGCCATGGCCACGGTGCACCGTGAGGGCTATCAGGCGTTCCGCGGCATCATCGAGCAGCTTGTCGGCGAAGTCATCTCCGAGCGCGGGGAGACCGCTGCGAAAGCAGAAATCCGCAGCCATGCAATTGTGCTCAATGCCCTGCTCGACGGACTCTGGATTGAAATCTCCATGGGCGGCGACGACTTCTCGCGCCTCGACGTGGTCCGGGTTGCGCTCGATTCGGTGGCGACACTGCTGGGGATCGATCCGGCTGAATTCAGGAACTGACACCATGCATTATGCAGCTATCACCGAGCGTCTGGCTCACACCGGCGGCGCCAAATGGCTCATCCATCAGCGCTGCCGAACCCTGAAGGCAGCCGGCGCGGACATCATCGAGCTGACGATCGGAGAGCCGGACCAGCCGCCGGACCCGCGTTTGTTCGAGGTTTGCCATCAGTCGATGCTGGCCGGGCGCACCGGCTATTCGAACGGCCGTGGCGAACCGGCGCTGCTGGATGCGATCGCTGCACGATACAGCCGCCGCCGCCCCGGCGTCGATGCCGGCAATGTGCTTTGCTTTCCCGGAACCCAGACTGCGTTGTTTGCAACCATGATGGGCCTGACCGGCCCCGGTGACGGCGTGCTGGTGGGTGATCCGTTCTACGCCACTTATGACGGCGTCATCACAGCCAGCGGGGCGCACCGGGTCTCGGTCCAATTGCGGGCAGAAAACGGGTTTCGCCTTACTGCTGACGATCTTGAGGCTGCCATCACGCCCCAATCGCGGGTTCTGCTGCTCAACTCGCCGCACAATCCGACAGGCGCCGTGCTGAGCGCCGCAGAACTGGAGAAAATCGGGCATGTCTGTGCAAGGCATGACCTCTGGATCGTCGCTGACGAAGTCTATGAAGAGCTGGTGTTTGACGGCAATTACGCCTCGCCTTTTGACAACCCCGATCTCGCCGAACGGGTGGTTGCCGTCTCATCGATCTCCAAATCCCACGCGGCCCCCGGCTTCCGCAGCGGCTGGGCGGTGGGCCCGCACCAGTTTTGCGATAAACTGCTGCCGCTGGCGGAAACCATGCTGTTCGGCAACCAGCCGTTCATCGCCGACATGACCGCCTTTGCGCTCACGTCCAACTTGCCGACAGCGGCGCGGATGCGGGACTCCTACCAGCGGCGCGCCGCGCTCTTTGCCGACACGCTTGGCCAGCTCAAGGGGGTGGTCCCCTATCCTCCACAGGCCGGCATGTTCATCATCGCCGACGTCTCCGGCACCGGACTTGGCGGCGAGGAATTCGCCTGGCAACTGCTCGAAGCAGGCGTTGCGGTCATGCCCGGCTCTTCGTTCGGAGACAACGCCGGCAAGCTGATCCGCCTCAGCCTGACGGTGCCGGACGAGGCTGTCGTCGAGGCTTGCGCCCGCATCGCAAAATTTGTGGACTCGATCTGATGCGCGCGCACCCGTCCCCGACCGTTGGCGAAGCGCTTGTCACCATGCTGGAGCAGGCCGGTGTCGACACGGTTTTCGGCATTCCAGGTGTTCACACAATCGAGCTTTACCGCGGGCTTGCGGCAAGTTCGATTCGCCATATCACGCCGCGCCACGAACAAGGCGCCGGCTTCATGGCCGATGGCTATGCCCGCGTTTCCGGCCGCCCCGGCGTCTGTTTCGTCATCACCGGCCCGGGCCTGACCAACACGCTGACAGCCATGGCGCAGGCCCGCGCCGACAGCATTCCGATGCTGGTGATCTCCGGAGTCAACGCAACAGCGACACTGGGCAAGGGACGCGGTCACCTGCATGAATTGCCCGATCAGGCGGCGCTCGCCCGTACCGTCGCGCTCTGGTCGCACACACTGAGCGACCCTGCACAATTGGCCGCTACGCTGGCGCGGGCGTTCACGGTGATGACCGGCGGGCGGCCCGGTCCGGTGCATATCGAGATCCCGATCGATGTGATGAAGCTGCCAGCCGGGGCTCAATCCTTCAAAATGCCGGAGCCGGAGCGACCACACCCGACTGCGGCAGACCTGACATCGGCAATTGACCTCTGCGCCAAGGCGCAAAATCCGGTGATCCTGATCGGCGGTGGCGCCGTGGGCCATAGGGATCGACTTCGAGCCTTCGGCCAGGCGCTTGACGCCCCGGTGGTCAGCACCACCAACGCACGCGGCATCATGACCGGCGACGAACTCGACGTGCCGGCAAGCCCGAGTCTGTTCTGTGTGCGGGAGCTTCTGCTGAGGTCCGATCTGGTGCTGGCGCTCGGCACCGAGCTCGGACCAACCGATTGCGACATGTACGAAAATGGTGGCTTCGCCTTGCCAGCGCCCCTCATCCGGGTCGACATCGATGCCGACCAGCTCTCGCGCTCTGCGAGCCCGTCCCTGGCGATCCGAGCGGATCTCGGGGCCTTCATCGACGACATGCTGGACCGCGCGGATGCGTGGCGGCGGTTGGCAAGCAATACGGGCGCCAAGCGCGCGCAAGCTGTGCGCGATCTCGCCAAAACCGAGATCGGCGCGAAGTACCGCGGCTATACAGAGCTTGTGGCGGAGATCTGGCAGGCCCTGCCCGAGGCCACACTCGTCGGGGATTCAACCCAATTGGTCTATGCCGGCAATATGTATATCGAAGCGCCACGGCAAACGGCCTGGTTCAATTCGGCCACCGGATTCGGCACGCTGGGCTATGCCGCACCAGCGGTGATCGGCGCCGCACTTGGGCACCCCGGACGTCCGGCTGTTGCGCTGCTGGGTGACGGCGGATTTCAGTTCACACTGGCCGAACTCGGCAGCGCACGCGATTGCGATGCCGATGTGGCGTTTCTGGTCTGGAACAATTCCGGCTACCACGAAATCGAGACATCGATGACGTCAGCCGATATGACGCCGATTGGCGTGACCCCGTCGGCACCAGACTTTTCAGCCGTTGCCGCAGCTTACGGCCTGCCATCGCGCCGGGTGACAAGCCGGGATGCGCTGATCTTGGCGCTGAAAGACTTGCCGCGGCCCTGCCTGATTGAATATCTCGAGCCTTCCGCCTGACATCGGTGAGACCGTAGCCTTGTGCTTACTTCAGGCGCACAGTGACTCGAGAAGCCGGTCCATGAACGCCTCACCGGCGGCAAGCTGTTCGAGAGAGAGGAATTCATCCGGCTGATGTGCCTGGGCGATATCGCCGGGTCCGCAAATGACGGTGGAATAGCCGCGGGTCTGGAACTGGCTGCCCTCGGTGCCGTAACTCACCACATGTTGACCATTGTCTCCGGTCAGCCGGCGCGCCAGTGTTTCAGCCGCACCATTGACCTCCGGTGTCAGCGCCGGGAGCGCAAATCCGCGCACCATGTCGATTCCGGTGTCGGGATGGATCTTCTGCATCTCTCCTGACAGGTCGGCGGCTTTTGCTTCAATGGCGCTTGCCCAGTCGTCGGGGCTTTCTCCGGGAACAAACCGGAACTCGATAAAAAAGCGGCAATCCTTGGCGGTGATGTTGTGCGCGGTGCCGCCTTCGATCTGGCCAACATGCAGCGTGGTGAAAGGCGGCTCGAAGGGAGCCGCAAGTTCGGAGGGCGTGCGTGCGGCATTTTCCGCATTGCGCTGATTGGCCCAATCGATCAGCCGGGCTGCCTGCATGATGGCGCTGACGCCATAGGGCAGCAACGACGAATGGACTTCAAAGCCGCGCACATGGACGTGAAAGCCAAGCCCCCCTTTGTGTCCGGTCACCACCCGCATCATCGTCGGCTCGCCGACAATGACTTCGCGGGCGCGCGGCAGAGCCCCAAGCATGGTTTCGACCAGATCGACCACGGCGACACAGCCAACCTCCTCGTCATACGACAAGGCCAGCTGCAACGGACGCTTGAGCGGGCGGGTGGAAGCCTGCGCCATCGCCATCAGCGCCAGCGCATCGAAACCTTTCATGTCGCAGGCGCCACGACCGAACAGCTTTCCATCACGTTCACTGAGAACCCAAGGATCGGTTGACCAGGCCTGACCTTCCACCGGGACCACATCGGTATGTCCCGACAGCATGACCCCACCATCGATCTCGGGTCCGGTCTGCGCATAAAGATGCGCCTTGGTGCCGCACGGGCTGAGGATACGCTCTGACTTGATGCCGTAGCTGGAAAGGAACATCTCGACCCACTCCACCAGCGGCAAGTTGGTATCGCTGCTGACTGTTGGATAGGAAATCAATTTGGCCAACAGATCGCGCGGATTGATTACATCATTCATCATTTGTTCCTGAAACAGTTGGAATCCTTGCCTAATCGCTGGCTTTTACAGTTCTGCGCGTTCTCGGTGATCTTGTCCATTGCATGGCTGGCGCAAGCCTTCATGTCGAGCCCCGCACATGCTCGGGGACTATTCGCGCAAAATCAAAAACCCCACTGGTCAACCAGTCAAGAAATGGTCAATAGTATGCGCCACCGGCAATCGAAAGATCAGACCGGCAACGAAAAGACGGGAAAACATCTCCCGAGGGGTACAGAATGCCAGACACGGCCATGCCAATTCTGGATGTTAACGGGCTTAAAACGGTTTTCCGCACCCGCGGCGGTGACGTGCACGCGGTCAACTCGGTAGACTTCCACCTTTGTCCTGGCGAACTGCTCGGCGTAGTGGGGGAAAGCGGTTCTGGAAAATCAGTGACCATGATGTCGCTGCTGCGGCTCCTGCCATCTCCGCCCGCGGAGATGCGAGACGGAACCGTGATGTTTGATGGTCAAGACCTGCTTACGGTAAGCCCCGAGGAATTGCGTCTGGTGCGCGGCTCCAAGATCGGCTTTATCTTTCAGGACCCGATGACATCGCTCAATCCAGTCTACACGATCGGCTTTCAACTGACGGAACCGTTGCGCGCACATCTGGGCATGTCCAAGACCCAGGCCCGCGCCCGTGCGGTCGAGTTGCTGGAACTCGTCGGCATTCCCGATGCACAGCGGCGGCTCAAGGATTACCCGCATCAGTTTTCCGGCGGCATGCGCCAGCGCGTGATGATCGCGATAGCGATTGCCTGCAATCCGCAGGTGCTGATCGCCGATGAACCGACCACAGCGCTGGACGTGACCATTCAGGCGCAGATCATCGAATTGATGAAGGAATTGCGCCGGAAGCTGGGCATGGCGATCATCTGGATCACCCATGATCTCGGTGTGATCGCCGGAATCGCCGACAGGGTGATGGTGATGTATGCCGGCGAAGTGGTGGAAGAAGGTCCGGTCAGGGAAATTTTTCGCGATCCGCGGCATCCCTATACCCAGGCGTTGCTCAAGACCGTGCCTGCCGTGCGTGGCGCCCGTGCCGAGAAACTGCAGGTGATCGAAGGCCAGCCACCGATCATGTGGGAGGCGCCAGCAGCCTGTTCGTTCCGGAACAGATGCCAGTTTGCCTTTGACCGTTGCGGGCGGGAAAACCCGGCGCTGACACCAGTTACGGCGGAGGGACATCGTGCGGCGTGTTTCCTGCTGGAGAACACTTCCACAAAAGAGCCGGAGGCTGTTGATGGCTGAAGCTGCAGGCCCCCTCGTCAAGGTTCGCGATCTGAAAATGTATTTCCCGATCCATGCCGGGCTGCTGCGGTCGCATGTCGGCGATATCAAGGCTGTGGATGGCATCAGTTTCGACATCGCGCAGGGCGAAACGCTTGGGTTGGTCGGGGAATCCGGATGTGGCAAGTCCACGGTCGGACGCTCGATCCTGCGCCTGTATGACGTCACCGGCGGCACGGTCGAAATCAACGGTTTCGAGATTGCCCATGTCGACCGCGACAGCCTGCGTTTAAAACGGCCGATGATGCAGATGATCTTTCAGGATCCACAGGCGAGCCTTAACCCGCGCATGACGGTGGCCAACATAATTGGCGAGCCGCTCGACGAACACATGAAGCTCACGGCGGATGCACGGCTGGCGCGGATCTACGAACTGATGGACTGGGTCGGGCTCAACCGGGCCTTTGCCAAGCGCTATCCGCACGAGTTCTCCGGCGGGCAACGTCAGCGCATCGGCATAGCCCGGGCGCTGGCGCTCAATCCCAAATTCATTGTCTGCGACGAGCCGATTGCGGCACTTGACGTGTCGATTCAGGCGCAGGTGGTCAATCTGCTCGAGGAATTGCAGGAACG
This sequence comes from Hoeflea sp. YIM 152468, assembly GCF_029210485.1. Taxonomy (GTDB): domain Bacteria; phylum Pseudomonadota; class Alphaproteobacteria; order Rhizobiales; family Rhizobiaceae; genus Hoeflea. The sequence goes on from NZ_JARGET010000003.1 coordinate 126,808, forward strand.
GCTGGACCTGACCTATCTGTTCATCAGTCACGACCTGTCGATGGTGCGCCATATCGCCGACCGCGTTGCGGTGATGTATCTGGGGCGGATTGTCGAAATCGCCGAGCGGGAAACATTGTTTGCCGAGCCGCTGCATCCCTACACCCAGGCCCTGCTTTCGGCGGTTCCCGAACCCGACCCCGAGTCCGAACGGCATCGCAAACCGATCGTACTTCAGGGCGATGTGCCCTCGCCCGCCAACCCTCCCCAGGGCTGCAATTTTTCAACCCGATGCCCCAAGGTCATGGATGTCTGCCGGCAGATTGAGCCCGGCGTCTTTGACTTCGGAGACGGAAGACAGGTGGCCTGCCATCTGTATTCGGACGGCATGACAACGACCGCGGAACCAACCGCAGGCAAGATAAAAAACCAATAATCAACAAGGAGACAGCCATGAAACTCAAAACACTTCTGATGGGCGCCGTCGCCGCTATGGCGATCGCACCTGTCGCCCACGCCGAGCGCGGCACGGACGGCGACGTCAAGATCATCTACTGGCAGGCGCCGTCGATCCTGAACCCCTACCTTTCGGGTGGCACAAAAGACATCGAGGCCTCTTCGCTGGTTGTCGAGCCACTCGCCCGATTCAATGAAAAAGGTGAACTGGTTCCCTATCTCGTCGATGAAATCCCGACCGTGGAGAATGGCGGCGTTTCTGCGGACCTGACATCGATCACCTGGAAACTAAAGGAAGGCATTCTGTGGTCCGATGGCACGCCGGTAACCTCGGCCGACGTCAAGTTTACCGCAGACTACTGCATGGCCCCCGACGGCGGCTGTGCCCAGAGCGCAAAATTCGACAATGTCGAAAGCATCGAAACCCCCGATGAGCGGACAATCATCGTCAAGTTCGACTCGCCAAAGCCTGTCCCGTATGCTGCGTTTGTCGGTGGTCAGTCGCCGGTGATCCAGGCAGCCCAGTTCAAGGATTGCCTCGGCGCGAAGGCGCAGGAATGCACCGCGGCCAATTTCGGCCCGATCGGCACCGGTCCTTTCGTTGTCACCGATTTCAAGCCCAACGACGTCATCACCATGGAGGCCAATGAAAATTATCGCGATCCGGCCAAGCCGGCGTTTGCGACACTGACCTTCAAGGGCGGCGGCGATGCGGCTTCCGCCGGGCGCGCGGTCATGGAAACCGGCGAATTCGACTATGCCTGGAACCTTCAGCTGGCCCCCGAAGTCATCGCCCAGATGGCCGAAGGCGGCAAGGGCACGCCAATCTCGGGGTTCGGCACCCTGGTCGAGCGTATCGAAATGAACATGACCGATCCGTCGGCAGACTTGCCCGAAGGCGAGCGCGCGACTGCCAAGCACCCCCACCCGATCCTTTCGGATTTGAGGGTTCGCAAGGCGCTGTCCATGGCGATCGACCGGACCCTGCTGGTCGAAATCGGCTATGGCCAGGCCGGACGTCCGACCTGCAATCTGGTGCCCGCGCCGGAAATGTTCGCCTCTCCCAATACCGATTGCATTGCCCAGGATGTGGAAGGCGCCAAAGCGCTGCTCGATGAAGCCGGCTGGATGGTTGGCGCAAATGGTGTCCGCGAAAAGGATGGGAAAAAGTTCAAGCTCCTTTACCAGACCTCGACCAACGCCGTACGTCAGGATTTTCAGGCTCTGATCAAGCAATGGTGGTCGGATATCGGTGTTGAAACCGAGCTCAAGAACATCGATGGGTCGGTGTTCTTCGGCGGCGACCCGGCTTCCCCGGACACGTTCCAGAAATTTTATGCGGACGTGGAAATGTACGCCAACAACTTCGACGGCACCGACCCCGAGCAATATCTCGGCCAATATACCTGCGAGAAGGCTCCGCGGCCTGAAACCCAGTGGCAGGGTGAAAACGTCAACCGTTATTGCGATCCGGCCTATGACGAACTGGTTGCCGAACTGGGCAAGACCGGCGAAATCTCCAAGCGTGCCGAGATCGCCAAGAAGCTCAACGAGATGATCACCAAGGAATCGATGACCATTGTGCCTCTGGTTGATCGTGGTCGTGTTTCGGCCCATTCGAACAGCCTCGGTGGTGTCGTGCTCAACACCTGGGATTCCGAACTCTGGAATGTCGCGGACTGGTACCGCATCAAGTAACCCGGACAGTGGATGGCCCGGCGCATGCGGGGCCATCCATGCCGACCGGGAAATTTCCGCGCCATACTGCTGAACCGAGGCGTCGCTAATGCTGACATTCCTTATACGCCGACTGTTTACAGCGATACCGACGCTTGTGCTCATCAGTCTGATCATTTTTCTGCTGCTGGATCTGGCCCCGGGTGACCCGCTCGCCGATCAGCCGCTGAGCATACCGCCGGATGTCCGGCAGAAAATGCGCGACGCACTCGGACTCGATTCCCCCGCCTATATTCGCTACCTGCTCTGGGCCAAGCAGTTCTTTTGGGTCGAACCGCTCGTCTTTGTCGACTGGGTGACCGGCACGGGTTTTTCCGAAGGCATGCAACGCATCGTTTCCTGGCAGTTCCGCGCGCCGGTGTTCGACATCATCATCCAGCGCTTGCCGCAGACCCTGTGGGTGGTGGGACTGGCTTATCTCGTCGGGGTGTTGATTGCGCTGCCAATCGGCATCATCTCGGCCTACCGGCAATACTCCTGGTTCGACCAGGTCGGCACCTTCGTGTCGATGATCGGCTTTTCGGTGCCGCCGTTCTTTTCAGGCGTGCTGATGATCGTCTTTTTCGCGATCATGCTGCCCTGGTTCCCGTCGATCTATGACACCACCCTGGTGGTCAATGATTTCGAAAGTTTCGGCCAGCAGATCCGGCAGATGACCTTGCCGGTGATGGTGCTGGCGCTGCAGACCACAGCACAGTTGTCGCGCTTCATGCGCGCCTCGATGCTCGACAATCTCAATCATGATTATGTTCGCACCGCCCGCGCCAAGGGCATGACAGAAAAGGTGGTGCTGCTCGTGCATGTGCTGCGCAATTCGATGATCCCGGTCGTCACCGTCATCGCGCTTGGCATTCCATCGATCTTTGGCGGCGCCATCATCACCGAACAGATCTTCAAGGTGAATGGGTTGGGCCAGCTTCTGATTACCGCGATCTATGCCAATGATCTGCCGATGGTGCAAACGCTTGCCTTCATCTTCGCGGTGCTGATCGTGCTGTGCAATCTCATTGCCGACATGCTCTACGGCCTGCTTGATCCAAGGATCCGCTATGACTGATGCTCCTATCGCCGTTGCTGTCCCGGCAGATACCTCCGGCCGTTCACAATGGTGGGACGTCTGGGACCAGTTCAAAACCCACAAGGGTGCGCTGTTTGGTGCTGCGGTGTTCCTGTTCATTGTTCTGGCCGTGACCTTAGGCCCGCTGTTGTGGACCATCGAGCCGACCTTCATCGATATCCGGGCGCGGAATTCGGGGCCCATGTGGGCTCATCCCTTCGGCACCGACCAGTTGGGCCGGGACATCCTGGCCAGAATGATGGCGGGCGGCCAGGTTTCGATCGCAGTCGGGCTGACGGCGATGCTGATCAGTGTGTTGCTGGGCACCCTGATCGGTGTGGTCGCCGGGTTCTTCCGCAAGCTCGACGGCGCCCTGATGGGACTGACCGACCTGTTCCTGGCGCTGCCGCTGCTGCCGCTGCTGCTGGTGATGGTGATGCTGTTCCGGGAAACCCTGGCGCGCAGTTTCGGCCCCGAAATGGGTACCTTCATCCTGATCGTATCAGCCATCGGGGTGACCAGCTGGATGCAGACCGCACGTATCGTGCGGGGCGAAGTCCTGGCGCTGAAGGAACGCGAATTCGTGCTGGCTGCCCGCTCGATCGGAACGCCTTCGCGACGGATGATCCTGCGCCACATTCTGCCCAATGTGCTGTCGCCTATCATGGTCTCGGCAACCTTGGGGATCGCCACGGCGATCATCACCGAATCCGCGCTCTCGTTCCTCGGCCTCGGCTTCCCGCCGGATTTTCCGACCTGGGGACGGCTGCTGTTTGATGCGGTCGACTATCTGCAGCAATATCCGGAGCGGGTGTTCTGGCCTGGCCTCGCGATTTCGCTCACCGTGCTGAGCGTCAACTATATCGGCGACGGCCTTCGTGACGCGCTCGATCCCCGGATCCGCGGACGTTGACAACCGGTCGGCGGTACCGGTCGACCAGCGCCACATCCACCGACTGTGCACACGCAATCCCGCCCGGGACAACTCCGACAGTTGCCCGTTTACAGCCGTAGCGGGCAGCAAGCCGATCACGGATTTCAGCAATATTGAAGGCTGCGGATCGCCGGTCGAGCGTGACGAGAGCGAGCAGGTCTGCGACCGTATCGCGGCTGGCAGTGACGCACCTGAGATGACAAAACGGGCGCCCCGGGTTGAACCGGCGCACCCGTCTGAGATTTATTGCGACGGCCTGTCTGGCAGATGTCAGGCGGCGAGTTCGCCTTCTTCGTCGAGCAGGGAATCAAGATCAAGATGGGAAATCATCTGCTTGTCCTTGGCGATGATCGACGTGGTCATGCGCTGCACTTCCGTGGCGCCGACTTCGGGAACCGACTGAATTTCGTCTTCGCTGACCGTCACCATATCCGACACATTGTCGACCAGCAGGCCGACCAGCTGTCCGCGGATGCTGGCGACGATAATTGCCGACCGTTCGGTCGGGCTGATGGCTTCCAGGCCCAGCCGCAACGCCATGTCGATCACCGGAATGACCGTCCCGCGCAGGTTGATGACGCCCAGAACGTGGCTTGGCGCGTGCGCCAGCGGAGTCGCAGGCGCCCAGCCGCGGATCTCCCTGACCGACATGATGTTCACACTGAACACCTGTTCGCCGAGGAAAAACGAAATGATTTCAAGACCTGAAGTCTTGTTGCCGGTTTGAGTCTCGTTCATGGTGTCCTCGCGTCAAGTTGGCCATGCCGCCCCGCGCGTCGCAACGCTTACGGTCTTTTCGGCCCGGCCCCACCGGTTGAATATATTGGATCGCGGCACCCCGGAAGGCCTCGCATGGGCCCTGTGCGGATCCAGGCCGCCACTGGAAAACGTGTCATACTGGAGGCCTGTGGCCCCTTTCCCATTTCCGGACCTAATCACGCTTTCGTTAAGAATGCGGAAACAAAAATCCCGGAAAGAGGCGATTCAGTCCCGAGTGCGATCGCCGGATCAGAATTCCTGTTCGAAAGTGCCACGCCAGGCCTCACCGACTGCCGCCCGCGAGGGTGCCTTGCCGGGATTCACACGCGTGACATGACTTTCAAGAAAAGAGACACCGGGCCGACTGATCCGCCCGGTGCTGTGGTCTGTTGCAGTACCTGTCTGGGCAACAGCTTGCTGGTCTTCAGGCTTTTGGTTTGCGCTTCAGTCCGCCGGTGCCGCCCTCGGAACCGGGTTTCGCCGGACCCTTGCGGTGCGGCTTTGCTGTGGGCTTGGCTGCGGGCTTGGCGGCGGCCTTGACGCCTGGCTTGTCGCGCTTGGGCTTCTTGTCCTTGACAAACGGCCGCTCCGCGCCGGCATCGGCACGGTCGACCGACTTTGCCGGTTTCGCAGGTTTTGCTGCCTCCGCGCGGGGAGCCTCCCCGCGAGTCGGCGCAACATCATCATAAGGCCAGACGCCGGGAGTCGCGTTGGCGGGCATGTCATCGCGGGCCGAGGGTTTGCGGTCGGCATAGGGATCCTTGCGTGGCGGGCGATCATCCCGCTTCTTGCCGCCGGTGAAAGGCCGCTTCTTGGCGTAGTCGCGCTTCGGCTTCTCACCCGGAGCATAATCGCCCGCCGACCGCTCACCGCGGGGACCAGTGTGAAAGCCATCATCCCTGGTTCTCGGTGGGCGTGCCGAGCGGGCTGGCGCCTCGGGCACACTCTCAAGGCGGGTGACGACGACGTTTTTCTCGATCTTGCGCGTCGGACCTATGGCGGCTTCGAACTTGGCCGCCGCAGCACCGGCAATCTCGACATGGGTTTCGACGTCGTGGATGCGGATCGAGCCAATCTCGTTCTTGGTGATGTTGCCGGCGCGGCACAGCATCGGCAGCAGCCAGCGCGGCTCCGCGGTCTGCTTGCGGCCAAGCGAGAGCGAAAACCAAACCGCATCCTTGATAGGCACATGTTCGCGTGGCGCGCGCTCGGCATAGGTGCCGCCCGGTGCAGAAACCGGACCATCGTCGATCAGCTCTTCGGGAGCGGAACGACCGGCGCGATGCACGCGGACCAGCGCTGCGGCTACTTTCTCCGCGCCGTACCGCTCGAGCAGCGCCGCGACCATCGCAGCTTCGTCTTCGGCCACTTCCGCCTCAAAGAACGAATCCCCCATCAGCCGCTCATCGTCACGGGCGAGGATTTCCTCGGACGACGGCGGTCGCGCCCATGCAGCTGAAATGCGGGCATCTCCCAACAAGCGTTCGGTGCGGCGACGAGCATTGTAGGGGACGATCAGCGCGGACACACCCTTGCGTCCGGCGCGTCCGGTCCGGCCGGACCGGTGCAGCAAGCTTTCCTTGTTCTTCGGCAAGTCAGCATGAACAACCAGCTCGAGATCGGGCAAGTCAAGACCCCGGGCGGCGACATCGGTGGCGACACATACCTTGGCCCGGCCATCGCGCAAAGCCTGCAGCGCATGGGTGCGTTCGTTCTGGCTCAGTTCACCTGACAAGGCGACCACGGAGAAGCCGCGGTTGGAAAAGCGGGCTGTGAGATGATTGACGGTTGCGCGGGTGCTGCAGAACACGATGGCATTCTTGGCATCATAATAGCGCAGCACGTTGATGACGGCGTTCTCGCGGTCATTTGGCGCCACCGTCAGCGCCCGGTATTCGATATCCAGATGCTGTTTCGCATCGCTGGCTGTGGTGACGCGGACCGCCTTGTACTGGTAACGCTTGGCCAGATTGGCGATACCCGCCGGCACGGTGGCTGAAAACATCAATGTGCGGCGCTGGTCGGGTGCGGCATCAAGGATGAACTGCAGATCATCGCGAAACCCGAGATCAAGCATCTCGTCGGCTTCGTCGAGCACCACAGCCCGCATCGCCGACAGGTCCAAAGACCCGCGCGTGATATGATCGCGCAACCGGCCCGGAGTTCCCACCACAATATGTGCGCCACGGTCGAGCGTCCGCCGCTCGGTCATCATGTTCATGCCGCCTACGCAGGTGGCGATCCGGACACCGGCGTCGGCGTAGAGCCAGGCCAGTTCACGCTCCACCTGCAGCGCCAGTTCACGCGTCGGCGCGATGCAAAGCGCCATCGGCGCTTCGGCACGCGGCAGCGTCTGCTCCTCGCCCATCAGTGTCGGCGCAAGAGAAATCCCGAAGGCCACGGTCTTGCCAGAACCGGTCTGGGCTGAGACGAGAAGGTCCGCGTCACGAAGTTCGGGCGCCAGCACGGATTCCTGAACCGGCGTGAGCGTCTCATAGCCTCGCTTTGCCAACGCACTGGCAATTGCGGGATGAATGTCAGTCTTGGACGTCATAGTGTACTTTCAATTGGAATGGCCGGCCCAGATGGATTGAGCGCAAGCGGCAAGTCGCGGCCCCGGCAGATCGGTGGGGTATAGGCCATCGGGGTTGTGGTTCAAAGCGCCAAATTCAGCAGATTGGTAGCCAAACAAGCATAAATAGCCGTATTGTTGCGATGACGGTCGTAGCTACGGAACCTTGTCCGGTTTGCGACGTTATTGTGTCATGAAAAAGGTCACATTCATCGCCGTGTCATGTCTGGTGCTTGCCGCAGCCACCGTTGCGGCCAAGACAAGCGACCATAGCACAGATTTCCACCATCCAGAGGCGGAAACTGCGTCCCCATCTGGCGAAGACAGCCTCAAGAACCGGATGGCGTCACAGCAGATCCGCCGGGTGGCAGCACCAGAGGTCGAGTTCAACTCCTGTGGCAAAGCCTCCTGGCCGTATTATCCTGTCGAATGTCTGCAGCGCGTCGATATGGCCGACCTGTAACGCAAGGCGCTTTCCCTCGAATTTCGTTCCCGACATCGTTCTTGCAATAGTCTTCGACAGCCCAATTCCTGCCTGATGGACGCGCACAATCTCTGTTGTCAGCCGTGCCGAATGCTGGTTGTTTGGGCGATGGCTTTCACACTCCGTCAATTGCAGTATTTCGTCGCCGTCGCAGCCCAAGGCACAGTGTCCGGGGCAGCGCAAAACCTGTCGATTTCGCAATCGGCAGTGACCGAAGCAATCAAGGAGCTTGAAGGCGACCTCGGAGTCCAACTGTTCGACCGCCATTCGCGCGGCTTGGCGATCACGCACAAGGGACACCAGTTTCTGCGTCACGCTGCCAAGATCCTCTCCGACGTCTCCGACGCGCGGCGAACCTTCTCGGACGACAAGGAAAACCTGACAGGCACGCTCAATCTGGGCGTGACATCGCTGGTCGCCGGCTATGTGCTGTCTGATCTGCTGGCGCGCTATCGCCGGGCTTTTTCGGGCGTCACTGTCTCGGCGATCGAAGACAATGGCGATTACCTCGAACATCTGCTGATCGGCGGCGAGCTGGACGTGGCGGTGATCGTGATTTCCAATCTGCGCAACCGCATGGCGCTGCAAACAGAAATCCTCGAGGTTTCGCCCTACCGGCTGTGGCTGCCGCTGGGCCACCGGCTGGCATCAGCCGAAAGCATCACAGTGGCGGATGTGGCGGAAGAACCGGTGATCATGCTGACCATTGACGAGATCGAGGAAAGCACTGCCAAACTGTTGAACGCCATTGGCTCGCGACCAAAGATCGCCTTCCGGACCCGATCGGTGGAAGCGGTGCGCAGCCTGGTTGCCACCGGGGCCGGGGTGGCATTGCTGCCCGATCTGGTTTACCGCCCCTGGTCGCTGGAGGGCGACCGGATCGAAAGCCGTGATGTCTCCGGCAGCCTTCCGATGGTTCAGGTCGGCGTCGCCTGGCGCCGAGGCAGCGAACTGTCGCAAACCGCACGCGATTTCATCGGTCTCGCACAGGCGCAAAGGGCGCTCAGGCAGCGCTGATCATGGTATCTGTTTTTCCGATATTGCAATTCTGATAATAGTATTTGCGGACTCAAACCTGCCGTATCACTCTCGGTCCCGGACAAGGTCTCCATTTTGGCGACTGCAGCGTGGTGGGAGCAGGCAGATGAAAAAAATCATGAAGACAGGCACGGCTATGGCAATGGCGCTTTCGGTGATGGCGCCAACATTTGCATCGGCTGACATGATGACCGAAGTCGGGGCCGGAGAAGGGCAAGTCAACATTGTTGCCTGGGCCGGCTACATCGAACGCGGCGAAACCGACAAGGCTTTCGACTGGGTGACCAAATTCGAAGAAGCCTCGGGCTGCAAGGTCAATGTCAAGACCGCCAACACATCCGACGAAATGGTGGCGTTGATGAACGAAGGCGGCTTCGATCTGGTCACCGCTTCGGGCGACGCCTCGTTGCGGCTGATCGCCGGCAAGCGTGTGCAGCCGGTCAATCCCGATCTCATCCCGTCCTGGTCAACGCTTGATGACCGCCTCAAGGACGCCCCCTGGCACACGGTGGACGGCGTTCACTACGGCACGCCCTATATGTGGGGCCCGAATGTGCTGATGTACAACACCGAAACCTTCAAGGACGCGGCACCGACATCCTGGAACGTGGTGTTTGAGGAAATGGACCTGCCCGATGGCAAGACCAACAAGGGCCGGGTTCAGGCCTATGACGGCCCGATCCACATTGCCGATGCGGCACAGTATCTGATGTTCCACAAACCGGAACTTGGTATCAAGAGCCCCTATGAGCTCAATGAAGACCAGTACAAGGAAGCGCTGAACCTGTTGCGGGTGCAGCGGACACTTGTCGGCCGCTACTGGCATGACGCGTTCATCCAGATTGACGATTTCAAGAATGAAGGCGTTGTCGCGTCCGGCTCCTGGCCATTCCAGGTGAACCTGCTTCAGGCCGACAAGGTGCCGGTGGCATCGGTCATCCCGCAGGAAGGCGCCACCGGCTGGGCCGACACCACCATGATGCATGTCGATGCCGCCAATCCGAACTGCTCGTACATGTGGATGGAGCATTCACTGGCGTCCAACCTGCAGTCCGATCTCTCGGTCTGGTTCGGTGCCAACCCCTCCGTGCCGGCCGCCTGTACCGATGGCCGTGGCCTGCAGACCGCCGAGGGGTGCACGGCAAACGGGCTGGATGATTTCGACCGGATCAATTTCTGGACCACACCGGTTTCAAAATGCGAAAGTCAGGACGAGTGCATTCCCTACTATCGCTGGGTTTCGGACTATATCGGCGTCATCGGCGGCCGCTGAGTCCGGCAGGCCGACCTGAAGCCTGTTCTCCCTCCCCTTATTCGGGGAGGGAGGCTGACACTTTTTCGATATAGTTGTGATGCCTCTCGCCTGGACCGGGTCCCTGGGGAAGGCTGAACAGGACTGATTTGGATTGCCCATGCCGCATGCCGTCTCATTTCAGCAGGTCTCCCGCCACTTTGGAGCCGTTCGCGCTGTCGACGCCGTTGATCTGGAGATTGCGCCGGGTGAGTTCTTTGCCATGCTCGGACCTTCCGGTTCCGGCAAGACCACCTGCCTGCGGCTGATCGCCGGATTCGAGCAACCGACCTCAGGCCATATCGAGATTTTCGGAGAAACGGTGGAGGGCGTTCCGCCCTACCGGCGCAACGTCAACACCGTGTTTCAGGACTACGCGCTGTTTCCGCACCTGAATGTGGCTGACAATGTGGCTTACGGACAGATGATCCGCGGCGTCGGCAAGGCGGAGCGCGCGCGGAACGCTGAAGCGGCCCTCGAGATGGTCAAGCTGCCTGGTTACGGATCCCGCAAACCCGGACAATTGTCCGGCGGCCAGCGGCAACGGGTGGCGCTGGCTCGGGCTCTGGTCAACAAACCGAAAGTGCTGCTTCTCGACGAGCCTCTCGGCGCGCTCGATCTCAAACTGCGCGAGCAGATGCAGGAAGAATTGAAAGTGCTGCAGAAGGCGCTCGGCATCACCTTCGTCTTCGTCACTCATGATCAGAGCGAAGCGCTGTCGATGGCTGACCGGATCGCGGTGTTCAATGAAGGCCGGATCATGCAGACCGGCACGCCCGAAGAGATTTACCGCCGTCCCAAAACCCGGTTCGTCGCCGACTTTGTCGGCTCGTCCAATGTCCTTCCGCCAAAAGTTACCCAACAGCTTGGCGGACCGGCTGAATGGTCGAGCCTGCGGCCCGAAGATGTTCGCCTCGACGCCGTGAGCGGCCATGAGGCGCGGGTCACCGGTGCAAGTTTTCTGGGCAGCGCCACGCGCGTGACGCTGGATGTGGCGGGCGAAAAACTCAACGTGCTGCTGCCGTCCGGCCTGGCCGTGCCGGAACAGGGCGCCAGCGTGCGCTTCTCCTGGAAGCCGGATGATCTGCACCTGATGGGGACAGACGCATGAGTGTCTCTTCCTCAGCCTCAGGTGGCGCCATTCTTGCCGGCCGAGGCGGCCTTGGCGGTTCGCTGTCGGACGCCTTCTGGCGCAAGCCGCAGCTCCTGTTGTTCCTGATGCTGACCCCGCCGCTGCTGTGGCTTGGCGTGATCTATCTCGGCAGCCTGTTCGCACTCTTGATCCAGAGCTTCTTCTCGATTGACGAGTTCTCCGGCATGGTGGTGCGCGAATTCACCCTCAAGACCTATGGCGAACTGCTGCGCCCCTCCAATCTCGACATCATTGTTCGCACCGTCATCATGGCAGGGCTGGTCACCATCGCTTCCGCCGTCATCGCATTTCCGATCGCCTATTTCGCGGCGCGCTACGCACGTGGCCGCTGGAAGGCAATGTTCTATCTGGGAGTGATGCTGCCGTTGTGGTCGAGCTATCTGGTCAAGATCTATGCCTGGAAACTGATCCTGGCCAAGGAAGGCATTCTCGGCTGGGTGTTTGACAAGCTTCACCTGACATTCCTCATCGACGGATGGCTGGCGTTGCCAATTGTGGGCGGCAATTCATTGTCGGTCAGCCCGACGGGCACGTTCCTTGTGTTTGTCTATGTCTGGCTGCCGTTCATGATTTTGCCGATGCAGGCAGCCCTTGAGCGGGTTCCAACAAACCTGCTGGAAGCCTCGGCCGACCTGGGCGCCTCGCCGGGCCAGACGTTTCGCAATGTCCTGCTGCCGCTGGCGCTGCCGGGTGTCATTGCCGGATCGATCTTCACATTCTCGCTGACTTTGGGCGATTACATCATCCCGCAGATCATCGGTACATCACACCTGTTTATCGGCATGGCGGTCTACGCGCATCAAGGCACGGCGGGCAACATTCCGCTGGCTGCGGCCTTTACCGTGGTGCCGGTGGTGATCATGGGAATCTATCTGTGGCTGGCCAAACGCGCGGGAGCCTTCAATGCGCTCTGACCGTCAAAACCGCACACCGATGGGGCTGAAAATCGCGGCCGGCGTCGGGCTTGCATTTCTGCATCTGCCGCTGCTCCTGATCTTCCTCTATGCCTTTACCACCGAGGACAAGAGCTACCAGTTCCCTCCCCCCGGGCTGACGCTGAAATGGTTTGCCGTGACCTGGAACCGGCCCGATGTCTGGGAAGCGCTGGGTTTGTCGGTGCGGGTCGCCTCGATCTCGACAGCCGTTGCGCTGACACTCGGAACGCTGTGCGCCGCGGCGATTTCGCAGACCAGGTTCTTTGGGCGCGAGGCAATCTCGCTGCTGGTCATTCTGCCGATTGCGCTGCCGGGCATCATCACCGGCATTTCGCTGCGCTCGGCCTTCAACCTGGCCGAAATTCCGTTCTCGTTCTGGACCATTGTTCTGGGCCACGCGACCTTCTGCGTCGTCGTGGTCTACAACAATGCGGTGGCGCGGTTCCGGCGGCTGCAGGGCTCGCTGATCGAGGCCTCGATGGATCTCGGCGCCGACGGGTTCCAGACCTTCCGCCATGTGATCCTGCCCAATATCGGCACAGCGCTGCTGGCCGGCGGCATGCTGGCCTTTGCGCTGTCGTTTGACGAGGTGATCGTTACCACCTTTACCGCGGGCCAGCAGGCCACGCTGCCCATCTGGATGCTTGAAGAGCTGGTCAGACCGCGCCAGCGTCCGGTCACCAATGTGGTGGCGATGGTGGTGGTGCTGGTCACCTTCCTGCCAATTCTGGCCGCTTATTACCTCACCCAGGACGGAGACCAGATCTCCGGACAGGGCAAATAACCTACGGGAGACACGCCATGGACACCCAAATGCTGATCGGCAACCGCTTCGAAGCGGGAACGGAAGCCGAGGAAAAGATCTTCAACCCGCGCACCGGTGAAACCATCCTCAATCTGCCCGAAGCCTCTTCAATCCAGATCGAGGCCGCGGTCAATGCCGCCGAAAAGGCGTTTGTCACCTGGTCGCGAACCACACCGGCGCAACGATCCGCCTACCTGCTGCAGATCGCCGACCGCATCGAAGCGGAAGCCGACGGATTTGCCGCACTGGAAGCCCTCAATTGCGGCAAGCCGATCAATGCCGTGAGAAACGACGAAATTCCCGCCATTGTGGATTGTTACCGGTTTTTCGCGGGCGCCGTGCGCTGCATGCCCGGCCAGGCGGCAGGCGAATACATGGCGGGCCATACTTCCATGGTGCGCCGCGATCCGATTGGAATCATCGCCTCGATCGCGCCGTGGAACTACCCGCTGATGATGATGGCCTGGAAGCTGGCGCCGGCGATCGGTGGCGGCAACACGGTTGTGTTCAAACCCTCTGAACAGACGCCGCTGACATCGCTGAAATTTGCCAGGATCCTTGCCGACATCCTGCCCGAAGGCGTCGTCAACGTCGTTCTCGGACGGGGCGAAAGCGTCGGCAACGCGCTGATCAATCATCCCAAGATCAATATGGTCTCAATCACCGGAGATGTCGCCACCGGCAAGAAGGTGCTGCAGGCAGCGGCCAAGTCGGTCAAGCGCACGCATCTGGAGCTGGGCGGAAAGGCACCGGTGATCGTCTTCGACGACGCCGATCTGGATGCCGTCGTGGATGGCTTGCGCGCCTTCGGCTTCTACAATGCTGGCCAGGATTGCACGGCAGCCTGCCGGGTTTATGCCGGACCGAAGATCTACGACAGGCTCGTCGCCAGCCTGACAAGCGCCGTGTCGAGCATCAGGTATGACCAGAGCGACGATGCCGACAACGAGATCGGCCCGCTGATCTCCAAGCGGCAGCGGGACCGGGTGGCGAGTTTCGTCGAGCGGGCCAGCGAAATGAAGCACATCGAAATTGCCACCGGCGGCAAGCCGGGCGGCGGCGATGGCTTTTACTATCAGCCCACCCTGATCGCCGGCGCCCTGCAATCGGATGAAATCGTGCGGCGGGAGGTGTTCGGACCCGTGGTCTCGGTAACCCGGTTCTCCGATGCAGACGAGGCCGTGACCTGGGCCAATGATTCCGAGTACGGTCTCGCCTCCTCGGTCTGGACCAAGGACATCTCCAAAGCCATGACCTGTGCGGCACGATTGCAGTATGGCTGCACCTGGATCAACACCCATTTCATGCTGGTCAACGAGATGCCGCATGGCGGAATCAAGCAATCAGGCTATGGCAAGGACATGTCGCTTTACGCCCTTGAGGACTACACCGCTGTGCGGCATGTCATGATCGCTCACGGCTAATGCCGGCTCACCTTGTTTCGGGACGGCCTTGACCGCCCCGGAGCCATGCAGCAAAACCACGCGACAGGGAACAGCCATCGGGGCCGCACCGAACCGGGTCATTTTATGAAGCGTGAGCACTTTCGCCTATTCAGGGTCTGTCCGGACAAGCGGTCATGAACTGGGATGATATCAGGGTCTTTCTTGCTGTCGCGCGCTCGGGCCAGATTCTCGGGGCGGCCCGACGGCTGGGGATAAACCATGCCACAGCGGCGCGGCGGATAACCTCGCTTGAAACGGCGCTCGGTGCGCAGCTGGTGGTCAGGCGCACCAATGGCTGCGGCCTGACCGGCGAAGGCGAGACATTTCTGGTGCATGCCGAACGCATGGAAGCGGAGATGCTGGCCGCACAGTCCAATCTCGGCCGCCCCGACAGCGCCATATCCGGCACGGTGCGGATCGGGGCTCCGGACGGGTTCGGCGTGTCTTTTCTGGCGCCCAGGCTTGGGGTTCTGATTGCACGCCATCCGGATTTGCGGCTGCAGCTGGTCCCGGTGCCGCGCAGCTTTTCGCTGCCGCAGCGCGAAGCCGATATCGCCATTACGGTCGAACGCCCGGTTGAGGGGCGGCTGGTGGCGCGCAAGCTGGTAGACTATTCGCTGTCGCTTTACGCGTCGCGCGCCTATCTCGCCGAACACGGGACCCCGCAAGACGCCGACGATCTCAAGGCCCACCGTCTGATCAGCTATGTCGAGGATCTGATCTTTTCACCATCGCTGCATTTCACCCACGAGATCTTGCGCAACTGGACGGCCCAGTTTGAAATCTCCAGCGCCACAGGACAAACCGAGGCGGTGCGCTCTGGCGCGGGCATTGCGGTGCTGCATGATTATATCGCCGGGCTTGACCCGGACATGATCCGGGTGCTGCCGGAACACCGCATCGGGCGGTCCTACTTCATGGTTTACCA
Source organism: Hoeflea sp. YIM 152468 (assembly GCF_029210485.1). Classification (GTDB taxonomy): domain Bacteria; phylum Pseudomonadota; class Alphaproteobacteria; order Rhizobiales; family Rhizobiaceae; genus Hoeflea. The sequence continues at coordinate 142,381 of NZ_JARGET010000003.1, forward strand.
TGAATCGGCGCGCGATCTGGCGCGGGTGCGGACCGTGGCCGACCACATCTCAAAGATAGCACAGGACCACAAGGCGTCGTTTTACCCGGGCCGGTCTTGAGGTTCTGCCGCGAGCAGACAAGACGGTACCGGACAAGGCGGCACCGGACGGGCGGCACCGGACGGGCGGCACCGGACGGGCGCTTGATCTGGCACTCGGCAAAGCCGTGTTGGCGGATGCGATCACCCGAAAAACAAAACGCCTGCCGGCATGATACCGACAGGCGCTTGTGGTTTGTCGTGACATCCGAACCGGTGCTTGGGAGGAGGATCCCGGCCCTGATTGTCACGACTGTAGCCATGCCGAATTGGGAGGAGGAGGAGTTCGACATGGCGTTGATCGAGATATGGTGCAGTTTATGCTGCAATGCAATAGGAAAAACACAAGATTCTTTATCTTTTGATAAACCTTCCTAAATCTTTGTAATTTTTCGTGTTTTCACGGAGCGAATGGCCTTCCAGCCCCACAGGCCTTCCGGCAATGTGGCAGCGCAACAAAAAACCGGGACGCTCAGTCCCGGTTTTGATGGTTGATCAGGCTGTTTGCAGGGCGCCAGGCCCGGGAATCGCGCCCGGCGGGCATTTGCCCATGATGATCATGCCGAGAACCTCATCCTTGGTGACATCCGAGGTCTTGGCGTAGCCGACGACCTGGCCGTTCTTCATCACCGTGACACGGTCGGCCAGATCGAAGATATCGTGGATGTCATGGCTGATCAGGAAAATCCCGATGCCTTCCTTTTTCAACTGCTTGATCAGATCGCCAACCTGTTCGGTCTCCTGTGGCCCAAGTGCCGCGGTCGGCTCATCCATGATCAGGATGCGGGCGTTGAACAGGATTGCCCGGGCAATCGCCACCGACTGGCGCTGACCACCGGAGAGCTTGCTGACCGGCTCCTTGAAGCGCTGAAAATTGGGATTGAGACGCCCCATCACCTTGCGGGCCTCCGCTTCCATGGCGATATCATCAAGCGTGCCCCAAGCGGTTTGCAATTCACGGCCGAGATAGAGATTGGCAGCAGCATCAACGTTGTCGGCAACAGCCAGTGTCTGGTAGATCGTCTCGATGCCGTAACGCTTCGCGTCGCGGGGGTTTTCGATCTGTGCTTCTTCGCCATTGATGAAGATCTTGCCCGAATCGCGCTTGTAGGCACCCGAGAGAATCTTGATCAGCGTCGATTTTCCGGCACCGTTGTGGCCCACCAGAGCGACCACTTCGCCGGGAAACAGATCGGTTGAGGCGTGGTCCACGGCCTTGATGCCGCCAAAGGCAATCGAGATGTCGCGAAGTTCGACCAGGGGTGTGTTGTGTGTGGTGTCTGACATGGCAGTTCTCCCTACTTGGCCCGCGCCCGATACATGGTGTCAATCCAGACGGCGAAGACAAGCACTCCGCCCACCACCATCTGCTGGATAGCCGCATCGAAACCGATCAGCACCATTCCGGTTTGAAGTGACTGCATCACGATGGCGCCGAGTACGGCTCCATAAATGGTGCCTACTCCCCCGGCGAATGAGGTGCCGCCGATCACTGCGGCCGCAATCACATACAGCTCATCGAGCGTGCCCAGATTGTTGGTGGCGGAGTTGAGCCGGGCGCTGGCGATCACTGCCGACAGCCCGCACAGAAACCCCATCAGGGCAAAGATCTTGACGGTGACCCAGCGGGTGTTGATGCCGGCCAGCTCTGCTGCTTCCGGGTTGCCGCCAATGGCAAAGACATAGCGGCCAAAGCGTGTCCGCGAGGTCAGGAACGTCATGGCGATTCCGACCGCGATCAGAATGAGAACCGGAATGGCAAAGCCGTGAGAAATAAAGATCTCCTTGACCGGCGTCTCAAGGTTGTTGGCGGCAGCATACTGCCTGACAATTCCGATGGGCCAGGGATAGCTGTTGACCAGCATGACGAAGCCCACTGTCACGCCGCAGCCGACCAGACCGAGAAAGATTTCGGCCCACATCGGCCGAAGCGGAAAGTCGTAACGCTGGCGCTGACGACGGCCGACCAGCATCAGCGCAACGATGCCGATGCAAATGAGAATGCCGACCACCCAGCTGCCAGTGGAACCGATCGAACCGTAAGGCCCGCCACCGAGCAGTGAAAACGTGCTGTCGACCGGAGAAATTGTTTCGCCGCGGGCCAGCAGGAAGGCCGCGCCGCGCCAGACCAGCAAGCCGCCCAGCGTCACGATAAAGGCTGGAATTCCCAGATAGGCAACCAGATAGCCATGAAAACCACCGATCAGGGCGCCAATCAACAATCCGCTCACGACCGCTATGATCCAAATCAGCGGATGACCGAGCCCCAGATACTCCGGCAAGATCCAGACCTGGATAATCGCCATCATCATGGCGCAGAAACCCAGAATTGAACCCACCGACAAATCGATGTGGCGGGTGACGATCACGAGAACCATGCCGGTTGCCATCACCCCGATGGACGCCGTCTGCACGGACAGGTTCCAGATGTTTCGTGCGGTCAGGAAGGATCCACGGCCAAGAACAAGCTCACCATAGAGATGGAATCCAACCCAGATGGTCAGCAAGGCGGCGATCATGCCGAGAAGGCGCACATCGACTTCAGTGGCTCGCATGAACCTGATAAATAGCCCCTCGCGGTCAACGCGACCGGCGCCAGTGGTTGTCTTTGTCGTTGATTGGTTCACCAGGACTCCCCCATCCTCACGCATATTATTCTGCCTCTCCCGACACCGGCACTCCCCCGGCGGCCGCCAGCACCTCTTGCCCAAGCTCCCGGGCGAAGAGAAACCTGCGCCGGCGAGGTTCGCCAGCGCAGAACAGTCTCACACCCTTTGGCTGATCAGCAACCGTTTACGCCATCCATGGCGCCTTCGCAGACCTTGTCCTTGGCGATATGTCCGGCTTCGATGACAACATTGATGTTGTCCTTGGTGATCGGAGTTGGCGCAAGGAAGATCGCGTTCATCTCAACGCCGTTGGCGCCGCCGGACCACTTAACGGCACCCGGGATATCGGACATGGCCTTGCCATCCGCCAGCATGCCGGCGATGTTGCCAGCGGCCTTGCCAAGAGCACGGGAGTCTTTCCAGACCGACACGGTCTGGGTGCCGCGGGCAACGCGGTTGAGAGCGGCATGATCGCCATCCTGGCCACCGACCGGAATGTTGAGGCCCTGGGCCGAGAGCGCTGCGATGACGCCGCCAGCCATGCCGTCGTTTTCCGACAGAACCGCATCAACCTTGTTGTCAGCCGCGGTCAGGATCTGCTCCATGTTCTTCTGGGCATTGTCCGGCTTCCAGCCATCCGTGAAAGCTTCGCCAACAATCTTGATCTTGCCGGCATCGACGTCCTCGCCGATGACTTCCATCATGCCTTCGAGCAGAAACAGCGCGTTCGGGTCACCCTTGTCGCCCTTGATGATGGCATAGTTGCCTTCAGGCTGCTGAGCCTTGACGGTTTCGGCGATGATGCGGCCGACGCCCTTGTTGTCGAAGGTCAGGTAGAAAGCGCGATCATCCTCGATGAGGCGGTCGTAGCCGAGCACCGGAATGCCTTCGGCATCAGCCTTGTCGACCGCTGCGCCGACCGCGCCCGAGTCAACAGACAGGATCACCAGAGCGTTGGCGCCCTGGGCGATCAGGCTTTCGACATCGGTCAGCTGCTTGGCAGCGGAAGCCTGTGCGTCAGCCGAGATGTAGGTGTCGCCATTGGCTTCGATGGCCGCTTTCATGGCGTTTTCGTCGGTTTTCCAGCGCTCTTCCTGAAAGTTGGACCAAGACACGCCGATCACCATGTCCTTGGCGAAAGTCGCAGTCGACATGGTTAGCGCAATGGCCGTGCCGGCCATCAGAGTAAGAATGGATTTCATAGTGTCCTCCCAAGACTAGACCTGCCGGACTGGTCTCTCCTGCCCGGTCAATGCTCAACTGTGCGAGCGGCCAGCAAAGGCAAGCTTTTTTCTCGACAGTCGAGAAAATTAATGTCAGGGTTCCCGCATGCTGTCAACACACCCGGTGAAGGAGGAAGCTCCGGGGTTCAATAAAGCCACACAAGAGTATTCGGCGCCACAACAGCATCGCATCTGCGGCGCGACGGAAATTGCGCAGCGGAGGTCTGGCATAGGAACTGATCCGCAGAAGAAGGGGACACTTCATGACCAATAGTGCGTCCGTGCATGTGCCACGCCAATTTCCCACCGGCCGTTGCTTTGCATAGCAACGCGTTGCAACTGCGGCAAGAAATCTGCTGTCTCGCGTCAGTGGATCGATTGCCGGCGCGCCCTGCCTGCCCACGCCTCCTACGCACAATCCTGGTCTGGTACCGCCGAACAGCGGTGCGCGGGACGCCGCAGACCCCTGACAATGCGGCAGTGGTTTGCCACACATGTCCAATGGACACATGGCGACGGTCATTGCGGCGCAGCACTTCGGTCACGAGCCGGAAAAGGCAGGGTGGAGTTTCATGCTGACCAGATCCAGTACCGAACTTGTACGCCAGCAGAATCGGGCGCTCGTGCTGGAAGCGCTGCGCCAGCAAAGCGGCCAGTCGCATACCGACCTGGCGCTGGAGACAGGCCTTGCGTCGGCAACCGTTACCGCGATCACCCGCGATCTGGAAAACGAGCGTGTCATCGAGCGGTCGGAGGCTCCGCCTGCAGGCGGCCGCGGGCGGCCACGGGTTCTTTTCAAACAACGCCGCACGGCCGCCTATGCAGCCTTTGTCCGGATATCCTCCGATGCGTTCCAGTATTCGATGGTGGATTATTCGGGCACGCTGATCGACCGGGTCGAGGAAAAACGCGAAAACACCGGTCAGAAGGTGGAAGCGTTCGCCAATGACATTCGTGCTGCCCTCGTCCGGTTGGTGGAGCGGACCCGGATTTCACGCGAGGATCTGAAAGCGATCTCGATTTCCTCGAAGGGGCTGGTGGCGGACGACAACACAACGCTGCTGTGGTCTCCGGTGTTGGGCAGTCAGCAAATCAATCTGCGCACGACGCTTGCACCCGATTGGAAGGCCAATGTCACGCTCAGCCATGAAAGCCGGCTTGTCGCCAGCGCGTTGCACACCGCGTTAGCCCGTCAGGAAGGCAAACCCATACCGCGTCTGGCTGCCCTGTCGCTCGGCCACTCCATCGGGCTTGGCGTTGTCCATACCGGAGCTGATGGCGCAACTTGGGCCCGTGCGCCGGTCTTCGGACATATGATCCATACGCATGGCGGCGCGCTGTGCCGCTGTGGATCACACGGCTGTATCGAAGCTTATGCGGGGTTCTACGCAATCCTGCGCACCGCGTTCGAAGTGCCTCCCACGACCATTCCCGCCAGCTTCGTCCCGTTTCGGGAGGTTGAGAAAATTGCGATTTTGGCCCGGCGGGGCGACCGGATGGCCGAGTTTGCCTTCCGGCAGGCCGGAACGGCGCTCGGCAACGGGCTAGCGCGCTTGATCAGCCTGCACGGCAAGATGCCGGTGGTTTTCACCGGACCGGGCATCCGCTTTTTCGATCTGATGCGACCGGGCATTGACCAGGGTCTGTCCGCTTCCCTCGGCATCCGGATCGAAGGCCCCCCAGACATCTCGCTTTCGCTCGACGAGGAACGCCTCGTTTATGAAGGCCACCTCAATCATACCATGGCGGCTATCGACCGCGATGTCATAGCGGCCAAGATCAATGGACAGGGAGGATCACCATGATCAGTTCAGCACCGGGAGGACGATGGAGACGGCTTTTTGCCACACTGCTTGGACTGCAGTTCGCGTTGGCCGCCACCGCGAGCGCTGACGAACCGTGGGCCGAACGCACAGCGGCGCTCGGTGCAATCAGCGTCATGCCAAGCGGGGTTTTGCCGAAAGATGAATTGGAGCGCTTGATCGACATCGGCGAAGCCCTGTTTCGAGCCAATTTCACCACCCTGGACGGTGTCGGGCGGCCGCAGGCAACTCAGGCCATTGACCCGACGCGGCGCAAACACCCGCGCGCGCAGATGTTTTTCCGAACCGCCGGCCCGGATGCCGGTTCCTGCGCCGCCTGTCACAACCAGCCCGCAATCGGCGGAGCCGGTGACTTTGTCGCCAATGTGTTTACTTCCGAGGGCTTTGAAAGCGCCGATTTCGATTCCCTTGATCCACAGTTTTCCAGTGAACGCGGGACCAATCATCTCTTTGGCGCCGGTCTCATCGAGCTGCTGGCCCGTGAGATGAGCCACGACCTGCACACCATCCGCAGCAAGGCTCTTGCGCGCGCGCGCGCCGAAGGCGCGGCGGTGCGGCTTGCCCTGCAGACGAAAGGCGTTGCCTTCGGGCATATTACCGCCGAGCCGGACGGTTCAGTCAATCTCGACGAGCTAGATGGCCTCGACACAGACCTCGTCATCCGCCCGTTCAGCCAGAAAGGCGTGATGACCTCGCTGAGACAATTCACCGTCAACGCGCTCAACCATCACCACGGCATGCAGTCCGATGAGCGTTACGGCGCGCGCTGGACCGGTTCTGACGATTTTGACGGCGACGGCACTTTCGCCGAAATCTCCACCGGCGACGTCTCCGCGCTGGTAGCCTGGCAGGCGACACTGCGCGCTCCGGTGCGGGTGGTTCCCGACATTGAAGGATGGGCCGAGGCCGCAGAACGGGGCGAGGCAGCCTTTACCGATCTTGGCTGTGCGAGTTGTCACCGCCCTGCCCTGCCGCTTGACTCTCTGTCCTTTGCCGATCCGGGTCCGCTGGATCTGGCGGGCACCCTGAACGACCGGCAGGTCAGCGACACGGCAATTTACGACATCGCCTTGCTGGATTGGGCAGCAGATCTGCCCCGCGATGCCGCGGGCCGGGTGCTGGTGCCGTTGTATGGTGACCTCAAGCGATATGTGATGACCGACAGTCAGATCGATGCACTTGGCAATGAGCTTCTGTCGCAGCGGTTTGTTGACCGCAATATTTTCCAGACGGCAGAACTGTGGGGCGTCGGGTCGACACAGCCCTATGGTCACAGGAATGATTTCAGCAGTCTGCATGACATCATCCTCGCCCATGGCGGCGCCGGGCGCAGCGCTCGGGACGCCTATGCCGCCGCGTCCGATTCGGAAAAATCGGCGCTGATTGCCTTTCTCAAGACCCTGGTGATTTTGCCATGACCCATCTTCAATCCACCCTTGCCCTCGGCGCTCTTTGCTTCCTTGCTCTGAACCACTCCGCTGGTGCCCAGCCCGCCTTTACCGCGGATGTCCCGATACTCCACGAAGAAGCGGCCAGCGCGGGCATCAACCAAACCTACACGGGAGGATGGGAATATTTTGTCGGCGGCGGTGCCGCGAGTTTCGATTGCAATGGCGATCGCCTTCCCGATCTCCTGATCGCCGGCGGCTCTTCGCCAGCCAGGTTTTTTGTCAATGAAAGCCCCACCGGTGGCGCTCTGTCCTTCAGGCAGCTTGAAACAGGCCTGGAGGCCGAAGACCTGACCGGCGTTCTGGGCGCCTATCCGCTGGATATCGACAATGACGGGCATACGGACCTGGTCCTGCTCCGGCTCGGGCGCAATCTTGTGCTCAAGGGCGGACCCGATTGCACATTCGAGAAAGCCAACCGGACCTTTTCCATCGATGGCGGACGCGCCTGGTCGACGGGAATGTCAGCCACCTGGGAGAAGGGCAATATCTTTCCCACTCTCGCCATCGGCAATTATGTTGACCGCTCGGCCCCGGGAACGCCCTTCGGAACCTGCGAGCCCAACCAGTTGCTCAGACCCGCGCCGGGTGAGGTGCCCGACTATTCGGAATCCATGCGTCTGGAACCGGGCTACTGCGCCTTGTCGGTGCTGTTTACCGACTGGAACCGCTCGGGACGCCGCGACCTGCGGATCACCAATGACAGGCAATATTATCGTGGCGGAGAAGAACAATTGTGGGAAATGCCCGAGGGCCGCCCTCCCCGTCTCTACTCCGCTTCGCAAGGCTGGCAGCGGTTGACCATCTGGGGCATGGGTATCGCCGAAACGGATTTCGATGCCGATGGCCTGCCGGAATATGCGCTGACGTCGATGGGCGATACCAAACTGCAAAAGCTTGATGACGAGGCCGGCGAAGACCGGCCTACCTATCGCGACATCGCTTTCGAGAAGGGCGCCACCGCGCAGCGGCCCTACACAGGCGATGACCCGAAACCCTCAACCGGCTGGCACAGCCAGTTCGCCGATATCAACAATGACACCAAAATCGATCTTTTCATCGCCAAAGGTAATGTGCAGGCGATGTCTGATTTCGCCAGCTTCGACCCCGACAACCTGCTGCTGGGCGGGTACGACGACACATTTCATGAGCACGGCATGCAGGCAGGTCTTGCGCTTGATACACGCGGCCGCGGCGCCGTGGTGGAGGATTTCAACATGGATGGCATGCTGGATCTGCTGGTTGTCAACCGCGAACACCCCGCAAGCCTGTTCCGCAATCTTGGAGCAGCGACGGAGTGGGGGCACCGGCCGCTGGGCAACTGGGTCAAGATCGAACTCGACAATGGCACGGTCAATCCGGCGGCCGTCGGGGCGCTGATATCCGTGCGTACCGGCACAAGAACCCAAACGCGCCGGATCCAGGTGGGAGGCGGACATGCTTCAGGCCAGGCGGGCTTCACGCATCTGGGTTTGGGTGTGTCCGAGCGTGCGACGATCCGCGTGCAATGGCCTGACGGCGAATGGAGTCACCCTTACCGGGTGTTTGCCAACCAGCACGTCAAGATCATTCGTGGTGAAGCCAACGCCCGCTATTGGTATCCGGTCACGCGATAGGCCCGGACGCCTTCACTGAATAAAGCCGACGCGCAAGGCATAGGCTACGGCCTGGGTTCGATTGACGGCGTCGAATTTTCGTGCCGCGTTGTTGAGATAATGATTGACCGTGTGTTCCGACAGGCCAAGGATCTGGGCAATTTCCGCCGATGTCTTGCCCTTGGATGTCCAGATCAGGCATTCATGCTCGCGCTCCGTCAGCGGTGAATCCGCTTTTGGCGGCTTGGCTGAGACCTGACGAAGCTTGTTGTGCGCAAGGTGTCCACAAAGTGTCAGCTCCGCTGTCTCACCGAAACTCAAGGGCGCCCGGTTGCCAACAAAGCAAACCGCTGCTGGCCCGTGATCGGGGTGATAGACCGGGACAATGAACCAGTAATTCTGATGATATCTGGAAGCGACGCTTTCGGCGAAGCTCATGAAACTGTTTCGCGGCACAGAACAGGAACCGTCAACCCTGTATTCGACTGGCGCGCCGGCATCCCGGAGGGCATCCGTCAATGGATTGCTGGTCAAACAGTTGTCTGCTGGATTTCCCTGAACGATATCAGAGGGAGCCGAGGTAATGACAACGTCCTCGGAGAAAGAGCCTGTGCTGACACCGGGCGTGTCGACAACAAGAAAATACCGGAACGCGTAAGTCTCCGTGATCTCCCGAAGCAGCCTGAGAAGATCAAATTGCGTCGCGCACGCTTCCAAACGCTGGTGGACAGTCTGCAACGCGCCCAATTGCCGGCCCTGAGCAGTCATGTGCCTTCAGGCCCCGCAACACACGGCCTCTGCCCGGACGACTTCGTGACTGCGACGGAACTGGTGATTCCGAAAAACTTCCTGATCTGCAATCTGCTCATCCAATCCACAAACCACTACCGAAATCACCGCATTGGATGTAGCGCCGTAGACGCATACTGAACCCAAGACCAGGACCAAATCCGCGTATACTTAAGACTATACTAAATTGCAACACATTCAAATCTATAGATCTGCGCCAGTTTGGTGTTGTCTCCCTTCTCTATCCGGCGCTACTGTTTCCTCTGGATGAGGACAAAAACAAGATGGGGATCAAATGCTTGGAATGATGCAGGAGTGGCCGCTGCTTTGCCACAAGGTACTCGATCATGCGGCGACCTATCACGGACAGAGAGAAATTGTGTCGCGGTCTGTCGAAGGACCCTTTCATCGAACCAGCTATGCGGCGGTTCGCGGCCGCTCTCTCCAACTCGCCCAAAGACTCGACCGAGACGGCTACGGCGTCGGTGACCGCATTGCGACCATGGCCTGGAACACCTGGCGCCATCTGGAGAGCTGGTACGGGATTTTGGGGATCGGGGCGATCTACCACACCCTCAATCCGCGGCTTTTTCCCGAACAGATCACCTGGATCATGAACGATGCCGAAGATCGCATGCTGTTTGTGGATCTCACCTTCGTCAAACTGGTCGAGATGATCGCGCCAAACGTTCCCAGCCTCGAACGCATTGTGATTCTGACAGACGACGCGCACATGCCGGAAACCTCGCTCATCAACGCGGTTTCCTATGAAAGCTATCTTGCAGAAACTGATGGCGACTTCGCATGGGCCGATTTCGACGAAAGAACCGCAGCCGGGATGTGCTACACGTCCGGGACCACCGGCGATCCCAAAGGCGTGATCTATTCGCACCGGTCGAATGTGCTGCATGCAATGGCGGCCTTGCAGCCGGACATGCTCAACCTGTCCTCCAAAGACCGGCTGATGCCGGTGGTGCCATTGTTTCACGCCAACGGCTGGTCCACGGCATTCTCGGGCCCGATGGCGGGCTGCACAATGGTATTGCCCGGCGCGGGAATGGATGGCGCATCGATCTACGAGATTTTGACTGAGGAAAAAGTCACGATCACGGCAGCGGTGCCAACCATCTGGCTGATGCTGCTTCAGCACATGGAAAAAATTGGTGGACAGCTGCCTGACCTGTCCCGCGTGGTGATCGGTGGTTCGGCTTGTCCGCGCGCAATCACGCAAGCTTTCCAGGACATCTACGGGGTCGAGGTCATCCATGCCTGGGGCATGACTGAAATGAGCCCGCTCGGGACAATTTGTTCGCTAAAACCCGAATACAGCCATCTGGAGGGCGCGGCCAAACTCGATCTCCAGGTCAAGCAGGGGCATCCGCCTTTTACGGTCGAGATGAAAATTACCGATGACGCAAACAGCGAGTTGCCCTGGGATGGCAAAACCTTCGGCCGGCTGAAGGTTCGCGGTCCCGCAGTCTCCTCATCCTATTACAAGGACCGCGGCGCCGACCAATTCGAGACCGGAGGCTGGTTCGATACCGGCGACGTCGCCCATATCAACGCCTCGGGCTACATGGAAATCACCGACCGGGCCAAAGACGTGATCAAATCCGGCGGCGAGTGGATCTCCACGATCGAAATCGAGAATCTGGCTGTGGGACATCCCGATGCGGCCGAAGCCGCAGTGATCGGCGTTGCGCATCCGAAATGGGACGAGCGGCCACTGCTGGTGGTGGTCATCAAGGATGGGCGCACGCCGACGAAACAATCGATGCTCGACTTTCTCGATGGAAAGATCGCCAAATGGTGGATGCCCGATGACGTGGTTTTCGTTGACGAGATTCCGCACACGGCGACGGGCAAAATCCAGAAGACGGTGTTGCGCGACCGGTTCAAGGATTACCGTCTGCCAACCGCCTGACACGGTGCTCGTCCACATGCTCGCCCGAGCAGAAGGACGCGAGCGCATTTCCACCTCGGGTTCTTTGACGATCCAATCCGGTTCGATCAGCGCAGGCGCAAGCCCGTTCCGTCATCAAACAGGAAGGCCCGTTCCGGATTGAAACCCGTCTTCAAAACATCGCCTTCCTGCACCTGACGATTGTCGCGCAGCTCGATGGTCAGCGGCATTTCCTCTTCGGATCGCGAATAGGCAAAGGATGACCCGCCGAGATGTTCGATCACATCAATGGGTGTCTCGATGCTGATCGCGCCCGCCGGATCGAAATGTTCCGGGCGCAGGCCCAGTGACAGCGCAGTTCCCTTTTGCGGGTGCGGAGTGCTGATGTTCATCGGGACCACTACATTTCCCATATCTGTCAGGCGCACGGTCAAGGTGTCACCTTCGGAAGCGGCCACCACAGCAGGCAGAAAGTTCATCCGTGGCGAGCCTATGAAACCCGCGACAAAGGCATTGTCGGGGTCGTCATACAGATGCAGAGGCGATCCGACTTGCTCCACGCGGCCGGCGCGCAAGACAACGATCTTGTCGGCAAGCGTCATGGCCTCAACCTGATCGTGCGTCACGTAGATCATCGTTGCGCCGAGATCCTTGTGCAGCTTGGCGATTTCGAGGCGCATCTGCACCCTGAGCTCGGCGTCAAGATTGGACAGGGGTTCGTCAAACAGGAAAACCTTGGGTTGGCGGACAATCGAGCGGCCAATGGCCACCCGCTGACGCTGCCCGCCGGACAGCTGCTTCGGCTTTCGCTTGAGCAATGGCCCGAGATGCAGGATCTCGGCGGCCCGGGCCACACGCGATGACACCTCGCTTGCGGGATGACCAGTCATCTTGAGGCCAAACCCCATGTTCTCCTCAACCGTCATGTGCGGATACAGTGCGTAGGACTGGAACACCATGGCAACCCCCCGATCCGCCGGCTCCGCTTTGGTCACATCGACATCGCCGATTGTCATAGAGCCTCTGGTGGCATCCTCCAGCCCGGCAATAAGCCGCAAAAGGGTGGACTTGCCGCAGCCGGAGGGGCCAACAAACACGGTGAATTCTCCATCATCCACGCTCAGGTCAACGCCATGAATGACATCTACCGATCCAAATGATTTCTCGACCTTGCGGAGTTCCAGCCCTGCCATTTTCTCTCCCTCTTCCGGCATCATGCCGGTTTCTTGCACCCCGCCGGAGCAGCCGGCGCTGTCACCTGTGTTACGGTCTCGGCCCAAGCCGCGGCCCCATGTCGTCCATGATTGCGCCAGCAGTTTCGCGGACCAGCTGGGCCCAGGATTGCAACGCCTCCATCGATACCCGGTAAGCCGGTCCGGTTACCGAAACACCGGCTACAAATGTGCGGTCAGCACTAAACAGTGGCGCAGCGACACAGCGAATGCCCAGTTCATGCTCTTCGCGATCATAGGCATTGCCGGAGCGCCGGATTTCCCCGATCTCCGCGCGCAACTGGTCGGCTGTCACCAGGGTGTGTTCGGTGAACCGGCGGAACTGAATGGCGTCGATCACGCCGGTGAGAGCGTGGTCATCCATTGCCGACAATGCGGCCTTGCCGACACCGGTACAGTAGACCGGCGACGCATTGCCGATTTGAGAGTACATGCGCACCGCCTGACGGCTTTCCACCTTATCGAGATAGATCACCTCGGTGCCGCGCAGCACACCCAGGTGCACGGTCTCGCCTGTGCGCTCATGCAACAGCCTGAGATGCGGTTCTGCGATAGCGCGAAACTGATTGCCGGCCCAGGCTTTGGCGGCGAATTTGAGCAATCGCAGCCCCAGCGTATAGGTATGATCGCGATTGAGGCTCAAGAGGCCTTCCTCGACAAGATTGGTCAGTTGCCGGTGCAATGTACCGCGCGGCTGGTTGCTCAACGCCAGAATGGCCGTGAACCGCATCGGCTCTTCGGCGGAGGCGACGATATCGAGTACCGACATCGCCTTTCCGAGCGTTCCGGTGTCCGGTTGCGGCTTGCCACGGGCCGGTGCTGCCGAAGAATCTTCGCCGCTGACTGAAGCTGAATCCAATTGGTTTTTTGGCGCCTGTTGCAAGTTTCCTCCCCCGAGCAGCGGTGGCCGCGACGTTTGCCGCTTGACATTTATTACACCATAGCCTGATAATTCTGAATAGTCAAACTGAGTTCCATATAACGGAACTTGATAAGGCTGTCCGCTCAGTGCGGATGGATCCGGGTCCAACGGGAGGTAGACCACCAATGAAATCGCTACTTAAAACCACATTCACCGGCGCGGTCGCGCTGGCCATGATGACCAGCGCCTCGTTCGCCAGCGAGTTGATCATCACCTATGACGATCTCAATCCGGGGCCCAAAGCGGCCTTTGAAGCGGCCGTTGAAAAATTCAAGGGCGAAAACCCGGACATAAACGTCACCGTCAACAACAATGACCGCGAAGCGCACAAGACTGCGATCCGGAATTTTCTGACTGCCGACGCGCCGGACGTGACCACCTGGTACGCTGGCAACCGCATGCGTCCATTTGTTGACGCCGGACTGTTTGCTGATGTGTCCGACGTCTGGGAAGCCGAAGGCTTTTCCAAGACACTCGCCTCAACCAAGCCATCCATGACCGTCGACGGCAAACAATACGGCGTGCCCTACACCTACTATCAGTGGGGTGTTTATTACCGCAAAGACATCTTCGACAAACTCGGCCTGTCCGAACCGAAGACCTGGGACGAGTTCATCGCGGCGTCAAAAACAATCAACGAAAGCGGCGTCAAGCCGTTCACGATCGGGACCAAGTTCCTTTGGCCTGCAGCAGGCGTCTTCGATTATCTCAACCTGCGCCAGAACGGCTATGATTTCCATAACCAGCTGACGGCCGGCGAAGTCAAATATACCGACCAGCGCGTCCGCGACACCTTCGCACGCTGGCAGGAATTGCTGGATGCCGGCGGCTGGGTTGACAATCATGCGACCATGGACTGGCAGGAAGGCATGAGCCTTTTCATCAATGGCGAAGCCGCCATGTATGTCATGGGCAACTTTGCGGTTGGCTCGATGCGCGATGGCGGCCTCACCGAAGAGCAGATCGATTTCTTCCAGTTTCCGGTGATCAATCCGGACATTGCCAATGCGGAGGAAGCTCCGACTGATACCTGGCACATGCCAACCAACGCCAAAAACCCGGAAAATGCCAAGAAATGGCTTGCCTTTGTTGCACGTGAAGATGTCCAGACGGAATGGAACGAGGCGCTCGGCCAGTTGCCGATCAACTCGAACTCCACTGTCGGCGACGACAAGTTCATTCAGCAAGGCTTCGCCACGCTCAACGCCGCCGCGGGCATCGCCCAGTTCTACGACCGCGACGCCCCGGCAGAAATGGCCAAGGCCGGCATGGAAGGTTTCCAGGAATTCATGGTCAAGCCAGAACGCCTGGACGCCATTCTCGAACGCCTCGATAAGGTTCAGGAGCGCGTTTACAAATAACCGCGAATGACAGGACGCCGGGCCATCAGCGCCCGGCGTCCTGGTGGGAACTGCCAGAATCCGGACAAACACAAGGTTCGTGTGACAGGCGCTTGGGAGGGCAAGGCATGAGCGATGCGACGACACATCCAGGATCCACAGTCGTAAAAGCCTCATCGTATGGCTGGTTCCACCGCAATCGCATCAAGCTCGCCCCTTGGCTGTTTCTGGCACCCGCGCTGATCTTCTTCGCCATCTATGTGGTGATCCCAATTTTCCAGTCGATCTGGATTTCATTTTACGAATGGAATGGTCTCGACAATGCCGACGGCAGCTCGAGCGCGGTATGGGTCGGCCTACGGCACTATTTCGACCTGCTCGACGATGACAGATTCTACACTTCCCTTAAAAACAACGTTCTCTGGCTGGTGCTGTTCATGCTGGCTGTCCCAATCGGCCTGGGGATCGCGCTGTTTCTTAATCAAACCGTGACCGGCATCCGGATTTACAAGTCGCTGTTCTTTTTCCCCTTCGTCATTTCGCAAGTCGTCGTCGGTCTGATCTTCTCGTGGTTCTACAATCCCAATTTCGGAATTGTCGGCCAGGTCTGGGAGTTCTTCGGGGCCGTCCCGCCTGCCATTCTGGCGGATGAAGATCTTGTCACCTACGGCATTATTTTCGCTGGCCTGTGGCCGCAGATCGCTTACTGCATGATCCTTTACCTCACCGGCCTCAACAATGTCGCCCCGGACCAGATTGAAGCCGGGCGGCTTGATGGCGCCAAGGGCTGGAAGATGCTGTGGTACGTCGTCCTGCCGCAGCTCTGGCCGGCCACGTTCCTTGCGATCGTGGTCACGGTCATCGGCGCACTTCGGTCGTTCGACATGATCGCGATCATGACCCAGGGCGGCCCCTATGGCTCATCCAACGTGCTGTCCTATTACATGTATGAGACCGCACTTTCCGAATATGGCTACCGCTACGGATACGGCTCGGCCATCGCCGTTGTTCTGTTTGCCATAATGATGATCTTCATCAGCTTCTTCCTGTGGAAGATGTGGCGCGACGAGAGAGGCAGTTAGCAGATGTTTCCTGCACCCATTGAACGTTCTTCACCCTCTGCGCAGATCGCTTACAAAGTCGCGCTGCCGATAGCACTGGTGATCTGGTTGCTGCCGTTGCTGGCGATCTTCATGACCTCGATCCGCCCGGCGATGGACATCAATTCGGGCAATGTGTTCGGCTGGCCATCGAGTTTCCAGCTGCTCGAAAACTACTCGGCGGTGTTTACCCAATCCCGCGCCGGGACCTATATGCTGAACTCTGTTCTGGTTACCGTACCGACCATGATCGTCTCGGTGGCGCTCGCCTGTCTTGCCGGCTATGCGCTTGCGATTTACCGCGATTTTAAATGGGCTTTGCCGCTGTTCTTCCTGTTCGTCGCCGGTAATTTCGTTCCGTTCCAGATCCTGATGGTACCGGTCCGCGATCTCTCGGTCCGGACAGATACCTACGACACGATATTGGGGCTGGTGCTGTTTCACTCAGCGTTCCAAACCGGTTTCTGCACATTGTTCATGCGCAACTTCATCAAGGCGCTGCCTTACGAACTCGTCGAAAGCGCGCGGATCGAGGGCGTTGGCGAGTTCAAGATCTTCTGGTATCTGGTCCTGCCGCTGGTCCGACCGGCGATCGCAGCTCTCGCGGTGCTGGTTTTCACCTTTATCTGGAACGATTTTTTCTGGGCGACTGTCCTCATTCAAGGCGATGACCGGCTGCCGATCACGGCCGGAGTGCGCGCGCTGAACGGCCAGTTCGTGAGCCAGTGGCAACTGGTTTCGGCGGCCTCTCTGCTTGCGGCGATGCCGCCGGTGCTGATGTTCTTTCTGATGCAGAAACACTTCATTGCCGGTCTCACCCTCGGTGCGACAAAGGGATAACAATGCTCCAGCCAGAATTGCCAGACTTTGCCGTCACCGACGTCCACAGGCTCGACGGTGGTGACCGGACCGCTGTCTTTGCCAGCTTCAACAACGGCGTGCCGTGCCTGATCCATTTCGGACCTACGCTGCCGAAGCCAGACGATCTGGCCGCGCTGGCAATTGCCACGATCGCCAATGTCGGCGCCGGCCAGATCGATCCGTTCCAGCCGCTGACGCTGTGCCCGCTCGCCATCACCGGCTGGCAAGGACATCCGGGCATGATCCTGCAGGATGCTCAGGGTCGCGATTATCTCGCCAATCCGCAGCTCGCCGGCATACACGCCGATGGCGCCAATGGTGTCCGCTTCTCGCTGGCTGACCGGGGCAACCCCGACGGCATCAGTCTGGTCATTTCGGTCCGTCTCGATCCCGAAACCGGCATCCTGCGTCTGTCGGAGACGCTGACCTTACCCGACGACTGGAGCTGCACCTGGCTTGCCGCAGCTGCCGTGCCAGCGCCCACAGGGATGAACCGGATCATCGACCATTCCGGCCGCTGGTGTGGCGAATTCCAGCGTCAGGAAACGGGGTGGCGCACCGGCGCCCACAGCCGCGAAAGCCGCGAAGGCCGTACCGGCCACGCGCATTTCCCCGGCGTCACTCTGGCCACTGCCGCCACCGGCGAGAGCACAGGCGACTGCCTGGCTGCAACACTCGCCTGGAGCGGCGGCCACCGGATGCTGGCCGAGCAACTTGCCGACGGGCGGCGGCAGGTGCAGTTCGGTGTGCTCGACGACGGGCTGGCGCGTGGCGAAATCGTTTCACCGGTGCTGCTGCTATCCTGGTCGGATCAGGGTTTCAACGGCATTGCCCAGTCCTTTCATCGCCACACCCGCTCTGTCCAGGCGCCGGTCAGCGCCCGGCGTGACCGCGAGCCACACCCGGTTCATTACAATTGCTGGGAAGCGGTCTATTTCAGCCATGACCTCGAGGAGCTCAAAACCATCGCCTCGCTGGCTGCCCGCCTGGGCGCCGAACGCTTCGTGCTTGATGATGGCTGGTTCCGCGGCCGCAACGATGACACTTCAAGTCTGGGCGACTGGGAGATCGACCGGGTGAAGTTCCCGGACGGTCTCACCCCGTTGATTGAACATGTCCAAGCCCAAGGTATGCGCTTCGGCCTATGGTTCGAACCCGAAATGGTCAACCGCGACAGCCAGTTGTTTCGCGCCCATCCCGGTTACATGCTGGGGCCCGTCGACCAACCAAGCGGCCGCAATCAGCATGTCCTCGATATGGCCAGCGAAGAGGTCCGGGCCCATTTGTTCGGACAGATCGACGCGCTTCTTTCCGCCCATCGCATCGACTATGTCAAATGGGACCATAACCGGCCCCTGACCGGCGGCAGACCGGATCAGGCACGCGGATTTCTGACGCTGCTCGGCGATCTGGTCCGTGCCCATCCCGATGTCGATTTCGAGAGCTGCGCGTCGGGTGGCGGACGCATCGATTTCGGCGTGCTGGAGCTGGCGAGCCGGGTCTGGCTGTCGGATTCCAATGATGCAATCGAACGACTGCGAATGCAGCATGAGGCAAGCCGATGGATCGCCCCGGAAGTCCAGGGCTCCCATGTCGGCCCCCGCCATTGCCATACCTCGGGCCGGGTGCTGTCGATGCAGTTTCGGGCATGGGTTGCGGCGCAACGGCATATGGGCTTCGAGATGGATCCACGTGACCTGACATCTGACGAGAGCGCAACACTGCGCCGCGTCACCGCCTGGTGGAAGCACAACCGGGGCTTTCTGTTCTCCGGTCATTTGCACCGGTTGGACAGTGACGACGGTGAAGTCATTGCGGAAATGACGGTGGATACGGAGGCAAACCGGTTTATCTTGTTTGCCGGACAGGCAGGCGCTTCGGCGCAAATTGCCCAGCGCCCCTTGCGGGCAGCCGGGCTTGATCCGGACGCGATCTACCAGATCGCGCTGGTTAACCCCGAGGATGTCAATGAGCGAGCCAACCGGCGCATTGTCAACGCCTTCGGCAACGGCGGCAGCGAACGACTGTCGGGTGCGTTCCTGATGAATCACGGGGTCCGCTTGCCGAATGCCGTTCCGGCCTCCATGACCGTAATTGAAGGGCGAAGGATCGCCCCGGAGCAACACTGATGACGAAACAAACTGTATCATTTCCCGACCTGCAGGACGCGGCTGTTGTCATTACCGGCGGCGGTACCGGCATAGGAGCGGCACTGACGGCAGGATTTGCCGCGCAGGGTGCGAAGGTTGCCTTCATCGACATTGCAGACGCAGCAAGCCGCGCGCTCGCCGCGCGCCTGGCCACGGGCCACCGGCATGCGCCACTGTTCATTCATGCCGACCTCACCGATCTTGACGCCGTCAAACAGGCGGTCGCAGAAGCCGAAAGCGCCCACGGCGCGGCCACCGTGCTGGTCAACAATGCGGCAGTCGACGACCGGCACGAGCTGCTCGACATGAGCGAGGAGTACTGGGACACC
The DNA here is from genome assembly GCF_029210485.1 of Hoeflea sp. YIM 152468. Lineage (GTDB taxonomy): Bacteria > Pseudomonadota > Alphaproteobacteria > Rhizobiales > Rhizobiaceae > Hoeflea. The sequence goes on from NZ_JARGET010000003.1 coordinate 161,783, forward strand.
AATCAGGCGATCAATCTGAGACCCGTGGCGTTTACCGCAAAGGCGGTTGCGCCGGGGATGATCGCAGCCGGCGGCGGCGCAATCGTCAATTTCACCTCGACGTCCTACATGCTCAATATCGGCGCCATGCCGTCCTACACTGCCGCCAAAGCCGGCATTGTCGGCCTGACCAAAGGGCTTGCCGGACGACTCGGGCCTGACGGCATCCGCGTCAATGCCATTGCTCCGGGCTGGGTGATGACAGAGCGGCAGAAACGGCTGTGGGTGACCGATGCGGGCCTCGCCGCAATGATTGACCGGCAATGTCTCAAGCGGCCGATCGAACCCGAAGACATGGTCGGACCCTGTCTTTTCCTGGCGTCCAAAGCATCTGCCATGATTTCCGCCCAGGTTCTCATCGCAGACGGAGGCATGATGTGAGCTTCTCCCCTGCACTCGTCGCCGTTGACTGGGGCACATCGAGCTTTCGCCTGTGGCTGATGTCACGCGACGGCACGGTGCTGGCCGAACAGCGCAGCGATGAAGGCATGAGCGAAATCGCCGCGCGGGGTTTCGAGACGGTGCTGGAACATCATCTAAGCTGTCTCTCGGTACCAGCGAACCTCCCCGTGGTCATTTGCGGCATGGCCGGATCACGTCAGGGCTGGGTCGAGGCCGGCTATCTCGACACACCGGCCGATGTCACGACCATCGGTGCCCGCGCCACATTGGTGCCGGATGCGGCCAGGCAGGTCATCATTCTGCCAGGCCTGGCCGTGCGTTCGGAAAGCGAGCCGGACGTGATGCGCGGTGAGGAAACCCAGTTGCTTGGCGCCCATCTCGAAATGCCCGGCGGCGCGCGCTACTGCATGCCCGGGACTCACTCGAAATGGGTCAGCATGCAGGGCGCTACGGTGGCCGGGTTTGAAACCTTCATGACCGGCGAACTGTTTTCAACGCTCAGCGCCCGGACCATTCTGGTCCATTCCACAGGCGGTGACGGACCTGTGGAAGCCAATGACCCGGCGTTCCTGACCGGTGTGCGCGATGGCTGGGCACGTCCGGCAAAGACGACGCATCAACTGTTTTCAATCCGGGCCGGGCAATTGCTTTATGACCACGATACGGATGAAAGCCGGGCACGGCTGTCGGGCCTGCTGATCGGCGCTGAATTCGCCGGCGCGGGCGTGCATGGCGACGAACAGATCGGCCTGGTGGCCAGCGGCGCCTTGCAACGGCTCTACCATGCGGCCCTGACCGCGTGCGGCGCCAAGGTTCGCGATATCGACGCCGATGTGGCGGTGCGGCGTGGCCTGATGGAAGCCTGGCAGCGATATTCCAACACCAGCGGAGAACTCACGCAATCATGATACGGATCAAGTTTCCAGCAATGAAGCGCAGCCTCGTGGCGATCCTGCGCGGCATCAAGCCTGAAGAGACCGCCGATATCGTCGATGGTCTGATCGCCGCCGGGTTCACCGCCATTGAAATCCCGCTCAATTCGCCCGACCCGTTCCGCTCCATCGGGATTGCAGTCAAACGGGCGCCGAAAGAGGTGCTGATCGGCGCCGGCACCGTCTTGACCGCAGAAGACGTTGACCGGCTCAATGACATCGGCGGCAGGCTGATGGTCAGCCCCAATGTCGAGCGCGAGGTCATTGCCCAGGCCGCATCGCACGGAATGGTGACGATGCCCGGAGTGTTCACCCCGACCGAAGCGCTTGCGGCCTGCGCAGCCGGTGCGTCGGCGCTCAAATTCTTCCCGGCAAGCGTGCTCGGCCCCTCCGGCATCAACGCCATTCGCGCGATCCTGCCCAAGGATGTTCCTGTCGGCGCGGTTGGCGGTATATCCAACGACGATTTTTCTGCCTATGCCAAGGTCGGCGTCCGCACCTTCGGGCTGGGCTCAAGCCTCTACAAGGCCGGCATGACGGCAGACGAAGTCGCCCGCCGGGCAGCGGCAGCGATCGCTGCGTTCGATGCGCTGATGGTGGACCAGTCATGAGCGTCAAACCCTCCAACTTCTCGGGCGCAAAACTCGATGCGCCGGCAAGCCTGCTCGGCGAAGGCCCGAGCTATGATCCGCATACCGGCACCGCCTGGTGGTTCGACATCATCGGGTGCAGGCTGTTTGAATACGCGCTGGCAACAAACAGTGTCAAAATCCACGTGCTGCCGGTGATGGGCAGCGTGCTGGCCCGCATTGACGACACCCGACAGATGATCGCCACCGAGACCGGGCTGCACCTGCGCCACGTTGCGACCGGTGAACTGGAACTGATCACGCCGATCGAGGCGGACAATGCGGTGACCCGATCCAATGACGGACGGGTTCATCAATCGGGTGCGTTGTGGCTGGGCACCATGGGCAAACAGGCCGAGAACAACGCCGGTGCAATCTACCATGTGGCGCGCGGCAAGGTGACGAAGCTGTATCCGGATATGAGCATTCCCAATGCGATCTGCTTTTCGCCTGACGGGACAATCGCCTATTTCACGGATACCGTGACGGCTCAGCTGATGCGGGTGACCATCGACCCGGCGACTGCGCTGCCAACCGGCACACCGGAGGTCCTTTATGACCACCGTGGTGGCGAGGGCGGACTTGATGGTGCGGTGTGCGACCAAGCCGGCACCATCTGGAACGCCCGCTGGGGAGCCGGATGCGTCGACGCCTACTCGCCGGACGGCAAGCGGTTTGCCTCGTTCAAGGTTCCGGCCAAGCAGACGACTTGCCCCGCCTTTGTCGGCGAAGCAGCCGACCAACTGCTGGTCACATCGGCGCGCGAAGGCTTGTCAGCGGACAAGCTCGGCGCCGATCCAGGCGCCGGCTCGACCTTCCTGCTCGACCACCCGGTCAAGGGCCGGTTCGAGCCAGATTACAGTCTCTGATAGGTTCGGGAGTAGACCTGTATGACGCGTACGCTCGGAGTTTGTTATTACCCTGAACATTGGCCTGAAGACCGATGGGCGGACGATGCCGCGCGGATGGCAAGACTCGGACTGACCCATGTCCGCATTGGCGAATTCGCCTGGTCGCGGCTGGAGCCCAAGCGCGGCGCCTATGATTTCGACTGGCTGCGCCGCGCCATCGATACCCTGCATGCGGCTGGGCTGAAGGTGGTTCTGGGCACGCCAACCGCAACACCGCCAAAGTGGCTGGTGGACGAAATGCCTGATATGCTGCCCGTGGGCGCTGACGGGATGGTCCGGAAATTCGGCTCGCGCCGCCATTATGACTTTTCCCATGACGGATACCTCGAGGAATGCAAACGCATAACGCTGGCGCTGGCAAAAGCCTTTGGCGCGCATCCCGGCGTAAGCGCCTGGCAAACCGACAATGAGTATGATTGTCACAACACCACGCTCTCCTACTCCGCGGCTGCCCAATCCGGCTTTCGCGCATGGCTTCAGCGGAAGTACCAGTCTCCGGATGCGCTCAACCGGGCCTGGGGCAATGTGTTTTGGTCGATGGAAGTGGCCGAGTTTGATGAGATCGAGCTGCCCAACCTGACAGTGACCGAGGCCAATCCGGCCCATGCAATGGATTTCCGCCGCTTTGCATCCGAGATGGTGGTGCGCTTCAACCGCGCGCAAGCCGATATCATTCGAACCCATTCGCCGGGCCGCGATGTGATTCATAATTTCATGGGCCGGACGTTGGCTTTCGATCATTTCGATGTTGGCGCTGATCTGGACATCTCCAGCTGGGATTCCTATCCGCTCGGCTTTCTCGAAGACCGTTCGGACCAGAATGATGATTGGAAGCGGCAGTTCGCCCGTGCCGGCGACCCAGATTTCCAGGCCTTCCACCATGATCTCTACCGCGCCACCTCAAGGGGCCGCTGGTGGGTGATGGAGCAGCAGCCGGGACCGGTGAACTGGGCGCCGCACAACCCGGCGCCGCGCGATGGCATGGTGCGATTGTGGAGCTGGGAAGCCTTTGCCCACGGGGCAGAGACCGTCAGCTATTTTCGCTGGCGGCAGGCGCCGTTCGCGCAGGAACAGATGCATGCGGGTTTGCTCAGGCCGGATTCAGCCGAAGCGGAAGGTTTTGCGGAGGTGGCCCGGGTTGCCCGCGAGATGCATGATCTTGAAGGAAAACTGGACGACAAAACCGGACGTGCGGAAGTGGCGATCGTTTTCGATTACGCCTCATCCTGGGCGTGGGAAATTCAGCCGCAGGGGCGCGAGTTCGACTATTTCCGGCTTGTTTTCGAGTTTTACCGGACCATGCGGCGGCTGGGTCTCTCGGTCGACATCGTCCCGGCGAGCGCACCTGATCTTGAGGGATACAGGATAATCGCGATCCCCGGTCTTTTTACGTGGACACCAGCGCTGATCGCTGCAATCCGCGCCCATCAGGGCTTTACGCTGATCGGCCCCCGGTCCGGGTCCAAGACCGCCGACTTCGCAATTCCCGCCGCATTGGCTCCGGCGCTGCCCAAGGATATTGTGGATGTTGAGGTCAGCCGGGTGGAATCGTTGCGGCAGGATTCGCCGGTCCATCTCGCGGAAGGCGGTTCTTTTCAGTACTGGCGTGAGTTCCTTGAGGCGGGATCCGGCACCGAAACCATCCTGACCGCCGAGGACGGTGTGCCGGGGATGGTTGCGCAGGACAAGCACCGGTACCTGGGCGGCTGGCCTGACCAGAGCCTGCTTTACGACATCATCCTGCGGCTGGCCGACCATGCCGGGCTGGCGATCAAGGAGCTGCCCGACGGCGTGCGTTTGCGACGACACGGCGATCATGTCTTCGCGTTCAATTATGGCGCGACTGCCTTCGATCTCTCGGTGCTGGGCTGGACAGGAACACCGCTGCTTGGAGACCTGATTCTTCAACCCTCCGGCGTCGCCGTCATGCCTGTGTCCCGAGCCGGTTGCCAAACCCACGATCCCCGCGAGCACTCCTAAATATCCTTCATCAGCCGGAGCGCATCGTAAATTGCTGCGTGGGTGTTTCTTGCGGCCACTGCATCGCCGATGCGGAACAGCTGGAAGCCTCCGGTTCCGCCTTCCGCAGACAGCCCGCCGGTCAGCATCTGCGGCTTGCCGGCGATAAATGCCTCATAATCAACCTGCCCCAGATTGCTTGAGTGCGGCTTGAGCTCGAAATAGAGTTCATCGAGCGGCAAGGTGCCATGATTGATGACGATCTGGTCGAAGTGACGCTCCTTGGCGAGAGGCATGTAATCGCTGCCGATCACGGCTTTGAGGCGATTGCCGTCGCGCTCGACCGAGGTCAGACGGTAGGTGACCGTGAAGGTGACATCCTTGTCCTGCAATGCGCGCATGTAAGGCACCAGGTTCATCGCCATCACATCCGGTGCGAAGCTGCGGTCGGGTGTCATGATCTCGACCGATGCTCCGGCCTTCGCCGCCACTTCGGCGGCCTGCAGCCCGGCGTGATCACCCGCATCATCATAGACCAGCACGGTCTTGCCCGGCTTGATGTCGCCTGAAATCAGATCCCAGCTGGACACCACCAGCTCGTTGCCGGTTTCCAGTACCTCGGTGTGTGGCAAGCCGCCGGTGGCGATGATCACCACATCGGGATTTTCAGCGATGACGTCTTCGGCTTCGGCCCAGCTGTTGAAGCGAAACTCGACGTCGCGCGCCGCGCATTGGGCCATGCGCCATTCGATGATGCCGATCATTTCCTTGCGGCGCGGGTTCTGCGCGGTCAGCCGGATCTGGCCGCCGGGGTCGGGTTGCGCTTCGATCACCGTGACCTTGTGGCCGCGCTCGGCCGCAACGCGCGCAGCCTCGAGCCCGGCGGGTCCGGCCCCCACGATCACGATCCGCTTTCGTGTTTCCGCCAGAGCAATCGTGTGCGGCATGGTCAGTTCGCGACCGGTGGCCGGATTGTGGATGCACAGCGCGTCACCGGCCTGGTAGATCCGGTCGAGGCAGTAGGTTGCACCGACGCAGGGGCGGATATCGTGCTCCCGGCCTTCCATGATCTTCCTGACCAGATGCGGATCGGCCATGTGGGCGCGGGTCATGCCGACCATGTCGAGCTTGCCATCGGCGATGGCATGACGCGCGGTGGCGACATCGGGAATGCGGGCAGCATGAAAGGTCGGCATGCCAACCTCGGCGCGAATCCGGCCTGCAAAATCGAGATGCGGCGCCGATTTCATCCCCTGCACCGGGATCACGTCGGTCATCGCCGGATCGGTGTGGATCTGACCGCGGATGACATTGAGAAAATCGACGTGGCCTGACGCTTTGAACAAATGGCCGATGGCGACGCCCTCGTCTTCGCTGATGCCGCCATTGGCGGTCTCGTCGGCCGTGTACCGCACCCCGACCAGAAGCTTGTCACCAACGCGCGCCTTGATCGCAGCAACCACATCGAGGGCGAAACGGGCGCGGTTTTCAAGACTGCCGCCATAAGCGCCGTCCAGTTCATTGGTCAGCGGGGACATGAACTGGTCCATGAGATGGCCATAGCATTCAAGCTCGACACCATCGAGACCGGCGGCGGCCATGCGTTCGGCGGCATCGGCATAATCCGCGATCACCCGGGCAATATCCCAGTCTTCCATCTTCTTGGGGAAAGCTCTGTGTGCCGGTTCGCGCTGATGGCTGGGCGAGATCGCGGGCAACCAGTCGCCCTTGTTCCAATGGGTGCGGCGTCCGAGATGGGTGAGCTGGATCATCACCGCGCAGCCATGCTCATGGCACTCGTCGGTGAGCTGCTTCATCCAGCCGACAACCTCGTCCTTGTAGGCGAGCACATTGTTGAAAACCGGCGGGCTGTCTTTCGATACCGCCGCAGAGCCTGCCGTCATGGTCATGGCGATGCCGGCTCTGGCCCGCTCGACATGATACGCGCGGTAGCGGTCCTTGGGCATGCCGTCTTCCGGATAGGCCGGTTCATGACTGGTGGTCATGATGCGGTTTTTCAGCGTCAGATGCTTGAGCTTGTAGGGTTGCAGCAGCGGATCGTTGACTTGCGCCATGGAAGACGGCTCCTCGTGATTGGACCGCCCGGGGAAATCAGACCAATTCCCCGACGGTGTCAGTTCATTGGCAGCTCATGGCCGAGACCCGCCAGTCATTGGTTCTGGACGCGATGTCGGAAACCTGCCATCCGGCAGCATTGTGCGAAAGCGTCCATTGCACCTCGGTGGGCTGGCCGAAATTGTCAAAATGCGCGGCCACTGTGGCCACCTCGCCGTCGACGGTTTCATCCAGTTCGAGGGTCTTGGCGATCTCCGCCGCATCGAAGTCCTGAGCGTCGGCGGCAAAACCGAATTCGATACAATTCGTTTCATCGCGGACCCAGGCTGCATCCGCCGCATTGAGAAATCCGAGCGCCGGCCCGGCGAACCGGTCGCGATGTTGCAGATCGAATTCCGCACCAAGGTTATCATAAAAAAATCGCACTGCATCCGACGGCGCTCCCGCATAGGCAGGTGCAGAAAAAGCGGTGAACAGGGCAAGCAGAGCAACAGACATGCGCATCGAACGAACCCGGTTTGAGGGACCAGGTCTCAATACCATGCGTCGGTCATCCTGGCTTTGGTCTGATCGACAAAATCCAACAATGCCTCGTCGGTTGCCTCATCCATTGGCGGCGCCTGATAATCGTTGAGCATCTGCTTCCAGCGGGCATTGGCCCGCGTGGCCGCATCCGTGCGGCCGGCGGTCTCCCATTTCTCAAAAGGCTCGTTGTCGGCGACCTCTGAATCCCAGAACGCTGTCTGGTAATTTGCCATCGTGTGGGCGCAGCCGAGGAAGTGCTTGCCGACGCCCACCTCGCGAAACGCCTCAAATGCAAGCGCATTGTCGTCAACCACCACACCCGCAAGATAGCTGTGCAGCGCGCCGCAGAAATCCGCATCCATGATGAATTTTTCATAGGACATCGACAACAACCCGTCGAGAAAGCCCGCCGAATGCAGGATGAAGTTGGCGCCGCAATGCACGGCCGACAGCATCGACATTGTGCCTTCGTTCATCGCCTGCGCGTCCGGCAATTTCGAGTTGGAAAAATTGCCTGCGCAGCGTAACGGCAGGTTAAGCCGCCGCGCCAGCTGGCCGATCACCATTGACCCAATGGCCGGCTCGGGCGTGCCGAAGGTGGGAGAGCCTGAGCGCAACGACATTGACGAGAGGAAGTTGCCGAAAACCACCGGAGCGCCCTTGCGCTCGAGCTGGGTCAGCGCGCATCCGGCCATGGTTTCAGCCAGCGATTGGGCGAGCGCGCCTGCGGTGGTGACCGGCCCCATGGCGCCGCCCAGAATAAACGGCACAATCACCGCAGCCTGATTGGCGCGGGCATAAGCTCGAAGCACATTGGTCATGGTGCCGTCCCAGACCAGCGGCGAGTTGACGTTGACATTGCCGAGTATGACGCAATTCTGCTCGACAAAATCGCGGCCAAAGACGATGCGGGCCATCTCGATGGAGTCTTCGGCGCGGGTTTCTGCCGTCACCGAGCCCATGAAGCCGCGATCGGAATATTTCAGATGCGCATAGACCATATCCAGATGGCGCTTGTTGACCGGCACGTCGACCGGCTCGCAAATGGTGCCACCGGAATGATGCAGCCAGGGGCTCGATTGCGCCAGCTTGATGAAGTTGCGGAAGTCCTCGATCGTGCCGTAGCGGCGGCCCTTGTCGAGATCCATGACAAAAGGCGAGCCGTAAGCGGGGGCAAACACCACGCTCTTGCCGCCGATCTCGACGCTGTTGGCCGGATTGCGCGCATGCTGGGTAAAACTGGCCGGCGCAGATTTGAGAATTTCGCGCAGCATGCCCGGCTCGAATTTCACCAGCAGGCCGTCGATCTCCGCTCCCGCCTGCTTCCAGTGCTGCAATGCCACCGGGTCATCGCGGAACTCGATGCCAACCTCGGCCAGGATCCGGTCGGCCACAGCTTCGATCTTGAGGAGGCTTTCCTCCCCGAGGATGTCGTAGGTCGGAATATTGCGTAGAATGTAGGGAGCCTTGCGGTGCGGCGGCGCGGTGCCGTGACCGGCACGGCGGCCGTCCCGCCCCCCTGCCCGTTCCCGCCTGCGTCCCGGTGAAGCCTTGGCTTCGATGGTCTCCACAGTTTCCATGGCCTGTCCTCCAAGCCAAAAGTCTAGGCGCATCGGCAACAGATGTAATGCTGGAAAATTCCATGGCTTTGGATAAGGTGAGCTTATGTCAAACCTTCGCCACCTGCTGCCATCCGCCGGCAATCTCGTCGTATTTGAGGCGGCGGGAAGACATGCCAATTTCACCAAGGCCGCGAAGGAGCTGGGCATGACCCAGGCCGCGGTCAGCTATGCGGTCCGGTCGCTGGAAACACAACTCGGAATCTCGCTTTTCACCCGTGCCCACCGGGCCGTATCACTGACCGAGTCCGGCCGGAGATTTCATGCCGATGTGACGCTGGGTCTGAGCCATATCCGCAAGTCGGCCGAAGACATTCGCGCGCGTGGCAGAGCCAACAGCGTCACCCTGGCGGCATCCACGGCCTTCGCATCGATGTGGATGCTGCCACGGCTGCACCGGTTGCGCGATGATCTGCCCGACATCGACCTGCGCATCCAGACCGCTGACCGGGATCTCGACATCCGGACAGAATCCATCGAGCTCGGTGTGCGTGGAGGACGTCCGCAAGACTGGCCGGACTACGACAGCGCGCTGATCGCACCGGAAGTGATCGAAGCTGTTGCCAGTGCCAGCTATATCCAGAAATACGGCATGCCCGGCAGTGTTGCCGAGCTCACGCAGCATCGGCTCATTCATCTGGAAGAACCGTCCCGCAACGCCTGTGACTGGCCCCAATGGCTGGCGAGCGCCAACGTCAACGGAGAGACGGCAAGCCGCGGATTGGCGATCAATGATTACGTTCTGGTCATTCAGGCGGTCATGGAGGGACAAGGCATCGCGCTGGCCTGGCGGCATCTGACCGGCCGGCTGATCCAGACAGGCCTGCTGCAGAAGGTCACCGATCACCGGCTGGAGACCGGAGCAGCGTTTCATGTCATCTGGCCCAAGGGCCGGCCACTTTCCCAGCCGGCGGAACTGGTACTGGGTTGGCTCACCAATGAAGGCCGGGAGATCAGCTTCCCGTCGCAAAGCCCCTTGCAGCCTCTGCCGTAATCTTCCTTTGTGCCTCGATCAGGCTGAAGGTCGTCGCCGCATCGACGGCCTTTCCATAAAGCCACCCCTGCCCGGACTTGCATCCCAACTCGCGCAGCTTGGCGGCCTGCTCTTCGGTTTCAATACCTTCGGCAATGACTTTGAGATCAAGTCCTTCGCACATGGCCAGAATGGCCCGGACGATGTGTTCGGCGGGTTTGTCGATGGTGATTTCGCTGACAAAACTCCGGTCAATCTTGACCTTGTTGAAGGCGAAGTCACGCAGCCGCCCGAGACTGGATTGCCCGGTTCCGAAATCGTCAAGCGACACACGGATTCCAACGCTGGTAAGTTCGGTCACCACCTTGGCCGCGACCTCGGGGTCACTCATCATCGCAGTTTCCGTAATTTCCAGCTCGAGCCGGCGAGGATCCAGCCCGACCCGGTTGATGATTGACAGAACATTGAATGCCGTCGCCGGATCGATCAGCTGCGCCGAGGAGAGGTTGAAAGACAAAAACAGATCGGAAGGCCAGTGCTTGGCTGTTTCGGCGGCCATCTTCAAGAGGGTTTCGGTCAGGGAATCGATGAAGCCGCGCTCCTCCGCGAGCGGAATGAAGTCGGCGGGAGAAATGAAGCCGAGTTCCTTGTCGGTCCAGCGTGCGAGCGCTTCAAACCCCTGAATCGACCCATCGGACAGATCAACGATGGGCTGGAAATGCACCGCCACCTCATCGGCGATGATTGCCCTGCGCAATGCCTGTTCAATCTGGGTGCCACGCCGCATTTCTTCGGCTATTTCTTCGGAATAGACCGTAATCTGGCCACGCCCGCGCCGTTTGGACCGGTACAGCGCGGTATCGGCGCTTTTCAGCAATTCGGCAAACTGCTCACCGGCGAAGGGGTAGACGGCAAAACCGAAAGACGCCGACAAGCGCACGTTGCGATCACCAAGATCATAAGGCGCCGACAAGACGTCCTTGAACATGCGGCCAATTTTTTCCGCACCCTTCTTTTCGAACACCAAGGGCAGGATGAACGCGAATTCATCACTTTCGATGCGTGCGACAAATCCACCGTCGGGCAAACACGCGCGCAGCCTGTGCGCGACCTGACACAGGATCTCGTCGCCGGCAGCATGGCCGAAAAGGTCGTTGATCGGCTTGAAGCCATCAATATTGGCTATGCCGATCGTGAACGGCGCGGGATCGTCCGCACGTTCGGACGCCAGTTTGCGGATCTTGTCCATCAGTCTGCGACGGTTGCCCAGTCCGGTCATGGGGTCTGTGTACGATACCGTTTTGGGATTCACGGACAGTACATCCGTCATTTCATCTTCAATGGTCATCAAGAAAAAGCTTTTCCGCGCGAATGAATGTGTGTCCAGAATGCGGCAGATGTCTTAAAATTGTCCTATAATGGGACCCCGATTAATGGGACCTGAAGAATTTGGCCCCGATTGTAGCAAGAGGATCTACCCCGCTGCCTGCAACCATTGAGGCGCATCGATCCATTTCTCAATCATTCTCTCCAGTTTGTCGGGGCTGACGGGCTTGGACAGATAATCGTCCATTCCGGCAGCAAAACACCGCTCGCGATCTCCAGTCATGGCGTGGGCCGTGACGGCAATGATCGGGACGTGAACCTTTGTGCCCCCCGCCGCGGCTTCTGCATCGCGAATTGCCTGCGTAGCCTGCAAGCCGTTCATCATCGGCATCGAAATATCCATGAGTATGATATCGGGCGCCGCGGCGTGCCAGGCGGCCACCGCCTCATGGCCATTCTCCACAATCCGGAAATCAACGTCCATTGCTTCGAGAACCTGTTCGAAAACGATCTGATTGACATCGTTGTCTTCGGCAACAAGCACCCGGACCCGCTTGCCCATCGGGGAAGCAGGCGGTGCCGGAACAACGGCCAAATCTGGTTCCGCTGTGCCCGGCATCTGGCTTGGTTCGAGACGTGGTGCAGATGAGATTCCCGACACCGATTTCACGGTCCGCGGTTCGGCTTGAACCGTGGTGTCCGGCGGCTCGGAATGGCGCTGCTCATGGGCGTGTTTGCGATCGCCCTGCGGAGCCGGGAGGGTTTTGCCGTCAATGGCGCCGGCCAGTTGTGCCGATAGTTCGACATCATCAATGACCAGATTCATGGCGTTTGCTGCGTCGAGGAAGGCTCTGGCTTCTTCTGCGCTCGATACCGTCACCGCGTCAGCACCGTTCAGTTTCAATGCGGCGACGCGCGTATCCGAGCGCTGAGGGTTCTCATCCACAACCAGAACCCGGCGCTGGGCCTTGGGCTGGCCGGTTGAATTGCCGGGCCGGTCACGCCGCTCCACCGCCGAGACCACGGCGGCATCGTGCGCCGGACGGCGGACAAGATCGACAGTCGCAGCTTTGGGAACATCAGGATCCTCTTCAAGCAAGATGGTGACAAAATAGTTTCCGGGGACTCCCGACCGGTGCATGCGCGTGACAACGGGCATTACAGTTCCGTCAGCCTGGAAGATTTCACTCTTGGCTCGATAGGGAATACCAGTCTCAAGCACGTTCCTTTCGAGTGTTTCGTACTGGGCCGCCAGTTCCGGCCCGACAAGGTTGCCGGCAGTAAGTCCAATCACCTGATTTGGCTTCATTCCAGGAATGCGGCAGAAGGCCTTGTTGACGATTACGTATCGAAGTTCGGCATCCTTGACGATGACGGGGTGGGGAAGATCGTCCAGAACAAGCTGGGAAAGCTCAGCCTTTTGCTGGGTCAGTGCAAACTCCGCCTCCTTGTGCTTCTGTTCGGTAACGTCCTCTATCATCGAGATCAGAAGGCCATCGGGCATGCGCCGTTTCCGGAGCCGCACCCAGCGACCATCGGCAAGTTTTTCCACACTTTCAGAACGTTCGCGCCAATGCACCGCTATGCGCTCAGCGATCCAGTCCTCACGCGTTATCGCGCGTGGCCGTCCGTTCAGCGCCCCCATGGCACCGGCGCCAGCGTCATACATCGCTCCGAGAAAGTCCCTCAGCCGGGTGCCCGGTGCCATCAGTTTCGCGGGAACATCAAACATGCGGGACATGCCCGAACTCACGCCAATCACCGTGTCGTCCCGGTCAAAGACCAGGATGGTGACATCGAGCGTCGACGCCAATGCTTCAATGGTTCTGGCGTCGCACTCAAAACGCAGCTGATCGGTTTCACTCAACGCCATATTTCCTTGACTCAACTTCCACTTCAAAGCCCGCGCCGGCCGGGGTAGCCTGTGCGCACACTCACCCAAAACCTGCGCAATCGCCAAGTCTGGATGGCAACCACTCGCTGCAATCGCGCCACAGCGGGCCAATTGTGACTATCGCAGCCGAGAGTTAAGTGCTGATTAACCACGTCTGCGGCGGGGCCGTTTTCATGCCGTGAAGACGACGGCGCACCGGGAAGCCTGCCGGTGGTGTGGCCGAACGGACTTTTCCTGCGCCAATTTGCCTCCACTCATTGCGTTCAGTCCCGAATCCCTCAACATGGCATCATGCGTGTCCACCAATTGCCAGAAACCCTGATCAACCAAATTGCCGCCGGTGAAGTCATCGAGCGGCCGGCCAGCGTTGTCAAAGAACTGGTCGAAAACGCCCTGGATGCCGGTGCCCGGAGGATCGAGATCGCCACGGCGGCAGGCGGCAAGACGCTGATCCGTGTCATCGATGACGGTCGCGGCATGGATGCCGAGGATCTGTCGCTCGCCGTGCGCCGTCACTGCACGTCGAAAATCGATCAACGGCTTGACGACATCCGCACGTTGGGGTTTCGCGGCGAGGCGCTGCCGTCCATCGGCTCCGTCGCGCGTCTGTCGATCCGGTCGCGCCCGCAGGATGCGCCGCACGCCAATGAGGTATCCCTGGCTGGGGGTGTGCCGGTGCCACTCAAGCCGGCGGCGGCCAATCCGGGAACGACCGTGGAAGTGCGGGACCTCTTCTTCGCGACACCGGCGCGGCTGAAATTTCTCAAATCCGACCGAGCCGAAACCGCAGCGATTACGGAGCTGGTGCGCCGTATCGCCATCGCATTTCCTTCTGTGCGCTTTACCCTGTCGGGTCCGGATCGCTCAACCCTGGAGCTTGCCGCTACCGGTGACGACCGGCTGGCGCGCATAGCCCAGGTGCTGGGCAAGGAGTTCGCCGCCAACACGATTGCACTTGATGCCCTACGGGACGATGTCGGCCTGACCGGCTACATCGGCTTGCCGACATGGAACAAGGGGAACTCGCTGGCACAATATGCCTTTGTCAATGGCCGCCCGGTGCAGGACAAACAGATCCTGTCTGCCATTCGCGCCGCCTATTCCGACACATTGCCACGCGGACGCTACCCGGTGGCGGTGCTGTGGATCACGCTCGACCCGGCGCTGGTGGATGTCAATGTCCATCCCGCCAAGGCCGACGTGAGATTTCGGGATCCTGGCCTGGTCAGAGGGCTCATCATCGGAGCCATTCGCCAGTCACTTCTGGCCGAAGGCGACCGCGCCTCGCCATCGGCCGGCGCCGGGCTGGCGCAGGCGTTTCGAAGGCCCGAGACGTTCCACCCGGCTTCAGCCGGCGGTGCGTACCCGACCCAGCCTCGCAACGATGGTTTTGCCAACCGTCTGTCGGGCAATGATTGGCAGGCCGCAACCTCTCCGTCGCGGCCGCTTCATGATCCAGCGGCAGGATTTTCCGATCTGGACCAGCCCGATCTTGCCAGCGCCTCAGCGCCTTCGGCGCGGATGGATGCCGACGAGAGAAGTGACACAGGTGTCGAGCACCCGCTTGGCGCAGTGCGAACCCAGATCCATGAGAATTACATCGTCGCGCAAACCCGTGATGGTCTGGTGATAGTCGATCAGCACGCCGCGCACGAGCGGCTGGTGTTCGAGCGTTTCAAAACAGCGCTGAAAGCGGGCAAGCTAGCCTCGCAGATATTGCTGCTGCCAGAGATTGTCGACCTGCCGGAAGACGATTGCGACCGCCTGGCAGATCGCGCGCAAGAGCTCGCCGAACTGGGGCTGGTGCTTGAACGGTTTGGACCGGGCGCAATCGCTGTGCGCGAAACGCCGTCCATGCTGGGGGAAACAGATGTGGCCGGTCTGGTCCGGGATCTGGCCGACGAAATCGCGGAATGGGACAGTGCTGACGGCTTGCGTGACAGGCTGGAAGCCGTCGCTTCGACAATGGCGTGCCATGGATCGGTCAGATCCGGACGCCGCCTTGTGTCAGAGGAAATGAATGCGCTGTTGCGCGAAATGGAACGGACGCCCGGGTCAGGCCAATGCAATCACGGCCGGCCGACCTATATCGAGTTGAAGCTCGCCGATATTGAAAAGCTGTTCTCACGCCGCTGACACCAGAGCAATTTCCGGCATGCCGGTGGGCAAACTTGCATTTCTCACGTCCAGACGGCATAGAACAGCCATCATCGAAACCGGAGGATTTGCCCATGAACCGTTTTGAAGGCCCCGGCGCACATCCGGCAAAGATTCGGTATCTGGATGGTGATTTCCAGATTCTGCTGCCTGGAAATCATGTGACATGCGCTGTGACAGGCAAGGCGATTCCGATCGAAGAGCTCAAATACTGGAGCGTTGCGCGGCAGGAACCCTATGTCGACGTTCATGCGTCATTTACCGCCGATCAACGCGCCGGCGTGCTTCCCACGCAGTCTTGATCTAGAGGCTCGCGCGGCGGCGCTTGAAAGCAGTTACTGCCGCGTCAATGATCGCATCGGGGGCGTGCGGGCTGTCATAGACCAGATCGATCTCGAGAACCGACGTCTTTTGCAGAAGTTCCTCAGCCCTTCCGCGTCCTGATTTCAGCCGCGCATAATCCTTGGACGTTGTGATCAGATCGAGATTGTACAACTCGGCTTCTGTGAGAAGATCGTCGATCTCGTCATTGGTGAAGGGATGATGATCGGGAAACCTCTGCCGCCGCGCCACCCGCACACCGGCCTTCTCCAGCGTTGCAAAAAACTTGTCCGGATCGCCTATCGCGGCGAAGGCAAGACAGTTGCGAAAGCGGAATTGCGCGGAATTGCGCGGCCGAAAACGCGCCAGATGGATCGGCTTTGCGGCCCTCGCCGACATTCGGACCATCGGGTCAGCGGCTTCGCCTTCACCGACCACAATCAATGCATCCGCGTGACGGATCTGATCAATCACCGGCGCGCGCACCGGACCAGCAGGGAACACGCAGCCATTGCCAATGCCGCGTCGCGCATCGATCACCAGCAGCGCCTGATCGAACACCAGCCAGGCACTCTGAAACCCGTCATCCATGATGATCAGATCAACGCCCTCGCGGACCAGCAGTTCGGCCCCTTCAATGCGGTCAGGCGACACCACCGTCTTGGCCTTGGCAGCAAGAAGCATCGGCTCGTCGCCGACAAGGCGGGCCGTGTCCTTGGCCAGATCCACGATGGTCGCATGTTGCGCCACACCGCCATAGCCACGCGAGAGAAATCCCGGTTTGAGCCCCCGGCGCATGGCTGCTTCAGCGAGAGAAAGCGCTGTAGGGGTCTTGCCGGACCCGCCCACCGTGAGATTGCCGACACAAATCACCGGTGCGGCAACTGCCCGGCGTACCCGGCGGTCCATGATGCGGCGGGCGACCCGGCCGTAAACCCATCCGAAGGGCGATAAAAGCGCCGACTGAACACCCGGTTTCTGCCACCAGAAGGGCGGCGCCTCGCTCACCATTGCCCGCGTCCTCGGGTCTCCGTATTCTCGTTTTCGCGCGGCAGCAGCCGGGCCTTGACCGTCAGCGGATTGATGTAGGGCTCAAGCGCCCGAATGGTGGCCTTGAGAGCGCCGCGCATATCACGCAGAGTCTTGTCGCCGCCCTCGGCCATGGTTAGACGGGCTTGCGGATTTGACATCAGAAAATGCACCGCTTTGGCAAGCATCTCGCCATCGCGAACAAACCGGGCGCCGCCATTCTTGAGCAGCCTTGCATAGCTTTCCCGGAAATTTTCGACATTGCTGCCCGACAGCACCGCACAGCCGAGCATGGCTGGCTCCAGCGGGTTTTGTCCGCCGCCGCCCTTCAACGATTTGCCGACAAAGACGATATCGGTCAGGTTGAGATAAAGCCCCATCTCGCCAATCGTATCGCCGAGATAAACATCCGTCGACGGCTCGATCGACTCGGCGCGTGAGCGACGTGCGACCTTCAATCCACGGGCTGTCAGCATAGCCTCGATGGCATCGGCACGTTCAGGGTGGCGCGGAACCAATATGCTCAGCTGCTTGTGGCGGGGAAGCAGCGCACGATGAACGGCAGCAGCGATTTCATCCTCACCCTCGAAGGTTGATATCGCGGCCCAGGTTGGCCGGTCGCCGATCTGGGTTCTCAGTCTGGCAAGTTCAGCCGAATCCCACGGCGGAGCCATCGTGTCGACCTTGAGGTTACCCGATACCGACACCGGGCGTGCGCCCAGAGCCAAAAATCTCTCCGCATCCAGATCCGATTGAGCCACGACGTGGGAGAGATTTTCGAACATGGCGTCAGCAAAGCTGGGGCGCTTGCTCCACCGCGCAAAGGAACGGTCCGACAGGCGGCCATTGACCAGCACCTGCGGTGTTCTGCGCGCGCCCAGCTCCAGGATGGTCATCGGCCAGATTTCGGATTCGGCGATGATGGCCAGATCGGGTTTCCAGTGATCGAGAAATCTCGACACTGCCGGCTTGAGATCGAGCGGCACATATTGATGAATCACATTGTCGCCGAGCCGTTCGCGCGCAACTCCCGCAGAGGTTACCGTTCCGGTGGTCAAAACGACCGAAATGCCCCGCCGCCGCACTTCCTTGATCAAGGGGACGACGGCAGAGGTTTCGCCGACACTTGCGGCATGGAACCAGACCAGCGGCCCATTCGGCCGCTCGATCTTTGACCGACCGTACCGCTCATTGCGGCGGGAACGCTCTTCCTTGCCCTTTGCGGCACGGATGGCGAGGTAGGGCCCGATCAGGGGATAAATTCCGGCGCCGAACCAGCGATAGCCGACAAGCGCCGCCCGGGCCCAGCCGCGGCTCACGCTTGCACCTCTACGGCGCGCATGGCTTCTTCCGTCACCCGATTGAGTTCCATGGTCACCTTTGCTCTCGCCGCCGCCAACTCTGCTTCGTCAGCATGCCGGGACACCAGTATCGGCTGTGCCAGCCGTACACTGCGCCGGCCAAAAGGCAAGTTGATGGTGGTTTTGTCCCAGGTCGTTTGCATCACGTGGCGACGGCTGGTGGCGAGTGCGACCGGAACAATTGGCCGACCCGATATCTTGGCCAGAGTGACAATGCCCTCGCCTGCCTGACGGGCCTCACCTTTGGAAATATCCGCGATCATCACAACATTGACATTGCGTTTGAGCGCATTGCGCATCGCTATCAGTGCTTTGACGCCGCCCTTTCCGGCAGCCATCTGCGGCTCGCGCCCGCCCGAGCCGCGGATGACTTCGATCCCGGCGCGTTCAAGCACCCGCGCATTGATCTCGGCATCCGTGCTGCGGGAGACCAGCGAGACAAATCTCCGGTCACGAGGGGCTGCGTAGGGAACAAGCAGATGCTGGCCGTGCCAAAGTGCAAAGATGGCGGGCCATTTTCCATCCAGCAGCATCTCCCAGTCCGTCGACGTGCCGTTGTCGCGGTTGTTCCGCCAGATCGTTGCAAGAGTCCATCCGATCAGGGCTGATCCAGCGTTCTGGATCAATTCGGACTGCAAAAGCCTCTTGCTCAGACGCCGCCTGTTCATCTTCCCGCCGAGCCGCTCAAGCCTCGGCGCAATGTCTGCGTCAGGTTTCGTCATCTTGTCTTTCGCCAGTGTCTTATGACGCTGATTTGCTTTCATCATTCGGATCGAGCATCCGGTGCATGTGCACGATGAAATAGCGCATATGCGCGTTGTCAACGGTCATCTGTGCCTTGGATTTCCAAGCCTGATGCGCCGATGCGTAATCGGGAAATATCCCGACGATGTCGAGCGCATCCAGATCGCGGAACGTCATCGACTCGAGGCTTTCGAGTTCACCACCAAAAACAAGGTGCAAGAGTTGTTTCTTTTTGGCATCCACCATCAGGTCACTCCATGAATTAACGGTGTCTCTACGTAAAGCGCGGTTTGCGGCAATTCGTTTGAAAGGTCAATGCCCGTCACAAGGCTGCAGCAAGGCCAGCAACCCGGGCGCCTGCTGCCTTGCCGCGGCCAACAGCAGGCCGCGTGAGGGATCGGGTGCATTGTAGATCATGGGTGCGCCGGCCTTGTCGACCAGCGTGTGACCGGTTTCACCGAGCAACGTATCCGCCGCGGCCAGATCCCATTCACTCGATTGCGGCCGGATGTAAACCCCGTCCAGTTCGCCTTGAGCAACCGCAGCAACCTTGAGCGCCAGTGACGGCGCGCCGGCGACCTTGTCGAGACCTGCGACCGCACCCGGACGCATCTGCGCCGCTACGACGTCGGGCACGGCAACGCGCAAAGGCGCGTCCGGCACATCGCCTTGGCCAGAGCGGAGACGAACATCATTCAAAAACGCCCCGCCGCCCAAGCGGCCGTGCCACATCTCGCCGCGTGCGGGAGCGGCAAGCACACCCGCCACCGGCCTGCCATCTTCTATCAGGCCAACGCTGACACACCAGTCGGGCCGTCCGGCGACATAGGCGCGTGTGCCGTCAATGGGATCAACGATGAAAACGCGTCTGCGGCCAAGCCGGTGCTCGGTGTCCCGGGTTTCCTCAGACAGCCAGCCATAATCGGGCCGGGCGTCCAGCAGGATCTTCTTGAGAAGCTCGTCGATGGCAATGTCGGCTTCACTGACCGGGGAACGGCCCTCGTTCTTGTACCAGACTTCCGGATCCTGACGGAAATGCGCCATGGCGATGCTGGCGGCCAGACGCGATGCCTCCAGCATGATCTTCACATCATCGGCAAACGCCTCAATCTCCGGCAAGTGTCATGCCTTCCACCGCAATGGTCGGAGCCGCGACCGCGTATCGGGTGTCAATGTCGTTGGCCAGTGTCATGCGCTTGAACATGTCCTTGAGATTGGAGGCGATGGTCACTTCGGAAACCGGAAACGACAACTTGCCGTTTTCGATCCAGAATCCGGAAGCGCCACGGCTGTACTCGCCGGTCAGACCGTTGACACCCTGCCCGATCAGTTCTGTGACATAAAATCCGTTTCCGACCGAAGCAATCAGGTCTTGCGCCGATTGAGGTCCGGGCGTGATGATCACATTGCTGGAGGACGGGCTTACACCGCCGCCGCGACTGGCCCGGCCGTTGCTCTTGAGCCCCAGTTCGCGGCCAACCGCCGTGGTCAGATACCATTGCTGCAGAATTCCATTCTCAACCATCGTCAACGGACCAATCGAGACGCCTTCGCCATCGAACGGACGAGATCCCGGTCCGCGAGCCACGAAGGGATTGTCGACCAGCGTCAGGCCATCAATTGCCACCTGCTTGCCCATCATGTCCCTGAGAAAACTGGTCTTGCGAGCAACCGCTGCACCGTTGATGGCCGACACCAGATGTCCGATCAGGCCCCGGGCTGCGCGCGGATCAAAAACCACGGTCACATTTGCACCGGTCTTGACCTTGCGCGGATTGACCCGCGCCGCAGCGCGATCTCCGGCACGGCGGCCGATCAGGTCGGCATCATCGAGATCGGCAAAGAAAACACGGCTATCGAAATCGTAATCGCGCTCCATCTTGACGCCTTCACCGGCAATCACGCTGACCGAACGGGAAAACCCGGAGCGCTCAAAGGCGCCGGAAAAGCCATGCGAGGTGGCCAGCACCATGCCGTAGAGCCCGGCCCCCGCACCAGCGCCGACCGAGCTGGTGACACCGGGCACGGCAAGAGCTGCCGCTTCGGCGCTGGTCGCCGCCTCGACAAGGCTTTCCGAAGAAGGCTCCGCCGGATCAAACAGATCCAGATCCGGCCAGGTCGTGGCGAGCATGTCAGCATCGGCCAGACAGGCGTGCGGATCTTCGGGCGACACCCGCGCCATCGCCACGGCACGTTCGGCAAGCGCCGTTTCGTCAGCGCCCTGGCCTGAACGCACTGTTGCGACCCTCTGCCCGACAAAGACGCGAAGGCTGAAATCATCCGATTCGGCGGACTGGGTGTTTTCGACCTGGCCATTGCGGACCGAGGTGGACCGCGACCGGCTGCGGACGACCAGCGCATCGGCCTGATCGGCACCCGCGGCACGGGCCCGCCCGATAAGTCGCTCCGCCGTCGTCAGCAAGCCTTCGGATTGTTGTGTATCACTCATGATTTTTGGCCTTTCGCTTGGCTCTCATGTATTGTCCCGAGGGTCAAGCATCAAGCCCGGCATGACCAATAGCAGCCTGGAACGGCAAAGGAGCGCCTTGAATGGCAGCAGTCGAAGCCACCCTTTACACCCAAGGTCTTGTGCTGCTGTGTGGCGCGGTTGTCGCGGCTCCATTGTTCAAGAAAATCGGGTTGGGGACGGTTCTGGGCTACCTCGCTGCCGGCATCGTGATCGGTCCCTTGCTGCGAATCATCACCGATGGCGAGGAAGTTCTGCATTTTGCCGAATTCGGCGTGGTCCTGCTGCTGTTCCTTATCGGACTCGAGCTCAAACCCTCGCGATTGTGGCAACTGCGCCGTGACATCTTCGGACTCGGGCTGATGCAGGTCGTGGTGTCGGCGGTGGCGATTGTAGCCGCAACTGTGGTTTTGGGTGGACAGGCCTGGGCGGCAGCGGTGGTGATCGGCTTCGGGCTGGCGCTGTCCTCGACCGCCTTCGGCATACAGATTCTCGAAGAACGCGGCGATCTCAATACCCGGTACGGGCAACAATCGTTTTCGATCCTGTTGTTTCAGGACTTGGCGATTGTTCCGATCCTTGCGCTGGTTCCGCTTGTCGCACCGGCAACGGCAGAAGGCGGCGGCTCCATCCTGACAGATATAGCCCTGACCGTCGGTGCAATCCTGGCCTTGCTGATTGCAGGGCGGTATGTGCTCAACCCGCTGTTTCAGGTGATTGCCGGTACCGGAGCCAAGGAAGCGATGATTGCAGCGGCACTATTTGTCGTGCTGGCCTCGGGCACCTTGATGCAGATTGCCGGTTTGTCGATGGCGCTGGGCGCCTTCATCGCCGGCGTGATGCTGGCTGAATCCTCCTACCGGCACGAACTCCAGGCCGACATCGAACCGTTTCGCGGCATCCTGCTCGGCCTGTTCTTCATGGCTGTCGGCCTGTCACTTGATCTGACCGTCATTGCCGAAAATGTCCTGGTCATCCTGATCGCTGTTCCGGTTCTGATGATCATCAAGGCACTGGTGATCTATTCCGCGTGCCGCATTTTCGGCGCAACCCACAACACCAGTGTGCAGATCGCAGGCTTGTTGCCGCAGGGGGGCGAATTCGGCTTTGTCATCTTCAGCGCCGCCGCAGCAGCCGGGGTGTTTTCCCAGGCGACTGCTTCACTGCTGGTGGCAATTGTCACCATCTCGATGGCGCTGACGCCAATTGCGGCCGTGCTTGCCAAGAGACTGATGCGGGAGACCGACGACGAGCAGATGGACGAAGATTTTGCCGGCGCCGGATCCGACGTCCTGATGATCGGCTTTTCGCGGTTCGGCCAGATCGCGTCGCAAATCCTGCTCGCGGGTGGGTCTGACGTCACCATCATCGACCAGTCCGCCGACCGAATCCGGTCAGCCTCGAAATTCGGGTTCAAGATCTATTTCGGTGACGGCACCCGCAAGGACGTTCTGGTGGCAGCCGGCATTCATCGCGCCAAGATCGTCGCCGTCTGCACTCACAAGCGGGACATCACCGACAAGGTTGTCGACCTGATTCAGGCAGAGTTTCCCACGGCGCGGATCTTTGCCCGCGCCTATGACAGAACTCATACCCTGTCGCTGCGCGCCCGCGGGGTAGATTACGAGACAAGGGAAACGTTTGAATCGGGAATGCTGTTCGGCCGCAAGACGCTCGAGGCACTGGGAACGTCCGAAGACCAGGCGGCGGCAATAAGCCAGGATGTGCGCCATCGCGACGAAGAACGGCTGGCGATGCAAGCGGTGGAGGGATTGCTCGCCGGACTGGAGAAACTGCACACACGACCGGTAACGCCGGAGCCACTGATCAAGCCCAAACGCGAATCCGAGCGTCTGGACAAACCCATTGATGAAAACCTGAACCAGTCCGATCCTGCATGACGGCCCGCCCCGGCGAACTGAATTCGCGAAACGCATCTGCAATGATCTGGAGCCGGTCATGGAACATCACCCCTGACCGGCTGGTCGGGTTACGGTTCGCACCGGTTGCGAAAACTTGCAAAAACCGTCGTGTTGCCCGGTGGCGGGCACTCAACAAACAGCTCTGACCGCTATACAATCGCTCGGCCGCTTCAGGGCTGCGTCCGGCCATCCAGCTTATGTCTGGACAAACCATTCAAACCGGATATCACCTTGGGTTCACCTCAACTCCGGGCAGGAAGGCTCGACATGACGCCATTTCATCTTGCATTTCCAATTCGCAACATTGAAGAGACACGCCATTTCTATGGCGAGGTGCTGGGCTGCCCGATGGGGCGGCACACAGACAGCTGGATTGATTTCGATCTGTTCGGCCACCAGATGTCCGGCCATGTCCGACCCGACGCCGGTGCCAACGCCGCATCAGGGGCCGTGGACGGCCAATCGGTGCCGATTCCGCATTTCGGTGCAGTGCTGGAAATGCGCGACTGGAAAGCGCTCGCCGCCAAACTCGAAGCCGCCGATGGCATTGACTGGATTATCAAGCCGACCTTGCGCTTCGAGGGCCAACCCGGCGAGCAGGCCACCCTGTTCCTGCGCGATCCCTCTGGAAACGCGCTCGAATTCAAAGGTTTCACCGATCTTGGGCAGATTTTTGCCTCGTGACAGATCCTCAGCCCACGACGGCTGAACCGCAAGCCACACCGCCCGGGCGGATGGCGCAGGCAAAGTTCGTCACCGGCTCGACCATGCGCCATGTGGTCACCATGACGGCAACCGGGTCGATCGGCCTGGTGGCGATTTTCATCGTCGATGCACTGAACCTGTTTTACATCTCGCTGCTCGGCCAGATGGAGCTTGCGGCCGCGATCGGCTATGCCGGGACGCTGCTGTTCTTCAGCACTTCCGTGGCAATCGGACTGTCGATAGCAGCAACGGCGCTAACGGCGCGCGCGCTTGGCCGCGGGAGTCGTGCAGAGGCGCGCGAGATCGCCGGGGCGTCAATCGCCTACATGCTGATCCTGATGATCGGAACCGTGGCGCTGGCCTATCCGTTTCTGGACGAACTGGTCCGGTTGATGGGGGCGCAAGGCCGCACAGCAGAACTTGCCACCGAATTCATGCAAATCGTGCTGCCGTCCCTGCCGGTGCTTGGCACGGGCATGTGTCTGGCGGCGCTGCTGCGGGCCATCGGGGATGCCAAACGGGCGATGTATGTGACGCTCGGCTCGGGCGCTCTGACTGCCGTGCTGGACCCGGTGTTCATTTTCGGCTTCGATCTTGGCATCCGCGGCGCGGCCATTGCGACCGTGATATCGCGCTTTGCCCTGGTTGGCATCGGCGTTTACGGACTTGTCTATGTTCACCGGCTGTTCGCAATGCCTTCGGCGAGGACGCTGGCGCGGGAATTCCGGCCGTTTCTCGCCATCGGCCTCCCGGCTCTGATGACGCAGATCGCGACACCGGTCGGCAACAGCTTCGTCACCGCAACCATGGCCCAGCACGGGGACGCAGCGGTTGCCGGATGGGCTGTGGTGGGCCGGCTGATCCCGGTCGCCTTCGGCACCCTGTTCGCGCTGTCGGGGGCTGTCGGACCGATCCTTGGCCAAAATTATGGCGCAAAGCGCTACGACCGGCTGACCTCAACGATGCGTGACAGCCTCGTCTTCATCCTGATCTACACCCTGATCGCATGGGCGGTGCTGGCACTGTTTCGCCATCAGATAGCCGACCTCTTCGGCGCCCAGGGCGAGGCCCGCGACGTGATCATCTTCTTCTGCCTGTTCGTGGCGGGAAGTTTTGTCTTCAACGGCATGCTGTTTGTCGCCAATGCTGCGTTCAACAACCTCGGTTTCGCGCTTTATTCGACCGCCTTCAACTGGAGCCGGTCGACACTCGGGGTGATCCCGTTCGTCTGGTTGGGATCACTCTGGTACGGTGCGCCGGGTGCGCTGGCAGGGTATGGACTGGGTGCCGTGGTGTTCGGCCTCGCCTCGATTATGATCTGTTTCAGGGTGCTGAGCCAAATCCACGGCAGGGATGGTGGCGGACCGGACGCGGTTCCGCCACGCATTCCGCCGGCGGGCCAATCGGCGTTCACCAGCGGGAAAGCCTCCACGCTCTAGCCGCTGAAGGCAAAGACGGCGTCGAGATCGCGCTTGAGCTGTTCGACCACGCCCTTCGATTCCTCCAGGATATCCTTGGCTTTGAGAAAATCGAGCACACGGAACTGGTGAACCTGAGGTCTGAGAAGGATGTGCGGCGGATGCGCCTGGCGCTTCATCTCGATGATGGACTGCATCATCAACTGGCTTGCGCCGAACATCATGTCGATGGTCGCCGGCGGCTGACCCGGAACCCCGGATGGATAACCGACGACATCGACACCGATGACGATGTCGGCGAGACCGGCGAGCTGATCGAAGGGCACGGGGTTGAATATGCCGCCATCGATCATGATCTTGCCGTCGAGCATGACCGGCTTGAAAACGGCCGGTATGGCGGCTGACGCGGCGATCGCCGGGCGCAGGTCACCCGTGCTGCAAACCACCTCGCGATGGCCATAGTAATCGGTCACCATGATCTTGGTGGCGATCTTCAAATCTTCAAATGTGCGTGCGACGGTTTCGGGCAGAAATGCCTCGAGAATGCGCTCGATGTTGAACTGGCCGAGCCTCAAGCCGTTCTCGATGGTTCCTTTCACGCCCCGGGGCCGCGCTTTCCAGATACGGCCTATGGCGCTTGACGGCGTGCCGATGGTGTCGAGGGTGTGAGCCCGGATTTCTTCACCGGACAGGCCGGACGCCATCGAGGCGCCCATGATAGCCCCGATGGACGAACCCGCAATCGCCACGGGTTTGATGCCCAAGGCGTCGAGAGTCTCAATGACGTGAATATGGGCGATGCCGCGGGCGCCGCCGCCGCCGAAGGCGACTGCCACGGTCGGATCGGAAGAGCGGATCGGAACATCCGGAATGGCGATTTTTACATCACTCATTGTCTCGACTGCCTTCGGTGTCGCCGCCGGCCCGAATTTGGTCAGCAGACCGGCGATCGGCATCATAGCGGAAAAACGAAACCGCCGTGTCACCATAGGCCCGGCAATCCAAAAGCTCAAACCACGGGCCGGGTTCGACCGCTGCCGCGCTCGCTTCCTCAAGGACAATCAGCGCGCCTGGGCTGATCCAGCCCCCGCGAGCCGCCGACGCCAACGCCTTGTCGCCAAGACCCATGCCGTAGGGCGGATCGGCAAAAACCAGGTCAAAAGGTCCCATGGTGCCCGAGTCACCGAGCCTGGTGGCGTCGCGACGGAAAAGCCGGGCACGCCCCTGCAACCCGAAACTCTCGATGTTCGTCTGGATGATGCCGCGCCCCTCAACACCGCTTTCAACAAACAATGCCGAGCGGGCGCCACGCGACAAGGCTTCCAAACCGACTGCCCCGGTGCCTGCGAAAAGATCAAGCACCCGGGTCTGAGCCAGCGCCTCGGGATAGCCATGGCTCAGAATGTTGAACAGGCTTTCGCGCGCGCGGTCAGTGGTGGGCCTGATGGCCTGTGACTTTGGTGCGGCAAGGCTTCTGCCGCGAAATTCACCGCCGACGATCCGCACCAGGTCCACGTCCCTTGCCAGATGCTGGTTTGCCACTCCGGTCTCCGGCTGATGGCGTGCCGCCTGCAGGTTTGCCGGGTCCCTTCGACGGGCCCTTATAGGCCTTCGGACCACCAGGCTTGCCGGATGGCTTCATGCCGGGCCTGCCGTCGGGCTTTTTGAAATCCCTCGGCGGCCGGGCTTCGGCGGCCTCGCCTTCCGGACGTGGCTTTGAGCGGCCCTTGGGGAAGCTGCCCCGGCGGGTGTCGGCGCGCTGGTCGGCGCGGGCCGGCTTGCGTTCTGCCTCATCCTTCCTGGACTCGTTGACCGGGCGTGCGCCGGGCGCCATCCAGACATTTGTGGCACGGCTGCGCTGCACAAAGCTGCGCTTTTCCGGCTTGGCGCCGGGCTGTTCGTTGCGGCTACCTACGGGTTTTTCACCGCGCGAGGCACCAAAGGCCTTGTCGCCGCGCGGAGCGCTGAAGGGCTTGCGCTCTCCCCGCTCGCGGTCGCGATCCTTGCCGTCCCGCGACGGACGGCCGGGCCTGGTATCAATACGGGCGCGGGCACGTTCGGTTTTCTCGGAGCTTGAAATCCATTCGCGCTGCGCCGGCTTGACCGCAGCCTTGGGCTTGGCTTCAGGCTTCGGCGGCGGCAGATGTTCGCTCAGCGGCGCATCGAAATTGGCGCCCGATTCCTCGATCATCCGTTCGCCAAGCTGCTCGCGCAACGTCCGGCTCTTGATCTCGACCACATCGCCCTCGCGAATGTCGCCGAGCTGGAAAGGTCCGAAAGAAATGCGGATCAGCCGGTTGACCTCGAGGCCGAGCGCCCCGAGCACATTCTTGATCTCCCGGTTCTTGCCTTCGCGCAAACCCATGGTGATCCAGACATTGTGCCCCTGCTTGCGGTCCAGCGTGGCCTCAATGGCACCGTAAAGCACACCCTCGACGGCGATCCCGTCCTTCAACTCATCCAGGCGAGCCTGATCGATGTCACCATAGGCCCGCACGCGGTAACGCCTGAGCCAGCCGGTCTGAGGCAGTTCCAGCGTTCGTGCCAGGCCGCCATCATTGGTGAGCAGCAACAGGCCCTCGGTGTTGATGTCGAGCCGGCCGACAGTCAGGACCCGCGGCAGATGCTTGGGGAGCTTCTCAAATATCGTCATGCGCCCTTCGGGATCGCGATTGGTGGTCACCAAACCTGCGGTCTTGTGATAGATCCAGAGCCTTGTGCGCTCGATGCCGCCAACCTCTTCGCCATCCACCTCGATCTTGTCGGAAAACGACACCACAATCGCCGGAGACTCCAGGGTCTTGCCGTTGACCTTGATCCGGCCCTCGGCAACCATGCGCTCAACGTCACGGCGTGAGGCCACGCCCGCACGGGCAAGAATCTTGGCGATGCGACCGCTTTCGACCGCGTTGTCCGCTGTTTCCGGCGTTGACTTGTCCGTCTTCGGCTTGCCGTGTTTGGGCTTGTCTTGTTCTGTCATTTGTTGTTTGCCTGCCTCTACAGAGCCTGCTGCTTTGCTTTGCGATCACAACGGCACTGTAACATGTTTGGTTTGGCGATACGTTGTTCGACAGATCAGGTCTGTTGACTTGGGGTATGGCCCGCTTGAACCGGTGTCTATCAGGTTGGGCGCGCCGGGTTAAGGGGATTCATGCATGGTGTTATCAGGACAGGACGTTTCGTGATCGGCAAAGGATATATGGATCTGGCGCTTGAAGAAGCGCACGCGGCTGCCGGGCGCGGAGAAGTGCCTGTGGGCGCGGTGATCGTGCGCGACGGTGTGGTTCTGGCGCGGGCCGGCAACCGGACCCGGGAATTCAAAGACATAACCGCCCATGCGGAAATTCTGGCGATCCGACAGGCAGCGACAACGCTTGGCAGCGAACGGCTTATCGACGCTGATCTCTATGTCACTCTGGAACCGTGCACGATGTGCGCGGCGGCAATTTCGTTTGCCAGGTTGCGGCGGCTCTATTTCGGCGCCGAGGACGAAAAAGGCGGCGCCGTGACGAGCGGTGTCCGATTCTTCAACCAGCCCACATGTCACCATAGTCCGGAAATCTATCCCGACATCGCATCAGATGATGCCACCCAACTGCTCAAGAGCTTTTTCAAGCATCGCCGCTGAAGCGGTGTTCCGCGTAACGCCAGGCAACTTGACGCCGGGCCGTTACCAGGGCCACCAGCTGCGTTTGCCGGTGCCTGCCTTCTTGGCCTCGGAAATCCGGCGCCGTTCCTTGACGCGCTCGGGCTCGCCAAGATCACCGACCGGCGCCGTCTCGGCAGGCTTGCGGTAGGTCAAGGGCGGGTCGGACAAAAACCGGCGGCGATCAGAATAGGCGCCCTGCTGAATCTTGCGGGCGCTCTGGTATTGTTCACGCTGCCTGGCCTGGTTCATCACGTCTTGCGGCGTGGGCGGACCATCGGCCGCACCGCCCGATATGGCCGGGCCGGACGAGCTTCCCGATGAGGCAGCACGTCTGGCCAAAGGCGATGTGTAGGTTGCCCCATCCGCGTTGCCATCAGCTTCGGCAATCAGCCGAGCCCGGGTCTGCTCCGGTGATTCCACCCAGGCCGGGTTGTTTTCGGCAAGGTTTTGCTGCGGCGCCGGCAAACTCGAGGTGTCAGAGGGCTTCACAATGTCGGGGCGCGGCTTGTATTCGATGCCGGCGCCCTTCCTGGGCTGGCCAATCGACGCAATGCTGCCAAAGTCGTCGATCAATTGCTCGGTCGATGATTTGTCGGTGCCATAGGTCGGGCCCATGCAGCCCGACACTGTCAGGCTTGCCGCGATGAGAGCGCCAATGGTTACGCTGGCGCGGTACTCGATCTTCATTGTCATGCGCTGGGTCCCGTCTCAGACAGTCACTTGAAAAACAAATTGCTTGTTGCCGCACAATCCGGCCATTTTCAGGCAGGGTTTTACCGGATTGGCACCACAAGGGCAATTGACCATGAGGTAATTGTCGGCAAGCCGGTTACAAAGCCCGCCGGCCCCCCGAAACGGCGGGGCCGGTCAGTGTTCAAAGCCTTCCCAGCGCCTTGAGTTCGTGCAGGGCAGCGGCATCCCGGGCCGAGACCTCGGGGAAAGCCGGGTCAGACCCGATATCGTCGGTGATCCGCCATGAGCGGGCGCATTTTCGTCCCTCAGCCAGCGCGGTCACAACCGATACGGCACTGACCTCATCGATGCGGAAGGCATCGTCTGGTCCCGCGCTGGTTTCGATCCGAACCCCCGAGGTGATGCAGATTTCAGCGAAATCACTCTCGCCTATCGCCTCGACCAGCGCCGGATCGGTGATGTGAACCACCGGAGCCGCCTCCAGCGAGGAGCCGATGCGCTTTTCACGGCGCTCGATTTCCAGTGCGCCGGTGACCACACGCCGCACCGTGCGGATCTTTTTCCACTTGGCCGCCAATGCCGGATCAGTCCAGCTCTGCGGCACATCGGGGAACTGTTCAAGGTGGACCGACTGGGCCTCCGGATTGTTCGACAGCCACGCCTCTTCCATCGTGAAAGGCAGCATCGGCGCGAGCCAGGTCACCAGGCAGTCGAAGATGGTGCGAATCACCTGGAGCGAAGCCTTCCGGCGCTGGCTCGACGGCGCGTCACAATAAAGCGCATCCTTGCGGACGTCGAAATAGAATGCCGAGAGTTCGATATTGGCGAAATCGGTCAGCGCACGGGAGATGCGCTTGAAATCGAAATTGTCGTAGCCGGTCCGGACCAATACATCGAGCTCGGCAAGCCGGTGCAGCATCAGCCTCTCGAGTTCGGGCATCTCCGATGGCGCGATTGTCTCGCCGCTATCATGGGACAGCGTGCCCAACATCCAGCGGATGGTGTTGCGGAGCTTGCGATAGGCATCGATATTGGTCTGGATAACCGTCTTGCCGAGACGCTGATCGTCCCAGTAATCGGTATTCATCACCCACAAGCGCAAAATGTCGGCGCCCGATTTGTTCATGATGTCTTGCGGAAAGACCTGGTTGTTGAGCGATTTCGACATTTTGCGACCATCTTCGGCCATGGTGAAACCATGGGTGATGACCGTATCGTAAGGTGCGCGGCCGCGGGTGGCGCAGCTTTCGAGCAGCGAGGACTGGAACCAGCCGCGATGCTGGTCGGACCCCTCCAGATAGACATCGGCAGGCCATTTGAGATCGGGACGGTCCTCCAGCGTAAAAGCGTGGGTGCAGCCCGAATCAAACCAGACATCGAGAATGTCGGTGACCTGGAGCCATTTCGGATCGCTGGCCTTGTCGCCAAGGAACCGCTCGCGGGCACCCTTGGCAAACCAGGCGTCGGCGCCTTCCGCCTCGAAGGCTTCGAGAATGCGGGTATTGACCGCCTCGTCGTCCAGAATATTGCCATCGACGTCGGCAAAGATGCAGATTGGCACACCCCAGGCGCGCTGACGCGACAGCACCCAGTCGGGCCGGTCCTCGATCATGCCGCGCAGCCGGTTTCGTCCCGACGCCGGCACGAAGCGGGTGTCCTCGATGGCGCTGAGGGCGCGGGACCGCAGCGTCGTGCCATCGCCGAATTCCTTGTCCATATGGACAAACCACTGCGGCGTATTGCGGAAGATGATCGGCTTTTTCGAGCGCCAGGAATGCGGGTAATCATGCTTGAGCCGGCCGCGGGCAAAGAGATTGCCTGCCTCGATCAGCGCAGTGATCACGGCCTGGTTGGCGTCGCCCTTCTTGCCCTTGTCGTCAATCACCCGTGCCGGTCCGCCTTGACGGTCCGGTCCGAGCCCGGGGGCGTCCTTGGTGTAGAACCCGGCATCATCGACCGTGAACGGGATCGTTGACGAGATGCCGCGCGCTTCGATCTCGCGCGCCGCATCCATCCAGGCTTCAAAGTCTTCGCGGCCATGGCCGGGGGCGGTGTGGACAAAGCCGGTACCGGCGTCATCGGTGACATGATCACCCGCGATCAACGGCACGGCGAAATCATAGCCGCCGCCAAGTCCCTTGAGCGGGTGGGCGCAAGTGACAGCCGCCAAATCGTCCGGCTTGACGTCAAGGAGGCGTTTGAATTCGAGCTTGGCCTTGGCGAAACACTCTTCCGCCAGAGCATCGGCGAAGATCAGTTTCTCGCCGGCTTGCGGACCAAAATCGTTCTCTGCTGCTGTGACCTCATAGAGGCCATAGGCGATACCGGTTGAAAACGAGACTGCCCGGTTGCCAGGAATGGTCCAGGGCGTCGTGGTCCAGATGACCACCGAGGCACCTGTCAACTCGCGCGCCTCACCGACAACGGCAAACTTCACCCAGATCGTGTCACTCTCATAAGGCTGGTACTCGACCTCAGCCTCGGCCAGGGCCGTGCGCTCAACCACCGACCACATGATCGGCTTGGAGCCGCGATAAAGCTGGCCGGATCTGGCGATCTTCAGCAATTCACCGGCGATGCGGGCTTCGGATTTGAAATCCATCGTCTTGTAGGGGTTGTCAAAATCGCCTTCGATGCCCAGGCGCTTGAATTCCTCCGACTGCACATCGACCCAGTGCTGGGCCCAGTTGCGGCATTCGGTGCGAAACTCGACCATCGCATCCGGATCTTTCAGGTCAGGCTTGTCCTTGCCCTTGGAGCGGTAGTTTTCCTCTTCGATTTTCCATTCGATCGGCAGGCCGTGGCAATCCCAGCCCGGCACATAGTTGGAATCATAGCCGCGCATCTGGAACGAGCGGGTGATCACATCTTTCAGGATCTTGTTGAGCGCATGGCCGATATGGATATTGCCGTTGGCATAAGGGGGGCCATCATGCAGCACGTATTTGGGCCGACCGGCCGAGGTTGACCGCAGCTTGTCGTAGAGCCGCATTTTCTGCCAGCGGGCCACCAGTTCCGGCTCCTTCTGCGGCAGGCCACCGCGCATCGGGAAATCGGTTTCAGGCAGATAGAGCGTCTTGGAGTAGTCGAACTTGTCGTTGGTATCGGTCATGGTGTCGCAATCTTATGGGCCGATGGCCCTGGGCAGAGAGTGGGTCGGAAAATCAGAAGCGAGGGCGCACAGTCACGCCAGAATGCCCGGTCTCCAGCGAGCCTTGCTCAGCGGGAAACCGGGACGATAATTCGTATCGGCGAAATGCCAGTGACGGTGACAGCCGTGGTCATGGAGGGCTTTTATCAAGCTCTGCAATATCAGGGAAGCGCAAAGTGCGGACATTGCCGGTTCCGCCGGTTCGTCGACCAATTTTGTGGACGCACATCTGCTCGATCCCCACTTTCTGACACGGCCCGCTTCGCCGGAGCGCCGGGCCACTGACAAACCATGCCTGGCCTATTTCAGCCGAACATAGATCCCCCGGCGCATCAGTGCCGTCACCGGTTTGGGGGCGATCCTGCCGATCAGGGCGAAGACGCGATTGGCACCGCCCGGGATCGATGTCTTCCGGCCACCTACCGCATCGGCGATGATCAGCCTGGCGACGAGGCCAGGATCCATCCGCCTTGTCGCGTCGGCACCCGCCGGCGCATGGCGCTCGGCGTGGTCGGTGCGGATTGGTCCGGGGTATGCGGTGGTGATCGAGATCCCCCGCGCCTTGGCGGTCTTGCGCATGCTCGCGGCATAGGCGGACAGGGCATCCTTGGACGCCGCATAGCTCGCAGCCCCCGGATACCCGGTAAAAAAAGACAGGGAGGAGACAAAAACCAGCGCAGCAGACGGCGTGAACGCGCGCTCGGTCAAAAGCCGTGACGCCATCACCATCGGCGCTTCAGCATTGACGCGCAGGATTTGCTGATGGCTTTCACTGCTTACGGTTTCAAACGCCCCGGTGGCGTTGATGCCTGTATTGAGAAGGACCAGATCGTAGGGACCGGCCTCGATCACCTCGGGCATGACCCGATCAAGTTCACTGCGGCTGCCGAGTTCGCACTGGATGAAGAGAACCGGCCCTGCGCCGGCACAAGGTCTGTTGCGATCAAGCGAGACAACCTCATAACCGCACCCGAGCAGATGCTCAGCCATCGCCGCTCCGAGACCGGCGCTGCCGCCGGTGACCAGCGCGCGTCTGATCGGGCCGCTCACAGTTTCCGACCTGTGAAAGCCCCGCCGTTGAAATAGCGGATCCAGGAAATCGTCACCGGTGAACGCCGCGCGGCAATGGCCGAGGCCATCATTGCCGCCACATCATCGGCGTCGAGAAACAGCGCCCTGATGCGGCCGGGTTCGTATCCGGCCTTGGCATGCATCCCGGTCTTGGACGGTCCCGGGTGAAGCACCTGCACCGAAACCCTGCCGCTCCATTCGGACCGCAAGGCGCGTGCAAATCCGTGCAACCCGGCCTTGGAGGCAGCATAGGCCGGCACGTTGGCCGAGCCCTTGTGCGCCACCGACCCAATCAGGGTCAGCGTGCCCCGGGCCTTTGCCAGCAAGGGAAACAGGGCCTGGGCCTGCAGGATGGTCGCCACCAGGTTGACATCGAGGGTTTCTCGGATGGCAGACACTGTGTCGAGGCCGTCATGGGCCATCATCCCGGTGCCGGCGTTGAGCACCGCATTGTCGAGACGATCCCAGCCAAGATCGCGAATGCCTGCGATCAAGGTTTGAACCGATCGCTCGGGATCAGCGTGATCGGCGACGACATATCCAGCGCCCGGCGGCAATGTCCCGGCCACCTCTGCCTGGGATTTTCGGCCCGAGAGCAAAATCTGGTGCCGGCCTGACAGCTTTTTTGCCAGCGCCAGCCCAAGCCCGGTGTTGCCGCCGGTGATGAGAATGCGCCGCCGCGTCGCGCCAATCAAGCCGCAGGCCCGAAGGTCATGGCCGCGTCCAGCGGTGTAAGCGGCTGTAGTGAACCAAGCACGGCGCGCGCCTCGGCCTCGTCGATTTTCATCTGCCTCACCAATGCGTCCAGATCATCGAATTTTTCTTCGCCCCGCAGTCGCGCGACAAGAGAGACGGTGCAGACCTCGTCATAAAGGTCGCCGGAAAAATCAAACAGGAAGGTTTCAAGCAGCAGTGCCGCGCCGTCGCCGGCAATCGTGGGCCGGCGGCCGAAACTCGCAACACCATCATACAATGTGCCGTCGGCGCGGCGATAGCGGACCGCATAGATTCCCGGCAGCAGTTCGGTTTCCGGCGGCAGCGCCATGTTGGCCGTCGGGTATCCCAACTTGCGGCCCAGTTTCTTGCCGTGCAAAACCGCCGCCGAGACCGCGTATCTGTAGCCAAGCAAGCCAGCGGCCTCGACAACATCGCCGCGCGCCAGTGCTTCACGAATGCGGCTGGACGAGACGACTTCGGCATTTTCGTCCTGGAATTGATCAATCAGGGTTACGCCGAAACCATGTCTTTCTCCGGCCTTCATCAAAAAATCAGGATTGCCTTCACGTCCCTTGCCAAAATGGAAATCATAGCCGGTGAAGACATGCCGCACGCCAAGCCGTTCACACAGGATGCCTTTGACAAAATCTTCCGCGCTTTGAGCGGAAAAGGCCTTGTCAAACGGCTGCTCGACCACCGCATCAAAACCGAGATGGCCAAGGATGGCGGCCTTCATGGGCGCGGGGGTCAGCCGGAAAACCGGCTGATCAGGACGAAATACCGTGCGTGGATGCGGCTCAAATGTCAGAACCACAGCCGAAACGCCCGCTGATTTCGCAGCCTGTGTTGCGTGCGCCAAGACAGCCTGATGGCCACGATGCACGCCATCGAAATTGCCAATCGCCACGACATTGCCCTTCAGTTCGCTGACGAACCCGCAAACATCATGAAACCGTCGCGCCATAGAATTGTCCACCTCAGGCCACTCAGGCCAGCCATTCCATCCAATAGGCCGGAGCGACTCCGGCTGAAGTCAGAAAGCTCTCCAGCCGGTGTTCGTTGGTAACGCGGCCATCCATATATTCACGCGCATGCACTCCGCGAGCGATGAACAGGGCCTCGACACCATTGTCAAGCGCGCCTCGGATGTCGGTGTGGACGCCATCCCCTATGGCCAGGGTCCGATCGAGACTGACCTCGCCCCGAATGGCGCGGGCGCGTGACATTGCCTCCCGGTAGATGGGCGCATGCGGCTTGCCGGCAATTCGCGTTGCTCCCCCGAGCTCACTGTAGAGATCAGCCAGCGCACCGGCACAGGGAACCAGCCGATCGCCACGCTCAACTTCACGATCCGGATTGGCGCAGATCAGCGGCAAACCACGCGCCTGGAACCCGGCGAGCAGGGTCCGGTAGTCTTCCGCAGTCTCGGTTTCGTCATCAAACAATCCCGAGCAAACAACCGCAGCCGCAGCGTCCGGCTGGACCAGATCAACATCCAGGCCCTCGATCAACGGCTTGTCCCGCTCCGGACCGAGAAAATAGATCTGCTTCGGCGCCTCCTGCACAAGACGCCGGGTCACGTCACCCGAGGTGACGATGTCGTCCCAGCATTCGCGTTCCACACCGATGGTGTCAAACTGGCGGATGACTCCGTCTGCGGGCCGCGGTGAATTGGTGATCAGAATGACGGTCTGGCCACGCGCCCGCGCAGCCTTCAAGGCTTCGACTGACAAAAGGTATGGGTTGACGCCGTTGTGGATGACGCCCCATACATCGCACAACAAAACGTCGGCGTGATCGGTCAATTGATCAAGGTCGGTGATCTTGCGTGACATGGATGTCGGCTCCCTTCGGGGCAAGGATGTCGCGCAGCTTGCCACCGAATACAAGACCCCGCGGGAATTTTGCCGATTGTGCCGCCAACATCGGGATACAATCCACCCGATGTCTTGACTCTTCCAAATCGCGCCCTTATCTCCGCCTTGTTAGCACTCGACAGAGGCGAGTGCCAACGCCTATCCATGACGCCCATTCGGGGTGTTCAGCTGCTTCTGTCATTCGACCAAGGATATAGACAATGGCAAAAACCACGTTCCGTCCACTCCACGACCGCGTTGTCGTTCGTCGTGTCGAGTCCGAAGAGAAAACAAAAGGCGGGATCATCATTCCGGATACCGCCAAGGAAAAGCCGCAGGAAGGCGAAATCATCGCTGTCGGCAGCGGCAACCGTGACGATTCCGGCAAGCTCGTGCCGCTCGACGTCAAGGCTGGTGACCGCGTGCTGTTCGGCAAATGGTCCGGCACAGAAATCAAGCTTGATGGCGAAGACCTTCTGATCATGAAGGAAAGCGACGTCATGGGCGTCCTCGGCTGAGCCGATTCACCGCCCAATCACATCCAATCTGCCTCAACACGATGGGCCCCGGGCCCGGGAGTTAAGTTAAATGGCTGCTAAAGAAATCAAATTCGGTCGTAACGCACGCGAGAAAATGCTCCGTGGCGTCGACATTCTGGCTGATGCCGTCAAGGTAACGCTGGGACCCAAGGGTCGTAACGTCATCATCGACAAGTCCTTCGGCGCTCCGCGCATCACCAAGGACGGTGTCACCGTCGCCAAGGAAATCGAACTGGAAGACAAGTTCGAGAACATGGGCGCACAGATGGTGCGTGAAGTTGCATCCAAGACCAACGACATTGCCGGCGACGGCACCACCACGGCAACCGTGCTGGCCCAGGCAATTGTTCGCGAAGGCGGCAAGGCTGTTGCAGCCGGCATGAACCCGATGGACCTCAAGCGCGGCATCGACATGGCCGTGACTGAAGTCATCGCCGACCTGCAGAGGAAGGCCACCAAGATCAAGACCTCGGCTGAAGTCGAGCAGGTCGGCACGATCTCGGCCAATGGCGAATCGCAGATCGGCAAGGACATTGCCGAAGCCATGCAGAAGGTCGGCAACGAAGGTGTCATCACCGTCGAAGAAGCCAAGACCGCTGAAAACGAACTCGAAGTCGTTGAAGGCATGCAGTTCGACCGCGGCTACCTGTCGCCGTACTTCGTGACCAACCCCGACAAGATGCTTGCCGAACTTGAAGACGTCTACATCCTTCTCCATGAGAAGAAGCTGTCGAACCTGCAGGCCATGCTGCCTGTGCTCGAAGCTGTGGTGCAGACGTCCAAGCCGCTGCTCATCATCTCCGAAGATGTTGAAGGCGAAGCTCTTGCGACGCTCGTGGTCAACAAGCTGCGTGGCGGCCTGAAGATTGCTGCCGTCAAGGCTCCCGGCTTCGGCGACCGCCGCAAGGCAATGCTCGAAGACATCGCCATCCTGACCGGCGGCCAGGTGATTTCCGAAGACATCGGCATCAAGCTCGAAAACGTGACGCTGGAAATGCTGGGTCGCGCCAAGAAGGTGTCGATCACCAAGGAAACCACCACCATCGTCGACGGCGCTGGCAAGAAGACCGAAATCGAAGGCCGGATCACACAGATCAAGGCTCAGATCGAGGAAACCACGTCTGACTACGACAAGGAAAAGCTGCAGGAACGCCTTGCCAAGCTGGCTGGTGGCGTTGCCATCATCCGCGTCGGCGGTGCGACCGAAACGGAAGTCAAGGAACGCAAGGACCGCGTCGACGACGCGCTCAACGCAACCCGCGCTGCCGTTCAGGAAGGCATCGTTGCCGGCGGCGGCACAGCGCTGCTGCGTTCTTCCGTGAAGATCGCCTCCAAGGGCGAAAATCAGGATCAGGAAGCCGGCATCAACATCGTTCGCCGTGCCCTGCAGTCGCTGGTTCGCCAGATTGCTGAAAACGCAGGCGACGAAGCGTCGATCGTGGTTGGCAAGATCCTCGACAAGGACGAAGAAAACTGGGGCTACAACGCCCAGATGTCCGAATATGGCGACATGATTGCCATGGGCATCGTCGATCCGGTCAAGGTTGTTCGCACAGCCCTGCAGAATGCAGCTTCGGTTGCTTCGCTGCTGATCACCACCGAAGCCATGATTGCCGAAATCCCGAAGAAGGATTCAGGCGGCGCCGGTGGCATGCCCGACATGGGCGGAATGGGCGGCATGGGCGGCATGATGTAATCGGGCGTCAGCCCTGTTACTGCCGACCATCAAGCTTCTTCAAAGCTGCAAAGTGTTTCAGGTCGGGGACCGACCTGAAACCGCAACTGAGCAAGCAATAGATCAAACCGCCGGCACATTTGACGGCGGTCGACAAGACAAGGGCGGTCCTCGGACCGCCCTTTTTGCTATCTGAGGTTTCAAACGAGAAAGGCGAAACGGAACTGCGCCTTTATTGCAATTACGCTATTTCGCCGCTAGCATTATCGCAAAAATTAACTGAAAATAAGCTTCCAATTGATCAAACAGTGCATGGTGGCCTTCTGATATAGTGTTTAAACCTGCGCTGGCAGACATTTGTTATGGAGACATAGACTGACCTGATCAGCGGAAACTTCCGGACATGCGTGCAATTGCGCTGATCAGGGAACGCCTGACACCAAGAAACTGCCGGCTTGCAACATGTGAGTGCTGGTCAGAAGGAAAAATTGCATATAGATGAAGTCATCGGGCGTTGCCGGGGTCAACATTGTTCAAAATTACCAGAGCAAACAGCATTGCAGGTTTCAGCGGTCAACCACAGGGCTTTGTAGCGCCTGATGTGGACGTTATCTCTCATTATTGCCGCATTGAAACCTGGACAGCCAACCTTGCCACCGGTGTCTTCCAGCTTGGGCCACTGGCATGCGAGTATCACCAGCTTTCAGACCAGGGCGAGTTCGGTCTCCATAATCTGGTCAAGTGTTACGATGCCGAGTATCGCAACCATGTGCTGGAACTCTATGAAGTGGCGGCGATGCGGCCATCCTCCTTCTGCTTTTCGACCACCATCGTTCACGGCAACGGCAGCCACATACCGGTGATGTGCATCGGCGAGTCCTCGAGTTTTTCAGACGACGGCGGCGGAGCAATCAACGGTGTTTTCGTTTTCCCCCAGTTCAAGCTGACCGATAAGTCGTCACTTACCACACAATGAAAGCCGCTCCGGGCAAAGCCGATCACAGCGCCGCGCATCCAGTTGGCTGGGCAACGCACGCTCTATCTATTTGAATCAATGCATGTACCTTCTCATTCGCAATCCTCTATCGTCAGAGAGGCTGCGTGTTATGGTGAACAATATGTTCATTGTCGTTCACCTATCCGAACCAATGGAATACAAGTAAGTGTCGCGCCAGATCAAGAACCAGGAGACATCCATGTCCAACAGCATTCAACTTCTCGTCGCACGCATTCTCATGAGC
The DNA here is from genome assembly GCF_029210485.1 of Hoeflea sp. YIM 152468. Classification (GTDB taxonomy): domain Bacteria; phylum Pseudomonadota; class Alphaproteobacteria; order Rhizobiales; family Rhizobiaceae; genus Hoeflea. The sequence goes on from NZ_JARGET010000003.1 coordinate 201,784, forward strand.
CTGATTTTCATTCCGGCCGGCTTCAGCAAACTGACATCGGCAGCGGGCACCGCCGGCTATATGGCCAGTCTGGGCGTGCCGCTTCCCTCGATCAGCGTCTGGCTGGTGATCGCCGTCGAACTGCTCGGCGGCCTTGCCATTCTGATCGGGTTCAAGACCCGCTACGCGGCCTGGGCGCTCGCCGCCTTCTGTGTTGCCTCCGGTGTGCTGGCGCATTATGTGCCCGGCGATCAGGCGCAGATGACGAACCTGATGAAAAACCTGGCCATGGCTGGCGGTTTCCTGGCTCTGGCTGCAGCCGGCGCGGGCAGCTATTCGGTTGACGCCCGCCGCACATAAGTCTCGGCACCCGCGAAAGCGGATTGCTTGCCAAGTCCAACCCGGCGCCAACCCTGCGCCGGGTTTTTTCTTGCGCTCATTTGTCCGGAAAGCGCTCAGCGGAGCGAGATTCGGGCGCACCGCACCGTTCAAGCCGGATCAGAGACCTGAACGCACCGCCTCGATCAGCGCTGCCACCCGCGGGTCGGCCTCGTGCCCGGCCTTGCGGGCCCGGACCAGACAGGCTTCAGACTTCAGGATCACGCCATCGGCGAGTACCCGCAGATGGTTGGCTGTCAGTGTGGAGCCGGTAGAGGTGATGTCAACGATGATATCCGCCGCACCGGAAGCGGGCGCGCCTTCGGTGGCGCCCAGGCTTTCGACAATGCGATAGAGCTGGATGCCATGGCGGGTTGAAAAGAAATTCTGCGTCAGCCGCCAGTATTTTGTGGCGATCGTCAGCCGGCGGCCGTGGCGGGCACGGAAGTCCGCCGCCACATCGCCGAGGTCAGCCATGCTGTCGACATCCTTCCAGATGTCGGGCACGGCAACGACGACATCGGCATGGCCGAAGCCGAGACGGGCGGTGATGTCCACCCGCTCATCGGAACGGGGCAGGCTCTCGCGCACCAGATCCTCGCCGGTGACACCAAAATCAACAGCGCCTGCGCCAAGCTCGCGGGCGATCTCGGAAGCCGACAAAAACGCCACCTCGACCCCGTCCATGCCTTCGATGCGACCGCGATAGCTGCGGTCGTTGCCAATGGCCGAGACAATGAGGCCGGCACGGGCAAAGACGGCAACGGCATCGTCCTTCATTCGCCCCTTGGACGGCAGCGCGATGGTCAAGGTCATTGCTGCGTCCTCACGCTGTCGATCCGGTCAAGCCACAGGGAGAAGCCCACGGCCGGGATCGGCTCGCGCGCACCAAGCAGAGCCATCAGCCTGTCGTAGCGGCCGCCACCGGCCAGCACCGCACCGCCCTCGCCTGCCGAGATCTCGAAAACAAGGCCGGTGTAGTAATCGAGCGGGCGGCCAAAGGCTGCACGCCAGCGAATGGCTGCCAGATCTTCACCACGCTCGGCCAGCGCCTTGAGCCGGGCTTCGAAAGTCCGATGCGCAGCGCTGATCTCGAGACCGGTATTCTGTGCGAAACCAGCCAGGGCTGCGGCGGCACGATCAAGCGGCACATCCAGAGCCAGAAACGCCTTGAGCGCCGCAAGTGATGTGGGGGAAAGGCGCATCGCATCGAGCCGCTGCTTGTCGATCAGCCGGGACGCGATCTCTGCAGGCGTACGGCTGGCATGGGTGGAATAGCCGGTTGCCTGCATCACCTCTTCGATGTGGGCTTCAAGGCCGTGAGCATCGCCCTTTGCGAGAAAGCCGGCCACCTCCGGGTCCAGTTGTCCGGCGCTGTCGGGATTGGCGAGACGCGCGATCAGCGCGGTGAGCGCCTGCTCGTTGCCAAAGGCGTGGATCAGCCGCTTCTGCCAACCGGAGGGCAGGCCGAGGCCGGCAACAACGGCTTCAAACACCGACTGATCTCCAAGGATGATCGACAGGCTGGCCGAAGGCGCCAATGCGGCGATCAGTGCGCGGGCTTCCGACAGCGCTCTCGCATCGGCACGGGCCTGATCGGGTTCTCCCAGATCCTCGACGCCCGCCTGAAAGAATTCGCTGGCTCCATCGCGGCGCTGACGGAACACCTGACCCAGATACGTGTAGCGGCGCGGCGTGGCGACATTTTCGGCAATATGGGCGCTGCACACCGGAATGGTGAATTCCGGCCGCAGACAGAGGCTTTCACCGGTTTCGCTTTCGGTCAGAAATATCCGGCGGCGCAGATCTTCGCCGGCCATGTCGAGAAACGGCTCGGCCGGCTGAATGACCGGAATATCCACGCGAATCCCGCCGAGCGCATCAAGCGCGCGGGCGAGATCGGAAGCAAATGCGGGAAGACCGGACTGGGGCATGATGAATTCAGACCTGTCCGCTGGCGGCATCGAGGGCTGCATCGGAGGCCTGTTCAGCCAGGATGCGCCTGACGGTCAGAACCAGATCACCCTCCTCGACCAGATGTTCGCCGGCCTTGGCCTCGCGCCATTCGGCATTGTCGGTGATGGTGGCGGCAATGCGCTTGCCCTCGATCAGGTCCTTGACGATGATCTTGCCGGCTTCCTTCTCGTTGCCGCCCTGGATGATGGCGATGGGCGCGCCGCGGCGGTCGGCATAGCGCAGCTGCCTGGGGAAATCCTTGGGATTGCCCTGGAACAGCTCGACGGGCACGGGGGGGCCGAGCGGCTGGCCGTCTCCGTCAAGCGGATTGAGTTCGGCGCGCAGTTCCTGCGCCATCTTCGCATAATCGCCGATACGATCGCGGTCCATGATGGTGATCAGGATCGGGCCGCTGGCCACCTCGCCCGACAGCTTGCCGAGATTCTTGAGCGCCGTCATCAGCCGCGACACGCCGATGGAAAAGCCGGTGGCCGGCACCGGCTGTCCCATGAAGCGCGACACCAGACCATCATACCGCCCGCCGCCGCCAACGGAACCGAACTGCACCTTCTGGCCCTTCTCGTTGGTGACGTCGAACAGCAGTTCGGCTTCATAGACAGGGCCGGTGTAATATTCGAGGCCGCGGACGACGGAGGGGTCGATCTTGATGCGGTCTTCAGAATAACCAGCACCTGTTATCATATTGTAGATCGCCAATAATTCACCGATTCCAGCGTATCCTGCCGAAGCATCGCCGATTGGATCAGACAGCGCTAGAACAATTGGAAGCGTCCAAAAAGCCTCTGAACTTTTTGCTTCAGCTTCACCGAAAATGGGTTTCCCATCGACTTTGAAACTACTTAGATACTCTGCCCAAGTCTGGGAAAACGAAACGATCTCCTCCCCAAACCCTACTCGAATGTTTTCTTCTAAACCACTAAGCAAAACCGGTGTTTCAAACAATCGCGCAAGTTTGTTTGCAGAATCCGGTGAGAGACCAGCACCAGACGTGAAGTCACCACTTTCATCTTTGCGTCCGCTGGTTAGAAGCTCGATAACTCCTGAACGCCCGAATTTATCAAATTTATCGAGACTTCTGAGAACGGTAAGCTTTTGGGACTTGGTAACGCCCCGAGCTTCCATCACCCCATCGAGCACCTTGCGGTTGTTGACGCGGATCACATATTGGCCGCGCTCAATGCCCAGCGCTTCCATGGTGTCGGCCATCATCATGCACATTTCGGCATCGGCCTGAACGCCGGGCGCGCCGACGATATCGGCGTCAAACTGCATGAACTGGCGGAAACGGCCGGGACCGGGCTTTTCGTTGCGGAACACCCAACCTGAGCGATAGCTGCGATAGGGCAGTTGAAGATCGTTGAAATTTTCCGCCACATGGCGGGCCAGCGGCGCGGTCAGGTCGTAGCGCAACGAGAGCCATTGCTCGTCATCATCCTGAAACGAGAACACGCCCTCGTTGGGCCGATCCTGATCGGGAAGGAACTTCCCCAGCGCATCGGTGTATTCGACGAAAGGCGTTTCCACCGGCTCGAAGCCGAAGCGCTCATAGACCAGTTTGATGCTGGCCATCATCTGATCGGTGGCGCGAATATCAGAAGCCGAACGATCGGGAAACCCGCGTGCCAGACGGGCTTTGAGTCTCTGGGGCTTCTTCTGCTTCTTGTCGGACATGGAAAAGGGCCTGCGAAAGGAGAAACGTTTGGTTCCGCATCTCCTAAACGACAGGCCCTTGGGCTGCAAGGCTTGGCCGGCGGTCATCCCTGACCGCCGGCCAAATTCAATGCCTGACAGCTTCGCTCATTCGCTCAATAAAACGGAGAGCGGCATTCACGACGAGGGCCGTGATAGGGCTGGAACGAGTTGTCGCGCTGGCGATAGGACCGGTATTTGTTGTGGCACCAGTTCACATGCTGCGGGTTCGTGTAGCCAGGGCGGACATTGCCGTGGTTGTTGTTCATGGCGCCGCCGATGATTGCGCCAAGCGCAAAGGCTGCCGGCGGGAACCAGTAGCCGTTGTGTCGGCGATAGCCGCGCCGGTACGTGCGGTGACCGCGATGGCCGTTGTAGTAGCCACGATTGTTGTGCCGGTGAAACCCGCGCCTCTTGTGACGAACCTGAACAACATCGGTTTCGCCGCTGATCTGGACAACCGGCTTCTGCAACATCACCGGCACAGCCGCTGCCGGGGCAATGGTCGCCAGGCAGAACGATGCCGATACCAGAGTTTTCATAAGCGTCTTAAGCATTTCACACACCTCACCTTGAAAAAGAACGGTCCCTTCGACAAATCAACGTCAGATTGGTCGATTGGTTCCAACCAAAGGCCCGCCGCACGTTGCAAAAGCGCCTTGAGCGATCTGCGACGACAGGCATCAGTGTAGGATCAAACGCAAATTTTGGAAACCGGTTACTCCCCTTCGTCGCCCAGCGAGACTGCCGGCAGGCGTTAACGTGGCGATCCTCGTCAAAAACCGGCGGTTTCCGAGCTCAACCAGGCTTGTGTCGTTTGCGCAGCTTGCAGGTCAGTGCCAGCGCGATGCAGTGTGACAGGGCTGCACGGTCGTGTATGCGCTGGCCACGCAGCACGATGGCGCGGTTGCCCTCGAACTCAAGCACGCTGGAATAAAGCGCCCGGAATTCCTCGACCAGATTGGTGTGGCAGATGAACATCAGCGCCGCATCGCCATTCTCACGCAGCTGGATGCGCACCGAACTGCCGACATTGCGTTTTTGCGGGGTGAAACTCTGTTCGCCCCATTTGAGGCTTTCTTCAAGCGCGCCAACTTCCGGCGTAACAGCCGCAACCTCGTGGACCAGAGCCTCGAGTTCGTGCGGCGTCATGCCGGGCGTACCAGAGCATTGCGCAAGGCCTCGACCTCTGCCCTGCAACAACAGCCTTCGAGGTGATCATTGACCAGCCCCATGGCCTGCATGAAGGCGTAAACCGTGGTCGGGCCAACGAAGCTCCAGCCGCGCTTCTTCAGGTCCCTGGAAATCCGGGTCGACACCGCCGTGGTCGGATTGGCCGTCAGAGTGGCGTAATCCACCGTCGGGGGCCGCTCGGCTGCTGCGGGTTCATGGCTCCAGAAATAGGCGGCCAGCGAGCCGAATTCCTCGACCATCTCAATGGCCCGGTTGGCATTGTTGATGGTCGAGACGATCTTGCCGCGGTGGCGGACAATGCCCTTGTCGGCAAGCAGACGTTCAATGTCAGTCTCGTCAAAACGCGCCACCTTGCGGAAGTCGAAGCCGGCGAAACCGGCGCGAAACCTCTCGCGCTTGCGCAGGATCGTCAGCCAGGACAGGCCAGCCTGAAACCCTTCCAGACAGATCTTCTCAAACAGACGGATGTCATCGGTGACCGGCCTGCCCCATTCGGCGTCGTGATAGGCCAGATAATCGGGCAGCTTGCCGGGCCAGAAGCAGCGGGTGCGTCCGTCGTCTCCGGTCATCAGGCCGTTGTCATGTGCCATGGGGCGGCTCTTGTTCATGGTTAATCGGGAATCAGAGGCATTTAAGCGATCCTTCACTGCGTTTGGCAAGACGGCGATAACCCTAAGAAGAGGTTTGGTTGCCATGCGTCTTTTTATTGATCCGGATTCATCAATTGCTTGCACCACTGCCGCAGCATGGATGGTGAAAGGCAGATCCATCGGCTCCATCAGGCGATGACTGGCTGTTGCAATCAGACGAAAGGTATTTGGTGCGTCCGATGAAAAAACTTGCTCTTCTCCTCATGTCCGGCGCGGCGCTCAGCCTCGCCGCCCCCAGCTTCGCCAGCGCCGGTGAGCGCTACGGACAGCGTCCGCCGGTGGTGCTCAGTCCGGACCTGACCGCTCCTTGGGTAATGCAATTGCGAAGCCAGGCAGCTCCGCGCGGGGGTGTGGTCTATCGAAGCCAACCCAAAGCGCTGCGCAGTCCTGCCGCGCAGACCCGCTCGCTCAGAGTCCAGCCGCACCGCGTGACCAATGTGGCGCTGGCCGCCCCCCGCGCAAAACCTGCGCCGACCCGCCAGATCGACGACCGGTTCCTGCCGCAAACAGTGTCCTACGAGGGCAACCAGTCGCCCGGGACCATCATCATCAACACACGCGAACGGCATCTCTATTATGTGCTGGGCAATGGCCAGGCGCGCCGCTATGGCGTCGGTGTCGGCAAGGAAGGGCATGCCTGGAGCGGCACCGAGAAGATCACCCGAAAGGCCGAGTGGCCGGACTGGCGTCCACCGGCGGAGATGATCAAGCGGGTGCGCGAGAAGGAAGGCCGGATCCTGCCTGTCCACATGAAGGGCGGCCCGGAAAATCCACTGGGCGCGCGCGCGCTTTATCTGGGGTCGACGCTTTACCGCATTCACGGCACCAACCAGCCCTGGACCATCGGCAAGGCGGTGTCGTCCGGCTGTATCCGCATGCGCAACGAGGACGTCACCGACCTTTACGAACGTACCAAGGTTGGCGCCAAGGTCATCGTCCTCTAGCGCGACGGTGATCATCTGCAGCCTCTGGCCCGGCCCGGCCCACGGCGCCGGGCTTTTTCGTGATCTTTGCAGTTCCCGCCCCACCAAAACCACCCCGAGGCCATAAGACTTTGATATGACGCGCCTATGGCAAAAGCCCTATGAAACCCGAGGATGTGCTTGCTTGCGGGCACCAACAAAGCTGTGCCGGTTTGTCGATGGCACAAGCTTGATCACCGGGAAATCGATGGTACCTTTGTACAAAACCGAAGCATGAACGAGGGGAAATCATGACACCGCCACGCTTTTCAACCCGATTCGCCATTCTTGCAGCCAGCGCATTGGCGCTGATGTTCACACCGGGACTGCCGGACGCATCAGCCATGCCGCGCGGGGCTCAGCCAGCCATCACGGATACCGCTTTGCCGGTGGTTCAGATTGCGCAATCGAAGAAACCCAAATCCGAGTTCTGGCGCAAGAAAGTCCGGCTCCAGACCGATGAGAAGCCTGGCACGATCATCATCGATACCTCCACCAAATATCTCTATTATGTCGAGGGCAACAACCGCGCCACCCGCTATGGTGTCGGCGTCGGTCGCGACGGCTTCGGCTGGTCGGGAACCGTGAAGGTTGGGCGCAAGGCCGAGTGGCCGGACTGGCGGCCGCCGGCATCCATGATTGCGCGGGAACGCAGGAAGGGCCGCAACATTCCGACCTATGTGAAAGGCGGGATCAACAATCCGCTCGGCGCGCGGGCGCTCTATCTCTACAAGGGCGGTCGCGACACAATCTTCCGCATTCACGGGACCAACCAGCCCTGGACCATCGGGCTCAACATGTCATCGGGGTGCATCCGGATGATGAACAAGGATGTCGAGCACCTCTACAGCCGAGCCGCTGTCGGCTCCAAGGTCGTCGTGATCGGGCCCAACGGCAAGGGCGCGGAAAAGCTCTACACCGACCGCGGTATGGATTTCTTCGGCTCGCTGTTCGGCGGCTGAGGTAACGGCAGCCTGCACCGAACCGGCCTCATTTGCCAAAGGGCGGGGGTTTCGAGCCGCGCTCTTTTTTTTGCTGAGCGGAGGCAAGCCCCGACATGGCAGAGATTACCGGCTTGCTTCAACCATGGCGGATTTGACCGCGGGCAGACCGGCAGGTTTATCGCCGCCATAGACCCAGTCGAGCAGTTCAACCGTGTGGATGATCGGAATGTCGGTGCCGCCGGCAATCTGGGTGATGCAGCCGATATTGCCGGTGGCGATGAGATCCGGTTTGGTCCGCTCGATGTTGCTGACCTTGCGGTCGCGCAGGGTGCGGGCGATTTCGGGCTGCATGATGTTGTAGGTGCCCGCTGACCCGCAGCACAGGTGACCTTCCGGCGGGTCCTTGACGGTGAAACCGGCGGCCTTGAGCAGCGCCTTGGGTTGCACGGTTATTTTCTGGCCATGCTGCATCGAACAGGCCGAATGATAGGCCACCACCATATTCGCTGCGTTCACCGGTTCAGGCATGTCGATACCGGCCAGGTATTCGGTAATGTCCTTGGCCAGCGCCGAGACACGGGCTGCTTTCTCCGCATAGGCCGTATCCCCGCGCAGCATGTAGCCGTAGTCCTTGATCGTGGTGCCACAGCCCGACGCGGTGATGATGATGGCATCGAGGCCGCCATTGTCGATGGCCCGCGTCCAGGCGTCGACATTGGTGCGGGCAGCGGCCAGCGCCTCATCCTCGCGCCCCATATGATGCACCAGCGCGCCACAGCAGCCCTCGCCCTCCGGCACCACCACCTCGACGCCGACGCGGTTCAAGAGCCGGATTGTCGCCTCGTTGATGCCGGGCTTGAGCACCGGCTGGGCGCACCCGGTGAGAATGGCGACACGGCCGCGCTTCTCACCGGTGCCGGCATGGGACCCGGGTCTGGCGAACTCCGATGGAGCAGGCACCGAGGCGGGCGCAAGCGCGAGCATCGCCGACAGCGGTTTCAACCCGGGCAACGCCTTTAGCAGCGGCGCAAACGGCCGGCCGAGACGCGCGGCATGGAGCGAGGCGCGGAAGCGGCCTGGGTAAGGCAGCACCAGTGCCAGAAGCCCACGGGTGATGCGGTTCATCAAGGGGCGCTTGTAGGTCTTTTCGATATGGACGCGGGCGTGATCCACCAGATGCATGTAATTGACGCCGGACGGACAGGTGGTCATGCAGGCGAGACACGACAGGCAGCGGTCGATATGGGTTACGACCTGCTTGTCAGCAGGCCGGTCATTCTCGAGCATGTCCTTGATCAGGTAGATCCGCCCGCGCGGGCTGTCGAGCTCGTTGCCCAAAGTCACATAGGTCGGACAGGTGGCGGTGCAGAAGCCGCAATGGACACATTTGCGGAGAATCTTTTCCGACTCCGCGACACCGGGATCCTTCAATTGCTCGGCGGTGAAATTGGTCTGCATGTCGCGGTTTCCTTGGAGCGTTCAGTATGTGCGGCCGATCAGAACACCTCGCCCGCACCGGGCGCGTTTCGAGGTCAAAGCCGATATTTGCTCAGAGCATCCAGCTCTGAGGATTGGCGATGGGCTCGTTGCGGCCCAGTTTCTGAAGTCCGACCACAGTGCGGACGATGACCCAGATGGCAACCAGAACCATGGTCAGCATGCCGATCATCACAATCATCAACAAGGCGCTTACGAACGCACCGAGAAAACCGAGCCAGAAGGTGCGGATTGCCCAGGTGTAGTGGCTTTCCAGCCAGGCTTCCGACTTGCCACGATTGAGGTGGGCCAGCACGATGCCGACCAGGCCGGAAATGCCGATGACGAAACTCGCCAGATAAAGGATGTAGATGACCTGCAGATTGGTTTTGCCGGGCTCGAGCCAGCGATCGGTCTGGCGGGGTTCAGGGGCTTGCTCGGGATTGCTCATTGCCTATTCCTTATGGTCTGAATGATCTGGGTGGGCTGAAAACTCTGGCTTTGTCTAAAGGTTGTGCGATCCATCAAACTGCAGCGGTCATTCGTCCGGGGTTGAGAATGCCGCCCGGATCGAACTGATCCTTGATGCGGCCCGACAGGGCCAGCAGCGGCCCGGATTGCGGCTCGAACACCGGCACGCTCGTCCGGGTTTCTGCATCGGCGCGCACAAGCGTGGCGTGGCCGCCGCCAAGCGCCTTGATGTAGCGGCGGACAAGATCGGCTTCGGGATCTGCCTCCATCCGCAACCAGACCAGCCCGCCCTGCCAATCGTAAAATGCATCGACGCCGGTTTTCAAGCGCAAGGCCGCAACCAGCTGATGGCCTTGCGATGGCGCGACAGAGACCCGCCACACCGGCTTCATGGTGCCATCGGCAAACGGCACCACATCACGGATTTCGCGCCACAGTTGCAATGAGGGCTGGTGTTCAACGACGGTGACCTCGCCGCGGCGGCTCATTTCCGCAATCAGCCGCGCCCTGCGCACTTCGACCGAAGGCTCGAGACCTTCAAGCCTGAGAACGGTCGCGGCGCTGCCCCTGACACCCACATCGGCAAACTTGTGGACAACACTTTCGGGCAAATGCGCAGCACCCGACACTTCAACCGACATGGCCAGCGCCGCTGCCATGGCTTCGGCGGCCTGGGCATCATTGAGGCCGGCCACGGCGACGGAAAGAGTTGTTTCGGGCCTGGGCAGAACCTTGAAAATCACCTCCGAGAGCACACCGAGCGTTCCCCAGGAGCCGGCCAGAAGCTTGACCAGATCAAGCCCGGTGACATTCTTCATCACCCGCCCGCCACTCTTGACGATCTCGCCGGTGCCGTTGACGAAGCGGACGCCGAGCAGACTGTCGCGCGCAGCCCCCGCCAGAATCCGCCGCGGTCCGGATATGTTTCCGGCGAACACGCCACCAATAGTCGGCTCTCCCTCTGCCCCCAGAAGCGGACGATGATCGATCGGCTCGAAGGTCAGCATCTGATTGTTGACGGCCAGGGCCGCCTCAACCTCGGCGACGGAAGTTCCGGCCCGCGCGGCCATGACCAATTCGGACGGATCATAGTTGGTGATCCCGGACAATTTTGCCACCGACAGGGCCGAAGCCGCCTGCACAGGCCGGCCGAACCCCTTGCGGGTCCCGCCGCCCCTGACTTCGATCGGAAGGCCTGCGGCAAAGGCGTCGGCCACGATGCGGGCGACCTCCTGCTCGGTTTCGGGATAGCGGGTTTCCACCTCACTCATGCTGCTGTCCTGGTGTCAGTTGCTGCGCTTTGATTGCCCGGCTGGCTGCCGTTTCGCCCGTCCAGTGGAAACACTTTCGATGGGTTGAGAATCCATTGAGGATCAAAAGCGCCGCGCACCCGCATCTGCTGGGCAAGATCGGCGTCGGAATACTGGTGGCGCATCAGATCTCGCTTTTCGATTCCCACCCCATGTTCACCGGTGAGACAACCACCGACATCGACACAAAGCCTCAAAATGTCGTTGCCCGCCTTTTCGGCTTTCAGGCTTTCCTCCGGATCATTGGCGTCAAACAGGATGAGCGGGTGCATGTTGCCGTCACCCGCATGAAACACATTGGCGACGCGCAGACCATAATGGTCGATGATCTCGCTGGTCTTTTGCAGAACATGCGAAAGCTGGCCGAGCGGTACGGTGCCATCCATGCAGATGTAATCCGCAATCCGCCCGGTGGCTCCGAAAGCCGATTTCCGACCTTTCCAGATCAACGCCGCTTCGGTGGCCGACTGGCTCTCCTTGATGGTCTTGACGCCATGCCGCCGGGCGATCTCGATAATGCGCTCCAGCATCGCATCCATCTCGGCGTCGGACCCTTCCACTTCAACGATCAGCAGCGCTTCGACATCCATCGGATATCCGGCCTTGGCGAAAGCCTCGCAGATCTCGATCGCCGGCTTGTCCATATATTCGATGGCGACCGGGATGATGCCCGAGCCGATGACGTCGGTCACGCAAGCACCGGCTGCCACGGAATTGTCAAAGCCGAACAAAACAGGCCGGGCGCCTTCGGGTTTGGCGATCAGCCTGACAGTCGCTTCGGTGACAATGCCGAGCTGGCCTTCCGATCCGCAGATCAGGCCGAGCAGATCGTAACCGGCGGAATCAAGCGCCCTGCCGCCGATGTCGACGATGGAGCCGTCGAACATGACCATCTTGACGCCCATCAGGTTGTTGGTGGTAACGCCGTATTTGAGGCAATGCGCACCGCCGGAGTTCATGCCGATATTGCCGCCAATGGTGCAGGCCAGTTGCGAACTGGGATCCGGCGCATAAAAGAAGCCATCCGCCTCGACCGCCTGGCTGATCGAGATATTGGTAACACCGGCCTGTACCACCGCAGCGCGGTTGGGATAATCCACTTCAAGGATGCGGTTCATCTTGGATACGCCGATAACGATGGCGTCTTCCTGAGGGATTGCGCCGCCCGACAGCGAGGTTCCCGCGCCGCGCGGTATGACCGGAATGGAATTGTCGTTGCAATATTTCAGCACGGCAGCCACCTGTGCCGTGGTTTCGGGCAAGACAACTGCCAGCGGCATGCGCCGGTAGGAGACAAAGGCATCGGTATCAAACGGAACCAATGCACGCTCTTCTGTGATAAGACAGGCTTCGGGAAGCAACTTGGCCAGATCGGCGATAATGGCTGGGCGGCGGGAAATCACCGTTTTGTCAGCCTCCAGAAAGGCAATAAGTTCCGACATGGCTTCCTCCCTCATGTTGCACAGCAGCGAACTCAAGCTGGACCGCACGCGTGATTGGTACTAATTATTTACCACTTTTCCCGCCGACCGGCAATGTCAATTCGATCCTGCAGTGCGCATTGACATGGCTGGGAACCGAGAGCACGCCGGCATTCAAGACTGCCATGATCGGGCGGGATGGTGTGCAAACGGAGAAGATGAAACTATCTGCTAGAAGCGGAGAGGGTGTGGCATGAGTAATTTGGGTGACCTGGAAATCTTCGCCCGTGTTGTCACCGCCGGCTCGATGTCGGCGGCCGGACGCGAACTGGGCCTGTCGCCTGCAGTGGTTTCCAAACGGATGCGAAGGCTGGAAGACCGGCTCGGGACCCGGCTTCTGCACCGGACGACCCGGCAGATTTCACTCACCGAAGCCGGCCAGGGATTTTATGAACGGGTGGTGGCGATACTGGCCGGCATCGAGGAAGCCGAGTCCTTTGTCTCGCGCGGCTCTGCGCTCGCCCGCGGCGTGTTGAAAGTCTCGGCTCCGACTTCATTCGGGCGCCTGCACATCGCCCCCCATATCAATGTCTTCATGCAGGCCAATCCTGATCTCGGCGTCAACCTGGTGCTGCGCGATGAGTTCGTCGATATTGTCGGCGACGGCTACGATTTGGCGATCCGGATTGCGGAACTGGACGATTCCAGTCTGGTCGCGCGCAAACTTGCGCCGGTACGCCGAATCCTGGTCGCTGCGCCAGAGTATCTCGAGCGCCATGGCACGCCGGCGAGTCTCGACGATCTGGAGCATCACATCTGCCTGGCGCCGCACAACAATGATCCGTGGAAACTCGAAGGCCCGAATGGGCAGATGGTTTATCGGCCGGTCGGGCCATTACAGACCAACTCGAGCGAAGTGGTGCGGGAAGCCGTTATCGGTGGCGTCGGCATTGCGCTTCGGTCCACCTGGGATATTGGCGGAGAATTGTCCGATGGACGGCTTGTCCAGGTTCTCCCGGCCTACGAAGGGTCACGCAATGTCGCCATTCACGCGGTCTATGCCAGCCGCCGGTTCCTGCCAGCCAAGGTTCGATTGTTCATTGACTATCTGGCGGAGCTCTACGGTCCTGCACCCTACTGGGACAATCTGGAGACGTCTGCCGCCGCCCAAACCGATGGCCCCGACTTGTCGGCCAAGACCGGCAGTCTCAGTGAGCCCGACATCTTGCAAGCCCGGAAATAACAGGCGGCGAAATCGGGCTCGCGACCTGCGGCTGCAGCCGGGCCGCAAACCGAGGGCACTGCAAGCCGGCACCCCGTTGCGGATCTGGCTGAGGAAACTTTCCTTAAATTGGATAAAAATATTGACCACCTTTCCCGGCACTTGTTACGGTTGAAACGATAGGTAGGGGAATGGTCATGGCGACGGACATTTTCGCGCGGATCACACACAGCCGGACGGCAGATGAAGTGGTGCATCAGATCGAGGTGCTTGTGCTTGAAGGCATATTGCGTGTTGGTGACAGACTTCCCGGTGAACGTGAACTGGCCAAACAGTTTGATGTCTCCCGCCCGATCCTGCGCGAAGCGCTGAAGGTTCTCGAAGGGCGGGGGCTGCTTCACACCCAGCATGGTGGCGGAACGTTCGTTGCCGATGTCATCGGCCAGGTGTTCACCCAACCGGTGATGGAGCTGATAACCCGGCACCAGAAGGCGACGCTCGATTATCTCGAGTACCGCTTTGAAGTCGAAGGCATCGCTGCCGAGTTTGCGGCCAAGCGGGCGACGGAAGCGGACAGAGCGTTGCTCACGCGGATTGTCTCGGCGATGAAGGTCGCCCATCAAAAGGATGACTTCGAAGAAGAAGCGGTCATCGACGTCGAATTCCACAACGCCATCGGCGAATGCGCCCACAACATCATCCTGCTGCACACTCTTCGCTCATGCTACCGGCTGCTCTCTGAAGGCGTGTTCTACAACCGGGCGCTGGTCTACAATCTGCCGGGGGCGCGGGACAAGCTGCTGGCTCAGCACATCGCTATCTATGACGCTGTCATGGCGGCCGACCCGGAAGCCGCACGGCGCGCCGCTCAGGCGCATATCGACTTCGTTGCCCGGGCAATGCGCGACGCGGAACGGTCCGGTGACTGGGAACGGGTCTCCAATCTTCGCCTGCAACAGCGGGCGCCCGATCTTTCGAACCGCGGCAAACTGAACAAGACCAAACAATCGGAGGCCGCAGAGTGACGGCAAGTGAACCAAAATCCGCCGGTCAGCCACGCGTGGGGCTGTTTGCGACCTGCCTGGTCGACTTGTTCCGACCCTCTGTCGGCTTTGCCAGCGTCAAGCTGTTGCAGGACGCCGGATGCGAGGTGCATGTGCCGGTGGCCCAAACCTGTTGCGGCCAGCCAGCCTACAACACCGGCGACAGGGCGGACACACGGGACATAGCGCAACAGGTGATCGAGGCGTTTGAAGGTTTCGACTTCGTGGTGGCGCCGTCGGGGTCCTGCGCATCGATGCTGAAAAAGCATTATCCGGGCCTGTTTGCCGGCGATGAGGCGTGGCAAGACCGGGCCGAGAGGTTCTCGGCCAAGTGCCACGAACTGGTTTCGTTCCTTACCGACGTGATGATGGTGCGCGACACCGGAACAGCACTTGACGCCAAGGTGACCTATCACGATTCCTGCTCCGGCTTGCGCGAGCTGGGCATCCAGGAACAGCCGCGCAAACTGCTTGCCAATGTCGGCGGTGTCGAAGTGCGGGAAATGAAGGATTCAGATGTCTGCTGTGGCTTTGGCGGCACTTTTTGCGTCAAGTATTCCGACATTTCCAATGCCATTGTCACCAAGAAGGTCGACAACATCGACGCGTCGGGCGCCGACCTGCTGCTGGCCGGCGATCTCGGCTGCCTGATGAACATGGCAGGCAAGCTCAAACGCCGAGGATCTGCGGTCGAGGTTCGCCATGTGGCGGAAGTGCTTGCGGGCATGACCAGCCAGGCGCCGATCGCCGGCTCGGGCAAATAGGCAGCACAGGAGACAACCGATGGAACTCGCTGCCAAAGATTTCAAGTCCAATGCGTCCAAGGCGCTGGTCGACGCGCAATTGCAGAAGGCGCTCGGCAATGTCGAGAAAGGCTTCATCGGCAAACGGCAGAAATCCGCCGATGCGCTGCCGGAATTCGATGCGTTGCGCGACAATGCCCGCGACATCAAGAACCATGTGCTGGCACATCTGGATCTCTACCTCGAAGAGTATGAGCGCAAGGTGACGGCCTCCGGCGGTATCGTGCATTGGGCGGAAACGGCCGAGGACGCGCGCCGCATCGTGCTCGATATCTGCAAGACGGCCAATGCCCGGACTGTGACCAAGGGCAAGTCAATGATCACCGAGGAGATCGCGCTCAACGACCATCTCTCGGCCAATGGCATCGAACCGGTGGAAACCGATCTCGGTGAATACATCATCCAGCTTCGCGGCGAACATCCAAGCCACATCATCGCGCCGGCGGTGCACCTCAACAAGGAGCAGGTGGAGGGCGATTTCCGCCGGGTGCACACGCATCTGGCCGAGGATCGCGATCTGTCCGAACCAGTGTCCCTGCTCAGCGAGGCGCGCGAAGTGCTGCGTCAGCGCTATTTCGCCGCCGATGTCGGCATTACCGGCGCCAATTTCCTGATCGCAGAGACCGGCACATCGGTGATCGTCACCAATGAGGGCAATGGCGATCTGACCCAGACACTGGGCAAAGTGCATGTGGTTGTTGCCTCGATCGAGAAGATCGTGCCCACCCTGGAGGACACGTCGCAGATCCTGCGCGTGCTGGCGCGCTCGGCCACCGGTCAGGACATGAGCGTCTACACGACGTTTTCCACCGGGCCGAAACGGCCGGAAGATCCCGACGGGCCGGATGAGTATCATGTGGTGCTTCTCGACAATGGCCGCTCGGCCATGCTCGGAACCGAGTATCAGGACATGCTGCGCTGCATCCGCTGCGGTGCCTGCATGAACCATTGCCCGGTCTATCACGCCGTCGGCGGCCATGCCTATGGCTCGGTCTATCCCGGACCGATGGGCGCGGTTCTCACACCGTCGCTCAACGGCATTGACGAGACCGGGCAATTGCCCAACGCCTCGACCTTCTGCGGCCGGTGCGAAGCGGTGTGCCCGATGCGGATTCCGTTGCCGAAAATGATGCGGCACTGGCGAGAGCGCGAGTTTGAACGCAATCTGACGCCGTTGGCTGCGCGTTATGGCCTCAAACTATGGGCGTTTTTTGCCAAACGGCCAAAACTCTATCGCTTCGCCGTTTCGTTCGCCATGCCTTTGCTGGCACTGTTCGGCGGCACCTCGCGACGCATCCGCCTGCTGCCATTGGCCGGTGGCTGGACCCGCCACCGTGATTTTCCCGCGCCCGAGGGCCGCACTTTCCAGCAGGCCTGGGCGCAACGTGAAGCGCAAAAGCAGGAGGCAGGACAATGAGCCCGCGCGACACAGTGCTTGGAAAGATCCGCGCGTCGATGCGGGTGCCTGCGGCGGACTCCGAGCGGCGCAATGCCGTGTCCGCTCGTTTGGCTGATACGCCCCGGGGCATCATTCCGAACCGGGCGGACTTGCCCAAGGCCGGCCAGGTCGAGCTGTTTTGCGCCATGGCCGCCCAATCTGGCGCGACCGTGTCACGGCTCGGCGACTATGCGGAGGTGCCTGCCGAGGTCTCGAGCTATCTGCGCGCCCGGAATTTGCCGGCCGCCATCCGGATCGGCGCCGACAAGCGCCTGAAGAAAGCCAGATGGGACAGCGAAAAGCATCTCGAAATACGCCAGGGCGCATCGGACGGCGGCGACCTGGCCGGGGTCAGTCATGCCATGGCCGGCATTGCGGAAACCGGGACGCTGGCACTGGTTTCGGGACAGGACAATCCGACGACCATCAATTTCCTGCCCGAACATCATATCGTCCTGCTCCGGAGCGCCGACATCAAGGGCGATATGGAAACCGTCTGGTCCATGCTGCGCAAGAGCCAGGGGCAAGGCGAAATGCCCCGGGCCCTCAATCTGATCACCGGACCGTCACGTTCCGGCGACATCGAACAGACCATTCTGCTCGGTGCGCATGGCCCAAGGGCGCTGCACATCATCGTGGTCGATTAAGCCGGGCCTTCACGCTGGTCCGTCAAGCCGGGCAGTGACGTCTTCGCGGTACTCCGGTCCAGCCTTGCGGCGGAATGCGGCAGCCCATCCCGGCGCGAGCCGGGGCAATCGGGCCAGCGTGGCTGCGAGGCCCGGATCAAGCTGTGGATTGAGCCTCGCACGCGTGACCCGCTCCACGGTCCAGCCCGGATTGGGGCATTCGAGACGCCGGATTTCGTCACCAATGCTGACAGAGCCCGGTGTGATCACCCGGTAATACCAGCCGGTGCGCGCGGTTTCCTGAAACAATTTGGCCATGGTGGCGACACCGGTGTGTGCATTGAGCTTCCAGCACGGCTGACGGCCTTGTGAGATTTCCACAACCGCCGATCCCAGTGTCAGCCTGTCGCCGATGCACAGTCCGGCTTCTGTCAGACCAAGCGTGGCAATGTTTTCGCCAAACCGGCCCGGTCCGAAATCCTGCGCATCCTGCCCGAGTTCAGATCGCCAGTCGGCATAATGCTCGGCTGCATAATGGTGTACCGCCTTTTCGAGGCCGCCATGAACCGACAGATCCGCCTGTTCGTCGTTTGCGAACCCGGTCGGACCCAGCTCTTGCGTGGTTCTGGCCAGATGCTTGACGATGGCTGAAACCGGTTTTCCAGGCCAGTGCTGGCGTGGACGGCCGGTGTAAAGGCCGATGATCGTTGCGCGAAGTTCGATCGTTCCGGATTTCATGCCGGCTCCTGTTCATGACAGATCTGATTGGCTTCGGCCTGGACAAGGTTGACGGCCAGAAGCCGGCAATAGCCGCCGTCACCGCGCTTTTCATGATGACGGCATTGGTGGCACAAACCGAAGGGCTTGCCACCGCGCGTTGCCAGCAAAGTGCGCAACACGTCCGACAATCCCTCCTGCACCGCCTGCTTCTGATCCGGTGTCAGGCCGGCAATGGCCTGGGTCATGGCCTTGCCGGATTGGCTCACGTTCAGACCGGCTTCGGTCACTGTGTAGGAAATGCTGCGCCGATCCGTCTGCGAGCGGGTTTCGGTCACCAGGCCCTTGCGCGCAAGCGCCCGCAGGGTTTGTGACACCGTTCCGCGGGTGGAGCCGGAAAAGGCTGCAACATGGGAAGGCGCCCGCGAGAACCGGTTGGCGCCGGCCAGATACCTCAGCGCAGCCATCTGAGCGGGATTGAGATCGTTCGCCCAGTCTTCCGCTTCGGAGAGCCGGGACAGCCGCTCGATCAGGGCCAGGATCTGATTTGATGGGTTCGGAATCATGCCAAATAGTAGCGAGTCGAAATAGAACTTGCAATAGTTTCGACTCGCTACTATCACGGTTGTCTCACTTGGAAAGGAGACACCCATGAGATCCCTGCTCACTCTCGGACTTTTCGGCTTGCTCGTCAGCGCCGCACATGCGGATGGCAGTCACGCGGTCAACCAGGAAGGCGCGGTCCGATCGGCCGCAGATGCCGCCCGGCCAGCCGCGTTCGATATTCTTGCAGCCCATGTCCACCGCGACGGCGCTGCATTCATCTTTCACATGACGACCCAAGGCAGCGCGGGCGGCGACACACCAGCGCCCGTCGGAGCGCTTGGCGGAGCCCCGGTCTGGTCCTATGTCTGGCCGACATCGCTTGACCCATCAACAGTCGGCTTTGAAGGCAAGACCGGCATTCTGGCGCTGGCTGCCACAAGCCATCCCGACTTTGATGACACTCCGCTTTATGACGAAAATGGCGATGGCGACATGGCCAATGACGGCGCCGGCTGGCACAGCCATTGGGTGGTGCTCACACCCAATGACGCTTGCGGTGCAGGCGCACTTTCGGTGCGAGACATCGGCGAGAACGAAAAGCCGAAACTGCCCGCGACCTGGCCCGGATTGCCGATCTTCATCGACAGCCCCGGCTTCACCCCCAATTTCGACGGCCCTGAAATCTCCATCGCTGTCGCGTTTTCCAATCCTGACGAGATCGCTGGAGCATCCTTCGACGGGGTCACGGCCGCCCTGAAAGTCAATGCGAATGTTCACGCTCCGCAGCTGTGTGTGACCGATGTGTTTGACATCGCGTCGGGCGACCTCAGCCTGCCCGGAAAGATCAGATAGAGCGGCCGGCAACCAGCCCGGACCTGTCAGCAGACACCCTGCCTGCGGGTCCGGGCGTATTGACGCCGAGGCTATTTTGCGGCTCTCTCGAGATCTCCGTGACCTTTTGAGTTCAGCCAATGACCGTCTCACCCGAACACTTCGCCGCCTTTGTCGTCGCCAGCGTCATCCTGTTGATCATCCCTGGACCGACCATCATCATGGTCATCACCCAGGCGCTGGCGCACGGACGCAAGATCGCATTTGCCAGCGTGCTGGGTGTGGGGCTTGGCGACCTGCTGGCAACCTCACTGTCGATCGCCGGCGCCGGCGCACTTCTGGCTGCGTCTGCCACCCTGTTCCAACTCCTCAAATTCATTGGCGCTGCCTATCTGATCTGGATCGGTTACAAGATGTGGCGGACGCCGGTCACAATCCCGGACATGTCAGCCGCTGACGTTTCAACGGGTTCGGGCCGGCCGGCGGTGATTTTCCGCGATTCCTTCCTGATCACCGCCCTCAATCCCAAGGGCATTCTGTTCTTCGTCGCTTTCGTGCCGCAGTTCATCGATCCTTCCCTGCCCTATACACCTCAGGCCGCAACCTATGTGCTGGTGTTCACGCTCCTGGGGATCATCAATGCCGCGATGTTCGCGTTTGCAGCAGCCGGCGCACGGCAGACAATCCGACGGCCACAGGTGATGAAAGCGGCGACGCGCACCGGCGGGTCTCTGCTGATCATGGCTGGTGTTGCGGCAGCGCTGACCCGGCGGGCGGGCTGACATGGGTTTGCAGAACAGGGTCGACCCGTCCGGCACCCTATGGTCAGATCCGGCCCGCGGCGAATTCATGGGCAATCGTGGCGGCGCACTGCACGACGCTGATCAGCGAATTGTGAGAGCCCAGAAAACCCGATCCTGGATCATCTGCCGCACCGCGTTCAAGGGACGGCGCAGAGAGTTGATGCAACCGGGCCATTACACCGAATTGTTCTTTCTCGACGAAGTTACCGCCCTTGCCGCGGGGCACAGGCCGTGTTTCGAATGCCGGCGCGCCGACGCAAACGCGTTCGCCGAGGCCTTCGCGCGAGGCCGCGACAGGGCGAGACTCCGCGCGCCGGAGATCGATGCCTGTCTCGCCACCGAACGCCGCCGCCGCGCCGATGATGCTGACCGGCTTATCTCGCTGGAAACCAGCGCGGCGCTTCCGGATGGCAGTGTGATCCGTCAGAATGGAACCCACTATGCGGTGCGGGCGGGGAAATTGCTGCCCTGGAGTTTTGGCGGCTACACCAGCCCCCTGGAGGCCTCCGCGCTGACGGGGGAGCCCGTATATCTGGTCACGCCACCTGCGACCGTCGCCGCGCTCCGCAATGGGTACCGCCCGGCGTTTCACTCTCGCGCCTGGAAGCCGGGCACTTGATCTTCCGATCGGCTTGGGCAAGAACACCGAAATGCGCGCGAATTACAAACTTCAACGGCTGTGTGTCGAGCCACCTCTTGCCCCCGGGGCAGTGGTGCCGCTGGAGAAAGAGCAGGCGCACTATCTGCTGACGGTTCTGCGGCTCGAGGACGGGGCGGAAATTCTGGTCTTCAACGGCCGCGATGGCGAATATGGCGCGACGCTGAGGCCACACAGCAGGAAAGCCGCAGATCTGGAGATCGGGACGCAGACCCGGGCTCAGCCGCCGAAATCCCGGCTGGAGTTCCTGTTTGCACCGCTGAAGATCGGGCGGCTTGATTATCTTGTTCAGAAAGCCACAGAAATGGGCGTGGCCAGGATCACGCCGGTGTTTACCGACCATACCCAGTTGCACAAGGTCAATGCCGGACGGCTGGCCGCCAACATTCTCGAAGCAGCAGAGCAATGCGGCAACCTCGCCATTCCTGACCTGGGCGACGCGATCAAGCTTGAGGCCCTGCTTTCGGGCTGGGACCCGGCGCGGCGCATCATCTTTTGCAATGAGACCCAGGCGGGCAACAATCCGACCGAAATTCTGGGCAGCCTGATGGAACGCGATCTGGCTTTGCTGGTCGGGCCGGAGGGCGGATTTTCAGAACGGGAGCGGACCATGTTGTCCAGTTTGCCGTTCGTCACGCCGATACCGCTGGGGCCGCGCATACTGCGCGCCGATACCGCCGCAGTGGCGGCTTTGACCGCCGTGCAGATGACCATCGGCGATTGGTAGAACCAAACAGGGGGCGCGGGATCAAACTTCTTTGATACTGTGATTAGGCAATTTTGCTTGCAAGCCGGACCGTTTCCGGTCCAATCAGCGTCAGCATGCGTGGTTGCCGATCGCGCTCAAGTTATAGAAAAAAAAGGGCCGGCTATGGCACGCGATACCACCGACGACACCCCGATCAACTCGCTTGAGGAGTTGGGCGCCTGGATGGCTGAAGGCTGCAAGCCAAAGGAAAACTGGCGGATAGGCACCGAACACGAGAAGTTCGTGTTCTTCACCGAGTCCCATGAACCCGTGCCTTATGAGGGGGAGCGCTCGATCAAGGCGCTGCTCGAAGGCATGGCCATGATGCTCGGCTGGGAGCCGATTATCGATGCTGGCAAAATCATCGGTCTCGTCGAGCCGACCGGCGCCGGCGCCATCAGCCTGGAACCGGGCGGGCAGTTCGAACTGTCCGGCGCGCCGCTGCACACCATTCACCAGACTTGCCGCGAATCGAATGCGCATCTGGCGCAATTGCGCGAGATTGCCGAACCGCTGGGCATCCGCTTTCTCGGCATGGGCGGCAGCCCGACCTGGTCGCTGGCCGAAACGCCGCAGATGCCAAAGTCGCGGTACGACATCATGACCCGCTACATGCCAAAGGTCGGCAGCCAGGGGCTGGACATGATGTACCGCACCTGCACGATCCAGGTGAACCTCGACTATTCGTCGGAATCCGACATGCGGCGCAAGATGCAACTCGGCATGAAGCTGCAGCCGCTGGCAACCGCCCTGTTTGCCGCCTCGCCGTTCACTGAAGGCAAGCCGAACGGTCTGGTATCCTGGCGCGGCGACATCTGGCGCGACACCGACAATCAGCGCTCGGGCCAATTGCCGTTCGTCTATTCGGATGATTTCGGCTTCATGGATTATGTCGAGTGGGCCCTTGACGTGCCGATGTACTTCGTTCTGCGCGATGGCCATTATCACGAAGCCACACATGTCACATTCCGACAGTTCATGAATGGTGCTATGAAGGGTGAGCTGGCCCAGCCGCTGCCGACCATGGGCGACTGGACCAACCATTTGGGAACGCTGTTTCCCGATGCGCGTCTGAAGCGTTTCATCGAAATGCGCGGCGCCGATGGAGGGCCCTGGCGCCGGATCTGCGCCCTTCCCGCCTTCTGGGTCGGCTTGCTTTATGATGAAAGTGCGCTTGAAGACGCGCTCGAGCTTACGCGCAGCTGGAGCCTCGATGAGGTCAACCTCCTGCGTGACACCACGCCGCGAGACGGGCTCAATGCCAAAATCAACGGTCAATCGCTGCACGGGATCGGTCGCGAAGTTCTCGGCATCTCGCGGCGCGGGCTGGTCAATCGGGCACAGCTGAATGCCGAAGGCAATGACGAGAGCCATTTTCTGGCGCCGCTCGAGGAGTCCATCGCCCGAGGCACCACGCTGGCCGAAGAAATGCTCGCGCTCTACAACGGCCGCTGGAATGGTGCCGTCGATCCGGTCTTCCAGGACTACGCCTATTGAAGACGCCAGACTGTCAGGCACGAGACGGCTTTCTGCAATGAGAATCGCTGCCCTAGGCATGAGGCTTCGGGCGGTATAGTCTTCACCCAAGCCTTTGTGGAGGCGATGGAGGAGACAGATAGCCCGATGATGCCGCTTTACGACATGATGATGAAGGCACAAAACGGTGAAGCCGTGCGTGCCATGGCGAAACAGTTCGGGCTGGATGACACCCAGATGGAACAGGCGATGGCAGCCCTTATGCCGGCGTTCTCGACCGGCCTGAAGCGCAACGTTTCCAACCCGATGGACATGTCGAATTTCCTCTCTGCACTGGCGGGCGGCCATCACGCCCAGTATTTCGAGAACCTGCAGACGGCCTTCACGCCGCAGGCCCGGCAAGAGGGGAATGGCATTCTGGGGCACCTGTTCGGCTCCAAGGAGGTCAGCCGCGCGGTCGCGGCCCAGGCTGCGGCAGCCACCGGGATCGGCCAGGAAATCTACAAGCAGATGCTTCCGGTTCTGGCGACTTCCGTCATGGGCGGGCTGTTCAAACAGGCAACCGGTCAATCCGCAAGCCCATCCACGCAGGCTGCGGCGGCGGGCGGCACCAATCCGATCGGCGACCTGATCTCGGAAATGATGCGTCTGGGAATGGGTGGTGGTTCGGCAAACCCGGCACAGCAGGCAAAACCAATGGACAACCCGCTGGGGCAGATCCTGGAGGGGATGTTCGGTGGAGGGGCACAGCGCGCGACGCCACAAGGCAGCGGCAGCGCCCCTTTCGGCGACAACCCGCTCGGACAGATTTTTCAGGACATGCTGGGCAACGCCATGGGTGGCGGTCAGTCAAGAGAGACGCCCGCACCGGAGCGCCAGCCGGATCAAGCCGCATCACCAGGTGACCGCAATCCCTATGATGCGCTGTTCGGCCAGATGTTCGAGTCCGGCAGGGAAGTGCAGCAGGGCTACCAGGAGAACATGGAAACGATTTTTGACCAGTATCTTCAGGGCATGAACCGGCATTGATGCATCACGCATTCCAAGACCTGCAATGTCCTGTGCGCATGCTCCCGGACACAGCGGCGTAACCGCAAACAAAAGAAAGACCCGGCCGCGCAGACTCAAGGAGTTGCCAGCGACCGGGCAAAGGCGGGATACGGGGCGGTATCCCGCAGGGGACTTTAAATCAGCCGGCGGCAAAACCGCTCAGCTGAATGAATTCAGTCTCGCCCGTCGAGCCAGTTCAACGGTCGGATCCGCATTGCGCGGCATCGACATGCCAAAGTGCACATCCTCGCGGGTCAATCCGATGTCTGCCAATTCGCGGTCGGATAACTCATCCAGCTTGCGCGCAAGCTGGCGACGCACCAGCGCCTTGGCGGCTTTTTGCGAATTTTGCATCATGACATGAAACACGTTCAGGACTGCCGTGCGGAAAGATGTCGTGGGGACGGGCGTGAAACTGTGGGCATTCATGGCGACATTCCCTGGCTTCCATAAGGAGCGTGAAGGTGGCAGACCGACGCAAACCACGGCTTGCAGTGCCTTTGTCTCAAAATTCGATTGATCAGACCAACGAATGTTTTTAATCCTTAGTATGAAATTCTTTGATAGGAGTCGCCGATGCCTGCACCGCTCGACATTGACCAGTTGCAAACATTCGTCGCCATCGTCGACACCGGCAGCTTTACCCGCGCCGCCGACAAGGTGTTCAAGACCCAGAGCGCCGTTTCGATGCAAATGCGGCGTCTGGAAGAAAGGGTCGGCAAGAAACTGTTCATTCGCGATGGCAGGCTCAACCGGCTGAGTGAAGACGGTGAGCGCATGCTCGGCTATGCTCGGCGGATCATCCGGCTCAACAATGAAACATTTGCCGCCTTCGACGACCAACAGCTGGAAGGCTCGATCCGGATCGGGACACCGGACGACTATGCCGACCGCTACATGCCCGGCATCATCGCCCGCTTCGCCAAGACGAATCCGAATGTTGAGCTCTACATAGAGTGCGAGCCCTCTTCCGAGCTCGCCGCCCGGCTCGCCCGCGGCGAGCTTGATGTCGCCCTGGTCACCCACAATCCGCGCGAGCGCGCCTCGGAAGTGGTCCGCACCGAGCCGCTTTACTGGGTCACGTCGATGAACCACAGTGTGCATGAAGATGCGGTGGTACCGCTGGCTGTCGGAAGAAGATCCTGCCTGTGGCGCAACCTGGCCTGTTCAGCCCTCGATTCGGCCGGCCGGGATTATCAGGTGCTGTTTACCAGCTGGTCGGCGACAGTGGTAGCCTCGGCGGTGCTGTCCGGCCTTGCGGTCTCGCTGCTGCCGGAATGCGCCGTGCGTCCGGGTATGCGGATTCTCTCGCCGGCTGACGGCTTTCCCGCCCTGCAGCCAGCACAGATCGGCCTGATGAAAAGACCCGGTGCGCCCGCGGCGCTTGTCAATGCGATCAGCGGCCATATCGCTGCCAGCCTCGACAACATCACCCCGGTCGGAAAGGACGAGAAGCCGCTGCTGGCCGGTTCCGGGTCGTCACCGCGCCGGGAGGCGAGAGGCAGACCGGACATCGCTGCGATCCCGGCATGGTAGCTGGTGGGCCGCGCCTGATCGGCACAGCCTGACATTGCACCGTTTTTGCGTTACCCTCTCAGGGCTCACAGCACAGAGAGGAAATGGCCGTGTCGTTCATTTCATCGATCCGCTACATCAAGCCCGATATGCACCGGGCCTTCGTGGCCGAGCGTCTCAAAGCTCTCAAACACCAACTCGATCAAGAAATCCGGGATACGACGGGCGCTGCCTCGCTGCGGTTGGCAACCTGGAACCTGATGCATTTTTCCGATGGCGGCGCCTACGATCGCACAACGGAATCCCTGCTGTACATAGCCGAGATCATCGACCATTTCGATCTGGTGGCCATCCAGGAGGTCAACCACGACCTGAGGAAATTCGAGCTGCTGATGCAGCGGTATCTGGGCGGCGACTGGGACTATATTCTCACCGACGCGAGTGGCAACCGCGAGCGCCTGGCCTTTGTCTACCGCAAGGCCAAGGTGCGCTTCCTGCGCGAAGCAGGCGAAATCGTCCTGCCGGAAGGCCAGGAGATCGTCGCGCCGGACCAGGAGAACGCGACGCGCAAATTGCAGTTCGCGCGCACGCCCTTCGCGGTAACCTTCCAGGCCGGGTGGTTTCGCTTCAAGCTTTGCACCGTGCATATCTATTACGGGAAATCGGCAGACTCCTCGCCCGAGATGGACCTGCGCCGCAACGAGATCGAAAAGATTGCCGTGTTTTTGGCCAATGTCCAGAAGGCGGAAAAGCGGAGCTCGGGGACCGACGCGAACATGATCCTGCTCGGTGATTTCAACATTGTCAGCCCCGAACACAGGACGATGAAGGCGCTGCTCGATGCCGGGTTTGTGACCACGGAGGGCATTCGCGACGCGGCCTCAAGCCTGTCGGGCAAGCACCATTACGACCAGATCGTCTTCAAGCTCGGCGAGAAGAGGGTCAAGCTCGGCGCCTCGGGCGTGCTGGACATCTTCAAGAGCGTTTATCGCAGCGAAGATGCGGAGCACTATGCGCGTGAAGCCGACATCCGCAAGATAACACACGGCAGAGACGGTGAGCCCCGTGATGAAGAGCAGGCCATGACCTATTTCCGCAGATACTACCGCAAGCACCAATTGTCCGACCACAATCTGCTCTGGTGCGAGGTGAAGACGGATTTTTCCGGTCACTATCTCGATGCGGTGGCGGCTGGGCATGATCCGCGCAAGATGTGAACCGGTCAGCGCTTCCAGTCTGCACTCAGACGGACGACAGCTCGCAGCGGTAGCACCCGATAGTCATGCTATGTGAATGGCCAGCAGCAACCACTGGATAAGATTGACGGCCAGGCCGACGATGAACAGCAACCGGCGGATTCTGATGCGGTTGCTTGTCAGATGCACATAGGCATGAACAACACGCGTCAGCACGAAGGCCCAGGCCAGAACAATGGCGGCCAGACCCGCACCACCGGTGACAAAAAGGGACAGACACACCGCAAAAAACAGCACAGGCAGTTCGAACTGGTTCGACAGATTGCGTGCCGCCGTCGCACTCGGCTCCGGTTCAATCGAGGGAACCTTGAAGTCTGAAGGCCTGGCCGCACCTGCCTTTACCGCTGCAATGCGCCGCGACGACACCATGGTGTAAATGATCAGGGTCAGGAACACCTGAGCGATGACGGGCCAGAATATTGCCGTGGAATTGGTCATGGTTGAAAACGCCTGTGTTTGTGTAAGCTGATCTTATCTGTCCGGGCTTTCTCTGTGCCACTAACTAGACAAGTCATCAATCAGTCAACCTGCGGCGCAGGCTTGCTGGCCCAGCGCCAAACCCACAACGTTGCAATCAGGCCCGAGGCGACCAGGAGACTGGCGTATTTGCCGCGGGTCAGAACCTGCAAGACGAAGACCAGCTGATCGTTGAACGACAGAGCCAGCGCCTTGGGAGCAAACATCGCGTCTGCCACGGAATTCTCGATGAAGTCGCACCCCAGAAAGGTGAAGGCCGAAACCAGGGTGAGCGCGAACGCAATGCCAATCGCGCGGGGCAACCGGTTGGACTCGGCGCGCCCGAAAAGTGCGGCGAACGCGCAAAAGCCGATGCTCGCTGCCAGCAGCGGCGGCAAGACAAGATCCAGCCCGGCGTGCAGAGCGAGATAGGCTTCCGACGCGCTTTGCCTGCCTTCAAGCTGCGCTGCCCGGTGATCGGAGACAAAGGCATCGAACAAGGTGCGTGCCTGCCCGACATCGTAGCCGAACAGAACCGCGTCCGGTAGTTTCATGCCATCGACAAGCGCGGTGATCGCCGGGGCCTCAACCGTAAAGACGTAAATATAGAGACCGGCTGTGACGGCGCAGAGCAGCACGCCAAGCCAGAGCCACCGCATCACACCGCGCCAGGATAATTGGGGCTTTCCCGGGTGATGGTGACATCATGGGTATGGCTTTCGCGCAAACCCGCGTTGGATATGCGCACGAACGTCGCCCGCGCGTGAAAATCCGCCAGATTAGCGGCGCCGACATAGCCCATGGCAGCCTTGAGGCCGCCAGCCAGTTGATGCAGCACCCCCGAAACCGGCCCCTTGTAGGGGACCTGGCCCTCGATTCCCTCGGGAACCAGCTTGAGCGTGTCTCGCACCTCGGCCTGGAAATAGCGGTCGGCCGAGCCCCGCGCCATGGCGCCGACAGAGCCCATGCCACGATAGGCCTTGTAGGAGCGGCCCTGATGCAAATAGACCTCACCCGGGCTTTCATCGGTTCCGGCCAGCAACGAGCCGACCATGACCGCCGAGGCACCGGCCGCAATTGCCTTGGCCAGATCGCCGGAGTACTTGATGCCGCCGTCGGCGATCACCGGAATATTGTGCTTCTGAGCTTCATTCACCGCACTCATGATGGCGGTGAGCTGAGGCATGCCGACGCCGGCGACAATGCGCGTGGTGCAGATCGAGCCAGGCCCGATACCAACCTTGACGGCGTCCGCACCCGCGTCAATGAGCGCCTTGGTGCCTTCTGCGGTGGCGACGTTGCCAGCCATGATGCGCACCGAATTGGACAGTTTCTTGGCGCGCATGACCGCATCAAGCACCCTCTGCGAATGGCCATGCGCGGTGTCGATCACCAGAAGATCAACGCCGGCATCGATCAGGCGCTCGGCACGCTCAAATCCATCCTCCCCGACCGAGGTCGCTGCCGCTGCGCGCAAGCGGCCCTGTTCGTCTTTGGACGCGTGCGGATTGAGCTGCGTCTTCTCGATGTCCTTGACCGTGATCAGGCCGACGCAACGCCCCTCGCCGTCCACAACCACCAGCTTTTCGATGCGGTGAGCGTGCAACAGCCGCTTTGCTTCGGTTTGCTCGACGCTTTCCTTGACCGTGATCAGGTTCTCATGAGTCATCAGCTCATGGATCTTCTGGTTCGGATCGGAGGCAAACCGCACATCGCGGTTGGTCAGAATGCCCACCAGATGTCCGGGGCCGGTGATGATGCCGCCGCGATGCTCAACCACAGGAATGCCGGAAATGCCATGCGCCTTCATCAGTGCCAGCGCTTCCGATAGCGGCGCCTGCGGGCTGATGGTCACCGGATTGACGACCATTCCGCTTTCGAATTTCTTGACCTGGCGAACCTGCTCGGCTTGCTCTTCCGGGTCCAGATTGCGGTGAATGACGCCAATGCCGCCGGCCTGCGCCATGGCAATGGCCAGCCGAGCCTCGGTCACCGTATCCATGGCGGACGAAATGATGGGAAGATTGAGATCGAATCCGCGCGCAATGCTGGTGGCGATATTGGCCTGGCCCGGCATTACTTCGGAATGACCGGGCTGCAGCAGCACGTCATCGAAGGTCAGCGCTTCTACGCCTGTAATGGATTGGATAATGGTCGCCATCGCCTGTCGGCTCCGTCTGTTCGGGGCCGCCCGAAACCGGGCCGCCCGATGCTGATTTCGGGTGTTCGCGTTGGCAGCGGCAAGTACCATGCTTCCCGTCCTTATGAAAGAGCCGGAAAGCGATTGAGCACCGAATTTCGCTGCAGCGCACAGTTTGCA
This sequence comes from Hoeflea sp. YIM 152468, assembly GCF_029210485.1. Classification (GTDB taxonomy): domain Bacteria; phylum Pseudomonadota; class Alphaproteobacteria; order Rhizobiales; family Rhizobiaceae; genus Hoeflea. The sequence goes on from NZ_JARGET010000003.1 coordinate 231,743, forward strand.
ACCATTGTGACCCAACCACCGCGTTCTGCAAGTTTTTGCGGTTCACACACCTGCAAGGCCGTCTGCGCCGCGACGCCTGCGCCGCTGCTGCCGGTTGGGGCAGCCGCAGCGCAGGTCCATCAGCGTATGAGCGGCGGCTGCTCAGAATCCCTCGACAACCACCTTGCCCCTGGCCGTGCCGGTTTCAATCAGCGCATGCGCCTTGCGCATGTTGTCCGCGTTGATGGGTGTCATCACCGTGTCCAGCGTGGTGCGGATGCGCCCGGCGTCGATTTCGGCGGCGACGTAGCTTAACAGCTTGTGCTGCTCGATCATGTCTGGAGTCTGGTGCATGGCGCGGGCGAACATGAACTCCCAGTGCAGGCTGGCGGACTTCATCTTCATGCCAGCCATCGGCATCGCCACATCGGTGTTGTCAATCGAGACAATTCCGCCCTGGGGCCGAATCAGTTCAACTGCCGTCTCCCAGTGGCGCATGTCATTGAAGATGGCGATGTGGTCGACAGTGTGAAAGCCCAGCGCGCGGACCTGTGCAACCATGTCCTGGCGGTGATTGACGACGTGATCGGCGCCGAGCTGGCTGACCCAGCTTTCGGTTTGCGGGCGCGAGGCGGTTGCGATGACGACAAGACCGGCGGCTTTGGCAAGCTGTATGCCGATCGACCCGACGCCGCCACCGGCACCGATGATCAGCAGCGTCTGACCCGCGTCGGCGCCGTCACGGTCAATTCCCAGACGGTCGAAGAAGGCTTCATAGGCGGTGATCGTGGTCAGCGGCAGGGCAGCGGCTTCGGCGAAATTCAGGCTTTTGGGCTTGAAGCCGACAATGCGTTCATCCACCAGATGAAATTCCTGGTTGGTGCCCGAGCGGGTGATGTCGCCGGCGTAATAAACCTCGTCGCCGGCCTTGAACAGCGTGACGTCAGGACCGACGGAATCGACAACACCGGACGCATCATAGCCAAGAACCCGCGGGGTTTCCTCGACCGTATCCTTGGGCGCGCGGACCTTGGTGTCGACCGGATTGACCGAGATGGCCTTGACGGCGACGAGGATATCACGGCCTGAAGCAACCGGCTGGGGCAGCTCGACATCGAGAAAGGAATTCGGATCTTCGATGGGCAGGTAGTGCGTAAGAGCGACAGCTTTCATTTCAACCCTCCTGGTCTGTGGCAGCTTAACCGATTTGGTTCATTTCATGGAGAATGACCTCGGCAACCGCGCCGTCCGTGGCCTCAGCATAGGCTGCAAGATGCGGCGCTTTCATGTGGGACTGCCACAATTCGCGCGATTCCCAGTTTTCATAGAACATGAAATGGGCCGGATTGCTGATGTCCTGATGCAGATCGTAATCGATACAGCCGGCTTCTGCCCGGGTGATCGGGATCAGCTTCTCGAGTTCCGCCTTGACCAGTGCGATCTGGTCGGGTTTGGCCTTGATGGTGGCGACGATCGTGAGTTTGCTCATTTGCTGGATTTCCCGGTTGAGTTGATGATGGTGTGTGTGTAGCTGGGGTGCGCGGCCGGATAAACCGGCATTCTTCAAATTGGCCGTCCGATGGCGGCCAATTGTGTGGCGCTCGGCTGAGCGCAGAGCTTCCGCGCGGTGCAGTTGACATGGCGCCAGCCTTTGCGGAGTGTGCATTTGCTGCACGACCGGCGGCGGCGCCCGACCTTCCTCCGTCTCTGCGCAAAAATATACCCTCCAATGGATCCCTCAGGTGAATCGCTCCATTCCGCTCGTTCTGGCCGTCGCTTTGTTCATGGAGCAGATGGATTCCACCGTCATTGCCACAGCTTTGCCGGCGATTGCCGCCGACCTCGGCACAAGCCCGATCTCGCTCAAGTTGGCGCTGACGGCCTATCTGGTGTCGCTTGCGATCTTCATCCCGATCTCCGGATGGATGGCCGACCGCTTCGGTGCGCGACGAATTTTTACCCTTGCGATCGGGGTGTTTCTGATCGGCTCCGTTGCCTGCGCCGCCTCAGGCAGCCTGCTGGAGTTCGTGCTGTCGAGGTTCCTGCAGGGCATGGGCGGCGCGATGATGACGCCGGTCGGGCGGCTGGTGTTGCTGCGATCGACCGAGAAAAGCCAACTGGTCACCGCCATGGCCTGGCTGACGATACCGGCGCTGATCAGCCCCATGGTGGGACCACCGGTCGGCGGCTTTCTCACCACCTTCCTGAGCTGGCACTGGATCTTCCTGATCAACATCCCGATCGGGCTTGCCGGCATGGTGTTCGCAGTGAAGGTCTTGCCGGAAGACGAAGCCCGTTCACGTGACAGGGTCGACTGGATCGGCTTCCTGCTTTCAGGTGGTGCCGCCTCGGGCATCGTCTTCGGTCTGTCGGTGATCAGCCTGCCGGTGCTGCCGCCGGTCTGGGGCATCGCCGCCACACTCGCCGGTCTGTTGTCGCTGGGTGCCTATCTCAGACACGCTCGCCTGCATCCCAGGCCGCTGCTTGATCCCAAACTGTTTGAAAACCGCACCTTTGCGCTGTCGCTGTTCGGAGCAAGCCTTTTCCGGATCGGCGCCGGTGCCGTTCCCTTCCTGTTGCCCCTGATGCTGCAACTGGGCTTCGGCATGTCGCCGTTCCAGTCCGGCATGATCACCTTCATCTCGGCTGCCGGCGCCATCACCATGAAGTTCGTCATCAAGCGTGTGCTGCGCTTTGTCGGCTTCCGCTATACGTTGCTGGCGGCGGCAGCGGCCTCGGCACTGTCGATTGCGATCAATGGTTTTTTCACCCCCGCCACCCCTGTCGTGCTGATCCTGGTGATCCTGTATTGCGCAGGTCTCGTCCGGTCGATGTTCTTCACCTCGGTCAACGCGCTGACATTTTCGGAGATAAGCCCGGAAACTGCGGCCCAGGCGACGTCCCTCACAGCGGCCTTTCAGCAGGTGGCGATCGCGGTCGGGGTGGCGCTTGCGGGCGTCATTATCGAGGTGGTCAGCACCATGAATGGCGGCGAGCTCAGCCTTGTCGCCTTCCAGACCGCCTTCTTTGTGGTGGCTACTCTGTCGGCCCTGGCCATCCTTCCTTTTCTCGCCCTGCCACCTGAAGCCGGCGGCACGGTTTCAGGCCATACGCTCGGGCGGGCCGGTCCGCGGGCGGCCTCACCCGTCCGCACCTAGGTCCGCATCACGCCCCTTGAACCCCTTGGCCAGCACAAACATCTCGACCGATTCAGCGCGCGAAGAGGGCGGCTTGATGTGAACCACCGATTTGAAATTCTTCTTGAGCATGTTCAACAGCTCGGTTTCCGTACCGCCCTGGAAGGTCTTGGCCAGAAAGTGCCCACCGGGTGTGAGCACTTCGATGGCAAAGTGCGCCGCGACCTCGCACAGATGCATGGTCCGGAGATGATCGGTCCGCTGGTGGCCCGTCGTCGGCGCCGCCATGTCGGAAAGCACCACATCGGGCGCGCCACCCAGCGCGTCCATCAATGCCTGTGGGGCTGCGTCGTCGAGGAAATCCATCTGCAGGAATTTCACGCCCGCCAGCCCGTCCATCTCGAGAAAATCGATGGCCACCACCTTCGGATCCGCATCGGTGGAATCGGTCACCAGCGCTGAAATCTGCGACCAGCCGCCCGGCGCGGCGCCGAGATCGATGATCCGCCTGGCCTTGTCGAGGATCTTGTGCTTGGCGTCAATTTCCAGAAGCTTGTAAACCGCGCGCGAGCGGTAGCCTTCCTGCCTGGCCTGCTGCACATAGGGATCGTTGAGATGCCGCTCGATCCAGCGCCGCGAAGACGCCTTGAGCTTGCTCTTGCGCCTGACCTTCTGCCCGAGCTTGCGCCCGGTGGGTCCTGTTGGAGGACGGGTCATGCTTTTTCCCCCTGATTCGACCGCTGGTTGCGGTAGCGGAAGTTTCTGCCACTTCGCCGCCAGGCACCGTCCAACGCCATCATTTCATTGAGCAGGCCTTCGCGAAGACCGCGATCGGCCACCCGCATCCGCGGCGATGGCCAACGTTTGCGGATCGACTGCAGAATTGCACAGCCGGCCAGCACCAGATCCGCCCGGTCCGCACCGATGCAGGGATTGGCGGCGCGGGCATCGAAATCCCACGACAGCAGCCGGTCGAGCATGTGATCCACTTCCGCGTTCGAAAGCCACAGCCCATCGACCTTGCGCCGGTCGTAGCGCGGCAGTTCCAGATGCAGACCGGCCAGCGTGGTGACAGTTCCCGAAGTGCCAAGCAGATGAATCCGCTTCTGGCCAAGTGCGGTGAACGCCGGCAAGGACGGCGGGTTGAAATCGGCCAGCATTGCATCGACTTCGGCGACCATCGCCTGGAACACCTCCGGGGTCACCAGACAGCCGCCATGGCGCTCGGACAAGGTGACGACGCCAACCGGCAACGAGGTCCAGGCCTTGATATGGTTGGCCAGGCGATTGGAGCGGTTCTCGGTCAGGTCGATCATGGCAATTTCGGACGAGCCGCCGCCAATATCAAACAGCACCAGACCATCGGTCTCGCGGCCGACCAGCGACGAGCACCCGGCAACCGCCAGCCGGGCTTCGGTTTCGCGGCTGACGATTTCAAGCTCCAGGCCGGTCTCGGCCAGCACCCGGGCCAGAAACTCCGCACCATTTATCGCCGAGCGACAGGCTTCGGTTGCGATCAGCCGGTGACGCCGCACTGACCGGTTGATCAGTTTCCCGGCACAGACCTTGAGCGCTTCGATCGCCCTGTCCATCGCGTCACCAGACAAGCGGCCGCTGGCATCAAGCCCCTCCCCCAGCCGGACAATGCGGGAAAAGGCATCGACCACCCGGAACTGGCCCGGCCGCGTTGGCTGGGCGATCAGCAAACGGCAATTGTTGGTGCCAAGATCAAGTGCTGCGTACAGGTCATCGGCCTGCCGGCGCGCCGATGCTGCTCCGGTCGCCACACCATTGCCTGAAGCCTGAGCTAAGGAGGCTCCGCGTGTCTGGCCAGCAGGTTGCGAATGCGGCTTGTGCGAGGTCTGCCCGGTTGCCTTTTGCGGGGCCATCGGGCGGCCCTGGATTTCGCGGCCGGGCTTGCGGCGACGGCGTCGCCCCTTCTTTTCCCCGGGCGGTTGCGCTGAGGCAGCCACCGGTGGCGTGACGTGCTGCGTCGGCGCAGTGTCGGATTCGGCCTTGTGCGCGGTCTTTCTCCGCCGCCTCCGACGCCGTCCAGCTGGCGACGGGCCAGCTTCAGTTCTCGCAGAGATGCCGGTGGATGCGCTGGCTGAAGCTCGCTCTGATGGGTCTCCATCAGACGAAGAGCTTGGAATCACGGCCTCGCCGTGTTCCTGTGTCACGCCATTTGTCGCTGCCTTTCCGGCGCGTCCAGATGGCCTTTCACCTGCCAGTGATACACCCGCGTCTGGCTTGTCGCCGTCCCGAAGGTCTTTCACGGTCTGTCCTGTCATGCGCGGCGAGCAGGTCTGCCCGCGCCGCGCTCCACGGTTTGTCGTTGGGGCAAGATTAGCAAAGCGGCGAACAGAACGCAAAACTCTTTTTGCGCCATGATGGACGACCGGCATGGCCGGGGCTGCAGCCGCTCTGCCGGGCGCAAGTGCGGATTTTCGTCACAAACCGTCGATTCCGGGTTTGCATCATCACCGGTTATTGGGTATAAGCCGCCGCGCTGGCCAATATTTTGGCGGCCCGACCCATGGTGGGGAATAGGTTAACGGTAGACCCGCAGACTCTGACTCTGTTAGTCCTGGTTCGAATCCAGGTTCCCCAGCCAACTTCATCTAAACATCTCAATACGTTAGTACATCTCGCCAATGTGCGGAATCGCCGCGCATCGCATCCCCACAATGGGCGCTGGCGATGGCGAGCGATCTCTGGCGTCGGATTCATTTGTCTTCCGCAGGAGGGCCGTTGTTTCGCCACGAACACGCGTCGGACCGACGGGCCTGTACCGATCCTTCAACACGACGGTGCGACAAGCGGCTGAAAGACCGGATTGGTGCTTTGCCATTGCAGCGGATTGGCGCTCTTGCATATGTCGGGCCATTGAGGTGTTCTCCCTCCAATGAGCCAAAATGTGCGCGAGGTTCTTGCCTCGGTAAAATCCCTCCTGGGCGGCACCGCCGCCTTCATGATCGGCAACAGTCTGCTTGGCGTTGTCCTGCCGCTCCGTATGGAGGCGGCCGGCTATCCGGTGGCGTTGACCGGTGCGATCATGGCTGCCTATTATTTCGGTCTTGCCCTCGGTGGTCTGCGGGCCAAGCGCATCATCTTCCGGATCGGGCATATTCGCGCCTTTGCTGTTTTCGCAGCGTTAACGGCTGCAACAACCCTTGCCTATGATGCATTTTTCGATCCGGCTGCATGGCTGATCTTCCGGATCGTCAACGGCTTCTGCATCGCCGGCCTGACCGCCACAACCGAAAGCTGGCTCAACACCCGAAGCAGCAATGAAACACGCGGGCGGGTTCTCGGTTTTTACATGCTGACCTTCTATCTTGCGATCGCGGCAGGTCAGTCTCTCGTCAATATTGCCGATGTCGGGGCACCGGATCTCTTTATGCTGGCCGCATCCCTGATCGGGCTCTCGCTGATACCGGTCGCCATGACCAGCCTGGGCGAGCCCAATCTCGGTGACAGCCGTCCGTTGAGCGTCAGCAACCTGTATTCGGCGTCTCCGGTAGGGACAGTCGGGGCGGGCGTCGCAGGCCTCATGGTCGGCTCCTTCTATGCTCTGGCTGTGGTTTTTGCGCTTCAGATAGGGCTGAGCGTATCCCAAGCCGCCTTGTTCATGAGCGTCGTGGTTCTGGGTGGCCTGGTGCTCCAGGTTCCCGTCGGCATGCTGGCCGACCGGTATGACAGACGCATCGTCATGTCCGGCGCCTTGATCGCGGTCGGCGCCACCTGGGCCACGCTTGCGGGCATTGTTGCCTCCGAATTGCCGTTTGTAGCCTTGCTCGCAATGGCAGTGCCCTTCGGGGGCGCGATGAGCAGTGTCTATCCGCTCTGTGTTGCGCAGACCTTCGACCACTTGAAGCGCAAATACTATATTGCCGCAGCGGGGCGTCTGCTGATGGTCTACTCGGTCGGCGCGACCACCGGCCCGCTGATCGCTTCGGCGCTGATGGCGCTTTACGGTCCATCCAGCTTTTTCCTGTTCGAAGCGATGATCGCGGTCCTGTACGCTGTGTTTGTTCTGGTGCGCGTTTCACAGCGGCCTTCGTTGCCTGCAGACCGCCAGGAAAAATACGTGCCTCTGCCGGATGTAACGCCGATCGTCATGGCTCTCGATCCGCGCACCGAACCCGACAGCCAGGACGAAGACCAGCAAGAGGGATGAAGCGCAGCCTTGGGCTGCGATGCCCGCCGCGATGTCTTGCCGGAAAATGTGAACAGGGCCGGCGTCGCGGGGCCATGATCATTTCTGGTCCGCTCGAAACTACTGACGCTGCCGAAGGTCCTTGATTGCAACAAAAAGCGCCAGCAGAACCACAACCGAGATCAGGCCGAATCCGACACCCATCGCCGTCGACCAGGAGGTCACCGCAAGCGTCGAGAACACTGCAGCGGTGATGACCGCGATTCCGATAGAGGTGCCGATACGCTGTCCGGTCTGCAAGATGGCACCCGAACTGCCTGCGTAGTCCAGAGGCACCTCGGCAAGCGTCAACGTCTGGTTCGGGCTGATGACCGACCCCTGCGCCAGGCCGACAAATGACAATGAGGCCATCAGCCACCAGATGCTCAGGTGGCCGGCTTCGTGCAGAAACACAACAGCAATGCTCAACCCGAGGCCCAACAGCGCAAGAAGAAGCCCGCCGATGACCACTTTGCGGCCAAGCCGCGCGACCCGGCTTCCGGCCCAGTGGGCCGCATAGGCCGACAGCAGCGCCGCCGGGATTCCGAAGGCCCCCGATTGCAGCGCCGAGCGTCCGTCACCTTCCTGCACATAGAGCGCAACCAGCACCCAGACACTGGTGACCCCCATAAAGTAGAGGGTCATGATTACAACGCCGTTGGTGTAGCTGGAGGTCGAGAAGATCTTGAGGTCGACCATCGGGCTCAGGCCCAGGCGGACGTAACGCCGCTCCCATCCGACCCAGAGCCAGACCAGCAAAAAACCGAACGGAAGCAGCAACCAGACGATTGCACTGCCGCCGGCCTCGACAAAGGGATACAAGATAGCGAGCACCGCAAACCCGAGCAGCAGCGCCCCCACCGGGTCGAGCGAACGCAGGCCGCTTCCCTTTCGCGGAAGACGTATGATCAGCGGGCGCGGAAACCACAACAGCCCCAGGATTATGGCCGTCATCCCGATCGGAACATTGACCAGAAACGTCAACCGCCAGCCCAGATCGGCTCCGCCAAGCTCAATCAGAAACCCGCCAAGAACCGGGCCGATGGCGACCGAAAAACCGACGGCCGTGCCGAAATATCCGAATGCACGGCCGCGCGCGTCGCCGCGGAAATAGTGCTGGATCATCCCGATGCCCTGCGGATTGAGCAGTCCCGAACCGACACCCTGCACGAAACGGGCGGTGTTGAGCCATTCTGCGTTGGGCGCGAGACCTGCTGCAACCGAAGCGGCGGTAAAGATACCCACACCAATCAGGAACAGCCCGCCCCGGCCCATGATATCGCCAGCCCGCCCGGCCCCCACCAGGACGACACCAAACGTCAGCGCATAGCCGGACAACACCCACTGCAGATCAGAGTCGGAGGCGCCGAGGCCCTGCCGGATCGACGGCAATGCCACGTTCACAATACTGACGCCAATCAGCGTCATGAAGATCGTGACCAGCAACACGAAAAGAATGCGCCACCTGACCGGATCCGTCGTCGGATCGGTTTGTGGCATAGGAGACAAGCTCTCATCCGCCTCCGGCGAATCCATCATCATTACTTTCTTTGCAGTATCCAAGAGGCCGTATAGCTGCTGCTCTGCGCAATGACAAACTGACACTCGCATCCCGCCATCGATCACGCTGGCTCTGATGGCCAACCATATGTCGCGGTCCGTGGGCGAGCCTTTCGCCGGTATCATGCTTCCGGCTGGCACATGTGGCCTTGGGCAGGAAAGCGCGAACAGATCCGCATCGACATTCCCTCCCGGGGATGCGATTTATGCGGTGAATTTGCGTCATTGCACACTCGGCTCCTTTTTTTTCAACACTCGCCACACGTAAGTGCGGACCGGTTGAGCCGCCAAGAACCAGGCTTTGCCCTTGCGAACGCCTTGACACAATCCCGCCGGAGAAACCTGAAATGCCGCGTCTTACCATTGATACCTCGATCGTCCTGACCTCCGCGACCATTGCGGGCCTGGGGATGACGCTCGCCGGCACCTGGCTGCTGGACGGTGATGCCGGCCTGCGCACGACCCTTTTCGGCGCGGCACTTGCCTACGGAGCCGGCGGCGTACCCGCTGGCTGGCGCGCGCTGAAAGCGCTGTGGACCGAGCATGTTCTTGACATCGATCTGCTGATGATCGTTGCAGCGATTGCGGCGGCAGCGGTTGGAGCAGTGATCGAAGGCGCAGTCCTGCTCATGCTGTTCAGTCTGTCGACGACGCTGGAAGAACGCGCGATGGGACAGGCGCGCCGGGCAATCGAGGCGCTGATGGCGCTGCGTCCCGAAACCGCCTTCCGCAAATCTGCGGATGGTTCGGTGGAAGAAGTGGCGGCAGCAAGGCTTGTCGCGGGCGACATCGTGATGGTTCGTCCCGGTGCGCGGGTTCCGGCGGACGCAACCATTGTGGCCGGACATGGCTCGCTTGACGAGTCGACGATCACAGGCGAATCCATGCCGGTGAGCAAAGAGCCCGGCGGCAAGGTTTTCGAGGCGACCGTCAATCTCGATGGCGTGCTGGAAGTACGGATCACACACTCTCTCGAACAAAGCACCGTAGCCCGGATGATCGCCCTGGTGACTGAAGCACAGGCGGCACGGGCTCCCTCGGAACGCTTCAGCGACTGGTTCGGCCAGCGCTATACGATTGCAGTGCTGATCGGATCTGTCGTCGCCCTTATGGGCTTCTACTGGTTTTTACAGGACTGGCAGAGCGCGCTGTATCGCGCCGCAACCTTGTTGGTCGCGGCAAGCCCGTGCGCTATCGTGATTTCGGTCCCCGCCGCCATTCTGTCGGCGCTGTCGGCAGCCGCGCGTGGCGGCGTGCTGTTCAAGGGCGGCGCAGCTCTGGAGACCTTGGCCGCCGTCGATGTCTTCGCCTTCGACAAGACCGGCACGCTGACGTCGGGTCGCGCAGACGTCACCGGAATTGTCGCTCTGGATGGCGACGAGACAGCTTTCCTGTTGGCACTCGCCAGCGTCGAGGCCAACTCCGAGCATCATATTGCCGCTGCGCTGCGGCGCGAAGCCGAGCGTCGCGGACTGGTGCTGCACCCGGTGCAGGATGTTCAGGCAATTCCGAGTGCCGGCATCGTCGGGCGAGATGCCGAAGGTCCGGTTTGGGCCGGCAACACCCGAATGGCCGAGATGATGGCAGCCTCAACTGATGAAGTCAGGTTTCGGGCACTCCAGGAAAGCGCCGAGACCGTTGTCTATCTGGGGCGTGGCGCGCAAATTCTCGGTGCCGTCAGCGTTGCCGACCAGCTACGCGACACTTCGGCCGGTGCTCTTGCGGCCTTGCGTGCAGGTGGGGTCAAGTCCATCGCCATGATGACGGGCGACCGGCGCGGAGTTGCACTGCGCGTCGGCAAGGCACTGGCGCTGCAGCCGGACGAAATCCATGCCGAGATGCTGCCGGAAGACAAACTGCGCCTTGTTGGCGAGCTGGCCGAGAGCAGCAAGATCGCCTTCGTTGGCGATGGTGTGAACGATGCCGCGGCGCTGGCCCGCGCCGATGTCGGAATAGCCATGGGCGCCGCTGGTTCGGAAGTCGCGCTGCAGGCAGCGGACGTCGCCTTGCTTTCAGAGGATATGGAAAGGCTGGCCGCAGCCCATCTCCTTTCCAAGCGCACCGCATCAATCATCCGCCAGAACCTTGTCTTCGCCATCGGGGCGATGCTCGTCCTGGTCACCGGGGCGACGTTGTTCGAACTGCCGCTGCCACTGGCGGTGCTCGGACATGAAGGCGGCACCGTCCTCGTCGTGCTCAACGGGCTGAGGCTGCTGAAAGATCCGATCTACAAGACACGACGCGCTGGCCTTTGAACGTTTTCCGTTCGGGATGCCAGCCAAGATCTCGGCTCAATGATTATGCGAAGCCAGGCGACCGCTGCGATGGAAGGGAGACGGGCGCGGAGCTTCGTCCGATACCGCGGGGTCGGCGGTCAACGACCTCACCGGCCAAGATTCTCGCACCCCTTGCGATTGAACTCCGTTCGCGTTTGCCGCAATTCCATCGCCGAGCGAGTTGCGTTTGAGGGAAATCGCACTAGCATCGTCGATTGATGAACTCGAAGCGAAAGTGGCCACTGTGACGATAGCCAATCCACCGTTTGACGACGGCTTTCTGCTCAGAACCGACCCCTCCGACCCGCGGCTTTCCGCCGAGGTCACCGGTGTCGATCACCTGGGTGCGGCGGTGACCACCCGAGTGGTGACCGAAAAAGCGCTGACGCTGTATCTCAACCGGCAGGAAATCGTCACCATGATGACGATCGGAGATCATCCGGATCTGATGGCTGTCGGATATCTCCTGAACCAGAACATGCTGCAGGCCGACGACGAGATCACGGCAATCGATTATGATGACGACCTTGAGGTGGTCGTGGTGCGCACGGAACGCGAGACCGACTACGAGACCAAGCTGCAAAAGAAGGTGCGCACCTCAGGCTGCGCCCAGGGAACAGTGTTTGGCGATGTGATGGAGAATTTCTCCGACATCCATCTGGCGCCGGAGGCCCGGCTGAAGACGTCATGGCTCTACACGCTGACCCACAAGATCAACACCGCGCCGAGCCTCTATCTGGAAGCCGGCGCCATCCATGGCTGTGTGCTGTGCCAGGGGGATGTGCCGCTGGTCTACATGGAGGATGTCGGCAGGCACAATGCTGTCGACAAGATCGCCGGCTGGATGTTCATGAACAAGGTCGCCGCCGACGACAAGATCTTCTACACCACCGGGCGGCTGACCTCGGAAATGGTGATCAAGACCGTCATGATGGGCATTCCGATTCTGGTTTCCCGCTCCGGCTTTACGGCCTGGGGGGTGGAACTGGCGCAAAAAGCCGGGTTGACCCTGATCGGACGGGCCCGCGGCAAACGGTTTCTGGCTCTGGCCGGCCTGGAGCGGATCGAATTTGATGGCGATCCCGCTGATGTCGCTGGCGAGGCACCGCGGCATCGACGCAAGGGCGCGGCAGAGGATGACGCATGAGCGGGGCAATAGCAGGCCTGGTGTTGGCGGGCGGCCTCTCGCGGCGGATGGGCGGCGGCGAAAAGAGCCTGCAACTGCTCGCCGGGGAAACCATGATCTCCCGGGTCATCGGCCGGATTGCGCCGCAAGTCGACAGGCTGGCGATCAACGCAAATTCCGATCCCGCACCCTATCTGAATTTCGGCCTGCCGGTTCTGCCCGATACGGTCGGCGGTCATGTCGGCCCGCTTGCCGGTGTGCTGGCCGGGCTTGAGTGGGCGGCAACGCTGCCGGGCATCACCCACCTTGTCAGTGCCGCCACCGACACGCCTTTCCTGCCGCGCGATCTGGTCGTCCGGTTCGCGGCGCTGGCCGGCCCGGAACGCATCGTCATCGCCCGCTCGGGTGGCAACCGGCATCCGGTCTTCGGACTTTGGCCGGTGGCGCTGCGTGAGGATCTGGCGCACTGGCTCGCCACCAGCGACACCATGAAAGTGCTTGCCTGGGTGCACCGCCATGATTTCGGTTTTTGCGATTTCGAGGCGGTGGGCGAGCGTGCACCCGATCCGTTTTTCAATGCCAATACACCCGAAGAACTGGCCGAGGCGGAAGCCTATCTCGCCGGGGCGCATGCATGAGCCCACCTGTCTTCGGCATCACCGGATGGAAGAACTCCGGCAAGACCACCTTGACCTGCAAACTGGTGCAGGAATTCACACGGCGCGGGTTCCGTGTTGCCACGCTCAAGCATGCACACCATTTGTTTGACGTCGATCATGAAGGCACCGACAGCTATCGCCACCGTGAGGCCGGCGCCGGCGAAGTGGCCATTGTTTCGGGCCGCCGCTGGGCGATCATGCACGAACTTGACGGCGCCGACGAACCGTCACTCGAAGAGATGCTGGCACGGCTGTCACCTTGTGATCTGGTGCTGATCGAAGGCTACAAGCGCGAAAGCCATCCGAAGATCGAGGCACGCCGGCTTGCCGCGTCGGACCGGGAGCCGCTGGCAGGCGCCGACGCCAGCATTTGCGCCATTGCCGCCGATCATGCCATTACCGACGCACAGGTCCCGGTCTTTCCGCTGGACGACATTGCCGGCATCGCCGATATGATCGCGCACAAGACCGGATTGGGAGAGACTGCCGCATGACGTCACGCAAACTCTTGAACGACTGCTTTCTCACCGACAAGGACCGGCTCAGCCACGAGGAATGCCTGGCAATTCTGACAAGCCGGCTGTCAGTGGTGGCGGGCATCGAGGAGGTGCCGCTGGGCAAGACCTCTGGTCGCTGGCTGGCCACCGACATCACCGCGCCCCGCAACGTGCCGATGCACGACAATTCCGCTGTCGATGGCTATGCCTTTGCAGCACCCGTTACCGGTCCGATGCCCGTGGTCACACACATCGTTGCCGGCGACCTGCGCAACCACCGGCTGGAGCCGGGACAGGCCGCCCGCATCTTCACCGGCGCCGTCATGCCGGAAGGCGCCGATACGGTGGCGATGCAGGAAGACTGCACTGTCAATGGCGATCAGGTCAGCGTTCCGCTCAATCTCAAGCGTGGCGCCAATGCCCGGCGTGCGGGTGAAGATGTGGCCGAGGGCAGCGCCGTGCTGCAAAGCTCGGCCCGGCTCCGGCCGCAGGATATGGCGGCGCTTGCATCGTTCGGCCTGGCCCGGGTCAAGGTGCGCGCACCCATTCGGGTCGCGATCTTGTCGAACGGCGACGAATTGCTGGAGCCCGGTGCCGAAATCGCCCAGGGCCAGGTCTATGATTCCAATCGTGCGATGTTGCAGGCGCTGATCGATACCCTGCCCTGCGAGGTCACTGATCTCGGCATTCTGCCCGACAATGCAGCGCTCATCGAAGCCACCCTGACGGAGGTTGCCAAGACCCACGATGTGATCCTGACCAGCGGCGGCGCCTCGCGCGGCGACGAGGATCACATCATCACCGCGATTGATAATCTGGGCACCCGCCATCTGTGGCAGATTGCAGTGAAGCCCGGCAGGCCGATGAGCTTCGGCCAGATCGGCGATTGCGTCTTTCTCGGCCTGCCCGGAAACCCGGTCGCAGCCTTTGTCTGCTTCCTGCTTTATGTCCGGCCGTCGCTGACCGTGCTGGGTGGCGGCAACCATCAGGAGCCGGTGCGGTTTCCGGTGGCGGCAGGTTTTGATGTGCCGGACAAGAAACCCGGCCGCCGTGAATTCTGGCGCGGCTGGCTCGAACCAGGAGACGGCGGGCGGCCCGTCGCCCACAAATTCGCGCGCGACGGATCGGGCCTGATTTCGGGATTGCGCCAGGCCACAGGTCTCATCGAGATCACGGAAAGCATGACATCCGTGGCCAAAGGCGACCTGGTGTCGTTCCTGCCGTTCACCAGCTTTGGCATCGACAGCTGATCCGGGCTTCCTCCGGCCGTCGGCAAAGCCCTCGCGTGATGCGCGGCGGCCTCGACTTTGCGGCGTCCTCACCGTTGAGACGAGAACGCCGCTTTCTCAGGTCGCGCTCATTCAGGAGTGATCGGCGCTGGCGTTGGGGAAGAACAGCTGCTTGCCGTCAAGCTTGAAATCGGCAATCAGCCCCTGTCCGTGTGCCGAGGTCAGCCAGTCGATGAACTGCTGGCCAAGGTCCGCCTTGACGCTCGGGCATTTGTCCGGATTGACCAGGATGATGCCATACTGGTTGAACAGCACCGGGTCGCCTTCAAGCACGATCTGATAATCCCCCTTGTTGCCATAACTGATCCAGGTGGCACGGTCGGACATGGTGTAGGCGCCCATTCCGACACTGGCATTGAGCGTCGCGCCCATGCCGGACCCCGTGGCACGGTACCAATCACCCGACTCGGCCTTGGTATCAATCCCGGCCTTGTCCCAAAGCCTCAGCTCCGCCTTATTGGTGCCTGAATCATCGCCGCGCGATGCAAACATCGCCTTCTTTGCGGCAATGGTCTTGAAGGCTGTCACCACCTCCTTGCCGCCGGCAATTCCCGCCGGATCAGCGGCCGGACCCACAATGACGAAGTCGTTATACATGAGATCGGAGCGTTCGACGCCATATTCACCGGCAACGAATTTTTCCTCGGCGGCCTTGGCATGGACCAGCAACACATCAGCATCACAGTTCTGCGCATTCTTGATCGCCTGCCCGGTGCCCACGGCCACCACATTGACCGTCACACCGGTCTCCGCCTTGTAGATCGGCAGGATGTAATCATAAAATCCCGAATTCTGGGTCGATGTGGTCGATTGGACCAGGATCGACGGGTCCTCCGCAGACGCGGTCGTTGCCAGCACTGAGAGCAATGCGGCTCCGAACAGGGTTGTTTTCTTCATTTATCTTCCTCTCTAACAAGTTCCCGGTTTGTGGCTAAAGAACAATTCGACCCGAAAGGTAGCCATCGGCCGCGTCCGATGACGGGTTTGCAAAAAACTCGGCCGCTGGACGATGCTCGACGAGTTGCCCGTGGTGAAGAAATGCCACATCGTCGGCCAGACGCCGCGCCTGGCCCACATCATGGGTGACGAAAATTATCTTGGTCGCTTCCGCACTGGTTGCCAGCACAATCTGTTCAATCATCTGCACCGAAGCCGGGTCGAGGCTGGCGGTCGGCTCGTCCAGCAACAGCACCTTCGGCCGTGTGGCCAGTGCCCGCGCCAGCGCCAGCCGCTGCTGCTCGCCGCCGGACAACAGCCGTGCCGGCTGATCCGCCCTATCGGACAGCCCGACACGGGCCAACAATTCGTCGCGCCGCGCCCGGCGCCCGACTTTGGTTCCGGCACGGCGGCGCAGCACAAAATCAAGATTTGCCGCCGCCGAGCGGCGCAGCAGCACAGGCTTTTGAAACACCATCGCCTGGGTCGAACGGGTGGCCTCACCGCAAGCCACCTCGCCCCAACTGATCCAGCCGCGCGTCGGCGCAATCAACCCGTGGATCAGCCGCAGCAGAAGGCTTTTCCCCGCTCCGTTGGGGCCCATGATGATCGTGACCGAATGGGGGTCCAGCGTGAGTTTGTCGATATTGACGAGAGGCTTGCCGGCGGCCTCAAGCGCCAGTTGTTCCACTCTGAGCGCTCCTGGCAGGATACGGTCTCGCGGAGTCCGCGGACCGGCATCGCCAAGCTTTTTCGGAATCAAGGGAGCAACGTCAGGCATAGGCGTGCCTTTCCGCAATCGCCCGCAGAGCGCCTGCGGCCAGATTGACCGAGATCGCGAGGCACATCAGGATGATGCCGAGTGCCAGCGCCATTCCGAGGTCGCCCTTGGAGGTTTCCAGCGCAATCGCCGTGGTCATCACCCGGGTCAGATGATCGATATTGCCGCCAACAATGATCACCGCGCCAACCTCGGCCACGGCCCGGCCGAACCCTGCCAGCGCCACCGTAAGAAGCCCGTAACGACCATCGACAATCAACGCCAGCATGGCGGAGCTACGCGAGACCCCGAGCGAGCGGAACTGCTCGTCATATTCTGCCTGCAATGCTTCGAGAACCTGGCGTGACAGCGCCGCGACAATGGGGGCGATCAACAAGGTCTGGGCAATGATCATCGCCGTCGGGCTGTAGAGCAGGCCAAGCCAACCCATCGGGCCGGCGCGCGACAGCGCCAGATAGACCAGCAATCCGATCACCACCGGAGGGAACCCCATCATCGAGTTGACCAGAGCAATGACGATCCCGCGCCCGAAGAACTTTCTGACCACCAGAAGTGCTCCGATCGGAAACCCGATAAGGCACGAAAGCAGAAGCGCCGTCAGGCTGACGCGCATGGATAGGCCTACGATTTCAAACAGGTCCGCATCGCCCGAAGCGATCAACCTGAATGCCAGCCCGAATGCGCCTGCAAAGTCCTGCATGGCCTATCCCTGGCCTCCTGCCATCATCCGTTCCTCGGCCAGTCTCGCCCAGAGGCGGCCGGCAATGTCGCGGTAGATCAAGGATTGCACGCCGTCAGGGTCCGAAGCCACAACAGGGGTTCCGCTGTCGGAGAGTTGCCGGATGGCCATGACCAGCGGCACTTCGCCCAGAAACGGCACGCCAATGCGTTCCGCTTCGGCGCGGGCCCCGCCATGGCCGAAGATGTCCTGCTTGTCACCGCAATCGGGGCAAAGGAAATAGCTCATGTTCTCAATGATACCGAGAATCGGCACGTCGACCTTGCGAAACATTTTCAAGCCCTTGCGGGCATCGATCAACGCCAGATCCTGTGGTGTGGAGACGATGACGGCACCGGCCAGCGGCACAGTCTGCGCCATGGTCAATTGCGCGTCGCCGGTGCCTGGCGGCATGTCGACGATCAGCACATCGAGGTCGCCCCAGGCGACTTCACGCAGCATCTGCGTGAGCGCCTGCATCACCATTGGCCCACGCCATGCCGTTGCAGCATCCTCATCGACAATGAATCCCATCGACATCACCTTGAGGCCGTAGCCTGTCAACGGGATCAGGATGCGGTCTGCATCACTTTGTGTCCGGCCAGACAAGCCAAGCAGACGCGGCATTGAGGGACCGTAAATATCGGCGTCAAGAATCCCCACCTTCAGGCCGGTGGCCTGCAGGGCGAGAGCGATATTGACCGATGTGGTGGATTTGCCGACCCCGCCTTTGCCCGAGGCGACCGCGATGATGGCCCCGATCCCCGGCACTGGCGCCTTGGTTGAGGGTGCGGGCGATGGCGGTGTGACGCGCCGCTGCATGGGAGGCGGCAGCGCGTCGGCTTGAGCGGAGGATGGCGCAGCCCGTATTGGCGCAGCCGCGGGCGATGCGGCCTGCCCGCCCCGGTCCGATGTCAACAGCACCAGCGCCTTGTCGACACCGGCGACAGCCAAAGCGGCCTTTTCAGCGGCGGCCCGCAACGGCTCGAGCTGAGCCGCAATCTGGGCCGGCACAGTGATCGAGAAGCTGACGTCAGCATTCCTGACGACAATATCCGAGACCAACCCAAGATCGACGATGTTGCCGGCCAGGTCTGGCCCCTTGACCCGTTTGAGCTGCTCGAGAATTTGATCGACGATGATTGTCACAGCCTACCCCATGGTCGATAGTGCATCGAAGCTGTCGCAGCTTCAGTCCCGGCTCCGGTGATGACGCTTCGACAGCGATCGAGCGACGAGGAGACCCCGGAATGGACGAGACCAGGACCCGCAAGCCAGCAACCGGCGAAAGCTCCGAGACGGAAAAATTCGTCCGGCTTGCCGACCGGTTCATCCGCGTCGCCAACACGGCCAACAGCAAGATACCCGCAACCGATATCCATATGGCCTTCCTCTATGGCGCGGCGCGTTACAATGCGTTTGTCGCCAAGAATGTGATCGACGTGGCCGACCACGAGAGCTTCGTCAATGACATGATTGCCGCCTATAGCGAGATGTTGCGCAACCACCTGGCCGACCCAAACGTCTGACAATTGCATCACCCGTTCATTCGTTGCCGGATCGAGACGCGCTTTTGCTGCGGCGGCTCCGCATCCGGGGATTCATCGGCTTTCGGTTCCTGAGCGACGGGGTCCGTCTCGTTCTGCATTGCAGTGACTGTATCGTCGGAACAGTCGGCATCGGCACCGGGCTCTTCGTCGATGGGCGCCGCCGTCTCTGTCGCATCCCCGGTGTCATCTTCCGGCATGTCGGCTGACGCAACTTCCGCAAGCGGCTCATCGCGTGTCAGTCGTCCCGTTGTCTGCTGCAGGATCTTCTCGCTCTCGGTCAGAAAGCCGCGGGCCACGTCCCATGTCGATTTGTAGACCTTGTGCAGCGGGTTGTTGTAGTCCTCGTCATAGTCGTTGAGGCCGTCCAGATTGGCGAGCACCGGACTGGAATTGAAGAATTTCCGCAGTGCCTTCTTGCGCAAGAGGTCGGGCACGCCGCGCTTGAGAAAAATGGAGAAATCAAAACCGTACTCGACCTCGTCCAGCTCGACCGCTTCGGCCGCGAGCCGGTTGGCCTCCGCTTCGGCGCGCTCGGCTTCGTGCTGCTCTTGGTCAAGTGCATCCGGCTCGACGACGGAGGCGTCATCATCGGGATCGTCATCGGGATTTGACTGTTGAGCCTGCTTGCGCCTTGACCAGCGTGCCAGGAATCCGTCTTTGTCTTCACCCATCCAAGCCCCCTCCGTCTGAACGTTTGCGGCCCAGGAAAATCGGCTGCTTGCCAAATTTCTGTTCTTCAGGATCGAGCTTGTCGCGCCGCCGTTTCAAAAACGGTGTCTCGACGTGGTAGGCGTCAAGGAATTCGAGAATTGCCTCGGAAATTTCGGGCGGCATCGGCAGGCGTTCGATGATGTCTTCGCTGCCGACTTCGTAGTCCTGCGCGGCGTGCGGCGAGGCGGTGACGCTCTGGATGTACCAGTCGAGCGGATGCCTGTTTTCGCTGTCGCGCCTGAGCACCACATAAAGCGCCGGGTTGCCGCTATCAAAATTTTCGACATAGGCCTCGGTATCGGCCGCGTAACAGGTGAGATCGACCCGCCCCATATAGTAGCGGGTCATGCGGTCATCACTGACCAAGACATCGCCCGGATTAAGGTCCGCCGGGGCCAACATCACGCCGACCGGCATCCAGTAATCCTTGGCCCAACGCGAAATAGACTGCCGCTTTTCGGCAATCACTCCCAGCATAATTGTCAGCTCCCGCGACACGCCGGCCAGTCCCTCCACGGTCTTGAGGCAATCACGGTTGTCTCTTCCCGTTGAAAGTATAAGGTGTTTGCAGGCGACAACAAGGGTGCTGCAATGGTTTCCGACACAACCAGACTCTTTGTGTGCAACTGTGAACATTCCATGGATGTGAATGCATCCGATCTGAGCGCCGGCTATGCGCAAGTCTCGGGTCATCATCATCTGTGCCGCAGTGAAATGAAGGTGATTGAAGCCGCCCTGGCCACAGAAGGCGGGATTTGCATCGCCTGCACCCAGGAACGCCCGCTGTTCGAAGAGATTGCCGCCGAAGCCGGGCATGAAGCCCTGTCTTTTGTCAACATTCGCGAGATGGCCGGCTGGACTGCAGACAAGGCTCCGACAGCGCCGAAAATGTCAGCGCTTCTGGCCGCGGCAAACCTGACAGCCACACCTGCGCGGCTGCGCTCAATTGAAAGTGACGGGCTTTGCCTGGTGATCGGAAACGGGCAGCCGGCATTCGATGCTGCGCAGCGTCTCAACCGGAGCTTGTCGGTGACCCTGCTGCTGACCGGAACTGACGATCTGATCTTGCCATCTGAATTCGAGTTTCCTGTCTTTGGCGGCCGTGTGGTTGCGGCTGGAGGATCGCTGGGCGAATTCGAGCTTGTCGTCGATGGATATGCGGCCCTGCTCCCCTCGTCTCGGGCGAGGCCGGATTTCTCGATGCCGCGTGACGGGGCGAAAACCACCTGCAGCGTGGTCTTCGACATGTCCGGCAACACGCCGCTGTTCACAAGAGATCATGGCCGCGATGGCTACTTCCGGGTTGATCCAGGAAATCCCGTGGCGGTGCTGGAAGCAATCCTTGACGCTTCGGATTATGCCGGCAGCTTCGAAAAGCCGCTCTACGTCACCTATGACGCCTCGATCTGCGCCCATGAGCGGTCGAAGAAGACCGGTTGCAGCAAATGTATCGACCAGTGCCCGGCCGGCGCGATCACCGGTTCAGGCGACGTGATTGTCGTTGATCCGGGCATTTGCGGCGGTTGCGGCAACTGCGCCGCCCATTGCCCGACCGGCGCTGTCGCCTATGCCTATCCGACGCGGAGCGATCAGATCCTACGAATTCAGACGCTGGCTCGCACCTTCCTTGCCGCTGGCGGAAAGACGCCGGTTCTGCTGTTGCATGACGCCAGTCATGGTACGCCGCTGATCGGGGCCATGGCGCGCTTCGGCCGCGGTCTGCCCGCCCGTGTCATCCCGCTGGAAATGCATGCAACAAGTGGCGTCGGCCACGACCTGATGAGTGCTGCGCTGGCCGCCGGATTTTGCCATGTCGTGGTGCTGACCGACCCGCAAAAGGCTGAGGAGTTCGGTGCGGTTGCCGAGGAAAGCCTGCTTATAGAAACCCTGCTTGCCGGATTCGGTCACAAGACCGGGCGAATCGTGACCCTGCTTGAATCCGATCCGGACAATGTCGAAACCGCCCTCTACGCCCTGCCGGAGCTGCCGGAGATTTCACGCGCTGCGCCTGTTCCGTTGGGCGGGAAACGTGAACTGGCGCGGGCGGCGCTTGGCGCACTGGCTGATGCCGGCAAACCGGTTTCAAACATTGTGCCGCTGCCCCAGAGCGCGCCTTATGGAACCGTTCTGGTCGATACCGAGGCTTGTACACTGTGCATGGCTTGCGTTTCCTCCTGTCCCGCCGATGCGCTGCGCGATACGCCGGACACGCCGCAATTGCGCTTTGTCGAATTGTCCTGCGTGCAATGCGGAATCTGCGAGGCCACCTGCCCCGAAACAGCGATTTCGCTCGAGCCCCGCTACAATCTCGCCCCTGCTGCGATGCAACCCGTGACTTTGCACGAGGATGAACCCGCCTGCTGCACCTCCTGCGGCAAGGCCTTTGCTGCAGGTGGGATGCTGCGCGCAGTGGAACGGCGGCTTGAGGGCAACTGGATGTTCGGGACCGAGGAGCGCCGGGCCCTCATCCACATGTGCGAGAGCTGCCGGCTCGAGGCCCTGTCGCGTGATGGCGCAGATCCATTCGCCATTGCCCACAAGCGGCGCACCCGCACCACGGAAGACTATCTGGAGGCCGGACGTCAGGGTTTGACGGTCGATGACTTTCTCAATGAGAAATAGTCCTCAGCGTGAAAACCTGACCTGAACAGCCGTCGGCGTAACGCGTTGCCGCGATGCTCTTGAGCCAAGCTTGCAGGGCACGGCTGCCTTCAAGGCTTATTGCACCACCGGGTTGAGCGGCAGGTTGATGAGCAGATTTTGCGGTTTCATGCGAATGCGGTCATGGGCGTCCACGGCCATACCGAGGAAGGCAGGTTTCCGGCGCATTCTCTCCACGATCCGGTCCTGGTCGAGAAATTCCATCCGGAACAGCGCGACAATGCTGCCCTGGCCTTTTTCCGGCAGAAACTCGCCTTCATAGAGTGCGTTCATAATGCGGGTCGCTTCGGCATCAAGCCCGATGTGCCATGACCAGCGTTCATCCTTGACCGACTGCAGCGGCTGCACCCGGACGCGAAGATCAAGAAAATGCTTGATCCAGCGCTCTATCAACCGCGCGAAGGCATCCTGGCCCGGCTCGGCGAAGCGGAAGTCCAGCGCCAGGTCGAAATGATCGGCGCGCGGCCAGTACTCCTCAGCCCCTTCCGCATTGAGAATGTCGAGCGCCACTTCCGTGCGCCCAGGATCGGTCAAGGCCAGGAGAGCGGCTTGCTGGGCGCGGGTTTCGACAACTTCGGCATCCGCGAACATCATCCGCTCGTTCGACGTTGTCGCGGTCTGATCCCGGAAAAACAACTCCGAGGCCCGGGCCACCGTCGCATCTGTTTCGCCCATCAGCATGTTGCCCATGATCAGGTGCACCATCTGACCAATAAAGACCGGCGGAATCAGCGGCGCGCCCGGGGCGAACATGGAGGCATAGGCAGCTTCGATCGAGCCCTTGGCCACCAGATGATCGCGAAATCGCAGCACCAGGGCATAATTTGCCGCCGCATCGGGGTCGGCGATCGCAGCAAGTTCGTCCTCGCCGACCGGCGCGAAGGGGGCCTCCATCAGCCGCTCGAACAGCACATGTTCGACGCTACAGCTTTCCTCGACGGGATGGATTTCAGGGCGAGTGTAGTAAGCGCGCAGAAAATCCTCGCTCACGGCAAGCCAGCCATTCTCCAGCCTGTGGGTGAGATGCTGGCCGGCGGATTTCCAGATCACGTCTTGCACCCTGTCTGTTTCCCGCATTAGTCGACCATCCCCAGCCCCTGAGCCAGCGACACACCGCTGACGCCTGCGGCGCCATCCAGCAGCAAGCCGCCGTCTTCATCTATGCCGATCATGCGGCCATCATGTTTCACCGGACCGATTTGCACCGAGACACTATCGGCCGGTTGCATGCGCCCGAGGAAGTCGGCATGAGCGGCGCCGAATCCCTCATGTTCCCAGGCATCTATCCAGGACAGGAAATGCCGTGCCACGGCCTCGAGAACCTGGGTCCGGTCGAGATCGCCACAGCCTTCCTCAAACAGCGCGGTGGTCTTGCTGGCGAGCCCCGGCGCGTCGAAAATCTCTGCCGGCAGACTCATCGCCACGGAAAACCCCAGCACGATGAACCCGGGTGTGTCAGTCAATCCGGTCTCTTCAGGCTGGCGCAGAAACACCTCGCCGACTTCGCCGCCATTGACAAGCAGCGTCGTTGGCCAGCGGTACATCAGCGCAAGATTTGGCGGCCCGATCGCGCCCAGCGCGTCGCCGATGGCCACCATCAGCAATGGCGCCATCTGCAACGCCTTGGCGAGGGAACACTCCGGTTCAAGAATGATAGCCGCGCGCGCGTGGGTTTCGGCCATGGACCAGCATAGATCACCTGCACTGAAGCTGCCCTGGCGAGCCCCCTTCAGCGCCACGCGCAACGGGTCCTCGTGAGCCGGCACGGCATGCCCCATCAGCAATGGCGGAAATTCGGGCTCGGGCAGCATGCTGGCGGTCAGGGCAGCTCGACTTCGCCGGTGACAACATGCTCCAGACCGGTGCCCTCGGCTGTCAGCACGACTTTGAGTTTCAAGGGTCCCGCTCCGGCGGCACCGGAACGCACCAGTGCTTCGATCTGCTGTTGTGAGGTCACGCCGACTTGCTTGAGGAATTTCCGCATCGACAGATTAAAGGTTTCGTCGCTCATGGTGTCACTTTCATTTTCAGACCCGAATCAATCCAGGCGCACATTCTCGGTGGAAAAGGCCTTGTCCGACGGCATATCCCACAAGGGTTTGAGACCAAAACGGGCACCGGCCACGACCAGCACAAGAACCGCGATGCTGAGGAGAAATGCTTTCATAGACCGTTCCTTCCCATCATCATTCGGCCGGCGAGGCAACCGCCCCGTCCGCCTTGTCCGTCTTGTCGGCCATGACTTCCTCAACCCACAGCGAATGGTGTTCTCTGGCCCAGTTCAAGTCAACCTCGCCCGACCCCATCGCGTCAAAGGCGCCCTGCATGCCGATGGTGCCGATATAAATATGAGCGAAAATCAGACAAACCATCGCCACGGCGATGATCCCGTGCCAGGCGCTGTTGAACTGTTGCTCCTGGAGCAAGGTATAGGGCGGCGCCGGCAGACCCAGGATCGCCGGCACATCAAGGCCGATAGTGCCCAGAAGCGCGAAGGTGTCGGAAAACAGGCTGTGTTGATAGGGGAACATCAGTGTCCAGCCCGAGACCGACAAAGACAAGCCGAGCAGCATCACGCCCCAGAAGATGACCTTCTGGCCCGCATTGAATTTCTTCGCCGGCGGGTGGCTCGATTTGCTGAGCAGCCCGCCGCCTTTGGCCAGCCAGTTCAGATCGGTTCGATCCGGCAAGTTGTGGACGACCCACAGCACGAATGCGATCGCCAGGCCGAGCATGAATGCGAAGGCGGTATAATTGTGCGCGGCTTTCAGGTAGCCCGACATCGGACCGAAGAATTCCTTGCCGACGAGCGGCAGGATCAAAGACCGCCCGAACGTGACATTCAGACCGCTTATCGCCAGGATGATGAACGAGAGCGCCATCAGCCAATGGCTCATGCGTTCCAAAGTGGAAAAGCGTTTGATCTTGATGCCGGACAGACCCTGCTCGATCTTGATGCGCCCGCGTATGGCGAAGAAAAGCGCCAGCAGAACCAGCGTCCCGAGCATCGCATAGCCGAAATAATCATGGGTCGGGCCCTGACGGTAAAGACGCCAGTCCTCACCCTGGGACTGAATCATTAAACCCGCGGCCTGATCCGGCATGGCAACATTTCCGGTTCTGCCAAGGCGGATATCGTGCCAGATCTCCGAATCCGACTGAATCGCCTGAACACCGCCCTGCAGGGCCGGGCCTGGTGGAGCGATGGATGTCGTCGCATTTTCCGGTGGCCGGACCGAACTCTGGGCGTGGGCCTGAAGCGGTAAAATCAGCCCGACGAAGGCGGCCACGGCAAATGCGACCGCTGCAAAGGAATACTGCCTGGACGCGACCCGCATCTTCAAACGTTTCATGCGTGGACTCCCGGTTTCCGGATACGGATTGGCGAAAATTGGCAGGCGAACGTTTGTCCGCCTGCCAATCTGGCCGCAATCGGCATGGGCCGATCAACCGCCACCTTTCTGGTCATAGGCTGTACCCCAGCCCCAGGCGCCGGCGCCGAAGCCCCGGGCGACGATGCGCTCGCGGTAAATATTGGACACCGTGTCACCGTCGCCGGCCAGCAGCGCCTTGGTCGAGCACATCTCGGCGCAAAGCGGCAGCTTGCCTTCGGCGATCCGGTTCCGTCCATATTTCTGGAACTCGGCGGCGGAATTGTCTTCTTCCGGACCGCCCGCACAGAAGGTGCACTTGTCCATCTTGCCGCGGGAGCCGAAATTCGACGCCTGCGGATATTGTGGAGCGCCAAACGGGCATGCATAGAAGCAGTAGCCGCAGCCGATGCACAAATCCTTCGAGTGCAGCACGATGCCGTCATCCGTCTGGTAAAAGCAGTCAACCGGGCAGACTGCCATGCATGGCGCATCCGAACAGTGCATGCAGGCGACCGAAATCGACCGCTCGCCCGGCTTGCCGTCATTGATGGTGACAACCCGCCGCCGGTTGATGCCCCACGGCACTTCGTTCTCGTTCTTGCATGCGGTCACGCAGGCGTTGCATTCGATACAACGCTCGGCGTCGCAGAGGAATTTCATTCTAGCCATTTGTATATCCTCCCTATGCCGCCTCGATGCGGCAAAGCGTTGATTTTGTTTCCTGCATTTGCGTCACCATGTCGTAGCCATAGGTTTGCGCAGTGTTGGACGCCTCCCCAAGCACATAGGGATCAGCTCCTTCGGGATATTTGTCGCGCTGGTCGACGCCCTGGAAATGGCCGCCAAAATGGAACGGACAGAAGACAACACCCCTGCCCACCCGTTCAGTGACCATGGCCATGACCTTGATCTTGGCACCGGAGGGGCTGTACAGCCACACCGTGCCGCGATCCCTGACCGCCAGATTGTTGGCATCAAACGGGTTGATCTCGACGTACATATCCTGCTGCAACTCGGCCAGCCACGGATTGGAACGGGATTCATCCCCGCCCCCTTCATACTCAACCAGACGCCCCGACGTCATGACCATCGGAAAGTCCTTGGTATAGTCAACATCCTGGATCGACTTGAAGGCCGTCGGCAAACGCCAGAACGTCTTGTCTTCAATGGTCGGATAGTCGGCCACCAGATCACGATTGGGTGCGTAAAGCGGTTCGCGATGCAGCGGCACCGGGTCCGGGAAAGTCCAGACCACGGCGCGGGCCTTGGCATTGCCGTAAGGCGCGCAGCCATGCATGATCGCAACCCGCTGGATGCCGCCCGAAAGGTCGACCTTCCAGTTTACACCGCTGATCTTTTCCTTGAAGTCGGACGGGATATCTCCCTGGTGCGATGTTTCACCAACCTCTTCCTGATCCGTCGACGGGCGATCCTTGAGATAGCCCGCAACATATTCGATCATCCGCCGCTCGTAAGGGGTCAGATCCTTGTCCCAGCCGAGGCCTTCAAGCATCGCCATGGTGAACTCGGGATAACCATCCTCGATCTCGGAGCCGACAGGCCAGCTGTTTTCCGCCAGCAGATTGTCTCCGTTGCGTTCGACGCCGAAGCGGGCGCGGAATCCCATTCCGCCCTTGGCCACCGGGGTCGATACATCGTAAAGCACCGCCGAACCAGGATGCTTCAGCTCGGGCGTGCCCCAGCAAGGCCAGGGCATTCCATAGAATTCGCCATCATGCGGACCGCCAACACCACGCAAGCTGGTCTTGTCGAAGGTGTACTGGTGCGCCATGTGCGATTTCATGCGCTCGGGCGACTGCCCGGTCATGCCGATGGTCCACATGCCACGGTTCCACTCGCGGGTGATATCCTCGACAAGCGGCTCCTCGCCATTGACCTCGATGTTGCGGAACATTCGGTCTTCAAAACCGAACTTCTTGGCAAACTTGTACATGATGGTGTGATCCGGCAAGGACTCAAACAGCGGATCAATCAAGGTATCGCGCCACTGGATGGACCGGTTTGACGCTGTCACCGAGCCGGAGGTCTCGTATTGGGTCGAGGCCGGCAGCAGGTAGACACCATCCTGGCGGTCCTGAAGCACCGCGGTCATTGTCGGATAAGGATCAACAACGACCAGCAAGTCCAGCATTCCCATCGCCTTCTGCATTTCAGGCAGCCGGGTTTGCGAGTTCGGAGCATGGCCCCAGAACACCATGACCTTGGTGTTGTCGGGCTGATCAATGTTTTCCTTGGCTTCGAGGACACCGTCGATCCAGCGCGAGACCGGGATTCCGGTCTCGTACATCATCGCCTTGTCCTTGCCGTCCTTGCCTTTCATGGTGGCAAAGCGGCCTTTGAGCCAATCCAGGTCTTCTTCCCAGACGCGCGCCCAATGGGCATAGGCGCCTGCCGTCAGACCATAATAGCCCGGCAGCGTGTCGGCGAGCACCCCCAAATCGGTTGCACCCTGAACGTTGTCGTGACCACGGAAGATGTTGGCGCCGCCGCCGGACTTGCCGACGTTGCCCAGCGCAAGCTGCAGGATCGAATAGGCGCGGGTGTTGGACGAGCCATTCGAGTGCTGCGTGCCGCCCATGCACCAGATGAGTGTTCCCGGCCGGTTATCGGCCAAGGTCCGGGCCACCCGCTCGAGCTGCGATCCGGGGACATCGGTCACCCGTTCGACTTCCGCCGGGTTCCACTTCTTCACCTCGTCACGGATCTGGTCCATGCCCCAGACACGGGTCCTTATGTATTCCTTGTCTTCCCAGCCATTTTCGAAAATGTGGTAGAGAATACCCCAGATCAGCGCCACGTCGCTGCCGGGCCGGAACCGCACGAATTCATCGGCATGGGCCGCCGTGCGGGTAAAGCGCGGATCGCACACGATCAGCGGCGCATTGTTTTCTTCCTTGGTCTTGAGAAGATGCAACAGCGACACCGGATGCGCTTCGGCCGGGTTTGATCCGATCAGAATCATGGATCGTGCATTGTGGATGTCGTTGTAGGAATTGGTCATCGCGCCATAGCCCCAGGTGTTGGCAACACCGGAAACCGTGGTCGAATGGCAAATCCGCGCCTGGTGGTCGACGTTGTTCGTCCCCCAGTAGGCCGCGAATTTGCGGAACAGATAGGCCTGCTCGTTGGAATGTTTGGCCGAGCCGAGCCAGTAGACCGAATCCGGCCCGGAGGTTTCACGCACCTCGAGCATCTTGTCGCCGATCTCGTTGATGGCCTCGTCCCAGGAGACGCGCTGCCATTTGCCGGCGACCAGCTTCATCGGATATTTCAAGCGGCGATCGCCATGGGCATGCTCACGCACGGAAGCGCCCTTGGCGCAATGAGCGCCCAGGTTGAAGGGTGAATCATAGCCCGGGGCCTGACGGGTCCAGACACCGTTTTCGACCTCGGCAATCACCGTGCAACCGACCGAACAATGCGTGCAGACCGATTTTCTGGTTTCAACGTTCCCGGTGCCTGCGGCTGTCTGAGCTTCTGCTCGCTTGACCATTCCGCCCGAAAGCGTGGAAATGGCCGCTGCCCCACCAATGGTGAGACCCGAGCGCTTGAGGAATGTCCGGCGATCAATTGCCGTCACCCCGAGCTCTGCTACCGTCGAGGACAGCCGGGGGCCTCGCGCAACCCCATTTGTCTTCTTCCTGAGCATGTTATCCTCCGTTAAAAAAATCCAGTCGCATACCGCGGCGTGCGGCGTGAACTAGAACCGCGTGCTGGCGTAATATGCCTTGATATGATCGGTTTCCCGGTACCCTGTGCCTGCCTGCAACTCGGCAACTTCGGCTGCCTCGCTTTCAGTGCCTGCGACCAGTGCCGCTCCGCTGGCGATCGTTCCCAGCCCGGCGAATTTGAGAAAGCCGCGACGGTCGGTCGTGGTATCTTCTGTCTTTGCCTTCATAATGACCTCCACCCATCGACACCCGGAGCTGTCTGCAGCAGTCTGGCCGGGTGTCTCCGCCGGACTACACTACACGCTTACAAAACCCTTCGCCGCAAACGCGGCCTACATCTCGAACGCGCTCTGTTCGATCGCCATGAACAGGCGGCCGATACAACCAACCGGTTTGAAAAAACGGGCTGACGAACAGGTCTCGAGATCTTTGAAAAAATGCGGCGTCCAATTGCCGACATGACTGTCGAAAAATGTCTTTTGCGTTGAAACCGGCTGAAGCGTGCCGAAGCTTCCATCAATCAGGCCGGCCATCATTTCCATCAACGCGGCAACGTGATCCTCCGGATCGGTCACGTCGTCGTTGCGGGCAATGCCAAGCGGGCGCATGTCATCGCGCAAACGTGCCAGTGGCTTTTCGTGCAAAAATCCGGTGAGATAATAGGAACCGAACGGAGTCAAGACACCCCGGCCCAAGCCGATGAACAAAACGTCGTATTCGTCACGACAGTCAGCCAAGTCCATGGAGTCAGCAGTATTTGCAAGATCGCTAATGGCCTGACCAAGCTCGGACTCGTCACCGGTCATCTGGGTCAGGACCGAGAGAAGAGATGCATCAGGCGGCACGCGTAACAGCCGGCCTACAAGCCTGTAAATATTGACCCGCAATTGATCCGCTTCATCAATCCGGTCCATCGAAACTGCTTTTTGTTTCAACACAGCCTCTCTCCCTTTGGCGAAGAGATCACTTTTGTGACGGCAAAGCAATACAATTCCGTTTTTCTGATCAAAATCAAAAACTCAACACTACCGTCAAGGCGATTTTCGGTCGAAATTGTCTTGCTTTGGCCGGGAATGGCAAAGGTTCGCGCGGAACCACGAGTAACGTAACAATGGACGTTCAGCACCCTGTTGCTGAGAGCATGTTCCACCAGGCCGATGACCATCCATTACTGTCGCGCCAGACGCCGCGGGAACCGGGCCCGCCGGGCGCCTGCCGCTGAATTTCGATGACGGCAGCTTTTGTGTGGTCAGCGGCAGATAAATTACCGCTTGAACGAGATTGTCACACAGTGTCCCCGAGCCCTATAGGGCGGATAGCTCCTGCCGGAGATCGACTTGACAGACCGGAAGTTCCATCTAACATTCTAGAATGCTAAAAAGTGAGAAGAAATTGCTGCAAGAGGCTCCCAAATCCCGGCCGGCACTGCCCCCGCTTGATCAATCTGCGGGATCACTGGCGCAGAAGGTTTACGTCTCGCTCAAGCAGGCGATCCTTTCGCTGGCCTTTCGACCCGGCGAGATCCTGCAGAAATCCGAGATCTGCAGGGAGCTTGGTGTTTCGCGCTCACCGGTGGCCGAGGCTGTGGCGCGATTGTCGGCGGAAGGTCTGGTCAATGTGATTCCGCAGGCCGGCACCTTCGTCGCGCGATTTTCCATGGCCGAAATACGCGAGGGTGCGTTTTTGCGCGAGGCGCTGGAACTGGCCGCGGTGGAAGTCGTGGCCGACATCATCACCGAGGAGCAACTGGTGCTGCTCAGGCGCAATCTGAGGGTCCAGGAAGCGCTGATGCAGGACGGTGACACCGCCGGATTCTATCAGATGGACGCGCAGATGCATGAGTTGATTCTGTCGTTCACCGGTTATCGCCGCCTGGCCGTGCTGGCCGAAACCGCCTGGGTCCACGTCAACCGCGCGCGCCGTTTGAATTTGCCGGCCCCGGGCCGGATCGAAGCAACACTGGAAGAGCACAAGGCAATCGTCGCCGCGCTGGAGGCCCGTGACCCGGCCGCCGCGCGCCAGGCGACCCGGCACCATCTCAGTCAGCTGATCACATTTCTCGAGCCGCTGGTCGATCAGCGGCCGGAGCTTTTTGACACTGGTTGACCCTGTCCGTTCTGCTTTCTCCAAAGCCTGCCATTGTCACCCTACAGCGCCGTGCACCCGACTGGATGCGCGGCGCTGTATCCGTTTGACCGCGACATGCCTTCGGCAGCCCAGGCAGCCGCGGCGCTGCATGTTTCAACGCCGGTGGCCGAAGGTTCCAGCATCACCGCCGGTCAGGCATCAGCGATGCTCGATCAGCCGGAAATCCGGTAAAATCGAGCGGCGGTTCCGCCATAAATGTCGGCCTTTGCCTGTGCATCAAGATCGTCGGTGAGCGCTTCGGCTGCCGCGCGCCAATCCTGATAGCTGGCGGCAAGCCGGCAAACCGGCCAGTCAGACCCCCACATCACCCGTGCAGGGCCGAACGTGTCGAGCACGTGATCGACATAGGGTCTGAGGTCTTCGATGGTCCAGCCGGGTTTGGCTTCGGTGACCAGCGCCGAGAACTTGCAGCAGGCCCCGGTCTGCTGGGCGATCCTGGTCATGCCGTCAGCCCAGAAGCGGAAATTGTCGTCCGAATGATCGCGGATCTGCGGCTTCATGCAATGATCGATGACCACCCGCATGTCCGGGTAGCGCTTGAGGATGGTGAGAAAATTGGCCAGATGCCGGGGAAAACCGAGAGCATCGAAGGTGAGGTCAAGGTCGGCAACGGCGCGGAAGCCCCATTGAACGTCATCGCGCAGCATCCAGTCGTCATCGGCAATGTCCTGAATCATCGGCCGCACGCCCTTGAATTTCGGGTGCTGCGACAGCCGCTTCAGCGTCGCCAGATCGGATGGCTTTTCGAAATCAATCCAGCCGACGACACCGGCGACAAAGGAAGTCGCATCGGCGAGACCCAGCATGTACTCGGTTTCATTGACGCTGGCCGCGGCCTGGACC
This sequence comes from Hoeflea sp. YIM 152468, assembly GCF_029210485.1. GTDB lineage: Bacteria > Pseudomonadota > Alphaproteobacteria > Rhizobiales > Rhizobiaceae > Hoeflea. The sequence continues at coordinate 263,878 of NZ_JARGET010000003.1, forward strand.
AGCACTGTCGCGTCAATGCCGTGCGTATCGAGATGCGGCGCCAGATCGGCGGGCGCGTAATGGCGCGCCAGCGTTGCATTGTCCATCGGCATCCAGTCGTAGTCGCCACGAAGCGGATTCCAGAAATGCTGGTGTGCGTCGATTTGCATGGTCATGCCCCCATCTCCTGCTGCCTCATGCGGGCACTGGCGCATCATCGCGCATCAGTCCATCGGCTTTCAGCTCCGCCCAAAGCGCCGAAGGAATACTGGCCCGGGCAGCGTCCAGATTGGCCTCCACCTCGGCCACGCCCTGCCCGCCGGGAATCACCGAAACCACGGCCGGATGGCACAGCGGGAACTGAAAGGCGGCGTCGACCATGCGCACGCCGTGGCGTTTGCAGACGGCATCAATTCTCGCCACCCGGTCCAGAATATGCTGCGGCGCCGGGTCGTAATTGTAAAATGCGCCGGGTTTGGCGCCGGTCGCCAGCACGCCGGAATTGTAGGGGCCGCCGATGATAATGCCGATGCCGCGCTGCACGGCCAGCGGCAGGAAACTCTCCAGCGCCTGCTGCTCCAGCAGCGTATAGCGCCCGGCCAGCAGGAACAGATCAAAATCGCCGCGCTCGGCCATGCTCTGACACGGCTGCCATTCATTGACGCCGGCGCCAAAGGCCTTGATCACGCCCTGGTCCCGCAATGACAGCAGCGCCTTGTAGCCGCCGGCCATGAACTCGTCGAGCTTGGCGTCGAGCGCTTCCTGACTGCCGTGGTTGAATATGTCGAGGTCATGGGCAAACAGGATGTCGATGCTGTCGACGCCGAGCCGCTCGAGCGAAAACTCGACCGACCGCATCACCCCGTCATGGGTGTAATCATACACCTCCTTGCGTGCCGGGACTTCAAAGAACTTGCCGATACAGTCGCGTTTCTCGCCCGGCTCACAACGCCTGAGCAACCGCCCAACCTTGGTTGACAGCACATAGTCATCGCGCGGTTTGTCACGCAAGAAGCGGTTGACCCGGGTCTCTGACAATCCGAGGCCGTAAAGCGGTGCAGTATCGAAATAGCGCACACCGAGATCCCAGGCTCGGCTCAGCGTCGCATGGGCCTGGTCGTCGCTGATCGCCCGGTAGAGATTGCCAATCGGAGCGGCGCCAAAACCGAGCTCGGTAAATCTCACTCCGCCATTGCCAATCCGGTCCCAGTGCCGTGTCTTCAATTGCATCTGCGCCTCCCTGCCTGCTAACATGCTAGTATATTTGCCAAGCGGCTGCATAGCTTTGATTGAGGCTTGCGGCAAATGTGGGGATTGATTTGAGCAAATTCAAGAATGTGTTCGGACCGGGAAAACCGGTGATCGGAATGGTGCATCTAGGGGCCTTGCCGGGGTCACCGCTGCATGACTACGAGGCGGGCCTCGATGGCCTGGTCACAGCGGCGAGAGCCGATGTGACGGCGCTGCAAAATGCCGGGTTCGACGCCATCATGTTCGGCAATGAAAATGACCGGCCCTATGAGTTCAAGGTAGACATCGCGTCGACCGCCACCATGGCCTATGTCATCGGACAGTTGCGTGGCGAAATCAGGGTTCCCTTCGGCGTCAATGTGCTGTGGGACCCGATCAGCTCGATCGCGCTCGCTGCCGCGACCGGCGCCGCCTTCGTGCGCGAGATCTTTACAGGATCCTATGCCAGCGACATGGGACCCTGGACGCCCGGTGCGGGCGCGGCGATGCGCTATCGCGACCGGATCGGCCGCAAGGATCTGGCGATGCTGTACAATGTCTCGGCCGAGTTCGCAGACAGCCTCGACCGCCGTTCCCTGCCCGACCGGGCGCGCAGCGCGGTGTTCTCGTCGATACCGGACGCGGTGCTGGTTTCGGGCCAGATCACCGGCGAGGCAGCGGCGATGTCCGATCTCCAGGCTGTCAAGACTGTGCTGCCGGACACGCCGGTGCTGGCCAATACCGGCGTCAAGCATGCTACCATCGCCGACATACTCAGGGTCGCCGACGGCTGCATCATCGGCTCGGCACTGAAGATCGACGGCGATACCTGGAAGGCTGTCGACCCCGAGCGGGCGAGTGACCTGATGCAGCGCGCCCGCGCAGCGCGAGGCGGTGCATGATGCGGCGGCGTTTGCGGCAGGATCTGATTGATCTGATGATGACGCCGGGCCTGTCGGGTCATGAGGAGCGGGTCGCCGCGCTGGTTCGCGCGCGCCTGTCGCAAGCTGGCGTCGCCAGCCGGGTCGACCGGATGGGCAATGTAATCGCCAGTCTCGCGGGCAACCCGGATGCGCCTTCGGTCATGATCTTTACCCATATGGACCAGCTCGGGTTCTTCGTCCGCAGGATCGAGGCCGACGGATTAATCCGGGTTGAACGCATGGGCGGCGTTTCCGAGCGCGCGATGGCGGCACAGGTCGTCACCCTTTGCATCGGCGAAGGCCGCGACGTCACCGGCATCATCATCAACAAGGCGCATCATGCCACCGGACCGGACGAAAAATACAAGGTGGTGACGGCTCCGGATATATTGATCGACACCGGTCATGGCGACAAAGAGGCGGTCGAAGCCGCCGGTATCCGGATCGGCACGCCGGTTGTCTACCAGTCCCGGGTGATCGAGCTCGCCGGGGACCGGATCGCAGGTCCGTCCGTCGATGACCGGGCCGGTTGCGCGGCGCTGCTGGAAATCGCCCGCGGTCTCATCGAACGCAGCGGCGGCCCGACCGTGCATGTGGTGTTCAGCGTTCAGGAAGAGTTCAATCTGCGCGGCGCGCTGGTGGCGGCGCAGGCGCTCAAGCCGGACATCGCCATCCAGATCGACCTGATGCTTGCAACCGATACGCCGGATATGGCCGAACGCGGCGAGATGAAGCTCGGCGGCGGCCCCGGCATCAGCCTCTATTCCTTTCACGGCCGCGGCACGCTGAACGGCGTCATCCCGCATCCATCGATGGTGACGCTGTTTGAGCAGACTGCAGAACGGCTCGGCATGCCGCTGCAACGCTCGGCCCAGGTCGGTGTGCTGACAGATTTGTCCTACGTGCAACTGGTCGGCGAAGGCGTGGCGTCGATCGATATCGGCTTTCCCATGCGGCACTCGCACTCGACGGTCGAATGCTGCGATCTCGCCGACGTCGAAGCCATGGCCAAACTGGCGCTCGCCGCCATCAGCGGCATCGGCGCCGATTTCAAGCTGACCCGGGAGATCTGAGGACATGGGGTTCACGCTGGGAATCGACATCGGCACATTCGAATCCAAGGGCGTCCTGGTGGAAGACGGCGGCCGCATTGTCGCGCAAGCCTCTTGCAGCCATGAATTGATCGTGCCGAGGCCGGGATGGGCCGAGCACCGCGCCGAGCAGGATTGGTGGAGCGACTTTGTCACCATCACCCGCGGATTGCTCGGCGACAGCGGCATCGACCCCCCGGAGATACGGGCTGTGGCCACCTCGGCGATCGGTCCGTGCATGCTGCCGGTGGACCGCGACGGCGCGCCGCTGATCAATGCCGTGCTTTACGGTGTCGATACCCGCGCCGGCGACGAGATCGCCGACCTCAACCAGGCCATCGGCGAGGCGACAATCCTCACGCGTTGCGGCAACGCGCTGACCGCGCAATCGGTCGGCCCGAAAATACTCTGGTTCAGACGCAATCATCCCGAGCTTTGGGCCAGGACCGGAAAAATTCTGTCGTCGACCAGTTACCTGACCTTCAAGCTGACCGGAGAACAGGTGATTGATCATTACACGGCGGCGAGTTTCTCACCGCTCTACGACATCGCCAGACAGGACTGGTGTTTCGATCTGGCTGATATCTGTGCGCCGGAATTGCTGCCCAAACTGATGTGGTCGACAGAAATCGCCGGTCATGTACAGGAGAGTGCGGCTGCCGAGACAGGTCTTGCCGCGGGAACGCCGGTGATCTGCGGCACCATCGACGCGGCGGCGGAGGCGGTCAGCGTTGGCGTCAACGCCCCCGGCGACATGATGATGATGTACGGATCGACGATCTTCATCATCTTGCTGTCGGACACAGCCTTGTCGGACGCGCGGCTGTGGCATGCGCCGTGGCTTTTTCCTGGCCAACATGCGGCCATGGCAGGGCTTGCCACTTCGGGCACCCTGACACACTGGTTCCGCGACCAGTTCGCCAGCGAGCTGCCGCGCGACAGCGCCTTTGCCATGCTCACCAGGGAGGCGGACGCTTCGCCGCCGGGCGCCAAGGGGCTCCTCTGCCTGCCCTATTTCTCCGGCGAACGCACGCCAATCCACGACAGCCATGCCAAGGGATGTTTCTTCGGGCTCGATCTCACGCATAATCGGGGCGACATGTACCGCGCGGTGCTGGAGGGTATTGCCGCGGCCACGCGGCATATCGCCGACACCTATGCCGAGGCCGGGCGGCGTCCGGCCCGCGTGCTGGCGGTGGGCGGCGGCACCCGGAACCGCCCCTGGCTGCAGGCCACCTCTGACATTACCGGACTTGACCAAATCGTCTGCGAGGTGACCACCGGGGCCTCCTATGGTGACGCATTCCTGGCCTCGCTGGCTGTCGGAAGCGCTGAGCCGGGCGACATTACAACATGGAACCCGGGCGCCAGAACGATCAAGGCCGAGCGCCATGTCGCCTATGAGCGGCAATATCCGTTGTTTCTGAAGCTCTATGAGCAGACCCGCGACATCATGGCAGCGCTGGATAAAGGCCGATGACCCAGTTCCGGGAAGCACTGCTGGAAATCGGCATGGTGGTCGAAGCCATCAAGCCGCAGGATATCGAGCGGGCGACGGCGTTGATCGCTGCCGCCAAAACCATTGTCGCCTATGGCTGCGGTCGAGAGGCGTTGCAGGTCAGGGGGCTGACGATGCGGCTCTTCCACCTGGGCCTGAGCGTTTCGATGCAAGGCGACATGACGACACCGCCGCTGGGACCGGGCGACTTGTTTTTGTGTTCCGCCGGGCCGGGCGAGCTCGCAACGGTTACAGCCTTGATGCGCGTGGCCAGGGATGCCGGAGCGAAGACCCTGTTTCTGACCGCCGAACCTGACTGCGAGGCAGCAGGCCTTGCCGATCTGGTGGTTGAAATTCCGGCGCAAACGATGTCCCGGGACATTGGCGGCGGCTCGATCCTGCCGATGGGATCGGTCTACGAGGGCGCGCTGTTCCTGCTGTTCGAGATCATGGTTCTCCGGCTGAAGGACCAGCTTGGCGAAACCACCGAGAGCATGCGGGCACGCCACACCAATATGGAGTGACGCGGATGACGGCCCACCACACCGGTTAAGGCCGCGACCTATTTCACCGCGCCTGCGGCCATTCCCTTGATGATAAAGCGCTCAAGCACGATCCCTATGACGATCAGCGGCACGATCGCGGCAAAGGAGAGAGCCGCCATCGACCACCAGCTGATGCCCTGACTGCCTGTCTGGCTCGCCACCATCACCGGCAGCGTGTTGGCATGGGTCGAGGTCAGGAGCGCGGCAAAAAAATACTCGTTCCAGGTCAGCACAAGCGAAAGAATGAAAGCTGCGACCATGCCCGGAAGGGCGATCGGCAGGACGATGGTGGCAAAGGCGCCCCAGATCGACAGCCCGTCAACCAGCGCCGCTTCTTCCAGTTCCTTGGGAATGCCGGCGAACTGGTCGCGCATGATCCAGATGACGATCGGCAGCACGGTGAGCGTGTAAAGCAGGATCAGGCCGATGCGGGTATCAAGCAACGCCAGGGATTTGTAGAGCACCAGAAATGGCAGCGCCAGCACCACCGGCGGCAGGATCAGCTGGCTGAGAAAAAAGAAGGAGATATCCGAATTGCGCATAAAGCCGAAGCGATAGGAAAACCGCGACAACCCGTAGGCTGCCAGCGACCCCAGACCCACCGCCAGCGCCGAGGCCGAAAGCGCGGTGATCACCGAATTGTAGAAGCGTTTGACGAATTCGTCGCGCACGGTGGAGTCAGCCCAGATCGTATCCGGCGAAAGCCCGAGTGACCGCCAGCCAAGCCATTTGGGCTGGTAGTCCCAGAACGGGATCAGATTCCCCCGCATCACGTCGGGGGCCATTTTGAACGAGGTGGTGATGGTCCAGTAGATCGGGAACAGACAGATGATCGCCCACAATATCAGCGCGGCATAAACCGCAACCCGGCCTGAGAACCATTTGGCCTTGTGCGCGAAGTCATCGGGGCTGTCATAAAAGATCTGCTGGCTCATCTCAATCCTTGTCCTTGCCGTTCAGTATCGCGGCCGCGCCCAGCGGTCGGTCAGTTTCATGAGCAACGTGATCGCAATCACGATGACCACCAGATAGACCATCGCCAAGAGCGTGCCGTAGCCGACATTGGAGCGGTCGCGATATTCGCGGAAGATGAAACTGGTGACGCTGTCGGTGGCCCCGCCGGGGCCTCCGGACGTCACATTGATGATGATGTCGGCAAGCTTGAGCTTGAAGATGACACGGATCAGGATCACCGTGATCGAGACCGGCAGCATCAGCGGAAATGTGACTTCCCAAAATCCGCGCCAGGCGCGGGCGCCATCGACCTTGGCCGCCTCCTGAATGTCCTTGGGAATAGCCTGCAGGCCGGCCAGGATCATGATCATCATGAAAGGTATGTAGGTCCAGGCGTCCATCACCATGATGGTGAAACGCGCCATCTCCGGTGAGCCGAAAAACGATGGCGACTCCCAGCCCAGCTCACGCGCCAGCCGCGCCAGGGGGCCGAAACGGACTTCCATCATCGACTTGCCGATCATCCAGCTGACCGCCACCGGCGACAGCATCAGCGGCATCAAGAAGGCCACCCGGAAAAACTTGCGGGCGCGGATTTGCGAATTCAGCAGCAGCGCCAGTCCGAATGCAATGGCGTATTCGACGATGATGGCGAGCGAGTAGCGCACCATGTTGGCGAGCGCGTTCCAGTAGAAATCATCGGTCCACATCTGACGGATATTATCAAGACCGTTGAAGGTGCGCCCGGTCGGCGAGGACAGGTTCCAGTCCGAAAACGCAATCACAAGTCCGAACAGCAGCGGAAACACCACCATCGATATCACGAACAGCGCCGCAGGCAGCACAAACAGAACCCGCTTGCCCCGCTCGCCGCGGATCAGCACCTGACCCCAGCACAGACAAATTGCCCACAGCACATAGGCATACAGCGTCGGCCGCCAGGTCGAGAAGCCGAAAACGACGTGACCGGTTTCCTGCAAGGTTTGCGCGAGCGCGATCACGGCCAGGAACCCGGCAGAGCCCCAGATCATGGCCCGACCGATCGCCATCCTCCGGCCGGAGAGATTGTCGGTGGTGACAACGTGAAGGTAATCGCCTTGCTCGACCAAATGCGTGCATCCCGAATTGGACAAAAACGCCGGCGGATGTCGCCGCCGGCGGTCGGGTCAGAGTGGTGGATTTACATGCCCAGCGACGCCTTGTAGAGCGCGATCTGGCTTTCCCGGCCGATCTGGTCGGTGATCTTCTCCCAGGCCGCCGCAATGGCATCAGCGGTTTCCTGAGCGGAGCCATACTGACCGGCAAAGCCCTTGGCCAGTTCATCCTCGGCCACCGAGTAGTACTGGAAGATGCCGGGAATACGCGGTTCAATCGCCGAATTGGGGTGATTGTAGCTGTCGGCGTTGGAGCCGAGATAATCCTCGACGAAGGCCCGGTCATAGCCGGCAGCTTCCCACTCCTCGTAGTTGAAGTGGCTGTTGCGGTAAGGCTGGAAGCCGGAGGGATAGGCCGAAGTCCACAGCGAAAGATCCTTGCCGCCGAGATGTGCGGCTGCTGACCAGGCGGCCTTGTGCTTCTTCTCGTCGCCATCGACCCGGGCCATCACGTAAACGCCCCAGCCGATATAGGCCATGTTGGGCGCCTCGTTGGCTGTGGCTTCCCACTCACCGGTTTTGGAGTTGTAGACCTCATCGGAGCCCGGCAGGATGCCGAAGCTGACCACATCACCCACCACCGAGGTGTCGGAGGTGCGCGCCGAGGAGCCAACATCACCCCACCAGGCAATCGACGAGCCGGAGCCGGCAAGGAACTGCGAGAACGCCGTCGTCCCCGGATCGGCATTGATCTGGTCGGCCGGATAGGCGCCGTCGACCGCGATCAGATCCATCACTTCCTGGATGGCGCGGACGAAGGCCGGGTTGTTGACCCGCGGCTTCATGGTGTCGGAATCAAACAGCCACGCCGGATCATCGGGATGTTTGGCGTAAGCGGTGGCGCGGTCTTCAAGGAAATAGAAGCCGAAGCCGCCCCAGCCCTTGAGCGGGTCGAGGAATCCGTGCGCCTCAAGCCCGGTGAGCGGGTCCTTCTTGCCGGCGAGGAATTTCGAATGTGCCTGCACATCCTTCCAGGTCTTGGGCGGGGCCCAGTCGCCTTCTCCGCCCGCGTCTTTCCAGGCCGCAGCGAACTCCTCGTTTTCGTAGTAATCCTTGCGGTAGGCGAAGGTGTGGCAATCGCCATCGATCGAGATCCGGTAGGTCTTGCCGTCCCAGGTGCCGACCGGCGCCTTGAGGTAACCGACATAGTCGTCCATGTCGATCTGGGCCTTGACCCAGTCCGGCATTTCCGATGCCAGCCCCTTGCCACAGACGTCGCCTTCGAACGGTGCGCCCATCTCGATGATGTCAAAATCCACCGTGCCGGTGGCAATCGACTGTTGCAGACGGGCATTGTAATCGGCCTGGGCCAGGTCGATCCAGTTGATCTTGGCGCCGGTGTAGGCTTCCCAGGGCTTCAGGAAACCACGGAACAGGAAGTTGTGAAGGTTCTGGTTGTTCAGCCCCATGAAAGTCAGCTCAACGCCTTCGAATTCTCCTTCGGCGACACTGGCCTTGGTGGCCGCCAGGCACATCTCGCCGACCTTCTGCCAATCAGCATCGGTCGGCGATCCGGCGCCGACGCCCGGAATTTTCAGGATCGCGGCGCGCACATCATCCTGCGCAGCAGCGGTTTTCACGCCAAGTCCGCCCATGGCGGCCATTCCACCGACCGCGGCAGCGCCTTGCAGCAGCCGGCGTCGGCTCATGGCCACCCTGACTGCATGTTCAAACAGTTCAACTTTCATGTAACACCTCCCTAGCGTTATCCGCTCCTCATGCGGTCCGGACCAGGGAGGCAATCCGACCATTGTTTGGTCGTTGAACGCCTTGATCTTCCCAACGGCCGGGTCCGGAACAACCGGACAGACAGAAAACATTTCACCCTCCAGAGACGCTGTCAAGCGCCTAACATGCTAGCATGACTAGGCGATAGACAGCGCCATGAACGTGGGTTACCAATTGTTGGAAGCAGATCAACAAACCACGGGGGCGGCATGGCAGACGTTAGGATCGAGAAACTCTACAAGGCCTACGGGTCAGTGGAAGTCATCCATGGCGTCGATGTAGACATCCCCGATGGCAGGTTTGTCGTGCTGGTCGGACCCTCCGGATGCGGCAAGTCAACCCTGCTCAGAATGATTGCAGGGCTTGAGGGCATTTCGGCAGGCTCGATCAGCATTGGCGGCCATGTGGTCAACAACCTACCGCCGGCCGAGCGCAACATCGCCATGGTGTTTCAGAATTACGCGCTGTACCCGCACAAAACCGTTGCGGCCAACATGGGATTTGCGCTCAAAATGCAGCGTATGCCAAAGGCAGAAATCGACGCACGCGTTGACACTGCAGCCGAAATTCTTGGGCTCAAACCCTATCTCGACCGCTATCCGCGCGAGCTCTCCGGCGGCCAGCGTCAGCGCGTGGCCATGGGACGGGCGATCGTGCGGGAACCGAAAGTATTCCTGTTTGACGAGCCGCTGTCCAATCTTGACGCCAAACTCAGGGTGCAGATGCGCGCCGAAATTCGCGAATTGCACCAGCGGCTGTCGACCACCACGGTCTATGTGACCCACGACCAGATTGAAGCCATGACCATGGCAGATCAGATCGTGGTGATGCGGGACGGCCATATCTCGCAACAAGGCGCGCCGCTGGATCTTTATGACCAGCCAGCCAACGTGTTCGTCGCCGGCTTCATCGGCTCGCCGTCGATGAATCTGATCGAAGGCGTTGTCTCCCGCGACGGCGGATCGCTGAGGCTGGACGCGCAGGGCGTATCACTGGCCGCACCGGATCGCGCCGGGATGGAAGAGGGCCGCAAGGTTGTCTTCGGCATCAGGCCAGAGCATCTCGAACTCGATGAAACCGGCTTTGAGGCAAAGGTCGCGGTGGTCGAGCCCACCGGATCGGAAACCCATCTGGTGCTCCGGGCTGCAGGCCGGGACATCATCGCCGTGTTCCGAGAGCGCCACGCCTTCCGGCCGGGCGATACGATCCGGTTGAAACCACGCCCGGAGATGGTGCACATGTTTGACGCAGAAAGCGGACTACGGCTGGATTGACCCAACCGGCGCAGCAAACCGGCAAAGCCGGCGCCCGGGAAGAAAAGCACGAAGGAGGATTGCATGCTCAAGGGACTGGACCCGCGATTGAACGCCGAGGTGCTCTACGCGCTTCGCGCCATGGGCCATGGCGATACGCTGATTGTCGCCGACACCAATTTTCCGTCCGATTCCATCGCCCGGCAGACTGTCGTCGGCGATCTTCTGCGGATGGACAATCTGACGGCGGCGGAAGCCGTCGAGGCCATCCTTTCGGTGCTGCCGCTCGACACTTTTGTCGATGACTTTGCAGGCCGCATGGAGATCGTCGGCAATCCCGGGGAAATTCCCCCGGTGCAAGCGGAAGTCCAGACCGCGATCGATGCGGCCGAAGGTCAGCCGCGCCCGATGGTCAGCATTGAACGCTTCGCCTTTTACGATCTGGCCAAACAGGCCTATGCAGTGATCCAGACAGGAGAACGACGGTTCTATGGCTGTTTCATGTTGCGCAAGGGCGTCATCCCGCCGGAAGGGTAGAGGCAGCACCATGACAAATGTGGTCATTCTCGGCGTTTTCGTTGCCGACACAGCCTACCGTGCCGCCCGTGCCCCACAGATGGGCGAAACCATCATGGGCGAGAGTTTCAAGCTGGGGCCCGGCGGCAAGGGATCCAACCAGGCCGTGGCTTCGGCCAGAGCCGGGGCCGAAACCCACTTCATAACCCGGCTTGGGCGCGACACCTTTGCCGAAATGGCGCTCAAGACCTGGGCGGATGCGGGCGTCACGCCTGCGGTCACCCAGCATGATGACGGCTACACCGGTGCTGCCTACATCTTTATCGAGGCGGCAACCGGCAACAATGCGATTATTGTCTGTCCCGGCGTGGCCGGCTCGATTTCCCCGACCGACATTGTTGCGCACAGCGATCTGATCGGACAGGCCACGGTATTCGTCACCCAGCTCGAACAGCCGATGGATGCGGCAATGCAGGCCCTGCAAATCGCCCGGACCGGCGGTGCAATAACCATTCTCAATCCGGCGCCCGCGGCCACCCTGCCCGACGGCATGCTGGCGCTGTGCGATTACCTGACCCCCAACGAAACCGAAGCCGAAGCCCTGACCGGCATCGCTGTGACCAGCCTCGAAGACGCCACCGTGGCGGCATCGGCGTTGACCCGAATGGGGGCCCGGGCGGTGGTCGTCACACTGGGCGAAAAGGGTGCGCTTTACCATGCCAATGGAAAGAGCGTTCACGTGCCGGCTTTCAATGCCGGCCCGGTGGTCGAAACCACCGGCGCCGGCGATGCCTTCAACGGCGGCTTCGCGGCGGCGCTGGCCTCCGGCATGGATCCGGCCGGCGCCGTCAGGTTCGGCTGTGCCACTGCCTCGATTTCGGTCACCCGGCCAGGCACGGCCCCCTCGATGCCGTCGCTCACCGAGATAACCGAGCTTCTGGCGCGCCAGTGATGGCCGGCCCATGGCGTCACGACCCTTGGTAAGGTGACGCCGACAGGGCACCTCATCCAGCATGCCTTGTCATGACGTCGGACCGCTGATCCGGGATACAGCCCGGCACTTGATCGCATGGCTCGGCCAGCAGTGGCAATTCACCGGTCTCGACACAGGAACGCTGCCTGAAACACGGTCAAATGCCCAAACGATGACTTGGTTTGACGACACATGAGACCAGGCGGTCTGACCCCGATGGAAACGGGCGGACATAATATGCTAGCTTTGATTCATGATCCGGGAACCAGCATCATGGCTGGCCAGCGAGGCCGACAGACGATGATTATGCACCACAATCTCTATCTGATTGCGCTGTCGATCATCGTTGCCATTCAAGCCAGTTATGTCGGTTTAAACCTCGCCCTGCGGATCCCCGGCGCCTTCGCGCTCAATCGCCGGGCTTTGATCGCGGCTTCGGCAATCACCCTGTCTGTCGGTATATGGAGCATGCATTTCATCGGTATGCTGTCGATGGATATGGCTGCGGACGTCGACTATCTGGTGCTGCCGACATTGCTGTCCTTGCTGCTTTGCGTGCTGGTGACCGGCATTGCCGTCTATCTCGCAAGCCTGCGATCCCGGCACCTGCTGATATTCGCGGCGGGTGTGATGGGGCTGGGGATAGCCACGATGCACTATGTCGGCATGATCGCGCTGAATTCCAGTGCCCGCATGACCTATGATCCGGTCTATGTCGTTGGCAGCTTTGCAATCGCGGTGACAGCCTCGGGTCTGGCGCTGTGGTTGGCATTTTCGGCTGAACGGCGGCCGCCGCTTTTCCTTTGCGCCACCTTTCTCGGCTGCGCCGTGTCCGGAATGCACTACTCAGCGATGGAAGGCACCAGTTTCGATTTTTCTTTTGCGGCGCAGGGCGCGCCGACCTCGTTCATGTCGAGCGATACCCTTGCGGTGATTGTCAGTGTCGTGGCCTTTGCGATTTCCGGAATCTTCATGCTGACACTGGTGCCGAAGCGAATGGCGAACACCAGGAACCATGCCGGCCTGAAGGCGGGAGAAGACAATACAGATGATTTCAATGACGCCGTGCTTGATCACACCAAGGGCCTGGCAAGGCCGGTCGATGCCACAGCCAGCGCCACGGCGGATATGGTTTCGGACAATCTGCTGCCGATCGAGAAGAACGGAAACCGGTTTCACATCGCTGCCAGCGAAGTGATCTCGGTGCATGCCAACGCCCATTACACCTATGTCTTCAACGGGCGCGACGACCTTTTCTGCACTCTCTCGATCAGTGACATTTTCGAGCGCCTGCCAAAGCCCGAATTCTACCGGACCCATCGCAGCTATATCGTCAATCTCGCCCATGTGGACCGGGTGAAGAAATCCGGTGATGCCGCGATTGCGGAGTTGAACTCGCCGGTGCGGCGGACGGTGCCGATCAGCCGTGCCCGCGTGGCCGATCTTCGACAGCAACTGGCCGCGTATCAGACCCGCGCACATACCGGCGTGCTCTGAATTTAGGTCACCATTGTTGACGCAGTTCGTGCAGATATACCGTATTTCATGCAAATAAGCGGCGTTCATGCAACCATGGCTGGTTTGCAGCACTGCAATGTCCTCTTGTGTGAGCAATTGGCCGCCCGTCGGGAAATCAGTTCTCCAGCTCATTGAATGACAGGGTTTGAATTGCCAAGCTTTGGGAGGAGCTAGAATGATACCAGGCACATTCGATTACCATCGTCCTGCGACCATTGAAGATGCGGTGGCCCTGCTATCCAGACTGGGCGAGGACGCCAACATCCTCGCGGGCGGTCACAGTCTGATCCCCCTGATGAAGACTCGGCTGGCTTCGCCGGACCATCTTGTGGATCTTTCCGGTATCGGCAACCTCAAGGGCATCAAGGTCGAGGGCGACACCCTCATCATTGGCGCCATGACCACGCAATTCGAGTTGATCGCATCGGAGGCGCTTGAGCGGCATGTTCCGATCATTGCCGAGACGTCGCGGCTGATCGCCGACCCGCAAATCCGCTACAAGGGGACATTCGGCGGCAATCTCGCCAATGGCGATCCCGGCAACGACATGCCGGCTCTGATGTTGTGCCTGGGAGCGACCTATTCTGTGACCGGCCCGGAAGGCAGCCGTCAAATCGCGGCGCGCGACTTCTACCAGGGCGCCTATTTCACCTCACTTGAGCATGGCGAGATCCTGACCTCGGTCAGCATCCCGATTCCGGCCGCAGGGCACGGCTATGCCTATGAAAAGCTCAAGCGCAAGGTGGGCGACTACGCCACGGCAGCGGCTGCCGTTGTCATCACCATGGCCGACGGCAAGTGCACCAGCGCCTCCATCGGCCTGACCAACGTCTCCGATACCCCGCTTCTCGCTTCCGGCGCCGCCGCCGCACTGGTGGGCACCAGCCTCGACAGGACATCGGTCGACGCCGCCGTGCTCGCCGCTGAAGTGATCACAAGCCCGGCGTCCGACATGCGCGGACCTGCCGCGTATCGCACGAAAATGGCAGGCGTCATGGTGCGGCGCGCGCTTGAGCGGGCTCAGTCCCGCGCCAAAGGTTGAGGGGGAATTCCAATGACAAAATCGCATATCGAACTGACGATCAACGGCAAGAAGGTGGAAGCGCTGGTTGAACCGCGCACCTTGCTGATCCACTTCCTGCGGGAGCAGCAGAACCTGACCGGCGCCCATATCGGCTGCGATACCGGCCATTGCGGCGCCTGCACCGTCGATATGGACGACATGTCGGTCAAGAGCTGCATGACATTCGCAGTGCAAGCCCATGGCACCGAGATCACCACCATCGAAGGGGTCGCCCATGCGGATGGCACGCTGAGCGCGCTGCAGGAAGGGTTTCGCATGATGCATGGCCTGCAGTGTGGCTTCTGCACGCCCGGCATGATCCTGCGGGCGCACCGTCTGCTGCAGGAAAATCCGACGCCGACCGAGGATGAAATCCGGCATGGCATCTCCGGCAATCTTTGCCGTTGCACGGGCTACGTCAACATCGTCAAGTCCATCCAGTATGCCGCCGCGAAAATCAACGGGACCCCGTTCCAGGAGGCCGCAGAATGAACGACCAGACCAAGATTGATCAGGACCGCGCCGAGCGCACCGAAAAACTCCAGGGCATGGGCTGCAAGCGCAAGCGGGTCGAAGATGTCCGCTTCACGCAAGGCAAGGGCAGCTATGTCGATGACCTGAAACTGCCCGGCATGCTGTTTGGCGATTTTGTCCGCTCGCCCCATGCGCATGCGCGAATCAAGAGCATCGACACCAGCCGTGCGAAAGCTCTGCCGGGCGTTGTTGCGGTGCTGACCGCCGCCGATCTCAAGCCGCTGGGTCTGCATTACATGCCGACATTGGCCGGTGACGTGCAGGCGGTTCTGGCTGAAGAGAAAGTGCTGTTCCAGAACCAGGAAGTGGCCTTCGTCATTGCCGAAGACCGCTATATTGCGTCGGACGCCACGGAACTCGTCGATGTCGAATACGAAGCGCTGCCGTGCATCGTCGATCCGTTCAAGTCGATGCTGCCCGACGCGCCGATCCTGCGCGAGGACATTCAGGATAAGATGGAGGGCGCCCACGGCCCGCGCAAACATCCCAACCACATTTTCGAATGGAAGATCGGCGACAAGGAGGCCACAGACGCGGTCTTCGCCAATGCCGATGTCACGATCAAGGAAATGCTGGTCGATCACCGCACCCATCCCTCGCCGCTGGAAACCTGCCAGTCGGTGGCCTCCTTCGACAAGGTCAAGGGCGAGCTGACACTTTGGGGCACCTTTCAGGCGCCGCACGTCATTCGCACCGTTGTTTCGCTGATTTCAGGCCTGCCGGAGCACAAGATCCACGTCATCGCGCCCGATATCGGCGGCGGCTTCGGCAACAAGGTCGGTGCTTACGCCGGCTATGTCTGCTCGGTTGTCGGCTCCATCGTGCTGGGCGTGCCGGTCAAATGGGTCGAGGACCGGATGGAGAACCTCTCGGCCACGTCGTTTGCCCGTGATTACCACATGACCACCGAACTTGCCGCCACGAAGGACGGCAGGATCCAGGCCATGCGCGTGCATGTGCTGGCCGACCATGGCGCCTTTGACGCCTGCGCCGATCCGTCGAAATGGCCCGCCGGGTTCATGAACATCTGCACCGGCTCCTACGACATCCCGACCGCGCATCTGGCGGTTGACGGTGTCTATACCAACAAGGCGTCGGGCGGTGTGGCCTATCGCTGCTCGTTCCGCGTCACCGAAGCCGCCTTCGCCATCGAGCGGGCGGTGGAACTGCTGGCGCAGAAGCTCGGCATGGATGCGGCGGAGTTGCGCATCAAGAACTTCATCAAACCCGAGCAGTTCCCCTACCAGTCGGCGCTGGGCTGGGAATATGACAGCGGCGACTATCACACCGCCATGAAGAAGGCGATGGACACCATTGGCTACACCGAACTGCGCGAAGAGCAGGCGAAGAAACGCGAGGCCTTCAAGCGCGGCGAGACCCGCGAGCTGATGGGTATCGGCATCTCGTTCTTCACCGAGATCGTTGGTGCCGGGCCCGCCAAGAACTGCGACATTCTCGGCATCGCCATGTTCGATTCCGCCGAAATCCGCATCCATCCCACCGGTTCGGTGATTGCCCGCATGGGCACCAAGAGCCAGGGTCAGGGCCACGAAACCACCTACGCCCAGATCATCGCCACCGAAATCGGCATTCCTGCCGACGACATCATGGTCGAGGAAGGCAACACCGACACTGCGCCCTATGGTCTTGGCACCTACGGCTCACGCTCCACACCTGTCGCCGGTGCGGCGACGGCGGTCGCGGCCCGCAAGATCAAGGCGAAGGCGCAGATGATCGCCGCCCACATGATGGAGGTACATGAGGGCGATCTGGAATGGGATGTCGACCGCTTCCGGGTCAAGGGATTGCCGGAGAAATTCAAGACCATGAAGGAGATCGCCTGGGCAGCCTACAATGCGCCTCCACCGAACATGGAGCCGGGCCTTGAAGCGGTGAACTATTACGAGCCGCCGAACATGACCTATCCATTCGGCGCCTATTTCTGCGTCATGGACATCGATGTTGATACCGGTGTCGCCAAAACCCGGCGCTTCTACGCGCTCGATGATTGCGGCACGCGGATCAATCCGATGATCATCGAGGGCCAGGTTCACGGCGGTCTGACCGAAGCCTTTGCCTGCGCCATGGGCCAGGAAATCCGCTACGACGAGCAGGGCAATGTCATGGGCGCGTCGTTCATGGATTTCTTCCTGCCCACCGCCGTGGAGACGCCTCACTGGGAAACCGACCACACTGTCACCCCGTCGCCGCACCATCCGATTGGCGCCAAGGGTGTGGGTGAAAGTCCGCATGTCGGCGGTGTGCCATGTTTCTCCAACGCCGTGAATGATGCCTATGCTTTCCTCGGCGCCGGTCATATCCAGATGCCGCATGATGCCTGGCGTCTCTGGACCGTCGGCGAGAAGCTGGGTCTGCACACATAGGGTCAGGAAGCCGCCGGTGAAAATTCCTCAGGAAAAGGTCGCCATGCAATTGGCCGCGGTCGGGTATATCCCCGATCGCGACCTGGCGACGGCGTTGTGGTTGATGGCAAGTCTCAAGCGGCCGTTGCTGCTCGAAGGCGAAGCCGGCGTCGGCAAGACCGAAGTGGCGCGGGCCCTGGCCCTTGCCCACGATACCAAACTGATCCGGCTGCAATGCTACGAGGGTCTCGACCAGAGCGCGGCCTTGTATGAATGGAACTATCAGCGTCAGTTGCTGGCCATCAAGGCGCGCGAAGGCACCGATGCGTCTGCGGTCGAAGAGCATATCTTCAGTGAGGCCTATCTGCTGGAGCGACCGTTGTTGGCCGCGATCCGGCAGGAGAAGCCCCCGGTTCTGCTGATCGACGAGGTCGATCGGGCCGACGAGGAGTTTGAGGCGTTTCTGCTCGAACTGCTTTCGGATTTCCAGGTTTCAATTCCGGAACTGGGAACCATCACAGCGACCAGCATCCCCCGCGTCATCCTGACCTCGAACGGCACCCGCGAACTCAGTGACGCCCTGCGCCGGCGCTGCCTCTATCATTATGTCGACTATCCCGATGTTGACCGCGAGGCCCGGATCATCCTGTCGCGCCTGCCCGGCATCGACACCGATCTGGCGTTGCAGATCGCCAATATGGTCAGCCTGATCCGCAAGGAAGACCTGCGCAAGACACCAGGCGTTGCCGAAACGCTCGACTGGGCGGCGACACTCGCCGGGCTGGAGATCCGCCATCTGCACGATGAACCGGAGGCGGTGCATGAGACGCTGATGTGCCTGATCAAGACGGTCGAGGACACATCCCGCATGACCCGTGAGGTCAGCGACCGTCTGCTTGGCAAGGTGGCCTGAGATGAGCGTCGCGCTGGCAACACAAAACCCGCTCGGCGCCGCTGCCAGAACGCAACTCAATGGCTTCGCTCAGATCTTGCGCGACAACGGATTTGTCGTCGGTCTGGCTGAAACCCGCGATGCCTTGATGATCCTCAGCAGCAAGAATGCTGCGCGGGCCTCGCGGCTGCGGGCAAGCCTGAAAACACTGTTCTGCAGCCGGCAATCAGACTGGCAGAAATTCGACGAGCTGTTCGATGCCTACTGGTTGAGCCACGGCATGAAATCTGCGACCCGCATCTCGGGGGCACCACAAAAATCGCCGACCGGCCTGCAAACTCAAGCAGCAGGCCGGCGCGGTTTCGGTGAAAGCGATCAGGCCGACCATGTCGAGCGCGGCGAAGGCAGCGAAGTCTCCGAGACCGGTCAGTCCAAGCGCGAAGGCGCCTCACGGACCGAGCTTCTGTCGACAACGGATTTCCGTCATCTTTCGCAACCGGAAGATCTGGCCGCTGCGCACGACCTCGCCGAGCGTCTTGCCAAGAGCATGCGCGCGCGGCTGACGCGCCGGATGCATGCGCGGCGCACCGGCCAGAGGCTCGATCTGCGGCGGACCATTCACAAGAGCATCGCCCAGGGCGGCACGCCGCTGCAACTGATCCAGCGCAAGCGCAAGGACAAGCCATTGCGGCTTGTGGTGCTGCTCGATGCATCGGGCTCGATGAACCTCTATTCGGCGGTGTTCCTGCGTTTCATGCACGGCGTTCTCGACAGTTTTCGCGAAGCCGAAGCCTTCGTCTTCCACACCCGCCTGATTCACATCTCGCCGGCGCTGAAGGAACGCAATCCGCAGCGGGCCATGGAGCGGATGTCGCTGCTGGCCCAGGGCACCGGCGGCGGAACCCGGATCGGCGCAAGCCTCGCCAGCTTCAATCGCTGGCATGCCAAGCGCTGCATTCATTCGCGCACCTGTGTGATGATCGTTTCGGATGGCTACGACACCGGGCCGGCAGAAAATCTGGGTGTCGAGATGCAGGCCTTGCGCCGCCGCTGCCGCCGCATTGCCTGGCTCAACCCGATGATCGGCTGGCACGGCTATGCCCCGGAGGCCGCTGGCATGAAGGCCGCCTTGCCCCATATCGATCTGTTCGCTCCAGCCCACAATCTGGAAAGCCTCAAAGCTCTTGAACCCTATCTGGCGAGGATATGACCATGCCACGGCAATCCGACATTCTGGATCTGATGAATGATTTCAAAACCAAGGGCGAGCCCTTCGCGCTGGCAACCGTCGTGCGCACGGTATCTGTCACTGCTGCAAAGGCCGGTGCCAAGGCGGTGATCCGCAGCGATGGCACCATCACCGAGGGCTGGATCGGTGGCGGCTGCGCCCGCGGCGCGGTGTTGAAGGCTGCACGCCAAGCGCTTGCCGACGGCCAGTCGCGGCTTGTCAGCATTCAGCCCGACGAGCAATTGTCCGAGCATCAGGTCAAGGCAGGCGAGGTGCGCGATGGCGTCGTCTATGCCAAAAACATGTGCCCGAGCCAGGGCACCATGGATGTGTTTGTCGAGCCGGTGCTGCCTAGACCACATCTTACGATTTGCGGCGCGTCGCCAGTCGCCGTTGCGCTTGCCGACCTCGGCCGGCGTATGGGGTTTTTCGTCACCATTTGTGCCCCGGAAGCCGACCATGCCAGCTTTGGCGAAACCGACCGCGTGATCGACGGATACGAGATTCCGGCGGACGGAAGCGAACGGGATTATGTGGTCATCGCCACCCAGGGCCGCGGCGACAGCATTGCGCTCATGGCGGCAGTACAGGTACCTTCGAAATATCTTGCCTTCGTCGGCTCGCGCAAAAAAATTGCCGCCCTGAAAGCCGAATTGAGCGGGTCCGGTGTATCATCGGTCCGACTTGAAGACATCCATGCTCCGGCGGGGCTCGATCTCGGCGCAATCACGCCCGACGAAATCGCGTTCTCGATTGTTGCTGAAATGATAGAAATTCGCCGCCGCGGCCAACGTACACTCTGACAAGGATACACCAATATGGAAATGAACGGATCACAGCGCATCGAAGCGCCGCGCGAGGAGGTCTATGCAGCCTTGAACGATGTCGATGTCCTGCGGCAGTGCATTCCCGGATGCCAGTCTATCGAAAAGACATCCGACACCGAGATGAACGCCAAGGTAACGCTGCGGATCGGTCCGGTGAAGGCGAGTTTTACCGGCAAGGTGACGCTGTCGGATCTCAATCCGCCGAACGGATACACGATCAGTGGTGAGGGATCGGGCGGCATGGCCGGCTTTGCCAAGGGCGGAGCCAAGGTGGATCTGGTTCCCGATGGCGAAGCAACCATCCTCAACTACGCCGTGAAGGCTGAAATCGGCGGCAAGATCGCCCAGCTTGGCAGTCGCCTGATCGATGGAACCGCAAAGAAACTGGCCGGTGATTTTTTTGCCAAGTTCAGCGAGATCGTCGGGCCGCAACCGCTCGTCGAAGACGCCGAGACCGAAGAGGCCGAGACCGAAGAAGCGGCCGTCAAGAAGGGATGGGTGGGCCGCTTGCGCGATTCGCTGTAACCTGCGCCGCGCCATTTCCGTTCCGGCATAACCAGCCCGGTGAAGCGGGCGTGATCAGAGTGGCGAGGATGATCTGATGTATAACACGGCGGCAATCGTCCTTGCAGCAGGCCTGTCACGCCGGATGGGGACCGTGAACAAGCTGCTTGTCGACATCCGCGGCACGCCGATGATCCGCGCGACAGTGTCTGCCTGTGCTGCGGTCTGCGATGCGCCGGTGACAGTGGTGACGGGTTATCAGGCCGCTGAGATCGAACAGGCGCTTGCGGGTCTGACCATCGAGTTGGTTCATAATCCGGAGTTTGCCTCGGGGCAGGCAAGCTCCGTGGTCAAGGGTTTGAACGCCGCGCCGGAGGCAAAGACAACACTTGTGGTTCTGGGCGATCAACCGCTTCTGGATGGCGGGGCATTGGAACGGCTTCTGCAGGCACATCGGGCCAGTGATCAGACACGCATCACCCTGCCGGTGAACGGAGATGATCGCGGCAATCCATTGGTGATCCCATTGGCGTTGAAGGCGGCTTTGCTGGCGGACAAGACCGATCCGGGATGCCGGAAATTCACGCGGGACAATCCCGGCATGGTCAACCCGGTGCCGTTTCAAGACCCCGCCTACTTCACCGATCTCGACACACCGGACGATCTCGAATTCTTTCAGACCGGACCACCACGGTGACTGTGGTAAGCCTCCGCAAGCTTCGGCAAAATTCGATTGCATCACGGCGCCAGGGCTTGCGGTGAAGGGATCGGGCGCAAGCAGCTTCAGATGATGGCCACTTCAACGATCGGAGCCAAATTCTGGCTCGCCTGCCTCCGCCTGAGACTGCGCAACCACGGTCCGGCTCCAATCGAGAACCCTGTCCAGAACCGGCGGCAGCGATACGGCGCAATTGTCCGCGAAGGCGTCCCATGCACCGCCATAGATCTGCTTGACCGCAGTCAAAACCGGAATGCCGAGCAGGAATGCCGTCTCCAGCACCGCGCGGAAGCCCTGCCCTTCAGATTCACTTTTCCCGAACCGATTGATCACCAGCAGATCGGGCCGGCTGTCCAGTCCCCCGAGAAATGGGCCGGAAATATCTGCAACGGCCGTTGGATCAAGCCGGCAGCCGCGCGCGTCCCTGCCCAGCGATTGCGATATGCGAAACTGCTGACCGCTGAGAATATCTTCCAGCAGCATCTCCGCATGGCCCGCGCCGGTCTGGCAGCCCTGCCGTTGAAGGAAACCCGCGACCAGCTTGCCCTCCTGCTGCAGGCTCCGGGCCACGGCTTCAAGCAGATAATCGGTGGGCGTGCCGTCTGCGATCCGTATGGCGGCAAGCCGCGGAATGGTGGTCCGGCTCATTCTGACCTCGCCTCCGCCCAGCCGGACCCGATGATCCGGTGCTGAAGACCGCTCGAGGCAGCCGGTATGGGCAACAGGACAAGCCAGGCCGCAGGCATCGCATCATGTGCGCGCGGCGACCTCTCGCGCCCCGCCATTGTTAGCTGAGGGTCAGCCATTCCGGGCCGCTCCTGTCGTCGATGAAATGGACGGGATTTCTTCACATCCGGGACCTTCATGGTTGGTGCCGCACCCGCAATCGAGATCGCGCAGCAAGCCGTCCTTCAAGCCGTAGACCCAGCCATGAATTGCCAGGGACTTGCCGCGCTTCCACGCAGAGCGCAGAATCGATGTTCGCGACAGACTCTCGACCTGGGCCTTGATCGTCAGCTCACACAGCAGATTTGAACGCGCCTCCGGATCGCTGATCCGCTCAAGCGCGACCGCGTGCTGGTCGGCCACATCACGCACCGGCTGCAGCCAGTGATCGATGATTCCGTGGCGATGCCCGTCCATCGCAGCGCGAATGCCGCCGCAGCCATAATGACCACAGACGATGATGTGCTTGACCTCAAGCGTTTCAACGGCGAATTCGAGGACCGACAACAGGTTGAGATCAGCGCGATGAACCAGATTGGCCACATTGCGGTGGACGAAGACCTCGCCCGGCTCGAGGCCGGTGATGACATTTGCAGGCACGCGGCTGTCGGAACAGCCGATCCACAGATACTCAGGGCTTTGAAGAGCGGAAAGCCGGTCGAAAAAATGCGGGTCTTCGCGCCGCTTCGCGTCTGCCCAGCGGAGGTTGTGCTTAAACAAGTCAGACAGCATTCATGTTCTCCTTGGGACAGACACGGAAACCCGAAGCCTGTAGCCGGCAACCTCCGGTCCGAGGCCACGCAACTGCAAGTCCGGATTGGCGCCATTGATCTGGGTCAAGTGCGGTGACACCATAGTGCGATACAAAACAGACATCAGCAATCGGTGGTTGGAATGTTCCTGATGTCAAGGCGACCCGGTGTGGCAAAAAGCACCCGCAACTGAAAAGGTCAAATCCAAACCCACACTTGATCAAGGCGAGCTATGCGTCCGTCCGATTTACCTCAAGTCCGCGCTTTGCGCCTGTTTGACAGCATGGAAGATGAGAGCTTTGCCGCGCTGATGCAGGCATCCTATTTGCAGACATTCCCGGCCCAGCTCGACCTCATCCACGAAGGCGAGCCGGCCGATTTCCTCTACGTCGTCATTGAGGGCTGTGTTGAACTCTATGCCAGTTCGAATGGGCGTGAGGCGACCATGGCCATGGTTCATCCTGTGGGAAGCTTCATCCTCGCCGCCGTGTTGAAGGATGTCGCGTACCTGATGTCGGCGCGAACCTGCGCCCGCTCCAAGCTGCTGCTGATTCCAGCACAAAATGTCCGGGACGCGCTTGGGAGCGACGATGGCTTTGCCCGGGCGATCGTGCAGGAACTTGCCGGCTGCTACCGTGGCGTGGTCAAGGAATACAAGAGCCTGAAGCTCAGAACTTCTGTCGAGCAGCTTGCCAACCGGCTGCTGCGCTACAACAAGGAACGCTGTGATGCACATGGTGCATTCGAGCTGCCCTATGACAAGAAAACCCTTGCCTCGCTCTTGGGCATGACTCCGGAAAACCTGTCCCGCTCCTTCAACACGCTCAAGCCTTATGGTGTCGAAGTCAACGGAGCCCAGATCAAATTGACGGATGTCAAAGCGCTCGAGGCCTTGGCAAAGCCGCATCCGCTGATTGACGAACGCGGGAACTGACGGCTCCGGACGGGATCGACACCGACACCGCCCGCCCGTGCCTATCGGCCAGGCAATGCCCATCGGGCCACGATTGCGATGATGAGCCAGACGCCTGTCCGCAGGGCCATGGCGCCAACTGTCCGCATGTCATAAAGGCCGCCCTGCAGCACGTGCACGGCGAAGGCACCGAACACAAGCGCCGTGGCGGCCACGATTGCGACAGATGTCCACAGTCCCCATCGCCGCCGGAACAACAGGCCGATCCCGGCGATGATATAGACAAGGCCTGCGGCAAAATTGAACCACACCACGAATGGCACCGCGTTGCCCACCGCCTCGCGCGCCGCTTCACGACCAAACAGGGCGTTTCCGCCGGAGATGATGGTCAGAAGGCCAAACGCCATACCGACGACTGCTGCCGTTGTGAGGCTCCATCGGGTGCCATTTTTCATGCCGCTCATAGCCCATTCCTCACCGTGAACGTGACTTGAGAAATCCGCGTTCAGGCGGCAGCGACCAAGGTGATCCCGCTGACTTCGGCGTCGCGCGCCAGCCTGGCGACGAAATCGCGACCGGCTTTTACCCATGCGGCTTTTTCCAGCATTTCGGCAATGCGCGGTGCCACCGCTTCAAACGGCAAAACCGCACCCTGGGCTCGTGCGTCAAGCCGCATGATGTGGAGACCATAACGGGTTGCAACCGGCTCCGGCGCGAGGCTGCCTTCATCCAGCGCATCCAGCACTGCCTCGAACTCCGGCACCGTGTCACCGCTGATCAACTGGCCAAGCCGCCCGCCATTGTCACGCGATGAGCAGGCGCTGTGTTCACGCGCCAAACCACCAAAGGCACGGGGATCGCGTTGCAATTGGGTCAGCACGGCACTTGCTGCCGCCCTGGCCTTGGCCAACGCGACCACGTCCCCCGGCTTGACCGGGAACAGGATATGCGCTGCTTCGTACAAGGTCGGCGCCCGCCAGCGGTCAGGGGCGGCATCATAGGCGGCACGGAGGCTTTGAGGGCTTGGTGCAGGCGGATCAAGAGCCACGTCCAGAACCTGCCGAACCAATGCCTCCTCATCGGTCTCGACCTTCCCTTCCGCCACTTGCTGCGGGTCGGGCTCAAATCCAAGCCGATTTGCCTCCTGCAAAACAAGCGTTCGGATGGCCAGGGCGCGGGCAGCGGCCATCCAGGCCATTCCCGGCTTGGATTTTGGCGCCGGGTGATTTTGCGCTTCCGAAGCGATCAGCTCTGCAGGTATTTTCTTACCGTTGACGGTGATGTCGGACAAAAGAGGTTTCATGGCTTTCACTCCGCCGGTTGACTTGCATTGCGCTTCCTGGTGCGCACGATCTGGTAACCGGGACGCCAGAGATAGCGCACCGGGACCGACAGCATGTGCACAAGCCGCGTGAAGGGGAAAAGAATGAAAATCACCAGCCCGAGCAGGATGTGCAGCTTGTAGATCCAGTGCACATCAGCGACGATGTGCCAGGCATCCTTGCGCAGGGTGAAGATCGCCCGTGCCCAATCCATGAACTTGACCATTTCGCCGCCGTCCAGATGCTGGATCGACACCAGAATGGTCCCCATGCCGACGACAATCTGAACAAACAGCAGCACCAGGATTCCGGTGTCGGCGAATGTCGAGCTCGCCCGCACCCGCGGATTGAACAGCCGCCGGTGCAACAGCATCGCCCCGCCGATGATTGCCATCGCGCCGGCAATGCCGCCAACCACGATCGCCATCAACTGCTTGAACGCGTAGCTGATATGCAGTGCATGAAACAGCTCGACCGGCGTCAACATGCCTATCAAATGGCCGAAGAACACAATCAAGATGCCGACATGGAACAAGATCGAGCCCCAGATGAGCTGCTTGCGACCCAACAGTTGCGAAGAACCGGATTTCCAGGTGAAGGGGTCGCGTTCATAGCGCGCGATCGAGCCGACAACCAGCACTGTCAACGCCACGTACGGAAGAACTCCGAAGATGAAATAGCTCATAACGATTGTCCTTTCAGGTTATGCACTGGCGGGACGCAGCGGTGCATCGATCTTGGCGAGGATGTCGCGCGAGATCGGACAACCGGCGTTGGGGTCGGGGGCGAAGGTCACCTGCGCCTCCTCCCAGACCGCATCAAGGGCAGCCAGATCCTCCGGATCGTCATCGCTTTCCGCCAGCAGCGCCGCTGCCACCTCGGTGTCGCTGGCCGCCTGACCGAGATCGGCGAGGGCTGCCAGAACGGCGGCATAGGGCGTTTCCCGCCGGGCCAGACGCTCGGCAAGAACAGCCAGGATCGGTCCTGCATCGGCGAGAAGGCCGCGCGCGTCAGTCAATGCCTGCGTCGAGAGAAACTCCAGCAGCACCGGAAGGTGGTCGGGCAGTTCCGGCCCAACGAGATCGAAGCCGCCGGCACGGTAGGTCTCCAGCAGATCGACCATCGCCCCGCCCCGGTCGCGGCTTTCGCCGTGAATGTGTTCGAACAGGTTCAGCGACAGGGTCCGAGAGCGGTCGAACAGCAAAACGTATGCTTCCTGCAGGTCATAAATGTCCGATGTTTCCATCCGCTCCAGCAGGGGCTGCACTGCAGCTATCTGCGCTGGTGTAAGGACGGCCTCGCCAGCCAGAACTGTGCGGATTTCAGGAATGGCAGCCTGCAGGTCAATTTGGGGATAACACAGAAGCGCCGACAGCGCGTTGAACGTACGGATCATGTCCAGCCCTCCGCGGGAGTGATGTGCTTGCGACCGCCAAACAGCTTGCCGGTCGATACGCCCGAGGAACAGCCGTTGCCATCGGTAAAGCCGCAGCCCGATCGCAGATCATAGGCATCCTCGACCATTTCCCGGTGGGTGGTGGGGATGACGAAGCGATCCTCGTAATTGGCGATCGCCATGATCTGGTACATCTCGTCGATCTGCTGAGGGGTCAGGCCAACGCGCTGGGCCACGCCGAGATTGATGACGCCATCCACGGTTTTCGAGCGCATATAGGAACGCATTGCCAGCATGCGTTCGAGCGCCGAGACCACCGGAGCCTCGTCTCCTGCTGTCAGCATATTGGCGAGATACTTCACCGGAATTCGCAGTGACTTGACGTCCGGCATCTCGCCATCGGTGCCGATCTGACCGGCTTCGGCGGCGTTCTGGATCGGACTCAACGGAGGGACATACCAGACCATCGGCAGGGTGCGGAATTCGGGGTGCAGCGGGAAAGCGATCTTCCACTCCATCGCCATCTTCCAGATCGGTGACCGCCGGGCCGATTCAATCCAGTCCTCCGGCACGCCCTCGGCGCGCGCCGCAGCGATGACGTCCGGATCGCTCGGATCGAGAAACACGCCAAGTTGGGCGTCGTAAAGGTCCTGGTCGTTTTCGACCGACGCCGCCTCGGCAATCTTGTCGGCATCGTAGAGCATGACGCCGATATAGCGAATGCGGCCGACACAGGTTTCCGAACAGACTGTTGGCTGACCCGATTCCAGACGCGGATAGCACAGCGTGCATTTTTCCGATTTTCCGGTCGACCAGTTGTAATAGATCTTCTTGTAGGGACAGGCAGACACGCACATCCGCCAGCCGCGGCATTTCTCCTGGTCAATCAGGACCACACCATCGTCTTCACGCTTGTAGATCGCGCCCGACGGACAGGCCGAGGCACAGGTCGGGTTGAGACAGTGCTCGCACAGCCGTGGCAGATACATCATGAAGGTGTTTTCGTACTGGCCGTAGATTTCCTTCTGGATGCCCTCGAAATTGGCGTCCTTCGACCGTTTGGAGAATTCGCCGCCGAGGATTTCCTCCCAGTTCGGCCCCCATTCGATCTTTTCCATGCGCGCGCCGCTAAGCTTGGAGCGAGGCCGCGCCGTCGGAAACGCCTCCATCTCCGGCGCCGACTTGAGGTGATCGTAGTCAAAGTCGAACGGTTCGTAGTAGTCGTCGATTTCCGGAAGATCCGGGTTGGCGAAGATGTTGGCGAGGATGCGCCACTTGGCGCCCTGCTTGGGCCGCAGCTTGCCGGCCTTTGACCGTTCCCAGCCGCCGTTCCAGCGTTTCTGGTTTTCCCAGTCCTTGGGATAGCCGATGCCTGGCTTGGTTTCGACATTGTTGAACCAGGCGTATTCGACGCCGTCGCGGCTGGTCCAGACGTTCTTGCAGGTCACCGAACAGGTGTGACAGCCGATGCATTTGTCGAGATTGAGCACCATGCCTATTTGTGCGCGTACCTTCATTCTGCTGCCTCCTTGGTTGATGCCGGAGTGTCGAGCCAGTCGACCTTGTCCATCTTGCGCACAATCACGAACTCGTCGCGGTTCGAGCCGACGGTGCCGTAATAGTTGAAGCCGTAGCTCAACTGCGCGTAACCGCCGATCATGTGAGTGGGTTTGAGAACCGTGCGGGTGACCGAATTGTGGATGCCGCCGCGCTTGCCGGTAATCTGGCTGCCCGGGGTGTTCACGATCTTTTCCTGGGCGTGGTACATGAACAGCGTACCCTCCTTGATCCGCTGGCTGACAACGACACGCGCGGTGAGAACCCCGTTTGAGTTGAAGACCTCGACCCAGTCATTGTCCGCAAGCCCCGCTTTCTGGGCATCGACCTCGGACATCCAGACCACCGGGCCGCCACGGTTGAGCGTCAGCATCAGCAGGTTGTCGGAATAGGTCGAGTGAATGCCCCATTTCTGGTGCGGGGTGATGAAGTTCAGCACCACATGTTTGTCGCCGCCGGTCTGCACCATCGCCGGCGCGATGGTCTTCAGATCGACCGGTGGACGCCAGGTGACGAAGCCTTCGCCAAAGGCGCGCATCCATTCGTGGTCCTGATAAAGCTGCTGGCGGCCCGACAGGGTGCGCCACGGGATCAACTCATGCACATTGGTATAGCCGGCGTTGTAGCTGACCTCCTCGCTCTCGATTCCCGACCAGGTCGGGGAGGAAATGATCTTGCGCGGTTGCGCCGCGATGTCGCGGAAGCGGATCTTTTCATCCTGCTTGGCCGCGGCCAGATGCGCGTGTTCGCGCCCGGTGATCTTTTCGAGTGCATTCCAGGCCTTGACGGCAACGTCACCGTTGGTTTCCGGCGCCAGCATCAGGATCACCTCGCAGGCATCGATCGCCGTGTCGATCCTGGCCATGCCCTGGGTCACACCTTCATCGCTGACCTGGCCATTGAGGTCCTGGAGGTGGTGCACTTCCACCTTGGTGTCCCAGGCGATGCCCTTGCCACCATTGCCGACCTTCTCCATCAAAGGACCAAGCGCAGTGAAGCGTTTGTAGAGATTGGGGTAGTCCCGCTCGACCGCAATGTAATTCGGTGCGGTCTGTCCCGGGATCAGTTCGCATTCTCCGGCTTTCCAGTCGGCGACGAAAGGCTGGGCCAGCTCGCCGGGACTGTCGTGCTGCATCGGCAGCGACACGACATCATCTTCTACGCCGAGCACTTCGGGTGCGACCTCGGAGAACTTCTTGGCAATCGCCTTGAAAATTTCCCAGTCCGACTTGCTCTCATAGGCCGGATCCACCGCTGCCTGCAGCGGGTGAATGAACGGGTGCATGTCGGATGTGTTCAGGTCGTCCTTCTCGTACCAGCTGGCTGTCGGCAACACGATGTCGGAATAGACGCAGGTGGTCGACATGCGGAAATCCAGCGTCACAAGAAGATCGAGTTTGCCTTCCGGCGCGGTGTCGTGCCACTTGGCCTCAACCGGCTTGATCCGCCCTTCCTCGCCCAGATCCTTGCCGAGCATGCCGTGATCGGTGCCCAGCAGGTGGCGCAGGAAGTATTCATGCCCCTTGCCCGATGATCCGAGCAGATTGGAGCGCCAGACGAACAGATTGCGCGGCCAGTTTTCCGGCGCATCAGGGTCTTCGCAGGACATTTCCAGCGTTCCCGATTTCAAGCCTTCCGCCACGAATTCGGCTGCCGTCTTGCCGGCGGCCTTGGCTGCACGCCCGACGTCCAGCGGATTGGTCTTGAGCTGTGGCGCTGACGGCAGCCAGCCCATGCGTTCAGCCTGGATGTTGTAATCGATCAGGCTGCGTTCGGCCCAATTGCCGGCGGGCGCCGTCGGCGAGACGATCTCGCCGGCCGTCACTGTTTCGTAACGCCACTGGTCGGTGTGCGCATACCAGGCCGAGGTCGAGTTCATATGACGGGGTGGACGCGCCCAGTCGAGCGCGAAGGCCAGTGCTGTCCAGCCGGTCTGCGGACGCAGCTTTTCCTGGCCGACATAATGCGACCAGCCGCCGCCTGACTGCCCGACGCAACCGCACATCACCAGCATGTTGATGATGCCGCGATAGGCCATGTCCATGTGATACCAGTGGTTCAGACCGGCGCCGAGAATGACCATCGACTTGCCGTTGGTTTTCTCCGCATTGGTGGCAAATTCGCGCGCCACGGCGATGATCCGGTCCGCCTTGACCCCGGTTATCTTTTCCGCCCAGGCCGGCGTGAACGGCACGTCGGCGTCATAGGAGCTGGCAACATTGTCGCCGCCAAGACCGCGATCAAGGCTGTAATTGGCGCAGAACAGATCGAACACGGTCGTTACCAGTGCGTCCCCGTCCTTGAGCTTGAGCCGGCGAACGGGAATGCTGCGGGTCAGCACATCCGGGTGGTCGCACCTGGTGAAATGCTCGGTCGCTGCTCCACCGAAATAGGGGAAGTCGACGCCGACCACATCATCGTGATCCTCATCGAGGATCAGCGTGGAGGACAGTTCGATTGCCTGTTCGCCTGCCCTCTCCTCGAGGTTCCAGTACCCGTTTTCGCCCCAGCGGAAGCCGATGGAGCCATTGGGCGCGACGATATCACCGGTCTTGCTGTCGATGCCGACCGTTTTCCAGTCCGGATTGTTGGCTTCGCCCAGGCCGTCGGTGAAATCAGCTGCACGCAGCATCCGGCCCGGAACATAACGGCCGTCCTTTTCATCCAGCCGTACCAGCAGCGGAAAATCGGAGTATTTGCGGGTGTAGTCTTCGAAATACGGCACCTGCCGGTCGAGATGATACTCGCGCAGGATGACATGGCCGAACGCCAGCGCCAGCGCCGCATCGGTGCCCGCTTGCGGATTGAGCCAGATGTCGCCGAATTTTGCCGCTTCGGAATAATCCGGGCTGACGACGGCCGATTTGGCGCCGCGATAGCGGGCTTCGGTATAGAAATGGGCATCCGGCGTGCGGGTCTGCGGCACGTTCGATCCCCACAGGATCATGAAGCTGGAATTGTACCAATCGGCACTTTCGGGCACATCGGTCTGCTCGCCCCAGGTCTGCGGGCTGGCCGGCGGCAGATCGCAATACCAGTCATAAAACGACATGCAGGTCCCGCCCATCAGGCTGAGGTAGCGCGAGCCGGCGGCATAGCTGACCATCGACATGGCCGGAATGGGCGAAAAGCCGAAGACCCGGTCGGGGCCATAGGTTTTGGTCGTGTAGGCATTCGCTGCCGCAATGATCTCGGTCACCTCTTCCCAGTCGGCACGCACGAAGCCGCCTTTGCCGCGGGTCTTGGTGTAGCTGTCGCGCTTGGCCGGATCAGCCTGGATCGCTTTCCAGGCCGCCACCGGGGTCATGGTCTTGCGCATTTCGCGCCACAGACGCATCAACCGCCCGCGCACCAGAGGTGTCTTCACCCGGTTGGCCGAATAGAGGTACCAGCTGTAACTGGCGCCGCGGGCGCAGCCACGCGGCTCGTGATTGGGCATGTCGGGCCGGGTGCGCGGATAATCGGTCTGCTGCGTTTCCCAGGTGACAATGCCCGACTTGACGTAGATCTTCCATGAACACGACCCGGTGCAGTTCACCCCGTGGGTCGAGCGCACGATCTTGTCGTGGCGCCAGCGGTTGCGGTAAACCTCCTCCCAATCGCGGCTCTCGATGGTGGTTTGACCGTGCCCGTCGGCGAAGGTGTCCTGACGGGTGGATTTGAGAAAATTCAATCGGTCGAGAAGATGGCTCATCTTGCTCTCCTTTCAGGTCAGACTGTTGGGACGGCGGGCGCGGCACCACCGACCCGTTCGGTTGCGGCCAGAAGGCCTTCCGGACGGGTGTAGTAGAACCAGGTCAGCACGACACAGATCACGTAGAAGCCGAGAAACCCCCAGAGTGCAGCCACCGGGCCGCCGGTCATGGCGATGGAGGTGCCGTAGGCCTTGGGGATGAAAAAGGCGCCGTAAGCGGCGATGGCGGAGGTGAAGGCGATGATTGCCGCACTTTCGCGTTCGGCCTGCTTGCGCAACGAGTCGCCCGCCAGGTCCGGCATCAACCGCGGGATCTCCCGCGCCATGATCGCCGGGATCATCTGGAAGGTCGATGCGTTGCCGACACCGGTGAGAAAGAACAGCGCCATGAACGAGGCGAAGAAACCCCAGAATGCGCCGGGCTGCTCCTTGATGCCGAGGAAGAAAATCACCCCGAAAACCGCGGCAATCATCCCCAGGAAGGTCCAGAAGGTGACGCGCCCGCCGCCGAACCTGTCGGAAATCCAGCCGGTGCCGGCACGGGACAGGGCGCCCACCAGCGGACCAAGGAAAACGAACTGCAAGGCGTTGACTTGAGGGAACTGAAGTTTGGTCAGCAGCGGGAAACCGGCGGAGTAGCCGATGAAGCTGCCGAAGGTGCCGGTGTAGAGAATGCACATGATCCAGTTGTGCTTGCGGCTGAAGATGATCGCCTGCTCCTTGAAGCTGGATCTGGCGTCGGCAATGTCATTCATTCCCAGCCAGGCAGCGATTGTTGCCGCAATGATGAACGGGACCCAGATGAAACCTGCGTTCTGCATCCACAATTGACCGCCGTCCGACATCGTCTGGGGCTGGCCACCAAGCGCGCCGAAGACACCGGCGGTGATGACAAGCGGCACCAGAAACTGCATGACGGAGACTCCGAGATTGCCAAGACCCGCATTCAGCGCCAGCGCGTTGCCCTTTTCCGCCTTCGGATAGAAGAAGGCGATGTTGGCCATCGAGGAGGCGAAGTTACCACCGCCGAAGCCGCACAGCAGCGCCAGAACCAGAAAGATCAGATAGGGCGTGTCCGGACTTTGCACGGCATAGCCGATGCCCATGGCGGGCAGCAGCAGCGAGGCAGTTGAGAGTGTCGTCCACAGTCTTCCACCGAAAATCGGGACCATGAAGCTGTAGAAGATCCGCATGGTTGCCCCCGACAGGCCGGGAAGTGCGGCAAGCCAGAACAATTGACCCGAGGTGAAATCAAACCCGATCGCGGGAAGACGCGCGACCACGACCGACCACACCATCCAGACCGAGAAGGCCAAAAGCAGTGCCGGGATCGAGATCCAGAGATTGCGGCGGGCGATACGGCGGCCTTTGTTCTCCCAGAAGCGCGGGTCCTCGGGGCTCCACTCGTCCAGCGTGTGCGCAGTCTGCGCGGCGTCAGAGACCGGCATCCCCAGCATTTCCGGGAGTTGCGGCAGTTGACTCAGGACCTCGCCCTGCATCGTCCGCTCCATCACCCGGATCGCCATGTGCATCCACAGCAGCGAAACGCTGACCAGCAGGAACAGCAACGCGAATGCCGATGTATAGATGCCAGTCAGGTCCAGCGCTGCGCCGAATATGATCGGCAGGATGAACCCGCCAAGGCCGCCGATCATGCCCACCAGCCCGCCGACAGCACCGACATGCGTGGGGTAATAGACCGGAATGTGCTTGAACACCGCCGCCTTGCCGAGGCTCATGAAGAACCCGAGCGCGAACAGGATGAAAACGAAAGGCCAGAAGTCGAGCTTGGTGGAAAAAGCGATCGGGCCGTCCTTGCCCTGGATCACATAGTCTGTCGCCGGATAGGACAGCATAAACAGCAACAGGGCGGAAAAACCGAGGCTCCAATACATCACCGCCCGGGCGCCGAAGCGGTCCGAGAGCGCGCCGCCATAGGCCCGGAACAAGGACCCCGAAAGCCCGAATGCCGCGACCGCCATGCCGGCCATGCGGATGTCGACACCGTAGACTTCTGTCAGGTAATGCGGCGTCCAGAGGGCTATGGCGACAAAGCCGCCAAAGACGAAGAAGTAGTAGAGCGAGAAACGCCAGACCTGCAGATTCTTCAGGGGGGCGAACTGTTCGGTCAGCGAGGGCGGGCGGTCGCCACTCTTGCGGCGGGCGACCAGTTCCGGATCGTCCTTGGCAAGCAGGTAAAATGCCACGGCCGTCAGCGCAAGGGCAGCCGCCCAGACATGGGCGACCCCGTGCCAGCCGTAGGAGACCATCACGAAGGGTGCGACGAATGTGGTGACTGCCGAGCCTACATTGCCTGCACCGAAAATGCCCAGTGCCGTTCCCTGCTTGCCCTGGTCGTACCAGCGAGAGACATAGGCGACGCCGATAATGAACGACCCGCCGGCAAGACCTATGCCGAGCGCGGCAACAAGATACATGGTGTAGGACGAGGCCCAGGTCAGCATCCACGTGGCGGCGGCTGTCAGCAGCATCTGGAGGGTAAAGACATTGCGCCCGCCGTACTTCTCCGTCCAGACACCGAGGATCAGCCGTGTCAGCGATCCGGTGAGAATGGGGGTCGCAACGAGCAGGCCGAACTGGAACTCGCTCAAGCCCAGTTCAGACTTTATCTCCACGCCGATGATGGAAAAAATGGTCCAGACCGCGAAACAGGCAGTAAACGCGATCGTGCTCAGTGAAAGCGCCCGTGTGCGCTCTGTTTGCGAGACCTGTCCCCTATCGAGCATTCTCTTTCTCCGTTTGCAGCTCGGGGTGACCCCGCGCGTTCAAACGGAATTTGCCCAAGCCACGAGACGGCGACTTGACACAGATCAAGATGGCAGGCGCGCACGACCGCAAATCTCATGATCGGAGAAAGAAACAAATGGGCATGCAATATTTTTCGAATTGAGACCGCTCGCACAGCCGGAACGAACTGGATTCAAATCAAATCATGTCTTGATTATTATCAATTCGATCCTGAAGGCGCCGGGATGGGCCTGCGGGTCGCTGCTGCCGGGCCAGGTGCGGGGAGCCCGGCCGGCACCATGCCTGCCGCGTTCAAACGGATTCATTTGAACGATGACGTAGATGCCTTGATTCAAACAGATACGGCGTTCCTTGCGCATCCAGCAGGATGGGCGGCGCCGCAGGTCGATGCGGGCCGACAGGCTCCGCAGACACGCCACTCGCTGATCGGACCGGTCCGATCAGCGAGCGTGCATTTCACAGCCAAGGCAATGCTCAATACATGAGATTGGGCAACCACATGCTGAACATCGGCACATAGGAGAGAATGATCAGAGCCACCACCATCAGCAGGATGGTCGGAATGGCTGCCCGGAAAATCTCGAACAATGTCATCCTGGCGACCCCCATCGCCACGAACAGGTTCAACCCCACCGGTGGCGTCAGCATCCCGACAGAGAGGTTGACCAGCATGATGATGCCGAAATGGATCGGATCAACGCCAACCTGTGCTGCGATCGGCTGCATCAACGGGCCCAGGATGATGATCGCCGAGGCGCTGTCGAGAAAGCAGCCCGCGAGCAACAGAATCAGGTTGAACAGCGCGATCACAATCACCGGGTTCTCAGTCCCCGACAGGATATAGGTCGCCAGTTGCGATGGCGCACCGGTGCTGGCAAGAAGCCAGGAGAACGCCGACGCCCCGGCAGTGATCAGCAAGAGCGGTCCTGAAATCAGTCCGGTGTTGCGCAGCACAATCAGCATGCCCTTGAACGAGATGGTGCGGTAGACCACCACACCGACAAACCAGCCGTAAAGGCAAGCTGTCGCGGCTGATTCCGTCGGGGTGAACACCCCGGTGTAAATGCCTCCGAGCAAGATGACCGGCAAGCCCAACCCCCAGGCGGCCCGCTTGAACGCAGCAATCAGGTTTCTGGCAGTCGGGAATTCATCCCGCGGGTAGCCTTTGCGGATCGAATAGGCCGAGGCATAGAGGATCAGAATTCCGCCGATCAGCATGGCGGGCAGCAGACCGGCGGCAAAGAGCTTGCCCACCGACGTTCCGGTCACCGAGCCATAGATGATCAGTGCAATCGAAGGCGGCACAATCGGACCCAACGTGCCCGCTGTTGTAATCAAGCCAATTGAGAAATATTTGTCATACCCCGCCGACACCATCGCCGGATACATGATCGCACCAATGGCAATCACCGTTGCCGGGCTTGATCCGGATATCGATCCGAACATCAGGCAGGCGACGACAGCCGCTGCCGCCAAGCCGCCGGGCAGCCAGCCGATCAGGGCGCGAGCCAGACCGATGAGCCGGTCCGACAGTCCACCGATGCGCATCAGCTCGGCGGCAAGAATGAAGAACGGGATCGACATGAGCGAAAAGTTGTTCATGCCGGAGAACATCCGCATCGGCACGACAACCGGGTCGATTCCACTCCAGAAGTAGAAAACCAGGCCTACGGAAAGGGCGAGCGCTGCAAAGATCGGCAACCCGAAAAGCAACAGGCCAAAAAAGGCCGGAACAAGTGCTGATAACATGATGGCGCCTTCAGCTTGTTTTCACGTCGACCTGCGGCGCGATGTATTCACGCCCGGTCAGAAGAAATTGAATGACCAACAGGTACCGCAGCACCATAAAGCTGCCTGAAAGCGGAATGATCATGTAGATATAACCAACCGGCACGCGCATGGCGGGCGAAAGCTGTCCCATACGCGACGTGTTGATCGACAAGGTGGTGCCGTAGTAAATCAACGCGCCAGCAAAGATCAGACCGAGGCTGGCTGCCCCGATCTGAAGTGCGCGGGTCATGCGGGGGCTGGCAATCGCATAGACTGCCTCGACGCTGATATGGGAGGCATAACGAACCCCCATGCCCATGGTCAGAAAACTCATGGCGATCAGCGAATAAAGGATGAGTTCCTCCGACCAGTACAGCGAGTTGTTGAACACATAGCGTGCGATAACCTGCACGATGGCAACAACCGTTGCGGTCAGAATGAGCAAGGTGACAGAGACATTCTCGACCCAGTCAACAATGCGGTTCAGTCCTTCGATCATCGGCCAGCCCCCTGCACTTGGATTAACCCTTGGAGGCGGCGAGCGCCTTGTCCATCAGTTCAGGCGAGACCTTCGGACGGAACTCGTCGTAGATCGGCTTGGATGCCTCTACGAACGCAGCGCGAGCTTCGGGAGACAGTTCCTGAATCTCGATCTGGTCCTTGATCGCGTCGAGAATGCGCGCTTCGTCCTCAAGCGTGTATTCGCGCGCGGCATCGCGGCCCACGATCATCGCTTCCTCGACCACCGTCTGCAGGTCTTCCGGCAGGCTTTCCCAAGCCTGCTTGTTCATGATTGCTGCATAGGTGTGATAGGCGTGCCCCGTCAGCGTCATGTATTTCTGTACTTCATAAAAGCGCATCGAGTCGATGTTGGCCAGAGGATTTTCCTGTCCTTCAACAACACCTTGCTGCAGGCCGTTGTAGACTTCAACATAAGCCATTGCGGTCGGGTTGGCGCCATAGGCACGATAGGTCGACAGGATGGTCGGTGCCTGCAGTGTGCGCATCTTGATGCCGTTGAGGTCGTCCGGACCATTGATGGGACGGACGTTGTTGGTCATGTGACGGAAGCCTGCGCCCCACATGGCGATGCCGTGGAGGTTGTTGGAGCCAAGAGTACCAAGCAACTCGGTGCCGACTTCGCCGTCGAGAACGCGCTTCATTGCCTCATTGTCGCTCAGCAGGAACGGCAGATCGAACAGGTACATTTTCTCATTGAAGTTGGCGAGGTTGCCAGTCGGCGGGATCGAGATGTGCACGAGGCCCATCTGCGTCTGTTCAATGATTTCCACATCACCACCCAGTTGGGCGGCAGGGCGGATGTTGATTTCGATGCGGCCGTCCGATTTGGCTTCGACTTCTTCCTTGAAACGCACGGCTGCGCGGGCGTTCGGCGTGTCTTCGGTCAGCACGTGAGCGAAGGTGAATGTGAAGTCAGCGGCGTAAGC
Source organism: Hoeflea sp. YIM 152468 (assembly GCF_029210485.1). Lineage (GTDB taxonomy): Bacteria > Pseudomonadota > Alphaproteobacteria > Rhizobiales > Rhizobiaceae > Hoeflea. Next base: position 301,716 of record NZ_JARGET010000003.1, read on the forward strand.
TGCGCCGCTGAGGCTGAATGTCAGCGCGGTGGCCAAAGTCAGGCCAAGTTTTTTAATAGACATGGTATCTCCTGTTGGTAGTGGTGAAGTCAGGTTGCGGAAGAAAGGAGCGGGGGCCGACCCAGTAGGTCAGGCGCGCGGCCAACAGCGGCTTCGACACCCAGGGCCATCGCCAGAAGACGTGTTTCCTGCATCGGCGGTGCAATCAGCTGCAAGCCGGATGGAATGCCGTTGCCGTCAAGTCCCGAAGGCAGTGTCAGCGCGCTCCAGCCGAACAGATTGGCGATTGCTGTGTTGCGCAGCGTCAGCATGTTGGCTGTGCGATAGGCGGCGTCATCCGCCACTTCGGACAGCAGCGGTGCGCTGATCGCCACGGTTGGCGAGACCAGCACATCGCACTGGTCAAAGACCGACAAAGCGTCCCGCCCCGAATTCGCCAGGACATCGCGTCGGCGCAGGTATTCGGTTGACGAGATTTGATCCGCCGCTTCGACCCGGGCCCGGACCATCGGATCGAGCCGCGCGATACGCTCGGGGCAATTGCTGTTCATGAAGCTGCGCAGTTCGGACGCTGCAAGTCCGCCCTGACGGAAGATCTCCAATACCGCGTCCACACCAGGCAGAGTGACCCTGGAGACAAGCGCGCCCTTGCGCTCAAGTGTGCTCAGCGCCGCTTCCGTGTTGGCGGCGATGGCGGGATCAATCTCGTCCCAGACAACATTCTGGATAACCCCAATGCGCAATCCGGCGAGGTCTTGCGGCGCGATCTGCCCCCGCTCTTGGCCATCAAGCGCCGCAAAGGCATAGGCCAGATCTTCGACAGTGCGGCACAGCAACCCGGGGGTATCAAGCGAAGGTGACAGCGGTACAATGCCGGTCGAGGACCAGCGGCCATGGGTTGTTTTGAGAGCGCACTGACCGGTCAAGGCTGCCGGAATGCGCACGGAGCCCGCCGTGTCGGTTCCCAACGCGACCAGAGCCGATCCCTGAGCCAGGGATACGCCGGCACCCGAACTGGAGCCACCGGCGGCGCGTGGCGCGCCCTTGGCGGACCACGGATTGACCGGCGCACCCCAATGGGGGTTGGTGCCGAGTCCGCCAAAGGCAAATTCAACCGTGTGGGTCTTGCCCGTGATGATGCCCAGTTGCGCGATGACCGACTGCACCAGCGGACCAGCGGTTTGCCAACTCTCGTCAAATGCAGTGTCGGTGCCTGCAAACACCGGCATGCGGGGGACGCCGAAGAGATCCTTGACCGAGACCGGAATGCCCATCAGCGGTCCGAGATCATGCCCGGCGCTCAGGAACACATCGACGGCCTCGGCCTGTTTTGCAGCTTGCGGGCCGGCCCAGTGCTTATAGGCATGAACACTGGATTCAGATGATTCGAAGCGCTCAATGGCCTGCGCGATGAGCTCAGAGGCCGAAGCCTTTTGGAGCCGCAGTCTGTGGGCGATGTGGGCAAGAGATTGATAGTTCAAATCGTCACCTTCTCATTCTGTAGTGGGCAAACCTTATGAGCAGCTTCAAAAAACACCAGCGCAGAAATGCGGGTGCCCAACGATCGGATTCTGACGCCGGCGGAGGGGTGTTCCTACATCATCTTGTTTTTATTTCATTTAATCAAATTGCCGAGATGGCAAACGACCATCGTGTTGCCGAATCGGCAAAGCCATGTTGCGCGTTTGGTGCTCGTGCCGTGGATACTTCCGGGTAACTTCGACCCAGCTGAAACGAGGGATTAACCACATGTCGCACCAGACCGAAGGCCGCCTGAAAGAAATGGGCATCATCCTGCCGCGCGTTCCAAAGCCGATCGGCAATTATTTGCCCGGCGTTGTCGTCGGCAATATTCTCTACACGTCCGGAACGCTGGGAACGCAGCCAGACGAAAACGACAATGATGTACTGCCCTATGTCGGAAAGGTCGGGTCCGACCTGACCATCGAAGAAGGCTACGCTTCTGCGCGCCTGATGGCGATCAACCACCTGGCCATGATGAAGAAGGTCCTGGGGGATCTCGATCGCGTCAAGCGGATCGTCAAGATGATCGGCTATGTCACCTGTGCACCCGGGTTCACCCAACCGCATCTGGTGCTCAACGGCGCATCCGATCTGTTTGTTGCCCTGTGGGGCGAAGAAAACGGCAAGCATGCACGCGCAGCTTTGACCCAACACGAACTGGGCATGAACGCGCCGGTGGAAGCCGACATCACGATCGAACTTCACACCTGATGATGGCGCAGCTTGGCCAGCAGCTCCGCGTCGGATTTCTCGCCCGCCTGGAACTCCGCCAGGATGTAGCGTAAAAACGCGGATGTTGCTGGCGCGAGCTGCTGGTCACGGCGAATGACGGCATAGATGTAGCGGTAGTTGAAGTCATTGCAGTCAAGGTTCAATGGCACGATCACGCCCGACTTGACCTCGGTCATGGCTGCCTGTAGCGGCAGATAGATGATGGCATTGGTCCGGATCGCATGGGCGATGAGAAAATGGAACTGGTCTGCCACCAGTGTCGCGTTCGGCGTGGCGCCGAGCTTGGCATAGACGCGATGGACCAGATGATGGATTCCAAAACTGTCGTCGGGCAATACACAGGACATAGGCACGAGATCATTCAGCTTGAGCGCGCGCCCATCGGCAAAAGGATGATCTGGGCGGGCCAGGGCGAGCAGAGGTTGCCGCCACTTGCCCACGGTCTCAAGCGAGGGGTGGGAGAAATGATCGTAAATGAATCCGATCTGACACAGATGTTGTTCAAGCGCTTCAAGCACCCTCTCACGGCCGCGTATCCGGACTCGAAATTCGATTGACGGGTAATTCTGCCTGAAGTTGGCGATGTTGTCCGACAGAAAGGGCCTTGTTACCCCTTCGACCGTTGCGATCGACACCTGTCCGCTCTTGAGACCCTTGAGATCGGAAATCTCACCCTTCGCAACTTCAATCGTCTCAAAAAGCACAGCCAGATGCTTGGCGAGCAATTCGCCCGCTGCGGTCAGTCTGACCCCGTTGGAATGACGCTCAAGCAATTGCGCATCGAATTCATGCTCGAGCTTGGTCAATTGCCGGCTGATGGCTGACGGGGCCACATGCAGTCGATCCGCCGCCGACCGGATCGAATGCAGGCGGGCCACTTCCAGAAAATACCGCGCTGCCGATAGATTCAACATTACACACCCTCACTGTATGAGGGTCTTATCCCGCAGAATTGCTGCGGAAACCAGCCCGGCACCGAACAGTTTCAGCTCCGGATCATGCTTTGAGCGGCATTGTCAGCAGCGATCGGCGAAAGCCTGCTAACGCAATGCCGCTTCTATGGTGCCGCCATCGACGGTGATGACATGGGCCAGCTTCTCTTCGTCGAGATCGAGAATCATGCCCTCAACCGCCGCACCGGCATTGGACACCAGAATATCAAGCCCGCCAAACCGGGCGACAATCTCATGGACGACCGCGTCTGCGGCGCCGGGCGCGGTCAGATCGGCGACGACTGGAACGCAGTCGGGGCCCATGGCGGCAGCCGCCGCCTCGCACGACCTTCGGTGCCGCAGATCACTCATTTCAACCAGGACCAAATCATCCGAATTTAACGAGTTTTTGGGGTTTCATGAGATAAATCGAATGTGAGAGCCGAATACAGCGTCACGATTGGCAGGCAAACAATGGTCCATCAGAGCGAGCTTCGCACCCAGCACAGTGACACGTATGAACGTGCGCTCGAAGCCGCGGGCCTCGGCGTATGGGACTGGAACCTGAGCACCGGAGCTTGCAAATACTCTGAACAATGGTGCCAGATGCTCGGTTACCAAAAGAAAGATTTGCCCAAAGGAGCCGACCTGTGGCTGCTGCTGGTTCACCCCGATGACAGGGAGCGGGCGATTCAAAGCGGTGACCGGCATCTTGCCGGAGAAACCGCGAGCATCGAGACCGAGTTGCGCCTGCGCCACAAGAATGGTCACTGGGTCTGGGTGCTGGACCGGGGCTGCATCGTCGAACGCGATGAGAACGGGCGGCCGGTTCGTGTTGTCGGTGTACAGACGGACATCACCCGACAAAAGGAAGCCGAGCAGAATCTCGGCCAGACCAATGAACGGTTCAGGCTTGCCCTTGCCGCCTCCGGCATCGGTATATGGCACTATGATATCGGTCTTCAGAAGAGCAACTGGGACGCACGGACACGCGCCATATTCGGCCTCTACCCGGGCCCGACCGACATCATCGCGACGACCTGGCAGAAATTTCTTCATCCCGATGACCGGGACTGGACCGAACGCGAACACGCCGACGCGCTGTCAAAAGACGAGGAAGTCAATCTACGTTACAGGATCATCCGCGAAGACGGCGAAATCCGTCATGTCGAAACACTGGCAAAAACTGTTCCGGAGGACGGTCTTGCGGGATGCCTGGTCGGCACCATCAGGGATATCACGGACGAGGTGAGTGCCGCCGATGCACTGCATGCGGAGAAAGAGCGTTACAAGGTCACTCTGGAGTCAATCAGCGACGCCGTCATCAGCACCGACGTCCGCGGCCGGATTTCATTTGCCAATCCGGCGGCCTTGCGAATGCTGGCGTTGCAGGACGTGGATCTGACAGGCCAGGACCTGCGCACATCGTTCACGCAGTACCTGGCCACAAGCCAGGACATTCCGCCGCAGTCATCTCAAGACGCGGGTCACATCATTACCACCGACACGGGCACGTTCCGGCGCAAGAGCAGCCCGCTTCTGTCGTCAGCGGGCGAGCTTGGTGGAAACGTCTTTATATTCCAAAACATCACCGAGGAAGCCAGGCGGCAGCAGGAACTGGCCTATGCCGCACGTCACGATGCCCTGACCGGACTGTACAACCGGTCAGCTTTCGATGAAGCGCTGGAGGATGCAATCGGCGCCGCCGCCGATACACCTTTTGCTGTCCTTTATATCGATCTTGATCATTTCAAAGCACTGAACGACTATGCCGGACATGCTGCAGGCGATGAAGCGTTGCGACGTATCGCAACCGGTGTCTGCGAAAGGCTGCCGTCCGATGCGGTCTTTGCTCGCCTTGGTGGCGATGAATTCGCTATTTTGCTTCCCGGTTCGGATACCACTTCCGCAAGAAAGACCGCCGAAGATACCATCACGGCGGTGCGAAACGTCGATCTTGGCTTCGTGGTCAGCCGCCAGCCGCTGGGATGCAGCATCGGCATTGCCCTGATCGATGATCCACTGATTTCCGCTCCTGACGTGTTGGCGCGTGCTGATGATGCCTGTTATGCGGCCAAGTCGGCGGGCCGGAACAGATCGTCGGTCTTTGTCGAACAAAATGACGTTCTTTCCTCGGGCCTCACGGCGGCCAGAATGGCAGCAGGCCTGACCGAGGCGCTTGAGGACAACCGGGTCGTGCTGTTCGGTCAGGAAATCCGCTCGATCGACAGGCCGCATGAGTGGTCCGGCCGCATCGAAATCCTGGCCAGGCTGAGGAGCCGGGATGGTCGCATTGTTACGCCCGCGCAGTTCATTTCGGCGGCCGAACGTTTCGGCGTGGCGCCAATGCTCGACAGACGGATCATCGGTGATGCGTTGAAACAGTACGGCCCGACCATGGAAGCGATGGATCTGCAACTGGGTTTCAATCTATCCGCACAAACCTTATCCGATCCTCATCTGTGGTCATTCATCCAGCAGGCTGTGGAAGAAACCGGTGCCCCCTATTCACATATCGGATTTGAAATCACTGAAACCGCCGCCGTGACGTGCTTTGACACAGCCAACCTGTTTGTCCGCCAGGCGCGCCGGCAAGGATGTGTTGTTTCTCTTGATGATTTCGGCTCGGGGCTCAGTTCCTTCGACTATCTGCGCCGGTTTCCGATCAACTGCATCAAAATTGACGGCGCATTTATCGAAAAACTGATCGAGAGCAAGTTCGACCGCGCCATCGTATCTTCGGTTGTTGGTATCGCCAAGGACCTCGAGCTGGATGTGGTGGCGGAAAAAATCGAGAACGCGGCGACCGTCGCTCACCTGCAGCACCTCGGCGTCACCTTTGGGCAGGGCTATCATCTGCACAAACCTGAGCCGCTCGCAGACATGGTGGCGCGACACCTGGCGCGGGTTCCAACCGTCCCAACTCCAATCCGGCAGATCAGGTGACTGCGGAGACGTCAGCCCCGATCCTCAACCGCCGGGTCTTGCACGGCCGCGTCAATCGCGCGCCGTGGCCAGTGTCGCCAGCGTGCGGCTGTCGACAAGCGTGATTCTCTGGCGTCCGCTTTTGATCCAGCCCTTGGTTTCCCAGTTGCTGAGCAGGCGCGAGACCGTGTGCAGCGTGGTTCCCGTCATTTCCGAAATGTCCTGCCGGGAGATCCGAAAATCGATCAAAGTGCCTTCGTCCGTCTGCCTTCCGGTCTGCCTGGCAAGATTGAGAACCGCATTGGCGACGCGCTGTTCAACCCGTTCCGTCGCCAGTTCGACAACCTTGTCCTGAGTGTCGAGCAGCCGGTTTCCGACCATCGCATAGGTATTGGTGGCAAAGCCCGGATTGGCGGCGACAATGGCGTCCCATGATCTCGATGGCCAGGCGAGCAGCACACAATCGGCGGCGGCGATGGCATTGGCCGGATACCTGTCGCGGCCGATCGCCTTGGCGATGCCGAGCAATTCTCCGCTGGCAATGAACCGGACAATAACCTGTTCGCCATCGGGCGCCAGCTTGACCACGCGGACATAGCCATCAAGCAGCAGAAAGAAGGCGTGCGCGTCTTCGCCCTGCCGAAAGATATAGGCGTCTTTTGGCTGCCTGATCGGCTTTGCGCCGGCAAGCATAGCGGCAAGTGCATCACGTTCCATCCCGCTGAATGGAGGCAGCGCGGCTAGCAGGGACGGATCGAGACGGCTCATGTCATGCCTCCAATTTGCATTATTGCAAAGAACCGGACATCCAACGTGATAGGGGTCGTGTCGAGCCAATGCAATCGCACGGCGCGGCAACGCAGTTGCCGCCATCTGATGGCAGGACGCCGCAACGAACGGACACGAAGCTGACATGGCAATACCCAGAACCCGCCCTTACACCGGCCCGGCACTCCTGAGCTACGGGTTTCGCCCGTTTTTCCTGCTCGGTGCGCTCTATTCGGGGTTGTCGATTCTGCTGTGGCTGCCGCAGTTTTATGGCGACCTCAGTCTGTCGACATTGTTTGCACCGACCGACTGGCATGTTCATGAACTCTATTTCGGCTTTGTCCCGGCTATTGCGACCGGGTTCCTGTTTACCGCAGTTCCAAACTGGACAGGCCGGATGCCGCTGCAGGGGAACGGGCTGCTGGCGCTGGTGCTGCTCTGGATTGCGGGGCGGGTTGCGGTGACGTTTTCGAGCCATATCGGCTGGCAGGCGGCGCTGGTCATTGATGCTGCCTTCCTGATTGCAGTGGCCATGGTGATCGCACGCGAAATTGTTGCCGGGGCAAACTGGCGTAACCTGAAGGTGCTGCTGCCGCTGACGATTCTGGCTGCGGCCAATATCGGCTTCCATCTGGAAGCCCATGTCCTGGGGATTACCGACTTCAGCCGCCGACTGGCAACGCTTGCGGTGATCACCTTGATCATGCTGATCGGCGGGCGCGTCGTTCCCAGCTTCACACGCAACTGGCTGGTGCGGGAGAATCCCGGACGCTTGCCTGCAGCTTTTTCACTGTTTGATTTGCTGTCGATCGCGGTGGCGGTTGGCGCTCTGGCACTCTGGACTGCCGCGCCGGACTGGACGGGAACGGCAACAGCCATGGCAATTGCGGCGCTGGTCCAGTTCATCCGGCTTGCGCGCTGGGCGGGCTTGCGAACATGGCGTGATCCGCTGGTCTGGATGCTGCATGCCGGTTACCTGTTTGTTCCGATCGGATTTGCGCTGATCGCGGCGGGCGGGTTCTGGCCCGAGCTGGTTTCGCCGCTGGCGGGCGTCCACGCCCTGGGTGTCGGCGCGGTTGGCGGCATGACACTTGCGATGATGGTCCGGGCATCGCGCGGCCACACCGGACAGCAACTCAAAGCCGGTGTGTCGGCGACTTTGTTGTTCACCGCCCTATTGGTCGCTGCTGTGACCCGCATCGCCGCAGCGCTGATCGACAGCCACACGGGCGTTACCCTGCATGTCGCGGCCTTCGCCTGGATGGTTGCTTTTGTCGGCTTCGGGCTGGTTTTCGCACCAGCACTGAGCAGACCGCGCAAACGTCACTGACACTCAAGAAAGCGCGGCCAGGGGCGAATCGCCGATCACGACCGGATGCAACAGCACCAGCCCAACAAACAGGCCGACGCCTGCTGCAATCCGGATGCGCACTTGATCCTGGGCAAAACCCTGCAACAGACCACTTTTCTGCACTGACTTCAGCAAGGCCTCATATTGTTGCGGGTCGAGCCGGCGCCTGGTGCGCCGGTCGATCAGTTTCATGCCGATGAGGGAAAACCCGGCGAACAGGCCAAACAGGATTGCATGGGCCAGATCTCCGTTGGGCAGCAAATGCGCGCCGGCCCAAAGGAAGAACGCCAGCAGCAGGGGATGCCGGTGCAAACGGACAATTCCGGCATGGGCCGGATCGAAGGCTGCGGTGGAGCTGCCGCCAAATGAGAACGGGTTGGGCCGGCCAAGTGTGAAGGCGACGATCAGACTGACGCCGAGCATGATGATCAGCGCCGCCAGATGCTGCCAGGGCGCCGGGGCCCAGAGTTCGACATAAGGTGCCCGAGAAGCCGCAACGATCAGCCAGCCGAGCGCAGCTATCGAGACACAGGAATAGACAAGCGTGAACAGCCTGGCGCCAATCAGGCTGACGATCCGGGTCTTGACCGCAGGGCGTATTGGCAAGCTGTGCAATATGAAGAACGCCAGCAGCGCCGCAGCGAATTCGCTCCACTGGTTCATGTGCGACTCACTTTATCAAGGATGGAACTCTTGCAGCCTCAGAAAGAAGCTGCCGCTTGCGAAGTCAACAGTTTGTTTGGAGGCAGAAACCCCAGATCGTCACGGCAATCCCTGTGGCAAGGGCTGAACTCCGCTGTCTTGATACCCCGGTGCGCGGGTGAATGCGGCCGCCGATGCAGCCCGCGTTCGCATTTTCATGCGGGCTCTGCAGCGCTGTAACGTCACCACGTCATCTTGCAAGCAAGCCATTTGAACGCGACATCCATCAATGGGCGGTGGCCCCTGAAAGCAGATTCAGGACCAGCACGCCGGCGACGATCAGCCCAATTCCGAGATATGCGAACAGATCGAGTTTCTGGCCAAACAGAAAGACGCCGATGATCGCGACCATTGCCACACCTGCGCCGGCCCAGACCGCATAGGCAATGCCGACCGGAATCGTCTTGAGAACAATGGCAAGGAAATAGAACGAGATGCAGTAGCCGACCACCGAGATGCTGCTATAGCCCCATTTGGTGAACCCTACGGAGGCTTTCAGCGCCGTGGTGGCGATGACTTCGCCCGTGATGGCAAGACCAAGAAACAGCCACGGCATGTCAGCGTCCTCTTACATCCGGATTGGTGTCAGTGGCGTGTGCAGCGTTCAGGCCCTCAAGAAACCGGAGAACCTCACGGCGCGCAGCAGGTTGTGAATCCGGTCCGCTGCCCAGATCTGAAAGCCAAAGACCGTCGGCAGCCAAACGTAAAGTGCGGGCCAACGGATTGGCATCGGTGAGATTGTGCCGGCGCAGACGTCCCTCCACCCAATTGCTCCACTGTGCACTGCACTGCGGATCAGAACTGAGCATCAGGATCAAGACAGCGAGCCGTTTCTCCTCAGGCACGGTCATGTCGATACTGGCGATGACGCGCAAATAGGCGCGCGAGAATCGCGCCGGACTTGCCTCATCGGCTTCCAGAACCGCGTCCACCTGACAGTCAAACCATTCAACCACCTGGTCGAACAGGCCGCTGATCAGAGCCTCCTTGCCGGGATAGTGATGCAACAGCCCGCCCTTGCTGACACCGGCTTCGCGCGCCACGCTTTCCAGCCGCAGCGTTGACAAGCCGTGGTCGACAATCAACCGCGCGGCACAGTCGAGCAGCCTGCTGCGCACAGCCTGGGGATCGTTCTTGCGGGAGGGTGCTGATGTCATGCATAAACATACCGGCTGGACGGTTTTTTATCAATGGGTATTATGTCCGTGCCGTGCAATCCGCGCAGCGCGCCAATCTATCCCATTTATGTCGCAGCAAAGGGCTGCTAACACTACCCGTCACGTGAGCCCAGCGGTCACCCGCTGGGTATCCCGCTCAAGTCAAGCAGACAGCCGGATTGGCAAGTCCAACGGCATTGGAGACGCAGATGTCAGACCATAAGACCCCGAAAAACCTCAGATCCCAGCTATGGTTCGACAATCCTGAGAATCAGGAAATGACCGCGCTCTATATCGAACGATACGTCAATTACGGCCTCACGCGCGACGAGCTTCAGTCAGGCAAACCGATCATCGCCATTGCCCAGACCGGGTCCGATCTGTCTCCCTGCAACCGTCACCACATCGAACTCGCCAAGCGCATCCGCGACGGCATTATCGCCAATGGCGGCGTCCCGCTTGAAGTCCCGGTGCACCCGATTCAGGAAACCGGAAAACGCCCCACCGCCATGTTGGACCGCAATCTGGCCTATCTCGGACTGGTGGAATCGCTGTTTGGCTATCCGCTGGACGGCGTCGTCCTGACCATCGGCTGCGACAAGACAACGCCCGCGCTGCTGATGGCCGCAGCCACGGTGAACATTCCCGCCATCGCATTTTCGGTCGGACCGATGTTGAACGGCTATTTCCGTGGCGAGCGAACCGGTTCAGGCACGGTGGTCTGGAAGGCACGCGAACTCCATGCCGAGGGCAAGATCGACGACGAGCAGTTCGCGGAGCTTGTCACAAGCTCGGCTCCCTCGGTCGGCTATTGCAACACCATGGGCACCGCCTCGACGATGAATTCACTGGCCGAAGCGCTGGGCATGCAATTGCCGGGCTCGGCTTCCATTCCGGCACCCTACCGTGAGCGCGGCCAGATGGCCTATGCCACAGGCAAACGCATCGTCGACATGGTGCGCGAAGATCTCAAGCCATCCGACCTGATGACCCGCGAGGCTTTCGAAAACGTCATCGTGGTGAACTCGGCGATCGGCGGTTCGACCAATGCGCCGATCCATATTGCCGCAGTCGCCAAACATATTGGCGTAGCCCTCAACAATGACGACTGGCAGACGCTGGGCCATCATGTGCCGCTGCTGACAAATCTGCAGCCCGCCGGGGCGTATCTGGGCGAGGACTTCCACCGGGCCGGCGGCGTTCCAGCGGTGGTGGCGGAATTGCTCAAGGCAAATCTGCTTCCGCACCCTGGTGCGCTGACTGTCAACGGCCGCAGCATCGGTGAGAACTGCGCCAACCGCGAGAGCGAAAATGCCGACGTGATCCGTCCGCTTTCTGATGCGCTGATGGCGGACGCAGGCTTCCTCAATCTCAAGGGATCGCTGTTTGACAGCGCCATCATGAAGACCTCGGTGATTTCCGATGAATTCCGCAAACGCTACCTCTCCAATCCGGATGACAAGGATGCGTTCGAAGGCTTTGCCGTGGTGTTCGACGGCCCGGAGCACTACAACAAGATGATCGACGACCCGAGCCTCTCCATCGATGAAAACTCGATTCTGATCATGCGCGGCGCCGGCCCGCTTTGCTATCCGGGCGGCGCTGAAGTGGTCAATATGCGCCCCCCGAGCTACCTGCTGAAAAAGGGCGTTACAGCCCTGCCCTGTATCGGCGACGGCCGGCAGTCGGGCACCTCGGCTTCGCCCTCGATTCTCAATGCCTCGCCGGAGGCCGCAGCCGGCGGCGGGTTGGCACTGGTGCGCAACGGCGACAAGATCCGCATCGACCTCGGCAAGGGGCGCGTCGACGCGCTGGTGCCAGACACCGAGTGGGCACAACGTGCGGCCGATCTTGCGGAAGCCGGCGGATATCCGATTCCCCCGAGCCAGACACCCTGGCAGGCCTATTTCCGCGAACTGGCTGAACCCTTCTCCGAGGGAATGGTGCTGCGCGGATCGGACGCGTTTCAGCGCGTGGCGCAGAAATCGGTCCCGCGCGACAATCACTGATCACTGAGACGGATTGAACCCGGCCTGAGCTTCAGGCCGGGTGTGTCTCACCGCAAGGTCCCGTCGTGCCGGGATTTCAACCTCGGCAGACTTCGCGAGTGCCGGACCTTTACGAACCCGCGCAACAAGGTTATTCACAGCCAACTGACATGTTAGCAACAACCGACTGGCGCACTTTCATGAAAACAACACTGTTTGGTCTTTCTGCGGCTCTGGTAACCCCTTACACCGCGTCCGGCGACGTGGACCTGAAAAAGCTGGTCACGCATGCTGCCTCGGTGCTCACCCGCGGCTGCGACAGCGTCACCCTGTGCGGCACCACCGGCGAGGGCTACGGGCTGTCTCTCGACGAGCGCACGGCGATGCAAGCCGCGCTGGCAGATGGTTTGCCGTCGGGCAGCCGCATTCAGGTCGGCATCATGGCCAGCGCCATTGATGACGCCGCTGCCCAGTCATCTGCAGCACTGGACGCTGGCGCCGCGGGGCTGTTGCTGGCGCCGCCCTTCTACATGAAGGGAGTGGACGATGACGGCCTTTACACCTGGTTCTGCCGGGTGTTCGAGCGCATTGGCGCGAAGCTTGGCGGTGTCATCATGTATCATATCCCGGGACAGACGGCGGTGCCGCTGTCGCTGGGGCTGATCAGCCGTCTGCGCCATGCCTGGCCGGGCGTGATTACCGGGATCAAGGATTCATCAGGCGACTGGGCCACGGCGGAAAGCTTTCTTGCAGCTCACAGCGACATTTCGGTGCTGGTCGGCGATGAACGGCTGCTGCCGCGCGCCATGGCCAAGGGTGCCGAAGGCTCGATCTGCGGACTCGCCAACGTAGCACCTGAACTGATGCTGCCGGTGATCCATGACGCGGATGACGGCCGTGTGATGAGCGACCTCGTCAATCTGATCGTCTCCAACCCGGTGATACCCGCGGTCAAGGTGCTGGTCGGGCATCTGGCCAGCGATCCCGGCTTTGACGCCGTGCGTGCGCCGCTCAGCGATCTTGACGCCGGACAGAAACTGAAACTCGTCGAAGCCTATGACGCCATCATGGCGGGCACATGAGGAGCGAAGATGAACTCGCCCGAATACAACAAGGACGGTGAGCCGCTGAAACTGCGTGAGCAGGCCTATGAGGGTTTCACAAAAAGCCTGTTGTCGCAGGAAATCAAGCCAGGGCAATTCATCACCCAGCGGCAACTGGTGGCCATCACCGGACTCCCGCTCGGCGCCATCCGCGAACTGGTGCCACGGCTTGAGGCCGAGGGCCTGATCCGGACAGCACCGCAGCGCGGCATGCAGGTGCCGCAGGTGGATCTCAACCTGGTGCGCAATGCGTTCCAGTTCCGCGAATTCATGGAAGTGGCGGCGGTTCGCCTGTTCGCCGGCAGCGCTGACCCGGCGCTCATCGCCAGCTTGCGCGCCAGTCACGAGGACATTCTGGCCCGGCATCAACGCGGAGACAGGAATGGGCTGATGCAGGATGCGGAAGCCGTCGATCTGCAATTGCACGAAGCCATCATCGATGCGCTGGGGAACGACATCATCACCCAAGCCTACCGGGTCAACTGGATCAAGATCAAGCTGATCCGTCTGGCCGAGACCCGGCTCTATGTGCCGATGATACCGTCGGTGATCGGCGAGCACATGCGCATCATCGCTGCCCTCGAAGCGCGTGATCCCGACGCCGCGGCTCAAGCCATGCACGATCATATCGATGTGGCGCGGCGGCGCGCCATCAATATGGGATGATGGCCTGCCTCCGCAGCGATCATTCCTCCCGATAGAACAACATCAGCACATTCAAGTGCAGCCGAGACGGATCAACTCGACCTGCGCTCGCTCAAAATCGGCAGCGGTTGTGATCTTGAAGTTCGCTTCCGATCCCGCAACGATCTGAACCGCAATTCCGGCGGCACGGGCAACCGCCACATCGTCATGGGCCTCGCCATCATGAGCACGATGAGCCGCAAGAATGGAGGTGAAGCGAAACCCCTGCGGCGTCTGCGCCCGCCAGAGCCCCTCCCGGGAGACCGGAGTGGCAGCCTTACTTGCCTCAGCGCTCCACAGCGCGTCGACCACAGGCAAGGCCGCGAGAGCGCCTTCATGCTTGTCCAGCGCTGCCAGCACCGCAAGAATTACATCTGCCGGAATGAACGGCCGCGCGGCATCGTGAATGAGGATGTTGTGCGGGCTAAATTCGCGAAAAGATTCCAACCCAAGCCGGACAGAGGCGGCACGCGTGCTCCCGCCATGCACGGGCAACAGCAGCCGTTCATCGTCGATGCCGGCCAGCGCAGCCTGACACAGGCTTGCATCATCGGGATGGATGACCACGCGGAGCAGATTGATCGCTTCAAGGGCGAGAAACACGTCCACGGCGCGGCGCAGCGCGCAGACGCCGCCAAGCGGCACGAACTGCTTGGGGATCTCGCCACCCATGCGGTGGCCACGACCGGCTGCAACGACAAGTACGGAGTTCAACATGGCGCTTGACCTAAACTACCTTGTGCAGCGCTGCAATGACCGGCGCGGGCGCCGACCACGCAAACTGTCAACTGCCGCGCGCTTAACGCATCCGCCCTCGCCATCACGACGGCTCATCCCCCGGAGGCTTGCGCCAGACCGGTTTCCGTACTCCATCAAATGAGATTGCGGACCGCGAGATTGCGCATGAAGGCAGAAATGCCGAAGGTCCATTCCGGACATTGGGTCGAGAGCCGCACCGTGTTGGTCAGACTGCCAAGCTCGGACGACGAGATGGTGACGACATCGCCAAGCTTGTGGGTAAAGCCTTCGCCCGGCGTATCCCGGTCCTGGGTCGGCGCAAACAGCGTGCCGAGAAACAGCATCAACCCATCGGGGTACTGGTGATGGCGTCCGAGCGTCTGGGCGACCAGATCGGCCGGATCGCGGCTGATCTCTTTCATCGAGGAATGGCCCTTGAGCTGATAGCCGTCTTCACCGGTTACCGTCAGATCAAGCTCTGCCTGGCGAACGTCGTCGAGTGCAAATCGATCATCAAACAGCCGGATCACCGGCCCGATGGAGCAACTGGCATTGTTGTCCTTGGCTTTGCCCAGGAGCAACGCCGAACGGCCCTCGACATCACGCAGATTGACATCATTGCCTAGCGAGGCACCAACGATCCTGCCCTTGGAAGACACGGCAAGCACGATCTCCGGCTCGGGGTTGTTCCATTTTGAAATCGGGTGCAGCCCGACTTCGGCGCCAGGTCCGACCGAGGAAAGCACCTGCGCCTTGGAAAACACCTCCGCATCGGGCCCGATGCCGACCTCGAGATATTGGCTCCACAAGCCTTCAGCGATCAGCGCCGCCTTGACCTTGGCCGCCTCCTGCGAGCCTGCCTTGATGTTGCGCAAGGTGCCGCCGATTGCCTCGCCGACACGGGCGCGGATATCAAGCGCCTTGCTCGGGTCGCCGGCAGCCTGCTCCTCGATCACCCGTTCGACCATGGAAGAGGCGAAGGTGACGCCGCAGGCCTTGACCGCCTGCAAATCGCACGGGGCGAGAAAATGCGGCCGGTCCATGTCCCCAGGCTGGTTGGCGGCGATCCCGGCAAGCTGGCCCAGAGTTGGTCCCTGTGCGGCGCGCACAAATCCGGCCGGATCATCCATTTCGCAGATGTCGCGAACGGTTGGCGCCTGTCTCGAGGTGATGTCGATGACGGAGCCGGCGCGGACCGTCACCACACTCGGGCCGCCCACGTCCGGCGACCATAGTCTGCCGAGATAAACCCCATCAGCGGGCAGGTGAAAGTCAGTCATTGGATCCCCCTCCGGATGCAATATTTAGCGCTCATTCCCAAAGCCAAATCATGGCGCCAGAGAACTCCGGCGCATTCAGGCAAACCAGTTCAACGCTGTTGCCGCAGTCTCGCGCAACAATAGCCATCAATCAGGCCTTGGCGACAGTCTGGCGTTGCTGGCCCAGCCCTTCTATACCCAGCTCGATGATCTCGCCACCCTTGAGGTAGACCGGCGGCTTCTGCCCCATGCCGACGCCGGGAGGCGTGCCGGTGGAAATCACGTCGCCAGGCTGCAGGCTCATGAACTGGCTGACATAGCTGACAAGATGCTGCACGTCGAAGACCATGGTGCTGGTCGAGCCATCCTGATAGCGATGGCCGTCGACTTCGAGCCAGAGTTTGAGGTTTTGCGGATCGGCCACCTCGTCGCGCGTCACCAGCCAGGGACCGATCGGGCCGAAGGTGTCACAACCCTTGCCCTTGTCCCAGGTGCCGCTGCGTTCGATCTGGAACTCTCGTTCCGACACGTCATTGATGACGCAATAGCCGGCCACATGCTCAAGCGCATCTGTCTCGTCGATGTAGACACCACCCTTGCCGATCACCACGCCAAGCTCGACTTCCCAATCGGTCTTGACCGACTTGCGCGGGATCAGAACCGTGTCATTGGGTCCGCAGATCGCACTTGTCGCTTTCATGAAGATGACCGGCTCTTTGGGTACGTCCAATCCGCTTTCGGCCGCGTGATCGGAGTAGTTGAGCCCGATGCAAATGAATTTTCCGACCCCGCCGACGCAAGGGCCGATCCGGCCGGCTTCCAGTTCCGGCAATGTCGACGGATCAATTGCGACGATCCTTGCCAGGGCTTCGGGCAGCAATGCCGCCCCGGCAATATCATCCACAACCGACGAGAGGTCGCGGGCCTTGCCATCAGCATCAAGCAGTGCAGGCTTTTCCTGGCCCGGAGCGCCAACGCGAAGCAGTTTCATGATGTGTGTTCCTTGTATCTGGTCGTGCCGGTCAGGCTGCGTCAGTCGATGACGGCGTGAACGTGTACTGGGTTATGGATGACGGCTTCATCTCGATTGAGAAGCCCGGCGAGGTGGGTGGCATATAGGCCGCGTTGCGGATGACACACGGGTCGATGAAATGTTCGTGCAGATGATCGACATACTCGATCACGCGCCCTTCCATTGTGCCGGATACGGCGACAAAATCAATCATCGAGAGGTGCTGGACATATTCACACAGCCCCACACCGCCTGCATGCGGCCAGACCGGCAGGCCGTATTTCGCCGCCATCAGCAAAACCGCCAGCACCTCGTTGAGGCCGCCCATGCGGCAGGCGTCGACCTGCACCACGTCGATGGCTCCGCCGGCGATGAGTTGCTTGAAGACGATGCGGTTCTGACACATTTCACCGGTGGCGACCTTGACCGGGGAGACTGCCTCGCGAATGCGCTTGTGGCCGGCAATATCATCCGGACTGGTCGGCTCCTCAATGAAGAACGGGTCGGCAAAGGCCAGCTTGCCAACCCAGTCGATGGCCTCGCAGACTTCCCAGACCTGATTGGCGTCTATCATCAGAATCCGGTCCGGCCCGAGCTCCTCGCGCGCGATCCGCAAGCGGCGGATATCATCTTCGAGATCCTGGCCGACCTTGAGCTTCACATGATTGTATCCGGCTTCGACGGCTTCCCGGCATAGGCGGCGCAGCTTGTCGTCGGTATAGCCGAGCCATCCGGCCGAGGTGGTATAGCAGCGGTATCCGGATTGCTCGAGCTCAGCGATGCGCTCTGCCTTGCCGTTTTCGGCGTGCTGGAAGATCTTGAGGGCCTCAGTCGGGGTAATGGCGTCGGTCAGGTAACGGAAGTCGACGATGGCGACCAGGTCTTCAGGGCTCATATCCGCGACCAGCCGCCAGACCGGCTTGCCGGCCTGTTTGGCGAGCAGATCCCAGACCGCATTGACGATTGCGCCGGCCGCGAGATGGATTGCCCCCTTGTCCGGCCCGATCCAGCGCAACTGGCTGTCCGATGTGACATGCCGCCAGAAACGGCCCGGATCTTGGCTTATCCAGGCGAGGTCCAGTCCGACAACAAGATGGCGCATGGCCTTGATCGCGACGCAGCAGATCTCGTTACCACGCCCGATGGTGAAGGTCAGACCATGACCTTCGAGCCCTGCCGCGTCGGTCTGAAGCACGACATAGGCGGCCGAGTAGTCGGGATCCGGGTTCATCGCATCGGAACCATCAAGGGTCTTCGAGGTCGGGAACCGGAGATCGTAGGTTTTCAAGCCAGTGATTTTGCTCATGATGCTTGGTCCTGAATGTCCGCGTCAGATGGTCCAGCCGCCGTCGATGGCGCAGGCCTGTCCGGTCGTGTAGGTGGCATTGGCAAGATAGACCGCGAGGTCGGCGATCTCTTCGGGTGCGCCCAGACGCCCCATCGGCTGGCGGGCGATGAAGGAGGCGCGGGCTGCGTCGTAATCGCCCTGCGCCCGCATGCGCTCCTGCAAGGACGGGCTTTCGACCGTGCCAGGGCAGATGGCATTGCAGCGGATGCCCTGACCAACATAATCGGCGGCAACAGACTTGGTCAGACCGATGACGGCCGCCTTGGAGGTGGAGTAGGCGAAGCGGTTGGGCACGCCCTTGATTGAACTTGCCACCGACGACATGTTGACGATGGCTCCGCCGCCGCGCTCGATCATCGCAGGCAGAACGGCCCGGATGGTCCGGATCATCGAGCGGACATTGAGGTCGATGGCAAAATCGAAATCCGCGTCCGTCATCTCGAGGACCGAGCCGGAATGGACGAAACCGGCACCGTTGAAGAGGACATCGACCGGGCCGATGGCTGCAATTGCCGCTGCAATATCCGATGCGTCGAGAACGTCGAGCCGGCGGGTTCTGATTCCGGTCTCACCGGCCAGCGCCGACAGCGTGGTTTGATTGATGTCTGTGGCGACAACGCGGGCGCCTGCCGCAGCAAATGCCAACGCCGTTGCGCGGCCGATACCCTGACCTGCAGCGGTTACGAGTACGGTCTTTTCCCTGACCCAGTCTGCCATGTTGTCTCCGTTGATTGCCGCTCAGGCGGGTTTGCACTTGGTTTTCACGATCTCGATGTGATCGGCGATCGGCATCACCTCTTCATTCCGGTCAATCGATCTGGCCATGATCAGGGCCTCTCTTGAAGCTGCGTCGCGGGCAAGGCCGACGACTGATAGGCTGCCTCGACCAGCGCCATGGTGTTCCAGGCATCTTCGACCGAGCTGACAAGTTCGGCATCTTCACCAGCGGCGTAGCGCTGCAGGTTGGCCATCCGGCCAACAAATGCGTCCGGGAACGAGGCGCCTTTCAGATTCACAGTGACCCAACTGTCACCGCCTTTGGGACGAATTTCCAGGATGTCCGGTTCGCCTCGAGGGTAGTCGAGATTGACACCAAGCTGCAGATACGCCGCTCCCTCGGTTCCGCAGATGCGGAATTCGCAAGCCTGGTGCTTGCGGCCGAAATCATGATCATGATTGATCGAGAGCACGCAACGCACCCTGTCGCCGTAGTCGAGAATGGCGCTGGTACGGCTCTGGGCGATGTCGTGATTGGGATGACCGACCGATTTGGCGTGAATGCCCTCGGGATCGCCCAGCAGCTGCCGGATCAGATCCAGATAATGGATCGAATGCATGGCGATCTCGATGCGCGGACGGCCGTTGAGAAACGGCCACAGCTGCCACTGGGTCGCAAGTGCCAGCCAGGCGTCGAAATCGACAACCTCGCCGAGCCAGCCCTTGGCGATGGCGTCTTTCAGCGCCAGCATCATCGGTGCGAAACGCAACTGGAAATTGATTGCCGCCTTGAGCTTCTTGTTCCGGCAGATCGCCAGAATTTCAGACGCGGCGGCAAGATCGGCGCCCATCGGCTTCTGGATCAGAACTGCAGCAGCGTCAGGCAGAAGACGCAAAACGCTGGCATGGACATCGGGCGGGGTTGCGAGATCGTACACCACATTTTCAACTGCGGCAGCCGCTTCCGCCGAAGCGTAGGTCGCCACGCCCCATTCCGAGGCAAGCTTTTCAGCCGTTTCTGTATCAGGATCATACAGGCCGGCAACAGGATATCCCGCCTTCCTGTAGGCAGGCAGGTGCGCATCTCTGACAATCGATCCCGCACCAAAGATGACGATCGGGCGCGGGTTCGAGGGCGCCAGCCACGTCTGAGTGAGGGATTGCGGCTCGAACCGGTCAGTCATGGTAGAACAGGTTCTCCATAGTCACCCACCATTCGCCACCTTCCCGGTTTGAAACCGCAGCTGGCACAGCATGCACACAACCGCCATCCCGGGCATCGGGATCAGCCGCCATGTCAGCGGCATCGGCGCAAGCTCGGAACTGTGACACGCCCCTCAGACAAACAGCAAGTGTTCCGGCTTGCTCGACACTATCGTGTAAATCCGGATTGTGCACTTGTAAAACATGCCGAGGATGTCTGGCCAGACTGGCGTGTGCAAGTGCTTGTGTTGAGACAGTTCACAGAATTTCATCCCATAACAAGCCCCAAGCACAGACCGGCCCTCACGGGCAGAATTGCACCGGCACCTGATTATTGATCGCACTGCATGTCGTCTTCACAAGGGCTGACCAGAACGACACCGCACAGGCATTGAGGTATGAAGAGACAGCTTCGTTTGCACAGTCTTGTGGATGGTCGGCGCTGTCATGGTTTCCCTTGTAAGTCCTGCAAAGCAATGCAATAATTTTGTCAGCATATTCTACCAATGAATTTGGAACGGAGATTCATTTTGATCTTTTCAAACCTGACAAGAACTGGTTACCTGACATTTCTTCTCATGGCTGCTGCAGCAATTGTGCAACCCGTCTTCGCACAAACCTCCGCAGCGCCCGCGACGACTGTTGAAACAGCAAAAAACAACTGGTCGGTCAATTGCGCGGCCGGGGAGACGGCCGATGCGCCGCTCACCTGCCAAATGGTGCAGAATGTGGTCGTGGTGGAGAGCAACCAGCGACTCTTGACCGTTGTCATCCGCCCCGAGAAGGAGTCACCCAACCACACGCTGACCTTGGCCTTGCCGCATGGGGTGGATTTTCTCAAAGGCGTGGAAGTGTCCATCGACGACAAGGAGGCCTTCAACCTTCCGGTTCAGACAAGCAATCCGCAGGGCGCCTTTTCGAATCTTCCGATCAGCGACGCCTTGCTGGCCAGTCTGAAGGCCGGAACGTCAATGGAAATCATCTTTCACGCTGTTTCCGGTCAAAGCTATACTCTGCCGATCAGCCTGATCGGCTTTTCATCCGCCTACGGCAAACTGTCCTCGGGCTGATGGATGTGAGCGAGCCAGTTCAAGGCAGGTTCAGCAATCGCAGCTTTGTCGAAAAAGCAGTGATGCTGGATGGCTCGACGTTCTCCGACTGCGTTTTTTCCCATTGCAGGCTGGTCTATTCCGGAGGCGATATTCCTGTGCTGACCGGGTGTCAGTTCAACGAGTGCAACTGGCAATTCAGCGGAGATGCGGCCAACACGATCGCTTTCTTGTCCAGCATGTATCAAGGCGGCTTCGACAGATTGATTGAATCCACTTTCCACGAAATCCGGCGCGGCGCGATGATCAACCAGCCTGCGCTGCCCGGTCCGGCGGCTGCCACGGCATCAACTGCTGCGAAATTTCTCAAGCCCTTGCGGATTTTTCGTATGCCGAAACCGGAGTCTCGATCGTGATTGCTGAGCTGACGGCCGATCGTTTCGAGCCGCTGAATGGCACGATATTTACGGTGGCCTCGGTACAGCCGCAACAACATCTTCGTTTGATCGAGGTCTTGCGCAGGGGCAAGGGCGAGCGCGTGGGCGGTTCCTTCTCGCTGCTGTGGCAATCGGACGCCGAAGAGGTATTGCCGCAAGGCAGTTACGTGCTGGCCCATGACAGCCTGGGCGAACTCGAATTGTTTATCGTGCCTGTGGGCCAGGCCAGTGAAGGGGTGCATTATGAGGCCGTCTTCACCTGAAGCATCGTGCACATAACAGGATGTCTGCCTTACAGCGCGAGGCATCCGGTCGGATGGGCAAGGGCCGCTGTCTCTGTTTCAATCAAGGCCTGTTGGTCGTCGCCCACATGGATTCATTTAATCGCGGCATGGATTAGCGATCTTTCAAACACTCACCGCCGGGCGGCTTTGATGATCGTCGCTCCAGCGGCTGCCATCGCAGCAGGTCATAAACCCCCTTGTCCGCGATCGTCTCGAAGCCCAGGCGCTTGTAAAGCCGCATTGCCGGATTGGCTTTCTCGACATGAATGCCAACCGCCTTTGAGGCTTCCGCGGCGTCATCCATGAGATCGCGAAGCAACGCCGCGCCCATCCCCTGCCCGCGCGCCTGGGGCAAAAGAGCTATGTCGATAATCCTGTGTTCATCCGGCCACTGGTCCAGATAGAGCCGGCCTACAGGCTTGCCCGCGCGTTCAAGCACCAGCCACAGTGCGTCCGGGTAGTGCTTGAGATAATGGCTGTGCTGGGCCTCAAACTGCATATCCAGGAATGCGGTTTTCTGCGCGTCGCTCCAGGGCAAGAGTGCCAGTTCGTCTGTGCGGGTGGACGCGTAGAGTGCCGCAAGAAATCCCAAATCTCCAGCCGTCACCGGGCGGAATCTGAGCCCCATCCGCTCTGCCCGTTGATAGACAGGCACCGGCGGGCCGTTTTCCCCGCATGCAGGCGCTTGAGGCTGCACGTCCTCCAGCCTAGCTTGTTACAGGCGGGGTGAGGTCGCGGACGATGCCGAAGGTGAAAATCCCGTTGTCGGCGAGCATGGTCCAGCCGGCGTCCCAACTGGTGGAATCGATGACGAATTGGGACACGATTTTCAAACTGTTGGTCTTGCTCATTCCCTGAAAATAGGTCAGCCGGCCATCGGCATTGTAATCCATCATGCTTGTGCCGAAGTCTTCAACCTTGCCAACCTGCTCCCAACCGGACCATTGCTGCGTGAGCGACGCTGTCTGCTGCTTGTAGAACAATTGCGCCTGCTCGCCGACGGCCATCAGTGAGATATGACCATCGCCATCAATCGCCGATGTCACGTCGAACAGCATGCCTCCCGTCATGCCCGGGCGCACCCAATTGCTCCATGTGTCGCCACCGGGAGGCTGCTGGCGGATCTGTACCACTTGTGAGAGGTTGCCGATCATGAAGATATTGACCGCGCCCTGGCGGTCGAGCACTGCAGTGGGCAGCGATCCGGCGCCGCCACTCATGGCGTCGTCAATGCGCGTCCAGCCGCTCCAACCGGCTGGCGCCAGCGCCACCGGCATCTTCTGGGTGTTGACATAGACGCTGCGGCTCTGTGGTTCCTGGCCCATTGCGACCAGCAGAATTCGGCCGTCGGCGTTGTTGGTCACGGTGATACGGCTGGCGGCTGCCCCGGCCAGCTGCTGCCAGACACTCCAGGGCGTGTCCGGCGGTTCGGCTACCTGCACGTGCACAGTGATCGGCGTCGTCGAGCCGGGCGGCGTGACCTGTTCGGTCTTGTCGACGATCTTGGGCGGGTTCTGGAAAATCCACCAGATGTCGCCGGTCGCGCCGTCGATCCCGAATATCTCGATGCGGCCATCGGCGTCGCGAATCATTTCAAGCTGGACAAATCCGGCAAGACCGTCCGGCATGCCGAGATCCACCGGCGCATTCCAGCGCTCCACATTGTCGGACTGGTCGGGCGCCTCATCGATGTAATGAACCGCCAAGGGAGACGATTTGGTCTGAGCCGCCATCGCCACACGGCCATCAAGGGTGCACCCCGTGCCAAGCACGATATAGGGTGTCGTGCTGATCGTGTCCCAGGTTCCGCTCCATGGGCCGTTGGGCGCGGTCTGCGCGGTCCAGAGCAGATGATTTTCCTGATTGGAATCGATGCCGATCACCATCAGCCGTGACAATTCGGCGAAAGGCGTGATCTCGGGATTGTTGGCCGGCAGGATCGCATCCTCATGCAGATCGATCTCGGTTCTGGCTGCGTCGCTCATGATCAAGCTCCTCGTGGAGTGTCCTGTTGCCAAAAGGCGCATTAGCCGCGCGACGGATAAAGGCCCTGAAGCGCGATGATGAAATTCATCGTCAGATAGGGTTGCAGATTGTTGTGTGGCTGCGAAGCACCGGCGTTGGGCAATGCTTCGTCTGCCATGTCGACAAGATCTGTGTTCGTATTAGTGGTGCTATAGGCGAATCCGCCATCGGAGAATGCAAACGAATTGGCGCTCGGATCGCCGGATATGGAATCGTTGGTGTTTCCGCGCATGGTATGCGTGTGGTTGGGCATCTGCGCCTCGCTTAGCGTCACCATCTCAACACCACCGCGCTGGCCCAGCCGCCGGGATGTCAGGCCCGGCCCGCGTCCGGAGTGCATTGGTGCGCGACCCTGTAAATTGGGCAGCGCTGTGGTGGAGCGGCCGTCGCCGCCATAGGCGGTCCCAATCAGTGAGAAGAGAGCCGTATTCTGCGACACCGGCAACAATTGACCGTCGCAAAAGGCCCAGCCACGGGGGGCGAAATTGCCGGCAAAAATACGAATTTCGGCTACGAATGGTTCGGACATGTCAGGCCTCCCTCAGTGCCGGCTCGGGTAGATGCCGAAAAGCGCGATTATGTAGTTTATGCAGAGATACGGCATCAGATTGGTGTGCGATCGGCTGCCGCCGACCTGAGTAATCGCCGATGTTGCCATGTTTCCGTCGGCCTCTTGCGGCCGGTAAACGAAAAAGCTTGCGGCACGTCCAACAACGCGTGTGACGGGATCGGGAGAGTTTCCGAGGCTGGCGGATGCCTGCATCTGGTGCGTATGACTTGCAAGCTGGTTTACGGTCAGCGTTACGGTTTCCGCCCCGCCTTTCGCACCCAGTCGGCGCTCGGACAAACCGGGGCCGTGACCGGCATGAATCGGCAAACGGCCGCGCATGTCCGGCAGGCCGAAGGTGGTCCGCCCGTCGCCGCCATAGATGGTGCCGAGCAACGAGAACAGGGCGTCGTTTTGCGACACTGCCAGCAGTTGGCCATCGCAAAAGGCCCAGCCGCGCGGGGCGAAATTGCCCGCGAACATGCGGATTTCGCCGACAAATGGTTCGGACATGTGCTTGCCCCTCCCAGGCCCCTCAATTCAAGTTTCAGCCATGCCCAAACATCAGTTTCGCGATGGAAACAGCCCTTGCAATGCAATGCAAAAATTCACCGCTATATAGGGTTGCATGTTTTCATGCGCCTGCCCGCCACCTACATTTGCGACGGTCCCGCTGCGCATGGGAACTAGATTTGCCGGGTCGGTGTAAAGTTCGTTCAACACGCGCCCAAGCACTGCTCCTAATGTAACGACGGAATCCGCGTTCACTGAGGTTGCTCGCAACGCGTGATCATGCTGTGGCATCTCTTCTGATGACAGTGTGTGGGTCTCCTCGCCACTTTTTTGTCCTTCAGTGTGAAATTCGCCGCCATCGGAACGACCAGTATGGATCGGCGTCCGTCCGCGCAGATCAGGCAGCGCGAAATTTGTCCGCCCATCACCGCCATAAGTGGTTCCCAGGAGAGAATACAGCGACTGATTTTGGTTGATCGGTAGTATCTGACCGTCGCAAAAAGCCCAACCGCGGGGCGCAAAATTGAACCCCATAAGCTTCACCTCAGCAAGAAAAGGTTCTGACATCCCACATCCTCGCAAATCACCGAAACAAACCATTTAAGTGTTGCGTTATTGTACTGCATCTTTCACACCCATACAACTAGATACATAATTACAACCTGAAGCGAACCCCTTTCTTGCTGTCTTTTCGATGCAGAACCGTACAAGAAAACGTTACGGAGTGGCACAGGTCCCGCTTGTCAGGAACCGGTTCAGTCCGTTGCCAGTCGCCAGTCCATCATTGGAATCGGAAGTGTCACCAGCCGTGTTTAGAGACACGACAAAATTGTTTATCGCCGCGAAGCTTGAGTTGTCGGTCAGTCCCTGGATCCGAATCGATGCCCCGTCATCATTGATTTCAAAGGCGTAAGCGTCGCGGGAAAATGCAGCGGGACCCGCACTGTCATTGCCCGACATGTTGATACACAGTGCATTGGCGTCGCCACCGGTATTGCCTGCAAAGAAGCCCATACCGTCACGGACTGCCGGTTCAGTGACCGTGTTGTTGGTGATCTGCAGATCAAGGGTACCGGTACCATCAATGGCAAAGGCATGGATGCCCCGGCCCTCATCGATATTTGTGATTGTATTGCTGTTGATGTTAACGACACCAGTGCCGTTGCCCTCAATGCCAATCCGTATGCCATTGCCGGCCGACACCGCGGCCGGTGGTTTAACGCTGATCTCATTGTCGAAAATCGTGCCACGATAATCTGCTAAGTCGAACGCGTTGACGCTGATGGCGTTGCTGGTGAAATTCGAAAAACCACCGCCATCGATGTTGTTGTTATCATGGATGTTAAACCTCAGACTCGAAGTGGCAGTCACGCCCATATCAATACCTTGGTTGGAATTGCGGATTGTTGTCCGGGTTACCTCGAGCTGGATCTGTCCACCCGTGTTCGCCTGGGCCTGAATGCCATTGGTCTCGTGACCATCGAGAAGGGATTGGCTGACGATAGTGCTGAAGTTGCCGCCGGTGTTGCCGATAATTTCAATGCCATCCCCGGTCGTTCCAGAATTGGTGAGAGTGCTGTTGACAATCGTCAGCAAGTCCGGGGTAAGCAGAGAACCATTGGTAGCCGAGGTGTTGAGCACCGCAATGGTTTTGTCGTGCGCGCCGGAAATGGAGATTGTATCAAACTGGCTGTCGAGGCTGGCGGCGGATGTGCCGAGGAGATTGGTCAGGTTAATGCCGTGTTCGCCGGCGGCGTCGCCGGGATTGGTGATCCGCACTCTGGTCAAGTCAAGATTGGTAACCGTCGTGCCCTCGATGCCGCTTAGGCCAGTTGTTGTGATATCGAGATTGGACAGCGAAACGTTGCGTGTGGTTGCCAGCAGAATTGCGCTGCCGGTCGTGTTCTGAATGGTGCCGCCGGAACCCGCGGTCGTACCGGATCCCGTCACCGTAAACCCGCCGGTCGAGCCGGTGGTGTTGAGCACGATGCCGTTGACAGCCCCATTGGCGGACACGCTTTCGAAGCTCACGCCGGCCGCGCCGATGGTGGTGTTCTGGATGTCGATCGCGGTGCCGTTTGCCGACGTCACATTGGCTGTGCCGCCGATCACCAGCGTGCCGCCGCCATTGGCCTCGACGCCCTTGCCGGTTGTCGTGGCGGTGATCGTGTTGGTGCCTGTCGAGTTGAAATTGACGGTGGCGCCGGCGGAAATGTCCACGGTTTTGCCCGTGGTGGTGGACAGTGCCGTGTTCGTGCCGGAGAATGTGACGGCATGAGCCGCGCTGGTGTTGAGCGTGAGTGCAGCCCCGTTGAGGGTGCTCGCCGTCACGTTGCCGGTCACGTTGGTGGCGCCGCCGGCATTGCTGTCAAACAGATAGCCTGAGCCCGCACCGGTAAGGGTGTGGACGCCGGAGAAGGTGTTTGTGCCGGAAACCTGGTTGGTAACCCTGATGCCGCCGCTGGCGGTTGTGACTGCCGATCCGATGGTGATGTTGGCGGACAGGCGATTCATGTTGACCGCATTTGCGCCGGTGTTCTGGATCGTCCCGCCGGTTCCGGTGTCAAGCGCACCGCTGATCGTGCCGGTCACGAGACTGTTGTTGATGAAAATTCCGTTGGCGTTGCCATTCATGCTGACGCTGGTAAACGTCGCGCCCAGATCGATGGTTGCAGCATCAGAATTGCTGATGAAAATCGGGGTTCGGCTGCCACTGTCAATCGTACCGGTGGTGACGTCGACATCGGTCCTTCCGGTGCCCGCGCCACGCTGGATAAACGCCCCGCCGCCGCTTGTGTTGGAGATGTTCAGGGTGTTGGCGGCAAACGTCAGATTGCCGTCATTTCCGCCGTTGGAGTTGAACAGGTTCAGTCCCGCAGATGTGCTGTTGTTCAGCGTCGCGGTGCCGGTAACTGTGAATGCGCCATCAACGTGCTGCAGCAATATTCCGTTTGCGCCGCCGCCGGACGTGATGCTGGCAAAAGTCGCGCCAGATCCGATGGTCACACGGTCCATGCTGACTGCGGTGCCGGTGGTCGAGGTGACCGAGTTGTTGAAATCCGAGACGTTCACGGTGCCTCCGCCGGTGGCCAGGAAGCCGGTTGCGGATGTGGTGCCGATGTCGAGCCCGCCGCCGGTGAAATTGACGGTCGCGCCGGTGTTGGTGGTCAGCGTCACGGCGGCGTTGGCGCCGGTGGTCAGCGTCTTGGTGCCTCCAGAGAAAGTGATTGTGCCGCCGGTGTTGTTCAGCACATTGATGCCGGTGGCGGCACCGGTGGCGCTCAGAGTGCCCGACAGGGTCACCGTACCGCCGGTGCGCCCGGACACCCGAACGAGTTCCCCCGCGCTGGATTTCGAAACGCTCGCCGCGATGTTGACCGCGCCGCCGCCGCCCAGCACCTCGACCGGCCGGCCGGACGTGCTGGTGGTGGCGCCGATGGAGCCGTCACTGATCGTAAAGGCGCCGGTGGCGGTCACCGAGACACCCGTGGCGCCGCCGTCGATATTGACGGTGGTGAAGGTTACAGTACTGGCGGCGTTCATGTTGATGGCGGCGCCCAAGGCATTGTCGATGATGGCGCTGGCAAAATTGATGGATGATCCCGCGCCGCCGCCGGAAATGAGAATGCCATCCTGCCCACCAGCGCTTGTGCCCGCGATGGTGACATTGCCGCCGTTGAACGTGCCCGATTCCAGATCAAGTTCGATCACATTGCCAGCGACGGTGTCACCGGCTTCGAGATTGTCGAAATTGATGCCGGCACCGGTCGCATTGGTATTGCGCAGAACAAGCACGCGTCCGGTGGTGGTGTTGATGGTTTCAGTTCCGCTGTTTTCGATCTGAAGGTTGAAGACATTGGGTGCCACGTTCACTTGGGCGTCAAAGCCGGTGCCGGACGTGGTGTCGATATCAAGCCCGCCGTTGAAATTGACATTCAGCGTATCGCCGCCGGCAGCCGTCGCCTCGATGGCGACGCCGCCACCGGCCGTTGCTGCGTTGTTGATCCTGGTCGGTCCGAAACTGAAGGTGCCGGTGGAATCCTTGATCCTCAGGCCGGCGCCGGTGGAGCCGGTGACGGTGAGGTTGCCAATGATCAACGCGGGAGCGGCACCGGAGGCGTCACCCGCATCGATAAACACACCATTGGTTCCGCCTGCCGCGGTCACCGAACCAAAGGTCAGCTCCATGGTCAGCGGATCGAGCAACAGCGCCGTGCCATTGGTGGTGTCGACCGTGCCGCCGGCATTGGCCAGATTGAAGACGGTATTGGCGCCGCTGGTCTTTGTGTCGACCTCGAGTCCGGTGCCGGCATTGTTGAAAATGTTGAGCGCGGCAAAGCCGAGATTGCCGGTCGGGTCGATCAGCGACAGGCCGTCACCGGACACCCGCGCGCCTGTCGATTGCCCGATGTTGAGCGTACCGCCGGCCACTTGCCCGCCCGCGCCATTGTCGAAATCAACTCTGGTGAACAGGATGCCGCCGTGGCTGGTCGAGCTGTTGCCGACCACAGTGTTGTCTGAAAAGCTGCGGACACCGACCGAACTGGTGCTGGTTGAGACATTCTGGCCGGTGACTTCAACGCTCGGCACGCCGACGGCGGCGCTTTCAAAGGTGGTGTTGTCAATGTTCAGCAGCAGGTTGTTGGCAGCCTTGGTTCCATTGGTCTCGTCGACATCGAGCGCCTGACCGGTCGAGCCGATCACGTTGGTTCCGGTCAGATTGACAGTGAGAACGCCCGCGCCGGAGGAGTTGATGTCGATCCCGATGCCGGCAACGTCGCCGGTGGCGCCGGCGGCTCCCATGGTGATGTCTGACAGCGCCACGGTCCGCGCATTGCCATCCGTGTTGTCGATGCGAATGCCGGCGCCGGTGATGTCATCGCCGACGCCACCAGCCGACGCCCCAATGGTGACGCCGGAGATGGTGGCTGCCGCGTTGTCAACAAGGATCGCATTGCCGCCGGTGTTGTCGATGCTGTTGCTGCCGGTGAGCGTGAACGAGCCAGCGGTGTCATTGTCGAGCAGGTGAATACCGTGGCCCGCGGCGCCGGATCCCGCCGCATTGATGTCAATGCCTGTGACCGTCACCGTGGCGTCGGATTGATTGAAGATAATGCCCGGCGAACCTGCGCCGGCGGTACCGGCAACAATGACCGACGCCGTCGCGGTGGTGCCGATATTGATCGTTCCGGTGGAGTCGGACCCCAGATGTATGCCGTCGCCACGGGTGTTCAACTGAACGCCGCCCGAGCCCGCGCCGGTGCCGATATTGATCGTACCCGCCGCTCCATTGAGCTGGATTCCGAACGCCGCATCATCAATGGCAACTCCACCTGCACCGGTGCCGAGAATGATGCTGGAGCTGTGCCCACCATTGCTCATGATGCCGCGCAGACCGTTGCCGCCGGTGGTTGGCAGGTCAATGTCGATATTGGCGATGGTCAGCGCACCGGTCATGGTGAGGCCGGTCAGGTCGATGGCGTTGCCGCCGCCTGCGCCACCGGAATCGACGACCGTCGCTGTGGTGATCGTCACCGCGCCTGCGCCAGAAAGAGCGTTGAGCCGGATTCCGGCCTTGGTGTCGCCGGCATTGGTCGAGGAAACGCTGTCGAATGTAACGCCCGCTGCGCCGATGGCGACCCCGCTGACATTGAGCGCCTGGCCCGCCGTTGTCATGATGCGCTCGTTTCCGGCCGTCGCGGATACCGACATCGCGCCGCTGAGCGCTTCGAAGCCGACGCCGTTGACCGAATTGATGTCCAGCCCACCGCTGAAGTTAATCGTCCCGCCGGCATTGCCATTGCCGATCATCACTCCGGTGCCCGCACCGGTCACGTCGATGTCGACCAGCGCGGCAAAGGTTACCGTGCCGCCGGTGGTGGCGTCGATGTCGATGGCGCCGGAGGTGTTGCTGCCGGTTCCGGTCACCACGCCGTTGAAGGTCGCCGTGCCGCCGGTGCTCGACTGGACCGAGATCGCGCCGAAGCCGCCACTGACCGTGCCGCCGACCGTTACCGCGCCGGAGGCGGCGCTGCGGTTTGCGAGTTGGAACGCATAGCCCGCCGTCTCGCTGACATTGGCGTCGATCTGCACCGTGCCCGATCCGGTGCCGTTGATACGCACGCCATTGCCGATCGTGCCGCCGGAGACAACAACATTGGATGCGCGCGCGCCGCCCGAGACGTCAAGGCCCGCAGTCGTTGCGGTGCCGGCCAAGGTCACGCTGGTCAAGGTGATGGCGCCGCCAACGGCGTCGTGGATGTCGACAACACCGTTGCCAGCCACCGCAGCGGTTGCGGTCGACGCCGTCGTCACCTGATCAAAGGTCATGCCGCCCGCCGCGACGGTGACACCGTCAAGCACCATCGCCTGGCCGGTGCCGGAGGTGACAATCTGCTCGGTGCCCGCATTGGCGACAGTCAGCGTGCCGCCCGAGGCAGTCAGCCCGACGCCGTCTACGGTGGTGATGTCGAGGCCAGCATTGAAGGTCGCCGAGCCGGAACCAAGAACCACACCGCCGCCGCTGGCGGTGCCTGAGGCCGTCAGCGTCGTTTGGCCGGCAAAACTGGTCGTGCCGGTGTTGGCTGTTGCGTCACCGAGATTGACAATCGCGCCGTTGAAGCCGGAATTGTTCTGTCCACCGAACGCGCCCCCAAAGCTTACATTTGCCGTGGATCCCTGAACCGAAAGGTTGCGGGTCCCGGCATTGTCGAGCCGGGTAAAGCCGGTCACTTCAACGCTACCGCTGTCAACATTGTCAATCAGCAGACCGGTCTGGGCGCGGATCACGTTCAGCGATGCCAGGTCAACGGCAAAACCGGTTGCCGCATTGGTGACATTGGACACAACAAGCCCATTCTGGGTGACCGCCGCGAGGCCGACGCGGGTTGCGCCGAAATCGATATCGACATTGGTTCCCGAGACGGTGTCGATGACGATGCCGCGTCCGGTGGCAACGGATGCGGTCTGGTTGATGTCGGTGGCGCCGAAGCCGATCATGTGCGTGGCTGTCGTTAGGTTTGAGATCTGGACAGCGGCATCGGTGTAATTGTCGAGTGTTGACGTCCCGGTGACGCTGAAGCTCGAACCCGCAACGAGATTGTTCAGCACCACGCCATCGGCGGCCGTTGCGCCGCCATTTGCGGTGATCGAGGTCAGCGTGAAGCTGGTGGCACGGACATTGTCGAGGGTGACTGCCGCGGCGCCGCTGACATTGACATCGCCGGAGGTGACTGTGGTGGACAGTCCGCCACCCGATGCCGCGAAACCGCCGCCATTGGTGGTGGTGATGTCGAGGTCGGCGAAGGCGACCGATCCGCCGGAGCCTGCAAGCTCGACGGCGGTGTCGGTGCTGGCATTGCCGTAGGTGGTGATCGCGACATTGCCGAAGGTCAGCGAGCCGCCGGTCTGACCGCTTGTCTCGATGACGCTGTCACCGGTGGCGCCCGACGAGGTCACAGGGCCGAAGCCGATTGTGCCGCCGGTCTGGCCGTCGATATCGATGATAGTGGAAGTGTTGCCAGCCGCCACGATACTGGTCGAAATGGTCACATCCCGCGCGCCGCCGCCGATGGCGACGATGGTTCCTGTCGTGCCATCGAGATCCGAGGCCGCGTCGACCGTCACAGCTCCTGCGGAAGCCGCACCCGCATCGATGCTCAGCGCGCTGCCGGCATTGGCGCCGAACAGATCGACATCGCTCAGCGCCACTGTCGATGTGTTGTTGTTGAGCAGCACCGCAGACGCACCGGCGCCGACATTGGTAATCTCGACATTATTGATCGTCACCGGACTTGCCGCACCGGTGCCATCAACCCGGATGGCTGCATCGCCGGCGCCAAGGCCGGTGGCGTCAAACACCGTGTTCTCAACAGTCGATCCGCCCGCGCCGGCAGCCGTGGTGATGATCGCGGTGGCGCCGGCGGTTGAATTGCTGGCCGTTACAGAATCCTGGGTGACATTGCCGCCGACCGCGCCAAGATTGCCCTCGATGTTGGCCGGCTGTGCGACGCCGAACCCGATGACATTTCCATCATCGAACCCATTGAGCGCCTGCCCGGCCAGGAGCGTGAAACCATCAACGCCGCCGCCCATGAGATCAATCGTGCCCGCTCCACTGTGCGCCACAAACACGAAAGTCTGGTTGGTGTCAGCCTGCGCTTCTGCGGCGGCCACGGTGATGGTGTTCAGTGCCTGACTGAGCCCGTGTGTTCCGGCAGCAATGGCTCCTCCGGTCTCACTGACAAAAACCGCAGAACCACCCGCGACAGGCAGGTTGGCATTGTCACCGGCGCCAAAGGCGACGTCGTTGAAATCGAAACTGGAACTGGCAAGCGTGCCGCCGCCGGCATCGACGGTGAAGGCGCCAGCCTGGCCGTTGACATCAATCGTCGAGGGAGTGTCGCCGTTCTCGCCATCGCCGAAGGTGAACTGGATTGCGGCGGTGTTGTCGATGACCACGCCGCGATGCAGATTGGCAATCGAGCTCGATGGACCAGTAGCGGGATTGACCTGACTTCCCAGATTGACGATCTGGTTGCCGGCCACGCCGGTCAGATCCACGCCGACGGAATCGGCAGACGTGGCCGGGCCGCTGATCGCAACTGATTCAAACGTCACTGTGCCGCCCAGCGCGGTGCCGCTGAAATCGATACCCTTCTGGCCTGCCGCGGCGCCGACATTGGTGATGGTGGTGGCACCGAAGCTGAGCACGCCGGGCGTGCCACCGATGGCGATCGCATCATCATTGGCCGCCGCCGCCGCATTCGACATTTCGATGTCGAGCTGGCCGAAGCTCACATTGGCATTGGCATTGATGATCGCGATGCCGCCATCGCGGGCACCATTGATCTCGACCGCCCCGTTGAAAGCGATGGCGCCGGCATTGTTCGACAAATTGATTCCCACAACAGCCGATCCGTTGATCGTCACCGTGGTGCCGGCCGAGAAATTGACGCTGGCGCCGGCCGCGACGTTGGCAATCTGCACGCCAACCGTGCTGGTCACCGAGGCGCCGGTGAAGCTGACGGTGCCACCCGTGACGGTGTTGATGTCAATCGGACGGCCGCCGACCGTGTTGGCGATCGTGCCCGAAACCGTGATGTTTCCAGTGGTGCCGCCCAGGATCGAGACCGCATCGCCGCCATTGGAGGTGTGGCTGATATCGGCACCGAAATTGACGCCCATCGCACCGCCATTGATACCGAGCGCGTCGCCGGCGCCGCCTTTGGTGACCGTGCCACCGGTGGCGGTGAACGAGCCGCCGGTGTTGTTTTGCAGCAGCACCGCGGCACCCGTGGTTCCGCTGACATTCAGAGTCCCCAGATTGATCGCCGCGGTGGAGGTGACGACGCGCACGCCCTGGGTGGTGGAGCCGGTGATCGAAGTCGTGCCGGTAACGGTGAAGGTGCCCGCAATCGTATCGAGATTGACGCCGCGCCCGGCGCTGGCGGTCGAGGTCAGGCTGGCAAAGGTCGAATTCATCGTCACCGGATCGATATCGACCGCAGCACCATTGGTGGCGTCGATGGTGCCGCCGGTATTGCCGAAGGCAAAAATGCCGCCCTTGCCCGCCGCATCGCGGATGAACAGGCCGGTGCCGTTGTTGTTGAAGATATCGACCGTGCCGAAAGCAATGTCGCCCAGCACCTGATCAAGGCGAACGCCGTCGCCCTCGACCCGGTCGCCAATGGCGCCGACCGTGAGATTGCCGCCGGCAACCTGCTGGACCGCGCCGCCGGTCACCGCATCAAAGGTCACATCAAGGATATCCACGCCCCGCAGATCGGCATCGCTGATGGTGGTGCCGTTGAACGCATTGACGGTGATCGACCCAGCGCCCGATCCGTCCATCCTGATGCCGGCCCCTCGCGTGTCGGCGACCGTCACATTGGTGATCGATACCGAGATGTTCTGGCCATTGTCGACAATGGTGACGCCGTTGCCGGTGATGTCGTTGCCCGCCCCGGTGGCGGATGCGCCGATGGTCACGCCGGAGATCGACGCATTGACGCCCTCGATCCGGACTGCGTCTCCGCCGGTGTTGTCAAGGGTGCTGGCGCCGTTGAGCGTGAACGAACCGACGCCGTCATTGTCCAGCAGATGCAAGCCGTGCCCAGTCGCAGCCGTGCCGGTGCCGTTGATGTCTATCCCGGTCACCATCACGGTCGCATCGGATTGATTGAAGACAATGGCGGCGTCCGCAGGGGACCCATTGCCCGCGTCGATCATCGATGTTGTGGCAGCATTGCCGATATTGATGGTGCCGGTGGAATCGCTGCCGAGATTGATGGCCCGGCCAGACGTGGTGAGCTGGACCCCGCCGGAACCAGCACCGGCGCCGAGATTGATCACACTTGCCGTGCCGGTCATCTGGATTCCGATTGCCGCGTCGTCAATGGCGATGCCGCCGGCACCGGTGCCCAGATTGAGGGTGGAGCTATGTCCACCAAAACTGATGATGCCGCTCAGAGTGTTGCCGCCCGTCAACGGCATGTCGATATCGATATTGGCAATGGTCAGCGCCCCGGCCATGCGGATCCCGGTCAGTTCGATGCCGTTGCCACCGCCTGCACCGCCTGAATCGACAACACGGGCATTGGTGATGTTGACACTGCCGCCGCCGGTGAGCGCGCTGAACCGGAGACCGGCGTTGCCATTGCCGGCATTGGTTGACGAGAGGCTGTCGAAATTCACCCCGCCAGCGCCGATGCTGATGCCGTCAAGATTGAGCGCCTGGCCCGCCGTTGCGGTGATGCTTTCGTCACCGGCGCTGGCGGCCACCGAAATGCTGCCGCCGCCGGTGGCGCTGAAGCCGGTGCCGCTGGTGGTGTCGATGTCGAGGCCGCCGCTGAAGCTGACTGTCGAATTGACGATGTCGATGGCATGGCCGCTGGTGGTCTGCACCCGGGTGTTGGTGAAGCTGGAGGCCGCACCGGTGAGCGTATTGAGATCGATGCCCTGGCCGGCGCCGGTCTCAACGGTCAGCCCGGTGGAGAGGATCGTGGTCGCACCGGTGGCGCTCAGTCCGGCGCCGGTTGCCCCGTTCTCGATGACAAAATCCTGCAGATTGACCGTGCCCGAGGCAGTCAACGTGTCACCGGCGCCGCCGATCCGGGTCAGGACCGCCGCGCCATTGCCGGTCGGGTCGGCTATCACCGGCCCTGCCCCCGGCACGCCGGAGAAATTGGCCGGAATGATCAGGCCGGACGACACAAATGTGCGGCCATTGCCAAACGAG
>NZ_JARGET010000030.1 GCF_029210485.1 Hoeflea sp. YIM 152468
CTGCCGTACCGTGGGATCACGGAATGGATCCCAGGGTCGGGGCCCTGGGATGACGAAGTGCGGGGGGAAGTGTCTCGGCACCATCTGACCGTTGTTCTGGCTCAATTCCACCGTCGTCATCCTCGGCCCCCGAGCCGAGGATCCATTCCGCGATGTGTGCCTGTTTAAAGGGTGACGCTGTGCTGTTCCGGACGAAACAGGTCGGTGCCAAAGACAAACAGCCCGAGGTTTCCCCCGGGCTGAAGTGTTCAATTCAATCTGACGTCAGCTACACCCGCTCGTGCTTCCACAAGTATCGCACTTCTCGCAGGTGCCGTTGCGCACCATGGTGAAGTTCTGGCACTCGGTGCACATGTTGCCGGTGTAGCCCTGCATCAGCGATTGGGCGCGGAGGTCGGCGGTTTTGGCCTTGGCGTCGCGGGCGGCGTCGGTGGCGATGTCGGAGAACAACTCGTTCGCCTCGCCTTCGGCCAGGGCGACTTCGGCCGCCAGCACCTCGGCGCGCTCCTCGTACTCGCGCTTGAAGGCAACCGCACCCTCGGGCGCTACGGCCTCCGGCTCGGATCTGACCGCCAGGTTGACCGTGGACTTGACCGTGCTGGTGCTGCGGGCGGCAAACGAACCGGTGATCACCGAAGAGCCGGAGGCAGGTGCCGCGCCGGCCTGACCCTTGGGCGCCTGGCCCTTGGGATCGGAAGTGCCGCCCTGACCGGTGACAACCTTGAGCGAGGCGCCGCGGGTCAGACCCTTGGAGAAGGGGCTGGCCTTGCCTTCGGAAATGCCTTTGCCCAGCGTGGTGTTGGAGAAATCCGACAGATCGACATGGGCCAGATCGTTGCGTCCGAGATAGGACACCGCAAGTTCCCGGAACACATAGTCGAGGATCGAGGTGGCGTTCTTGATCGCGTCATTGCCCTGGACCATGCCGGCCGGTTCAAAGCGGGTGAAGGTGAAGGCCTCGACAAACTCCTCGAGCGGCACGCCATATTGCAGGCCGATCGAGATGGCGATGGCGAAATTGTTCATCATCGCCCGGAAGGCAGCGCCCTCCTTGTGCATGTCGATGAAGATCTCGCCCAGACGCCCGTCGGGATATTCGCCGGTGTGGACATAGACCTTGTGGCCGCCGATGACCGCCTTCTGGGTGTAGCCCTGACGCCGGCTCGGCATCTTGTCGCGTTCGCGCACCAGCCGTTCGACCACCCGTTCGACGATCTTTTCGCTGACGGCGACCGCCTGGGCCGCAAGCGGCTGGGCCATCAGCGTCTCGATGGCGTCATCCTCGTCCTCGTCATCCTCGATCAGCGAGGCATTGAGCGGCTGGCTGAGCTTCGAGCCGTCGCGGTAGAGCGCGTTGGCCTTCAGCGCCAGCTTCCACGACAGCATGTAGGCGTTCTTGCAGTCATCGACAGTGGCTTCGTTGGCCATGTTGATGGTTTTCGAAATCGCGCCGGAGATGAACGGCTGGGCTGCGGCCATCATGCGGATGTGGCTGTCAACCGACAGGTAGCGCTTGCCGATCTTGCCGCAGGGATTGGCGCAATCAAACACCGGATAGTGCTCGAGCTTGAGGTGCGGCGCGCCTTCCAGCGTCATCGCGCCGCAAATGTGGACGTTGGCGGCTTCGATGTCCTTCCTGGAAAAACCCAGGGCCGAGAGCATGTCGAAGGAGAAATCGTTCATCTGCTCGTCGGTGAGGCCGAGCACGTCCTTGCAGAAATCCTCGCCCAGCGTCCACTTGTTGAAGACGAACTTGATGTCGAAGGCTGCCTTGGTGGCACCGTTGATGGCTTCGATCTTGTCGTCGGTGAAACCTTTGGCCTTGAGCGAGCCGGGATTGATCGCCGGGGCCTGGTTGATGTTGCCGTGACCGACGGCATAGGCCTCGATCTCGGCCAGCTGGGCTTCCGAATAGCCCAGAGTGCGCAGCGCCTCGGGCACGGCGTTGTTGATGATCTTGAAGTAGCCGCCGCCGGCAAGCTTCTTGAACTTGACCAGCGCGAAATCGGGCTCGATGCCGGTGGTGTCGCAATCCATCACCAGACCGATGGTGCCGGTCGGCGCAATCACGGTGGCTTGCGCGTTGCGGAAGCCGTGCTTTTCGCCCAGTTGCAGTGCCTTGTCCCAGGCCGCGGTGGCATGGGTGATCAGGTCGGGGTCGGGGCATTCGTCATGGATCAGCGCCACCGGGTTGACCGACAGGTTCTCATAGCCGCTGATCTCGCCATGGGCGGCGCGGCGGTGGTTGCGGATCACCCGCAGCATGTTCTTCTTGTTGTCCTTGTAGCCCGGGAAGGGGCCGATCTCGGAGGCCATTTCCGCCGAGGTGGCGTAGGACACGCCGGTCATGATGGCGGTCAGCGCACCGCAGATGGCGCGGCCTTCCTTGCTGTCATAGGGAATGCCGGTGGTCATCAGCAGGCCGCCGATATTGGCAAAGCCAAGACCCAGCGTGCGGTATTTGTAGGAGCGTTCGGCAATCTGGTGCGAGGGGAACTGCGCCATCATCACCGAGACTTCGAGAACAATGGTCCAGAGCCGGACAGCGTGCTCGTAGCCGGCGATATCGATGCGCCTGGTCGCCGCATCCTTGAACTGCAACAGGTTGAGCGAGGCCAGATTGCAGGCGGTGTCGTCGAGGAACATGTATTCCGAGCACGGGTTGGAGGCGCGGATCGGGCCTTCAGCCGGGCAGGTGTGCCAGTCGTTCATGGTGGTGTTGAAGTGCAGGCCCGGATCGGCCGAGGCCCAGGCGGCATGGCCGATCTGCTCCCACAGGTCGCGGGCTTTCAGCGTCTTCATCACCTTGCCGTCCTTGCGGGCGGTCAGGTGCCAGTCGCCGTCGGTTTCGACAGCCTTCAGGAAATCATCCTTGACCGAGACCGAGTTGTTGGAGTTCTGGCCCGAAACCGTCAGATAGGCTTCCGAATCCCAGTCGGTGTCATAGGTCTTGAATTCGATGTCGGTGTAGCCCTGGCGGGCGAACTGGATGACGCGCTTGACGTAGTTTTCAGGCACCTGGCTTTTCTTGGCGGCCTTGATTTCGCGCTTGAGGGCAGGGTTCTGCTTGGGGTCGAAACAGGCGTCATTGTCGGCCTCGCAATTGATGCAGGCCTTCATGATGGCGCTGAGATGGCCTGCGACGATCTTCGAGCCGGTGACCAGCGCCGCGACCTTCTGCTCTTCCTTGACCTTCCAGTTGATGTAGGCCTCGATATCGGGGTGATCGGCATCGACCACCACCATCTTGGCGGCGCGCCGGGTGGTGCCGCCCGACTTGATGGCGCCGGCGGCGCGGTCGCCGATCTTGAGGAAGCTCATCAGGCCCGAGGATTTGCCGCCGCCGGAAAGCTTTTCGCCTTCGCCGCGCAGATAGGAGAAGTTGGAGCCGGTGCCCGAACCATATTTGAACAGCCGCGCTTCCCGCACCCACAGATCCATGATGCCGTTCTCGTTGACGAGATCGTCCTCGACCGACTGGATGAAGCAGGCATGCGGCTGCGGGTGCTCGTAGGAGGATTTCGACCTGGTCAGCTTGCCGGTGAACGGGTCGACATAGAAATGGCCCTGGCCGGGGCCGTCGATGCCGTAGGCCCAGTGCAGGCCGGTGTTGAACCATTGCGGGCTGTTGGGCGCAACGCGCTGGGTGGCGAGCATGTAGGCCAGCTCGTCCATGAAGGCGCGGGCATCGTCTTCGGACGTGAAGTAGCCGCCTTTCCAGCCCCAATAGGTCCAGGTGCCGGCGAGCCGGTCAAAGACCTGGCGTGCGTCGGTTTCCGAGCCGTAGCGCTCGTCTTCGGGCAGGTCCGCAAGGGCCTTCTCATCGGCCACCGATCGCCACAACCAGGACGGCACCGAATTTTCCTCGACCTTTTTCAGACGCGCGGGAACGCCGGCCTTGCGGAAGTATTTCTGCGCCAGAATGTCGGCCGCGACCTGGCTGAACTGGGCCGGCACATCAATATCGGCGAGACGGAAAACGATCGATCCGTTCGGGTTCCTGATTTCACTCGTCGCCTTGCGGAATTCGATGTCTGCGTAGGCTGACTGGCCGTCTTTGGTGAACCGACGTTCGATGCGCATTGTAGTCCTCTTTATCAAATTCGAAGCCGGGCGCAGTCCTTGCGTCACGACAATATCTTTCCCGCAAGCCGCCCACTCATTGTGCAGCCAGTTTCTCTACTCGGTCACTCGGTGTGATTCCCGTTCCCAGGAAACTCTGTATCTTGTGGCAGAATTGGCTGCAAACACTAAATATAGTATTAACAGCTGATTTACGCCAGTCCCATTTTGCATTTCAGCGGTCACTTTTCGGGATCAAACCATGCCCGCAAATCTTCGCGTCTTGCGCGAAAACGAGCGTTTTGATCCAAAATTGTAAGGAGTAGACTGGCCTCTGTACATCCCAGCCGCGCCACCGCCGCAACGTGTGACCTATAAGCAGCGACTCGGTTGTGTGCGTCAAGGGCTTGTCCGTGGCGGAATTGCACGCACCACATCTAGTGGCGGGGGAATGTGGAAAACGAGGACAAAAGTGGTTTTATCCGGATTTGCCATTGCTCCCGGCAAAACCCCGGTATCCTCCGGGATCTGGC
This sequence comes from Hoeflea sp. YIM 152468, assembly GCF_029210485.1. Lineage (GTDB taxonomy): Bacteria > Pseudomonadota > Alphaproteobacteria > Rhizobiales > Rhizobiaceae > Hoeflea. Next base: position 4,596 of record NZ_JARGET010000030.1, read on the forward strand.
CCTATCCGATGGTGCACGGACGGAGGTATTGGCTCGTTATCGGCCTTTGGGTTGAAAAAGTGACCGGTAAAATTTGATCGCGAAAAAAATTCAGCCGAGGAAAACGCTCAGACGGGGGTAAGGCTGTGAAAGGCGTCGCGCATCACGTCCTTGAGCCCGATTTCGCCGACAAGGCTGATCGCAGCGGCAACGGGAAACCACTTGCGCTTGCGATGACCCTTTTCCGGCCACCGCGCCTTCTGCTCGATCAGCTCGAGCAGATAGACGTCCACATCGCAGACCGCGTCGCCGCGCCGCATCCGGCGTTTGAGGTAGCGGTAATGGCCGACAGGGCCATCGGGCAGGGCAGACCCGACAATGCCGGCTTCCTCCCAGGTTTCCCGGACAGCGGCCTGGGCGCCGTCTTCGTCGGCCTCGATCCAGCCTTTCGGCACGATCCACCGGCCGGTGTCGCGGCTGGTGATCAACAGGATCTCACGGGTGTCGCCGCTGCCGCGGAAGACAACTGCTGCGGCTTGCCGCTTCGGCTTTTTGCGGTGACGTGGGCGGTGTTTGCCGGAGTGCCTGAACAGGTCAAGCAGCTGTTTGACCCTGTCGAATGCGGTCATGTTGCTTTTCAATCGCCTCCTTGCGTGGTCATCGCATGCGGGTGTGTCTGTTGTGGATACTTGTTGTTTGCCGCGCACAGATCAAGCACGTTGACGGCCTCTGGTGGTGGAAGTGTGGTCCAAGGCTTAAACAGGCACCAAAAACGGACGCAGCACGGGCTGCGTCCCTTCAGCGACCTCTCATCTGGCACGGCTCAGGGCAATTTGTCGTTGCTCCGTGCCGCGGCTAAGAATCAGAACTCGTCCCACTCCTGCGCCGCAGCCGCGGCGGCATTGCCGTGCGATCTGGCAGCAACCGGGCTTTGCCGGCCGGCGGCAGCGACTGCTGGTCTGGACCCGGCGGTGGCGGCGGCGGCCTTTGGTGTTTCGCTCTCATTGACCCGGAACACGGCCAGTTTGGAGACCAGTCCGTCCGCATCGGAAGCCAGACGGCGGATCGACTGGGTGGTGTCGGAGACCAGGCCGGCATTTTGCTGGGTGTTCTTGTCCATATCGCCGACGGCCGCGTTGATTTCCGAGATATCGGCTGCCTGATCGCGGGCGGTATCAACAATCTTGCAGATGTATTCGTTGATGTGCTTGACCTGATCGCCGATCGAGCGCAGTGCCGTTCCGGTCTGATTGACGAGGGTCACGCCACTGGTCACCTGGGTTGTCGAGGTTTCAATCAGCGCATTGATTTCCTTGGCAGCGGTTGCCGAACGCTGTGCCAGTTCGCGGACTTCCTGAGCCACGACGGCGAATCCCTTGCCGGCTTCACCGGCGCGGGCAGCCTCCACGCCGGCATTGAGAGCGAGCAGGTTGGTCTGGAACGCGATTTCGTCGATCACGGTGATGATCTGACCGATCTGGCGCGACGATCCTTCGATCGCGGTCATGGCGCTGACGGCCTTGGAGACAATTTCCTCGGAGACGGAAGCATTCTTCGTGGCTTCGTCCACCAGTTGCCCGGCTTCACCGGCACGCTTTGACGCGGTCTGAACGTTGTCGGTGATCCGCCCGATTGCCGCTGCGGTTTGTTCCAGAGAGACGGCCTGCTGTTCGGTGCGCTGGGAAATCCGTTCGGCATCGGCACAGACACCGTTCGAGCCTTCGCTCATCTGGCGTGCGGAACCGCCCAGTTCAGCGACCAGCCGCTCAAGCGATTCCATCGACGAGTTGAAATCGCCTCTGAGCACCTCAAGCGTGTCGTCAAAGCGGTCGCTCAGGCGAACACGAAGATCGCCTTCGGCCAGTTGGCGAAGCCCTGCGCCAAGGGCTTGCATGGCAAATTGCAGACGTTCGGTGTCGGCGGCGCGTTCAGCTTCACGCCTTTCGGAATCTTCGAGATTCTGCTTCTGGGCCTGTTCGGCCTTCAGCGACATCTGGTTGGCCTGCTCATTGGCGATGTTGGTGTTGCGCATCGCTTCGTCGTTTTGAGCAAAGGCACTGGCCAGAGAATGAACCAGAGCCAGCAGGGCGCCGGACTCGAGAATAAGGATGCCCGCATGCAGGATGACACGGCTGAGATCCGTGTCACCCGGAAAGACCGCTGCAGGAATCATGAAGAACAGCACCAGATGGTGCACAGCCGTCAAGCCGGCGAAGGCCAGAATTGGCCGCCAGTCGACCCAGGCTGCGCAGATTGCCAGGCTGGCAAAGAAATACATGTGCATGTCGATCTGGAGCGGCGATCCTGAAAACGAGTACACCAGCAACGCCACGCTTGCCGCATGTGCCAGCGCTGTTGAAATCTGTGTGGCCGTACCGGTCCGGTCACGCCACCAGGTCAGTGTAGCGACACCGGCGATGGCGCCGCCGCCGCCCAGGACGATAACCGGGTCGGCTTCCATGCCCCACATGGAGCGAAGGATCATCAGGGCGAGGTTGATCCAGAGCAGCGAGACGATTGCAATGGCTGCGCGGGTGCGAAGAGAAGTCATGTAATTCATAGCGAAGATGTGCTCCTGCAAAAGAAAGCGAGACTGCCGTCGAGAACCAGCATCGCGCCAGATTTAAACAGCCGGAATGCGAAATCAGGTTCGTCGGAATAAGCGATTGCGGCGTAGGGTGCCCCGGTGCCGTTGATGATCGACCCGCCAGCGTCGGCGATGACACTGATGACGCGTTCGGGCTCACTCCACGGCGAAACAATGACCAAGGCCTGCCCATTGCGGGGCGCCATGGCTGCCGCGGACAGCACAGCCACGATCACGGCAAGATTGATGCCGATAATGCGGCACTGATTAAGCAGGTTGCTTGGTCGTGGGGTGTATTGCTGCATAAGGATAAGTGAATATACTGGTCTGTCGCGTTGCATGCCCTGCATGAGGCTTTAACTGGCTGATATCATCCAGCCGTGTATTCAGTTGCAATCACGCCATTTCGTCATAGATGTATATATATACTGTTAACGTCGACCGCGAAGGGCGGGGCGGCGTCATGACCTCAAGATTGACTGAATCTGTTCGGGAAAAATGCTGCAATGCGGCGCATCTGCTTGCCTCTCGACGGGAACAGGGGCGCGCAGGTCGGGGGTGCGAAAAACAGGCTAAAGTGCGTCGCATCAAACCGGTTCCGGGTGACGCGCTGTCGGCTCTTTGTTTGTGCATGTCGTTGTCGCAAAACCGCTGCACAGTTTTGTGCGACATGCATTAGCGACCGGGTTTGAGTGAACGCGCAGATACTGCTCGGCAATGCCCAGGCGGCAGGTCTGCGTCTCTGCGTCCCTGGTGGTGCGGCAGCAGGTCAGCCGCGCGTATCCTTGGCGATGGGTTCGACATAGGCAAAGCCCATGTCCCAGGGGAAATAGATCCAGGTGTCCTGGCTCACCTCGGTGACAAATGTATCGACCAGCGGCCGGCCCTTCGGCTTGGCATACACGGTGGCAAAATGTGCCTTGGGCAGCATCGCCCGAACAATCGCCGCCGTCTTGCCGGTATCGGTCAGGTCATCGACGATGAGGACGCCTTCGCCTTCGGTTTCCAGAATGTCGGAATTGATCTCCTTGAGCACCTGCATTTCGCCCTGATTGACATAGTCATGATAGGAGGCGACCGAAACCGTGTCGATGCGGCGGACATTGAGTTCGCGGGATATGATTGCCGCCGGTACAAGCCCGCCACGGGTGATGCAGACAATCGCGGTCCAGGTCTGCCCGGTGCCGCTCAGCCGCCAGGCAAGCGCGCGGGCGTCGCGGTGGAACTGGTCCCATGAAACCGGAAAGGCTTTGTCGGGAAGAGACATGGCTGGCTTCCTTGCGTGTGCGGGGACCGCTGATGGCTACAGAATGAATGCTCCAGCCGGAAATAGCCGAAATCCGGTGCCGAATGCAAGGGAGGCCGTGCCGGTCCGGAGGATCCCGGCTGATGCGCGACGCCGCACCTGACCTCGATGCGGTCCAAATCGCCCGGTACAGGCCTGGTGATTGTGCCAGCAGGCCTGCCATTGAAGGCAGCCATGCCGGCAGTGGTCATGGCGCCATCTGTCCTGCAGAAACCCTAACGCGACATCAGCACCGGGACGGGCGAGTGTTCGAGAAACGCCCGGGTTACGCCGCCAAACAGCCATTCTCTCAGCCGCTGATGCGTGTAGGCGCCCAAAACCACAAGGTCGGCGTTACAGGCTGTCGCCTGCGCCGATATGGCTTCAGCGGTGGAGCCGGAGCCCTTCGATGTGGTCGTCACATTGGCGTGGATGCCGTGCCGCGACAGGCAGCTTGCGATATCGGTTCCGGCCAGCGGCGCATCGATATCGGGCAATTTGTCGGGGTCGACAATGACGATTTCGACCGAATCCGCGGCTTTGAGCAAGGGCAACGCATCATGGGTGGCGCGGGCGGCTTCGCGGGATCCGTCCCAGGCAATCAGAACGCGCCGGAACGGGGCCGCCATCTTGCCGTCCGAGGGCAGGAAGAGAACCGGCCGTCCGCTTTCAAACAGCAGGGCCTCGACATTGGCCGCCATGTCTTCACGCGCCTCACGGCCGGGTTGGCGCACGATCACCAGGTCGGCCGAGCGGGCGCTGGCGAGCGCGGAAACAGCGCTGTCGCCACCGGGCGAGCGGACCGGGCGCCACTCATAGGACAGCCCGGCGGTGTCACAGGCCTTTTTGACTGCATCGCCAACTTCACGCATGCGGCTGTCGGCCTGCTCATACAAGGCGGCAATGGTGGCTGCATCCGGCACATCGATAGGGGCGGAGAGGACAACAAACTGCGAGGGCTCGCCGTGGCAAGCGATCAGATGGATGTCGCTGCCGGCTGCGAAATCCGCGATGGCGGCGGTCACCGGCGCCACATCGGCCTTCGTGGCATAGACCGCGAGAATGGTATGATAGGCCATAATCTGTCTCCTTTGCGAAAACCCGGTCGTGAAGGGTCAACCACAGCATGATGGCAGTATCGTGCCCGCGCCTTGATCCCTGTCAATCAGGATTGGGCTGAAGCGGAGTCCCGTTTTGCGGCGATTTCTGACAGCATTGCCTCGATCTCCCGCCTGGCCGTGGCGATGGCAGCCGCGTCCCGGCAACGGATGACGATCTCGGTGGAGAACCCCGCACCGGAAAATCGCGGGTAGGAGCCGATGCTGACTTGCCTGTGAGCCTTGGCGATTGCGGCCAGCGGATCACCGATGTCGCCTTCGCCGTAAGGGCAGCTGACCTTGTCGGACAGCAGCTTGACGCCCACGTTCAACTGCGGCAGCACAGTGTCGAGCATGGCCTGAAACACCGAGGGAACGCCGGCCATGACATGGACATTGCCGATGATGAAACCGGGCGCGCAGCTCACCGGATTGTCGATGTGGCGGCTGCCAACCGGCATGCGTGCCATGCGCTGGCGGGCCGGGGTGAGTTCGAGGCCGCGGTCGGCATAATGGGCGGACAGCAGCGCCATCGCGGCCGCATCATAGGTGCACTCGACATCAAAGGCTGCCGCGATGGCGTCGGCGGTGATGTCATCATGGGTTGGGCCGATGCCGCCGGAGGTGAAGACATAATCGTAGCGCGTTCTCAAGGCATTCAGCGCCTCGACGATACGGCTCTGCTCGTCGGGGACAATGCGGACTTCTTCGAGAACAATTCCGGCTGCAGTCAGCAGTTCGGCCAGGTGACCGATGTTCTTGTCTCGGGTGCGGCCCGACAGCAACTCGTCGCCGATGGCGAGCGCCGCAGCCGTGACCGTGCGGGCAGGGATTTCGCTCATGGAGATACTCCTTCGCCAGTTTGATGTGATTAGACATGTTTGGCGTGCCGGTGCAAGGGAGCGGCGGGCTGCCGGCCGGGTTGCAGTGTGAACAGTCCGTGCTCTGATTGGTGGGTTATGCCCCCCAGCGAAAGGCTTATCTCTGATCTATCGTCCGCTTCGGACGGCAACACGGTCAAGGAGCAGAAAATGGCAAAAGTACTGGTGCTGTATTATTCGAGCTGGGGACATATGGAAGCGATGGCAAAGGCTGCCGCCAGGGGCGCCGAAGCCGGCGGAGCGGATGTGACCATCAAGCGCGTGCCGGAACTGGTGCCTGAAAATGTTGCCAAATCGGCGCATTACAAACTGGATCAGGACGCCGAGATCGCCGATCCGCTTGAACTGGCTGATTACGACGCCATCATCCTGGGCGTGTCGACCCGATACGGGATGATGGCCGCGCAGCTGAAGAATTTTCTCGATCAGACCGGTCCGTTGTGGGCCGAGGGCAAGCTCGTCAACAAGGTGGCTTCGGTGATGTCATCGACCGCGACCCAGCATGGCGGCGCGGAGCTCGCGATCCTGGGGGCGCAGGCGGCGCTGCAGCATCACGGCATGATCATCGTGCCGCTGTCCTATGCCTATCAGGGGCAGATGGGCAATGATGTCGTTCGCGGCGGCTCGCCCTATGGCATGACCACCACCAGCGACGGTGACGGGTCGCGGATGCCGTCGGAGCAGGAGCTCGAAGGGGCTGAATTCCAGGGCAAGCGGGTGGCCGAGATCGCTGCCAAGCTGGTGGCCTGACCACGCCGCCCGGGCTCACGCCTGCTGGTCCGAATTGCCCGGCGGCTTCCCGCCGGGCTTTCTGGTTTCCTGGGAAATCTGCATGGCCTGCCCTTGCCTGCATGCCGATCGTCGTCTACCGACTAGGGCTCGTGCGGACGTGGCGAAACTGGTAGACGCAAGGGACTTAAAATCCCTCGGCCGCAAGGCTGTACGGGTTCGAGTCCCGTCGTCCGCACCATATCTGTTTGCGCTTTGCCGCCCGCAGACCCCAGGCGCCTGGATCGGTCTCTCGCCTGCAGCCTTGGCGCTTCATTCCAATCAGTTCATTTGCGGGCTCCTGTCGGACCTCACAGGGGTATTATCCGCGCCAGAAGGCCGGCATCAGCACGACAAGAACTGCCAGTATTTCCAGACGGCCAAGCAGCATCAGACCAACCAGGATGATCTTGGCCGGATCCCCGAGCGTGCTGAAATTGCCGGCCGGGCCGATGCGGGGACCGATGCCGGGACCGACATTGGCCAGGGCGGTGATCGCGCCGGAAATTGCTGTCTCGATGTCAAGGCCGGTAGCGGCAAGCGCGACCGAGCCGAGCGCCCAGATGCCGATATAGGCGCACACGAACAGAAACACCGTGCGTTGCATGTCCGGTTCCACCGTGAGTGTGCCGTAGCGGACCGGACGAATGGCGTTGGGGTAGATCAGCCGCATCAGTCCCGAACGGATCGAACTGGCGATGATGACCAGACGGTAGGCCTTGATGCCGCCGGACGTCGATCCGGAACATCCGCCCAGAAAGGTGGCCATGACCAGCACGGCGACGGTGAAGGGTCCCCAGAGCGTGTAATCGCTGCTGGCATAACCGGTGGTGGTGATGATGGAGACCACGTTGAAGGCCGCGTGGGTCAGGGCCATGCCGAAACTCTCGTCCTGGCTCACGCGAAGGCTGAGGGCGATTGCGATGGAGAGACCGAGCAGCAGTCCGCCATAAGCGAAAATCTGCGGATCGCGCAGCGCATCGAGCCGGCCGCGCACGACGAACAGGATGAGAACGGAAAACGGCAGGCCGGCAATGGCCATGAAAACCGTGCCGGTCCAGATAAGCGCCGGGGACTGGAACGCCCCGAACGAAGCGTCATGGGTGGAAAAGCCTCCGGTCGCAACGGTGGTCATCGCATGATTGAGCGCTTCAAAGCCGCTCATGCCGAAGAAGCGGTAAAGAAGGGCGCAGGCCACGGTCAGGCCGATATAGATGGCAAAGAAAGCGCGGACGAAAACGGCAAAGCGGGCGAAGGGTTTTTCCGACGTATCGGAGGATTCCATCTTGAAGACGGTAAAGCCGCCGACCTTGAGATAGGGCAGGACCAGAAGCCCGAGTGCGACAATGCCGATCCCGCCCATCCATTGCAGCAGGGACCGCCACAGCAACAGGCCCGGAGGGGCCGAATCGAGCCCGGCGATTACCGTGGCGCCTGTGGTGGTGACGGCGGAGACCGACTCAAACAGCGCGTCGGCCATGTCGAGCCCGAGCGACGCGAGGTAAAACGGGATGGCGCCGGTGATCGAGAGCGTGATCCACAACAGGTTGACGACGAGAAAACCGAGACGCCGGGAGAATGGCGCATTGGCGCCGCGGCTCGCTGCTGCGGACGCCAGGCAGACTGTGCCAACCGCAAACGATGAAACTGCAAAGACCCGCCAGTCCGGGTTGTCAGAATAGAAATCGACGGCCGCAGGCGCGAGCATCGCCGCGGACAGGTACAATCCTGCCATGGAGGCGATGAAGACCGCAGAACGTAGTGTCTGGCCGTGCACGCAAGGTCCTCTTGAACGCCGGCTGTCGGGATCTGGTTGGCAACCGGCTGGTTCCCGTGGCATAGACCTGCGATGACCGAAAAACAATCACCTGAAGCCTTCCGCAATTCTGTCGACGGCGCACTGGAGCAAATGCGGGCGCTGTTTGCACCGACACCATTGCAGCTCAACGACCATTTGTCGGCGAGATTCGGCGCAAGGGTCTGGCTCAAGCGCGAGGACCTTTCGCCGGTCCGCTCCTACAAGATCAGAGGCGCCTTCAATTTCATCCGCAAGGCGTTGCTGGCTGATCCCGGACAAGCGCTGTTCGTGTGCGCGTCAGCCGGCAACCACGCGCAAGGATTTGCCTATGCCTGCCGCTATTTCGGCCGCCAGGGTGTGGTGTTCATGCCGGTGACGACGCCGCAGCAGAAGATCGACAAAACCCGGATGTTTGGCGGCGACTTCATCGAGATCCGCCTGACAGGGGACTTTTTCGACGCGTGCTATGATGCCGCGCGGGAGTTTGCCGCCACCCAGGACGCCCTGATGGCGCCGCCGTTCGACCATGATGACATCATCGAGGGCCAGGCCAGTGTCGGCGCGGAAATCGCGGCGCAACTGCCACGCGGCGAGCGGCCGGATCTGATCGTCCTGCCGGTTGGGGGCGGTGGGCTTTCGGCCGGGATGGCGCGCTATTTCGAAGGCATTGTCGACACTGACCGCTTCCTGCTGACCGAACCGGCGGGTGCGCCAAGCCTCAAGCAAAGTCTTGCTGCCGGGCATCGGGTCAAGCTCGGCAAGATCGACAGTTTCGTTGATGGCGCGGCGGTGGCTGAAATCGGGGCGCGAAATTTTGAAATCCTTGCCCGCTTCCGTGCTGATCAGGTTCTGACCGTTGCGGAGAACGCCATCTGCCTGACCATGACCCGGTTTCTCAACACCGAAGGAATCGTGCTTGAACCCGCCGGGGCGCTGTCGATTTCGGCACTCGAGACGCTGGAACCCAAGTCACTGGCAGGCAAGACCGTCGTGGCTGTGGTGTCGGGCGGCAATTTCGATTTCGACCGGCTGCCCGATGTCAAGGAGCGGGCAATGCGGCATGCGGGGACGAAGAAGTATTTCATTCTGCGGCTGGCGCAGCGGCCTGGCGCGCTGCGGGATTTCCTGTCCTTGCTGGGGCCGGATGATGACATCGCGCGGTTCGAGTATCTGAAGAAATCGGCGCGTAATTTCGGATCGATCCTGATCGGCATCGAAACCCGCGAACCGGAAAGTTTCCTGCGGCTGACCGATGCCTTCGACCAGGCCGGGATGAGTTATCAGGACATCACCGACAACGAGATCATCTCCAATCTGATCATTTAAAGCGGCGCGTGATGGCGGCCTCTTAGCAATCGCACGGCGCTCAAACAGGGCGCGGGCGGCAGCGCGCTACAGCGCCGCGCATCCAATTGGATGCGCAAAGGACGCTGTATCTCTTTGAATCAATGCATGTACGTTATCGTCCAAATGAATCCATTTGAACGCGACATGCATTAGAGTTTCGAAATCCAGTCGGCAATGGCTGCGGCCAGCCGGTCGGTGGTGCCGGGAGACAGCGCATCGCCGGCAATGACGTGATGGTTCGGATCATTGCTGTCGGTGACTTCAAGCGTTTGCGCCGGCCCACCCCAGCTGGCGGCCATGGCTTCGACCCGGTCGGGGCGAATGACATTGTCCTGAGGCGAGAAGACAAACAGCGACGGCACCGAGATGGCTTTTGCATCCACGTCCCTGGCCAGATCGACGACCGAGGCCATCGGCAGCAGTGCGAGGCTGGGATACGCGGAAGTCCAGTACTGGGCGTGCAATTGGTTTCTGGGCTCGAACGAGCGCTGCTGGCCGACGATCAGGGGGACTGTCTTCTCCGCCCAGGGCAGTGTCAGCAAGCTTGAGCCTGCAGCCTGGATTCCGTAATTGGGAGACACCTGCACCAGGCCGGCGACATTGCGCATCAGATCCGGTTGAGTGGCAGCCCAGGTGGCCAGGCTGGCTCCCGTCGAGGTTGCCATCACGACAACCTGCTCGCCCAGCCTGCGTCCGATCGCCAGTGCCTCGGCGACATCATTGACCCAACCATGGACTGAGCCGTCGAGCATCGCGTCTGCGCTGCGCCCGTGCCCCTTCAGGCGCGCATAATAGAGGTTAGCGCCCAGTTGCCCGGCGACGAGATCCGGCAACGGCCTGATTTCGCCCGGGCTTGCCGAAAACCCGTGGATATAGACGATGGCGAGCGGCGTGCGGGCGCGCGATGCCGGGTAGGCCCAGACAATCTGCCTGGCATTGCCGGGACGCAGGTCATCAAAACCTTGTTCCGACGTGGTCAGATAGGCGTCGAGATCATCGGGAAGGGTGCTCTCGTCGAAGCCGATGGTGGTATCGACAGCGGGGCGCGGCCCGAGAGCGAAGGCTGCCATGCCGGCGAGAACGGCAAGTCCTGTCAGAAAGAGAACCATGCGGGTCTTTGATGCTGTCTTTGCCATTCCAGAGTGTCCCCAACAGGCTGCTGATTCTTATAGATAAGCAGGTTTCGGCAACTCTCTTATAGCCAAGGTGATTGCGCAATGCCTTTCCGTTCGCCATTCAACGGGACTGGCGGTTTCAGGTCTGGCGGGTCAGGTTTGGCGAGGCCTTTTCAAGCCGATTTCCGGTGTTTCAGGTGTATCTTGTAGAAGCTTTCCACCTTGGCAGCGGTGTTGGAGGACATGTCGAGTTCGGCCCCAAGCCGCGGTCGCCGGAACCAGCGGACGATCCCGGTGAGAAAGCCCATTTCCGTCGTTTTGATAACAATCTCTTCTCCCGGTGAAATAGGAATGTGGGAGTTGAGGTAAATACACATACCACTTTGTGAAATATCAATAACCGTTGCTTCGGTTGTCCGACCCATGCATGTAATCGTTGCCCGCAATTGTGTTGGGTCGCGCGGGTCTACACGTCGTGAGGTCCCACTCATGATATATAGCCTTTGCTGTCTGACTATATACCAAAGTACCACGCCTGCATTCGGAAACTCTTAATTTGTTAGTACAAATTTTAACACTTTCCGAAACGGATTGGCAGGGTTTCGCCATTGCCTGCCGGTTGGCTTTAACCGCTGTGCCTCCGTCAAGATTGTCGCCGGTGCGAGGAGGGCCGCTACGCGGGCTGATGGTTGTCCACGAACATCTTGTAATAACTTTCCACCTTGGCCCGGTTGTTTGACGTCAACACCAGTTCGGCGCCGATCCGGGGCAGGCGGATCCAGCGGATGGTGCCGATCAGCAACCCCATCTCTTCTGTGGCAACGGTGATCTTGTCACCCGGCGCTACAGGGATGTCCGTGGACAGATACAGGCAGATGCCGTGTTGCGACAGATCGAGCACGGCGCCGGTGGTTTTCTGCCCCATGCAGTCGATATTGGCTTCGAGACGTGTTTTGTCCCGCTTAATCGCGCGTCCTATGGTTTGCCTCATTGTCCCATGTTCCTTCTGGCAATGGATTGCCGAAGCTTGGCATGACACGGTAAGCAATTTGCTAAAAACCGGCCGCTATACGGGGGACTGATTAAACCGGTTAAGGGCGGGTAAACCCCGGCGCGGCACCAGCGCCGCGCATCCGATTGGATGCGCGAATGACGCGGTACCGGTCTCACTCGCTGCAAGTCCGTTGTCGTCCAAGTGAACCCGTTTGAACGGGGACAAGCGGCTGCGCCGGGATTCGCTGTCGGCGACAGCTCAGAGCGTTATCCGGAACAGTGCAAACCCCTCGGCGCCGTCGCCAGCAGGCTGGATCGAAACGCCGCTGATGCTGTCGACAAGGTCGCGGGCTTTTGGCCCGGTGGAAAACAATACCGTCGTCGCCTCTGCCGGGGCAAAACTCCAATTGGCATCGGCCGTGGGGTTGATCGTGCCCTGTTCGACGATGTAGCGGACAATGACATCGCGGTTGGTGTCGGGCGCCTGAAAGATCACCTTGTCGGGGCCGATCTCGGGGAAATTACCGCCGCCGCCACCGCGGTAGTTGTTGGTCGCGACGACAAATTTCTGGGCCGGATCAATGGGTTTTCCGTTGTAGCTGAGGTTTTGAATCCGGTTGGTGCCGGCGTTTTGGACATCGCCCTTCGGCGTGTATTTCGGCGGTTGGGTGAGGTCCACCTGATAGCTGACACCGTCGATCACATCGAAATTGTAAGACGGGAAATCGCCGTTGATCAGTTCGGCGTCCTGGGCTCCAGGTTCGATCTGGTTGAAGATGCCGGCCGACATTTCCAGCCACTCCTTGACCTGCGCGCCGGTGATGACGACCGCTTGCACGGTGTTGGGATAGAGGTAGAGATCGGCCACATTCTTGATGGCGATATCGCCGGCGGGAACATCGGTGTAGTAATCGGCGCCGCCGCGTCCGCCGGCCTTGAAGGGGGCGGCTGCGGAAAGCACCGGCAGGTCCTTCCACTCGGTGTCCTTGAGCATGTCGGTGATGTACCAGGTCTGCGCCTGGCTGACGATCTGGACCGACGGATCATCCGCGACGAGGGCGAAATACGAATGCAGCGGCGCCGAGGTCTTGCCGACGGCGGTGCGGACATAGGCAAGCGTCGCCTCATGCTCGGCCTGTGCGGCGGCCAGGACCTCCGGCTTGTCGGCCACCAGCGCCACGACCTTGCGGTCGATGCGGTCGGAGATCGGCCTTGCTTCGGAACTGTGGCTGATGACCTTCCAGGAACTGCCGTCACGCTCGAGCATCAGGTCAATGAGGCCGAGATGCGAGCCCCAGAACCCGCCCATGACGCCGGGTTTGCCGGATATGGTGCCCTTGGCGTTGTCGGTGCCGGCCATGCCATCGAATTTCGGGCCGGGAAAGTCGAGATGGCTGTGCCCGGTGACAATGGCGTCGATGCCGGGCACGGCTGCAAGCGGAATGGCGGCGTTTTCCAGGTTTTCGGCCCAGTCTTGCTGGCCCATGCCCGAATGGCAAAGTGCCACAACCAGATCGGCGCCTTCCTCGCGCATTTGCGGAACCCAGGCTTCGGCGGTCCTGACAATGTCGCGGGTGGCGGCGTTGCCGTGCAGATGACGCGCGTCCCAGGTCATGATCTGCGGCGGCACGAAGCCGATGAGACCGATGCGGATCGGATGCTCGGCGCCGGTGCCGTCTGTTATGGTGCGCTCGAGGATGACATAGGGCTTGAGCAGCAGATCGTCATCACGCGGGCTGGCCGCGAGCATTCCCTTGGTGACATTGGCGCAGACCAGCGGAAAATTGGCGCCCGAGAGAACCTTGAACATGAAGTCGAGGCCATAGTTGAACTCGTGATTGCCGAGCGTGCCAGCGTCATAGCCCAGCACATTCATGGCCGAGATGACCGGATGCACGTCGCCCTCCTTCATGCCGCGCTCGTAGGCGATGTAATCGCCCATCGGATTGCCCTGCAGAAAATCGCCATTGTCGACAAGGATCGAGTTGCGTGCCTCGGCGCGGATCTGGTCAATGATCGAGGCCGTCCGGGCGAGCCCCATCGTGTCATTGGGCTTGTCGCCGTAATAATCATAGGCGAAGACATGGACGTGCACGTCAGTGGTTTCCATGATGCGCAGATGCGCCTGATTGGTTGCAGCCCGTGCCGTGAAGGGATGGACTATGGCCAGGGCACCGGTCGCGGCCGCGCCACCGAGCAGGGATCGACGGGTGATGGGATGCAGTTGATCAAGAATGCGCTGGTCTTTCATGGACTTTCTCCCTGTCCTTGACTTAAAAGCTCAGTGTCAGGCTAACCAACGCCACGCAGACGCCGGGCAATGGCGATTTTGCAATTGTGGCCGAAGCCTTAATCAGCAAGTGTGATCCCCAAATGACGCTTGCGCAATCAAAATTGCCCGAGGCAGGCGGACCGGCTTCAACCAGGCCCGCGGGCCGCGGCAATCATCAATCCACTGCGGAGGAGCAAGACATGGCAGGCATTCTAGAGAGCATCCGAAATCTGTTCGGCGGCACCGCTGCGTCCAACCCGCCTGAAGCAGCCAACGAGCCGGATTCCTACAAGGACTGCCTGATCTATGCCGAACCGATGGCCGAGGGTGGGCAATGGCGCCTGGCCGGGCGGATTGTCCAGGGCGAGGGCGAAGGTGCCAAGGAGCACAAATTTGTCCGTGCGGACGTGTTTTCCAACCGGGATGAAGTGGAGGCGATGACGCTGCGCAAGGCGCGCCAGATCATCGATGAACAGGGGGCTGCGCTGTTTCGCTGACCCGTTCGCGCCGAGCGATCCGCGCGAGGCTGTGAGGCAGACAACACGGCGCGGAACCGGCCAGGTCCGCGCCGCGTTGCAAAACCAGATGGGGTAGGCCGGTGGCTGCCTACAGCGCCGCGCATCCATTTGGATGCGAGATGCATCAGTCGAAATAAATCTCGTTGTCATCGAGGTAGACGTGCGTGGCCTCGCAGATGTCGATCGAGATCGGCTCATCCTTGACCTCGGTGTTGTCTTCCCCAAGCCAGCCGACCTGGAGCGTCTGGTCGCAATTGCCGGAATCGGACGCAAATTGAGCTTCTGCTTGTGTGCCCGGGGACAGCCGCTCGCTGAGCCAATTGGCGCTCCAGCCGGTGCCGTCATTGGTGTAAAAGCCAACAACCACATTGCTTTCGGTGCTGTTGTGGATTGTGAAAACCCCCTCGGAGCCGGTTTGTGCCAGTGCTGCTGTTGCAGCGACAGCTGCAGCAAGAACCAGCGTTGCGGTCAGTTTGTAAAATTTCATTTTCTATCCAATCCTGGTGCAGTTTATCCGAAAGCTAATAGTACCAATAATTCCAAACCGCCAGCGGTCGATTGCGGTTCGGAAACAAAATCGGCGGTTGTGGTGAGGCAATTCACGCGTGGCGGTGATGCGGTCAATGGATGGTCCGGCGACCAGCTTTCCGGCTGTGCGCGTCAGCGGCGTGACCCGCCGGATCAAGGCGTCATCACGGCGACCTCGCGGTGCTCTTTCAAGGCCGGAATGTGCCTCGAAATAATCACATTCCGTTTCGGAACGAGACGTCGGGTTCGGCGTTATCGGGACATGGCGGACGTTCCTGGATAATACCAGTCAAATTGTCCTCGAAGGTCCGGCCAGAGCTAAAGACGAACGGCTTTCGCCACACCCAAGGAGAAACTCATGTCCACACTCACCAAGGAAAATTCCTCCGTGATCGGCAGCGACAAGGTTGCGGGCACCGAGGTCTATGATCGTTCCGGCCGGCATATCGGCTCAATTGAAAAAGTCATGATTGAAAAGGCCAGCGGCAAGGTTTCCTATGCCGTGCTGAGCTTCGGCGGGTTTTTCGGCATTGGCGATGATCACTATCCTCTGCCATGGGAAAAGCTGCAATATGACGAGGAATTGGGCGGCTACCGTGCCGATATCACCAAGGAACAGGTCGAAGGAGCGCCAAAATACAGCCGTGAAAGCGATTACGACTGGACCTTATCGTCGCGGGATCGGCTCTATGCCCACTATGGCCAGCCGCCCTATTGGCGCTAAGGACGCGGACCACCTCGCGGTCAGTTCACGTTTCGTGAACTCCAGCGCGACGTTGGTTTCCGGCCTGATGCCGGCAGATCAGCCGTCTTGCCTGCGCAACCCTCTGAGGTTGTCCCTTTCCTGTCCTTATCCCTGGTCCGTCCGCCTTGAAATCTGCGGGCGGGCCTTCTTGTTTGTTATGGAGCGCGTGTTCAATCCGCTGTTGAGACGGCCTTGCAATGGTAGCAATTGTTGCGCGATGAGCGGATGTGGACGGCGGTGACCGAAGGCTGGCTGAGCAACTCCTCAATCCGGGCGGCAATGGCATGGCGTCGGATGACCCCGCCGGTTCCGTAGACGATGCGCTCATCGCTGTCGTAGCCGCGCAGGATGTAATCCGGGCTGGCGAGAAAGGCAGGCAGGTCCTGCGGCGGACGGTCTTGTGGCGCGCAGGGGGCGGCGTGAAGAAAGATGGGTCCGGTTTCGGTGTAAGCATTAAGGGCGGAGAATGGCCGCCAGGCGGCGATCAGATAGGGCTCGCCCTTGTCGACAAACTCCATGCAGCGGCGGCAGGGGATACCGGCGCCATCGGATATCTGCCGTTCGGGTACGTTGCCATAGGAATCGGGCCCGCCTGCGCGCAGGCGCTCTGCCGTGGCTTGATCCATGGGGAGATATTCGAAAGACATGCGATTTCCCGCCTGGTTGATCGAACCCTGGGAGAATGCGCATTGTGCCGGTTTGCCGCCACCCGTTTTCAGCCGGCCGCTAAGTTTCCGCTCTCATCAGAGCGAGAATTTCTTCATCAGCGAGCGGTCTTATGATCGCCTGATTCTGGCTCACCGGTTCAAAGCCGACTTTCTGATAAAGCGGCAGGGCGGCTGGGTGATCAAGTGTGTTGGTCGAGACGATCACCCGCGCGGGTGTGACAGACCAGGCCGTGGCCAAGGCTTGCTCGAGCATCCATTTGCCAAGGCCGAGTTTACGCACATGCGCCATCAGGCCGAAATAGCTCAGCTCAACTGTCGAATCGTCAAGCTCGGCCAGTTCAAAGAACCCGGCAGGTGACCCCTCGACGCTGAGCACAAAAATCTGTGTCGTCTCGGCATGGACGATTTTTAACAGGTGATCATCGGACAGGCGCAGCCGGTCGGCCCAGTGCCAGTCGCGTCCAACCTGCCACTGCAGATAGCGGTAAAAGTGCAACGGGATTTCGGTGGCTTTCATCAGCGTCGCATGAAGATTGACCGGCAGGGGTGTCACCGGGCGCGGTCGGCGCGCCATCTCGAGATGGGTGACCGTCGCCTTGAGCGATTTGGGCTTTGCCATTTTGGCCATCTCAGGCTTCTCCGGTCTCGATCGGGGTGTCGTCGCGGCCGCCCCATTGCGACCAGGAGCCGTCATAAAGCGTGTTGTCCCGGTGGCCGATGGAGTGCAGCGCAAGGGTGATGACGGCGGCGGTCACACCCGATCCGCAGCTGGTCACCACCGGCTTGTCGAGATCCAGTCCCGATGATTCCAGAACCTGTCGCAACTCCTTGAGAGGTTTGATTTTGCCGCCTTCCGACAAAGTCGAAAAAGGCACATTGCGGGCGCCAGGCATATGGCCCGAGCGCATGCCTTCACGCGGCTCCGGCTCCGTGCCGGCGAAGCGGCCAGGTCCGCGCGCATCGGCAATTTGCGCTGTTCCGGTTTCGACGATTGACCGCAACCGGTCCAAACCCGTCACTGCGCCGGCATTGAAATTCGGCGTGAACTCGCTGCGAGCCGGCTGTGTCACGACGCCGGTTTCGGTTGGCAGTCCTTGCGCCTTCCAGCTGTCAAATCCGCCATCCAGCACGTAGGCATTGGCTGCGCCAAACGTGCGCAGCAGCCACCACACCCGCGGTGCCGTGAACATTCCCGGACCATCGTACACGACAATCGTATCGGTCTCGGCAAGCCCGAGGTCGCCTGCGGCGCGGGCGAAATCCGCCGGGCCCGGGATCGTGTGCGGCAGATCCGACGCCGGGTCGACGATCTTGTCCTGATCGAAGAACACCGCGCCCGGGATGCGCGACGCGGCATATTCCGCCGCGGCATCGCGATTCTGGGCCGGAAGATACCAAGAGCCGTCGACAATCCTGAGGCCGGGTTGACCAAGCGATTTGACCAGCCAGTCGAAGGAGACCACGAAAGGGCTCTTGTCGGGCGAGATGGTCATGGCAAAGTCCTCAAATACGGAAACAAGACGGCTGTTACACCCAGGCGGCGGCGTATGATATGCGATGCGGCCGGTTGGCGGCAATGACTGATCGTCGGCCGCCAGCGAATAATCAACCGCTTCGATCAGGCAAAACGGCCTCTGGTGTCTTGAGACTTAATACCGGGATGAAGGCTGGTAGATGCTGGCGTCATCAAGCAGGATCGTGACGGGTTGGGACAGTGTGCCGTCATCCGCGCCTTCTGCCGTGTCTGACCCGGTTTCATCGGCTGTCAGCAGCATCAGGGCGCTATCGCTGTCCTCGGGTGCGCCGGCTGGACCCGCAGCGTCGCCGGTGTTCCCATGACCGGCTCGGGGCGGCGGTGGCGGCGGGCCGTCGGGGCGCACGCGGTTCGTCCGGGCTGGCTGATCTGTTGCCAGAAACGCATTGACCCGGTCTGACACCAGGCGTGATGCTTCGGAGGCGACGCCTGTTTCCGGCTTTGTGGCGGCAGATCTGACCTCATGGTCCACCCGCGGCGCGGGCATGAGGCTGGGAACCAGAGCGGACGCAGGATAGGAATTGGCGAGAATGGACGGCATGATCTGGCTTTGCGTTGTGGCTGCGCCCTGAGCGGCTTGCTCCGAACGGCCGTTGATGTGACCGCTGACCTGAGACCCTAGTTCCCTCCAGTTTTCGGGAGAGTCTTGGGTTTCTAATCTGGCCTCA
>NZ_JARGET010000031.1 GCF_029210485.1 Hoeflea sp. YIM 152468
TCTGGAGGAAGTTTAGGGTCTCAGGTCACCGCCGGCAGGCGCAACCGGCCTTCTGGTGGATACCAGCACAGTTACGCGGCGGCCGTTAACACAGCCTCAATCCGATCATTAAAATTGTCTGCTTCGGGCCCGATGAGGCGTCTGCCTAACTGCCTTGAAAAGAGCCCAGGATAGGGTCCTGTCACTGCGGCGAGGTGTTGGCGCGTCGTGCGCGGACATCGGCTCGACGTGGCTTGATCAGGCCGGAAGCGGACCGAAACGGATCCGGAAGCGGCGGTTTTCCTTGCCCTTCTTCTCGATCTTGCCGATGTGGATCTCGCCGACCTCGGCGGTTTCGCCGACATGGGTGCCGCCACAGGGCTGGCTGTCGATCGCGGAGTCTTCGCCGATACAGACCAGCCGGATCTGGCCCTGACCGCGCGGCGGGCGGACATTTTTCGATTTGATCAGGCCCGGATTGATCATCAGTTCCTCTTCCGAAATCCACTGATTGAAGATCGGGTGATTGGCCTTTACCAACTGCATCAGCCCGGCCGTGACCTCGGCCTTGTCGATGGTGTCGCTCATGTCGAAATCGACGCGGCTGTCGGTCTCGCTGACGGAAGCGCCGGTGATCGGATAGGGACAGACGACCGACAGAAGATGACAGGCGGTGTGCATCCGCATCAGTTTGTAACGGCGGTCCCAGTCGATGTGCAGCACCAGTTTTTCGCCGATTTCGGGTGCGGCCTGATCCGGCGCGGGAATGTGAATGATCTCCGCCTTGCTGTCGCCGGTGACGGTGCCTGCAATCGCGATTCTGGCGCCATCGCCGCGCTCGAAAAAGCCGGTGTCACCGGGCTGGCCGCCGGACGTGGCATAAAAACAGGTCTGATCGAGCAGAATGCCTCCGTCTTCGCGCAGACCCGCGACATGCGCTTCGACGGTGGAGAGATAGGCGTCTTTTAGAAACAGAGATGTCATTGATACTCTTTTGAAAGTTTAATGAATTCGTTGGCTTCGTCTGCGTTATCAGCATAGCAAATCACGCCGTTTCTCGCAGCCAGCGAACTCTCAGCCACTGGGAGCAACTGAATCGTGCCGTCATTTTTTACAGCTTGAGAGACGCATCCGCTGGCTATCATCGCTTCGGCGGTTGTGAAACCCATTCTTGTGCTGGCCATTAATTTATCAAAGTCAACCTGCCCAGATTCCAAATCCGCGGCCCATTCCCAATTTGGAGATGCCGCAAATGTGTAAAAAAACACATCATTATCTGCTTCGGGAAACGCAATCTTGAACTTATCTGCCCAGGAGTTGAGGCTGGGGCTGCTTTCAACAATTTCATTGAGATCCCGAAAATTTGCTCGCAAAGCAACCGTCATTTCCTTTCCTGTTGAATCTCGAATGACTGGCTCCAGAATGGATGCCTTTTTGATGTCCCCTCGTGTCACATTGAACTGTTGATCAATATTGCTCTTTATGGAATCGAGACGATCCTTCAAGTTTATCTCTGACAATTCAATTCTGTTCAGTAAATTTGCTTCCAGGCTGCTTATTCGTTGATTGGTAACTTGAATTGAAGACTCCAGTCCGCGCAACGACAAATCCACGACAAACCAGACCCCACCGATCGCTAGCAGCGCGGAGATCAATGAACCTGTTAAAAACTTTCCGAAGTGCATACCGATATCCACCGCTGAAGCTCCACAACAAGAGGTAGCAAAGATAGTCTATTCAAATGGTATGGCAATATTTGGATCGCTTGTAAGCCATTCAGGCACCGGCAAATCCTTTGAGGCGAGGAAGTCGGCGTTGAACAATTTCGACTGGTAGCGATTTCCATAGTCACACAGCACGGTGACGATGGTGTGGCCCGGGCCCATCTCGCGGGCCATGCGGATGGCGCCGGCGACATTGATACCGGATGAGCCGCCCAGGCAGAAGCCTTCCTGTTCGAGCAGGTCGAACACCAGCGGAATGGCTTCCGAATCGGGGATGTTGAACGACATGTCGGGGCGAAACCCCTCCAGATTGGCGGTGATCCGGCCCTGGCCGATGCCTTCGGTGATCGAGCCGCCCGAGGATTGCAACTCGCCGGTGGTGTAATAACTGTGCAGCGCCGCGCCATCGGGATCGGCAAGGCCGATCTTGACCGTGTTGGAGTAGCCGCGAAGTCCTTCGGCCACGCCGGCCAGGGTTCCGCCGGAGCCCACGGCGCAGATGAAACCGTCGACCTTGCCATCCGTGTCGCGCCAGATTTCCGGCGCGGTGGTTTTCAGATGCGCCTGACGGTTGGCGACATTGTCAAACTGGTTGGCCCAGACCGCGCCATTGGGATCGGATTTCGCGATCTGCTCCGCCAACCGCCCAGACAGCCGGACATAATTGTTCGGATTGCGGTAGGGTACGGCGGGCACCTCGACCAGTTCGGCACCAAGCAGGCGCAACGCATCCTTCTTTTCCTGGGACTGGGTTTCGGGAATGACGATGACGGTCTTGTAGCCCAGCGCCTTGGCGACCATCGCCAGTCCGATGCCGGTGTTGCCCGCGGTTCCCTCGACAATCGTGCCACCGGGACGCAGCAGACCTCTGGCCTCGGCGTCGCGGATGATTTCCAGCGCTGCGCGGTCCTTGACCGACTGGCCGGGATTGAGAAACTCCGCCTTGCCCAGAATGGTGCAGCCGGTGGCTTCCGAAGCCGCCTTGAGGCGAATGAGCGGCGTGTTGCCGATTGCGTCGAGAATGGAGTTGAGGGCTGGCATGGCATTTCCTGATTCTTGCTGTGGTCGCACAGGCCACTGGAGAGTAGGCAGCCAGTTCTGGCTTCTCAAGGGGTATGTTGCAAGAAAACAACTCCCCGCCAGGACCTGTTGTCAGGGAAAATTTGCCTTGAACCGGCAAAAATGGGAAATCGGAGGTTCGGGTGATCCGGATTGCGCTGGCGGTCGTAAAAAGCGACAACCGAACCTATTGATCTCGGTATCGTGCCAGCGGCACAATGCAGAGCCTGGATGATGGAAAGCTGGATACGCATGGTGCGTGAACATATCGATACGATCGACTCGCTGCTTGCGCGCTATGTTGCGGGAACTCTGCCTACCCCGGCGCGGGTGCTGGTCGAAGCGCATTTGGAACTCAAGCCCAAAAACCTGATCAGGGTTCGCAATCTGGAAGCAATGGCCGGGTTGGAGCTGATGGATATCGATCCGGCGCCGCTCACCGACCGGGACGCAATGCTGGCTGCGGTGTTTGACTCCAGCGCGCCCGAGAGCGTGGCCAAGAGCGTGGCCGCCGCGCCGGATGATCACGGCAGGGTGTTTCCCAAGGCGCTTTACGATTTTGTCGGCTTTGACGCGGCCGACGTGCCGTGGCGCACACGGATGCCGGGTTTCAAGGAATATGAGCTTGGCGATATCGAGGGCTGTCACGTCAATCTTTTCTGGATCAAGCCGGGCCGCACGGTTCCGGCACACACGCATGAGGGCAGTGAGCTGTCGCTGGTGCTTGACGGCGCGTTCAGCGATTCGCGCGGTCACTACGGCCGGGGCGACATTTCTGTGGCCGATGATTCGGTCGATCACCGGCCTGTGGCCGACAAGGGGCAGCCCTGCATCGGTTTTGCGGTGATGGATGCGCCGCTGAAGCTGACCGGCTCCTTGCGCCAACTGATTGGCGATATCATCGGCTGAGTGCTGAGTGCTGACTGCTGACTGCCTGCGCGGCCTACTGAACCGGAAGGCCGTCCGGACCGTAAGAGGTTCCGGACGGCTTTTTTTGATGGGAAACGCACATGATGAGCTACACTGCCACGCCTTCAGACGGATCGGCCTGGGTGACCGGAGCTTCGAGCGGAATCGGCAGGGCGCTGGCGCTGGACCTGGCGCGCGCGGGTTTTGCGGTTTATGCCACGGCCCGCAGCAAGGATGCGCTGGCCGACCTTGAAGGTCTTTCGGATGGTCTTGAAGGCCGGATCATTGCTGCTCCTGGCGATGTCACCGAGACAGAATCGATGGCGGAGATTGCCGCGCACATCGATGCCGAGGGGGGTGGGCTGGCGCTTGCGGTGTTCAACGCCGGAGTCTATCTGCCGGTGCATGGCGAGACGCTGAAGGTCGCCGATTTTGATGCGAGATTTGCAGTCAATCTGTCGGGTGTGGTCAACGGGCTTGTTCCGACAATCGACAGGATGAAGGCGCGCGGCCGCGGGCAGATTGCCATTGTATCCTCGGTCACCGGCTATGGCGGCATGCCGACAAGTGCGGCCTATGGCGCGACCAAGGCAGCCCTGATCAACATGGCCGAAAGCCTGAAATTCGATCTCGACAAGATCGGGATCCGCATCCAGGTGATCAATCCGGGCTTCGTCGACACGCCGGCCACCCAAGACAATGCTTTTGCAATGCCGGCCTTGCTGCAACCCGAAGACGCGTCCAGACGCATTGCCAAGGGGCTGAAGTCCGCATCTTTCGAAGTCACCTTTCCGCGCCGTTTCACCTATGTGCTCAAGCTGTTGCAGTGTCTGCCTTACCCGGCCTATTTCGCGCTGATGAATGCGGCGACGGGGTGGAAGCGCCGACCTCTGGAGACCGGTGGTGATCAGCCGGAATGAGCGGCTTCGATGCGGGCTCTGAGCGATCTCTGGGCGGTTTCGTCGAGCGGGAAATTCCACATGATCGCGATGCTCGCAAGTTTGGCCGCGATCGGAACCCAGGCATAGGCCACCGCCAGGGCGGTCAGTCCGGCGCCTGAGGCTGGGCTTGTGACCGGATCGAAGCCAAAAGCTGCCAGAGAAGGGAAAACCAGGCCGACGCCGCTGGCAAGTGAGAGCTTGGTGGCCAGACTCCAGGCGGCGAAGTAGGTTCCCGAGCGTTGCTCCCCCGAGGCTTCTGTATCGACATCGATGACATCGGCCTGAATCGCTGGCGGCAGCGCCAGATCGAAGCCAAGCAGCAGGCCGGTGGCGGCGCAAATCAGGCCGAAGCCGATCAGGCTGCCTTGCGGCAGAAGTGGCGCCGGGGCGAAGGCCGCGCAGGCCGCAAACATGCCATAGCACCAGGCCCGGTGCTTGCCGACACGCCGTGCAGCCCAGGTTGCCAGCGGCACGCCGGTGATGGCGCAGAGAAAATAGAGAAACAGCAAGGGCCCGCGGGCGTCGGGCAGGCCGAGCCGGGCGGAGACAAAATACAGAAACAACGTTGCCGGGATGCCGTTGGCCAGACCATTGAGAAAAATGCCGCGATCAACCGGACAAAGGGCCGGTTGCGGACCAGATGCGCAAGGCCTGATTTGAGATCGAGCCGATTGCGGGAATGTTCGACCGGTTCCGGGGTGAAGAGGATTGTCACGGCACCAAACAGGGGCAGCGCAACCAGCACCACCACGCCCAGCACCGCCAGACCATGAATGTTGCCGCCTGGACGCTCGAAGCCGATGGCGAAGGGCAGGGCGATGGCAATCAGCGTTCCGATCAGTGTCAGCGCTTCGCGCCAGCCGGTGATGCGGGACCGGCCGTGGTAATCGCCCGCCAGTTCCGCGCCCCAGGCCGAGAACGGGATCAGGGCGCAGGTGTAGCCGAGCGACAGCAGCAGCCCCCAGATGGTCAGCCACGATGTTGTCGCATCCGGTGGCGGCCAGAACAGCATGAAGGCGGAGAGGGCCGTCAGCGGCAGGCTGATGGCAAACAATGTGCGTCTGCGCCCGAACGCCGGCCGGAACCGGTCTGCCGCCCAGCCGATCAACGGATCGTTGAGGGCGTCGAACAACCGCACCAGCAGCAGAGCCAGCCCCACCGAGGCGAGCGAAAGCCCCAGCGTCTCGGTGTAAAAGGTCGGAACCAGAACGTAAAGTGGCAGGGTCAGCGCGGCGAGCGGGATGGCGGGAAGCGCATAGGCCAGGATGCGGGGCAGCGCCAGAGGCACCTCCGGATCAGTCCGGCGGGCAGCAGTGTCGGAAGTGGCGGCCAAAGCGATGTCCAATGGATTGGGCCGGTCGTTGTGACGGACCGGTGCCGGATCAGGTGTGGCCGTGTTTACGTGCCAGACAGCGATCCGGTTCACCGCCACCCTAATCTTGCTGTAGCCGCGGTGATCCGATGGCCGGTTCGGTCAGCTGTAAACCACCTGCCGGACATTGATATGGCCGGAGCGGAAGCCGGCTTCGCAGTAATACATGTAGAATTCCCACAGCCGCTTGAAGCGCAGATCAAACCCCATCGGCTGGACCTCGTGCCAGACATTCCGGAACCGCTGCCGCCACTCGGCCAGGGTGCGGCCATAATCAGGGCCGAAAGCACGGTGGCCGACAAGCTCAAGACCCGCGGCTTCCCCCAGTGATTTCAAGTGGTTCTCGGTGGGCAGCATGCCGCCTGGAAACACATAACGCTGAATGAAATCCGGATTGGCCCGATAGGCCTCATAGGCTTCGGGCTTGATGGTGATGATCTGCAAGCCGGCGCGGCCACCGGGCTTGAGACACTGCCGCACCTTGGAGAAATAGGCCGGCCAGTATTTCTCCCCGACCGCCTCGAACATCTCGATCGAGACAACGCCGTCATACCGGCCGGTTTCATCGCGGTAATCCTGAAAACGCAAATCGACCTTGTCGGAGAGCCCGGCTGCTTCGATGCGGCGCCGGGCAAATGCCAGTTGCTCGTTGGAGATGGTCAGCCCGGTGACGCGGCAGCCGATTTCGCCTGCGGCAAATTCGGCAAAACCACCCCAGCCGCAACCGATTTCGAGCACATGGTCACCCCGCTTCAGACCCGCGGCCTGCGCCAGCGCCCGGTACTTGGCAGTTTGCGCCCCTGCGAGATCATTGGCGCCGTCGCTGTAAAGTGCTGACGAGTAGGTCATCGTCTCGTCGAGCCACTTCGAATAGAACGCGTTGCCGAGGTCGTAATGGGCGGAGATGTTCTTTTTCGCCTGGGTGCGCGAGTTTGACCGCAACCAGTGGCGGATCTGCTCGATGAGACGTGCAACACCGCGGGCGCCGCCGGCCAGCGTGTTGCCGACTTCGACATTGACCAGAAACAATTCAAGAAAAGCGGTGACGTCGGGGCTTTCCCAGTCGCCGTCCATGTAGGATTCGGCGACACCGATGGTCCCGGCGGTCAGCGCCTGATGGGTAAGATTCCAGTTGTGCAGGATCAGCACAGCATCCGGGCCTTCGGACCGGCCTTCGATCAGCACCGTGCGTCCGTCCGGCATACGGATCGACAAGCGTCCGTGTGCCATATGCAACAGCCCGCGCAGCGCCATCTTGGCCTTGGCCGGCAGTCCGCGCAGATAGCCCGACAAATTGTCAGTCGACAGCTTTTCCGGCCGTTGATGTCCCGTCCAGGTGGCTTCGGTCTTCACGAGAGCAGCCTCCCTTGTCTCGCCAATGGTCGAAGCGTCACGGCTTTTCCACCTGACGGGCGAGCTTTCCCTGATCGCGAAAGCTCGCACTGGGAGGCGGTGCCGGACGCGGCACATAACGCACTCCCTTGAGCCACAATTTGAGCGCCTCGTAGTGAATGCCACCGACGATTTTCCACGGCAAGAACGGAATCTGCAAGAGGCACGCCGAAATTGATTTGCTTGAGAGGGGTTTGCGAGCGCCGTTATAAGTTGCCGCAAGCAGCGGACCCGACGCATCGGTTTGCAGAATCCGCCATTTGATCTGCTTGCCGGGAACGCTCATGCGAAACCTGTAACGGGTTTCCATTTCGACAAAGGGAGAGACGTAAAACAGCTTGGAACGGCTCTGCCTGATGCCAGCCGGGCTGATGTCGCCGGGCTCGACCTTGCAGACATAGGTGTGGTGCTCACCGAATGTGTTGCGCACGGCATAGACCAGCGCCACGAGGTGTCCGCTCGCCGCATAGGCGTAGAAGACCGACAGCGGATTGAAGACCTGGCCGAAGATCCGCGGATAGCAGGCGAGCGCGATGCGGGCGGCAGGCTGTTCAAGGCCGCCGTCACGCAGCAATGTGTCAATGTGGCGCCGCAACGAGGTTTCAGCCGTACCGCGCAAATGGTCGGCTTCGTAAAACGACATCAGATTCGCGCCGTTGACGGAAAACAGGGGCGAGAGGCGGTCGGCATCGTCGAGTCGGTCGAGATCGATCAGCAGCGAATAGACCTTGTAGCGGAACCTGTGACCGACCGGCTTCATACGCTGGTGCATGACATCGCCGACATAAAGACATGCGGACGCTTGCGCGGGCGTGCTTGCTTCGAGCCAGGGTCTTGCAGCCTGGTCCATCATCAGACCGCCGTTGCTGCCGGATGAGCGGCCATGCTGCGCCAGGGCAGGACCGCGCCGAGTGCTTCGGCGGCCTCGATACCGGACCGCAGCCCGTCTTCGTGAAAGCCGTAGCCGGTCCAGGCACCGGCAAAATAGGTGTTGTTGTCACCCTGGATCTGCTTGAGCCGGGCCTGGACCTGCATGGCATCGGTGCCGAACTGGGGGTGATCGTAACTGTACTCGCCAAACACCAGCTCCGGCCGCGGTTCGCGATCGGGATTCAGCGTCACGAACAAGGGCTTTTCCGAATCAATGCCTTGCAGCCGGTTCATCCAGTAGGACACGGCAACGTTTGCATCGTTCTTCTGGTCGGAAGAGCGCAGATAGTTCCAGGAAGCCCAGACCTTCCTGCGTGTCGGCATCAGATTCGCGTCGCGGTGCAGGACAACCCGGTTGGGGCTGTAGGGGATGGCGGTGAGGATCTGGTGTTCCTGCGGTGTCGGCCGGTCGAGACTGCGCAACGCCTGATCCGTATGGCAGGCGAGGATGACCCGGTCATAAAACCGGGTGCGGCCCAATGTGTCGAGGATGTCGACACCGTGGCTGCTGCGGCGCACAGAGACGACGCCTGCGCCGAGATTGACGCGCTCGCCGAGCGGTGCCAGCAGCTTGTCGAGATAGGTGCGGCTGCCGCCGGTGACCGTGCGCCAGACCGGCCGCTCGATATTGATCAGGCGGTGATTTTCGAAGAAATTGACGAAATGCGTCGCAGGAAACTTCAGCATCTGCTTGGCCGGGGTTGACCAGATCGCGGCGGCCATTGGCACCAGATAATTGTTCATGAACCCCGGCGAAAAGCCGCGCCAGTTGAGGTAATCGCCAATCGAGCGGGCCGCCAGATGCCCGGCAGCCCGGTCCTGCAGGCAGATCCGGTTGAACCGCAGGATTTCGCGCAGCATCATCAGGAACGACGGCCGCAGCAGATTGCGTTTCTGAGCAAACAGGGTCCACAGGCTGTCGCCGCCCCATTCCAGCTTGCCGTGATCCAGCGACAAGGCAAAGCTCATGTCGCTCTCGTGGGTGTTGACGCCCAGATGGGCGAACAAGGCCGTCAGATTGGGGTAATTGAGCTCGTTGTAGACGATGAAGCCGGTGTCGACGGAGATCGGCGTGCCATCGTAGTCGATGTCGACCGTGGCGGTGTGGCCGCCGGGGCGTTTTTCTGCCTCATAAAGGGTGACGTCATGCAGATCCCTGAGCGCCCAGGCAGCCGACGCACCGGAAATGCCGGAACCGACAATGGCAACTTTCAAACGTCGGGGGGTGGTGGAGACGGTATAGGGCTTGAGATGAACGTTCATGCGGCATCCTTGATCTGCCTGTAGGCAGCCAGCGCGCGGTCACGCGCCAGTTTGTGATCGACAATCGGGTGGGGGTAGGTTTCGCCCAGGCGAACGCCAGCAGAGATCAGCACGCTGTCGGGTGCGCGCCACGGCTTGTGGATGAATTTCGTCGGCATTTCGGCCAGTTCGGGCACATAGCTGCGGACATAGTCGCCGTCCGGATCGAATTTCTCGCCCTGCAGCACCGGATTGAAGATCCGGAAAAAGGGCGCGGCATCGGCGCCCGAGCCGGCCACCCATTGCCAGCTTGCGGCATTGGAAGCCGGGTCCGCGTCGACCAGCGTGTCCCAGAACCAGGCCTCGCCCTGGCGCCAATCGATCATCAGATGCTTGGTCAGGAACGAGGCCACGATCATGCGCACGCGGTTGTGCATCCAGCCGGTCTGCCAGAGCTGGCGCATGCCTGCATCGACAAGGGGGTAACCGGTCTGGCCGTTTTGCCAGGCCGTCAACGATCCTTGGTTGTCTAGCCAGGCAAAGTCATCGAATTTCCGATTGTGATTGGCTTGGGGCAGGGCAGGGTTGTTGGCCAGCAGATGCCAGGCAAATTCGCGCCAGCCGAGTTCCTTGCGGAATTTGCCGCGATCGTCCGGCGCGGCATCATTGTCGGTGGTCTTCAACGCTTCGACAATCTGAGCCGGGGTGATTTCACCGGCGGCAAGATGCGGAGACAGGCCGGAGGTGGCGGCAATGCCGGGCATGTCACGACGCTCTGCGTAGCCACGCATGCGGTTTTCCAGGAAATCCGACAACCGCGCCAGGGCGCCGTCTTCGCCGGGCGTCCAGGTTTTGGCCAGTCCCGCTGACCAGTCAGGGCCGGTGGGCAGCAGGCCCCAGCTGTCAAGCGTTTGCGCGGGCAGCTCAGACAGGCCGGCAACGGGTGTCAGCGCGGTGGGCGCGGCAATGATAGCGGACGGCCGGTCTTCGACATCGCTTTCCAGCGCGCGCCAGAACGGGCTGTAGACTTTGTAAGAGCCGCCGGAGCCGGTGCGACAACGCGAGGGCTCATGCAGCAAGTGTCCCGCGAAACTTTCGGCCGTGTAACCATCCGACAGCAGGACAGTTTTCAAAGCCGAATCAGCGGCTTGAAAAGCCGGATCGTAGCGCCTGTTCCAGTAGATCGCAGACGCGCCGGTTTGCCTCAGCAGCTCGGGGATCAGCTCGGCCGGATCGCCGCTGAGCAGAATCAGCGGGGCGCCGAGATGCGCGAGCCTCTCCGACAGGCGCGACAAGGACTGATGCAGCCACCAGCTGCGCGCCGCCCCCAGCGGCCGGGCAGGGCTGGCGGTCTCCCGGATATAAACAGGAATCAGTGCGCAATGCCGGCTCGCCGCATCCAGCGCGGCATTGTTGCCGATCCGCAAGTCATTGCGGAACCAGACAATCGCGCTGCCTTTTGACGTTGGGATGGCGTTGATCATTCGACGCAAAGATTCCGTTTGGGCGAAAGTCGCCGGGCCTTTTGCTGTCTCATACGGCGCTACGGAAAAGTCGGATCAGAATTTTCTTGGGAAAATATGCTGGTTTTCCACCAAGTTGCGGCAGTGGCTGGGCAAAATAAAAAAAGACCGCACCCTGATCGGGGGTGCAGTCTTTTGGAATTTGGCTCCCCGGGCCGGATTCGAACCAGCGACCGATCGATTAACAGTCGATTGCTCTACCACTGAGCTACCGGGGATCACTGCCTTAGCAGCGAGGGGGCTATACCAAATGCCTCTCCGATTTGCCAAGCTGTTTTTAAAGAAATGTGTTGATCTTGCCAAGACAGGTGGAAAAGCCCATCTGTTTGCAGTGAAATCGGGGTTTCCGCGGCCCGGAACTACCGCAGACCGCAAGACCGGATACAATGTCACGCAAACGTTTTTTCGATTTTCACGCTGGCCTTGGCGAAATCCGGCTCGGTTCCAGGCGTTTCCGGATGCCCCAGAGTGCACCGGTGCGAATCGCCCTGGGCTCAGGCCTGGTTGTCGGCGGAATTCTGGGGTTCTTGCCAATTCTCGGATTCTGGATGTTTCCGCTTGGCTTGCTGGTGCTGTCGCAGGATGTGCCTGTCGTGCGCCGGTGGCGGCGGATTTTTGTGGTCAGGATGCGGCGCAGGGCCGGGACGAAGCCGGGCGCCGGCCCGCGCACCGGCGCGAAGCAGAGCCAATGCCCACCAGCGGCTGACACAACAGACGAGTGAGACAAACAAACTGGTGCGGGGAATGGAGGCCTCGCCCGGAATCGAACCGGGGTGCAAGGATTTGCAGTCCTCTGCGTAACCACTCCGCCACGAGGCCTCATGCCGGACACTGACCGGATGGCTGGCAAATAGCCGGAGAATCACCCCTGCGCAAGGGGCATGTTGGGAAGTAAGGCTGCTTTCTCCGTCAGATGTCCGGTTGAAAACCGTGAAATTGACCGGATCGTCGGTGGCTTGGCTTGAAACTCGGGGTTCACCGCTTTAATGAAGCGCAAGACCAGTTGCATCGGAGAGACCGGATGGGCACCGACTATCAAGAAGCGCGCCAGAAAATGGTGGACCACCAGATCCGCACCACGGACGTCACATCACATTCGGTGTTGAAGGCGTTCCTGACGGTGGCGCGGGAGGATTTTGTTCCCACGCCGCTCAAGCCGCTGGCCTATATCGACAGCGACATTCAAATCTCCGCTGGCGGCGAGAACGGCATCGGCCGCTACATCATGGAACCTTCGCCGCTGGCGAAGCTCTTGGAGCTGGCCGAGGTCAACCGCAATCAGGTGGTGCTGGAAATCGGCTGCGGGTCTGGCTATTCCGCCGCGCTGCTGTCGTTGCTGGCCGGATCGGTTGTCGCCGTTGAAAGCGATGCCGCCCTAGCCGAAGCGGCGAGCGAACGGCTCAGGGAGACCGGCTATGATAACGTGGCCGTGGTGACCGGCGATCTGGAAAAGGGTTACCCGGCAGAAGGCCCTTACGATCTGATTTTCTTCAATGGTTCGGTGGACGAAGTGCCTGGCGCATTGTTCGATCAGTTGCACGATGGCGGCAGGCTGGTCGTGGTGATCGGACAAGGACTGGCGGCAAAGGCACATTTGTACGTCAAGGAAGGCGGCGTTGTCTCCGGCCGGCCGGCGTTCAACCTGTCGGTCAAGCCCTTGCCGGGTTTCCGCTTGGCTGCGGAATTCGTGTTTTAGTCCCTGCAATAGCAGCCGAACACGGGGTGCTGCCGATTGTCGCGCTGTTGCGCGTTGGCAACTTGATGGGGATTAGTGGCCGAGCCATTGGCTTGTTTGATTGCGTCTGGCGGCACAAACCATCATATGTTGATGCAACACCATGATAGTGTCCTGCGCTTGCCCGGGGCGCCCCGAAGTTTGCGCTTGCTGGAGTATGTACTCGTGTCGTTTGTCAAGAATTTCCTCGCTTGCGTCGCCTTGGTCCCGGTGTTGGCGCTCACGCCTCAATCGGTTTCGGCGGAGACGTTGTATCAGGCGATGGCGAAGGCGTATGAGAACAACCCCGATCTCAATGCGGCCCGTGCGGGTCTGCGGGCGACCGATGAAGGGGTGGCTCTGGCAAAATCTGGATACCGCCCGTTCATTGGAGCGGAAGCGGTCGCCACCTCCACCAACACCGAAGGCCGCGTGACCAATTCCGCCAGTATCGGCGTGTCGATCACCCAGACCCTGTTTGACGGATTTCAGACCCGCAACAATGTCCGTGCTGCCGAGGCCCAGGTCTTTGCCGGACGCGAAAATTTGCGCGGCACCGAAATCGATATACTGCTCGCCACGGTTCAGGCCTATGCCAATGTCAACCGTGACAACCAGATTGTCGTCTACCGCAAGCAGAACATTGCCTTCCTGCAGGAGCAGTTTTCTGCGGCGCGGGCACGCTTTGATGTGGGCGAAAGCACGCGCACAGATGTGAGCCTGGCTGAAGCCGAGCTGGCGGGGGCCAAGGCCAGCCTGACGGCGGCCGTTGCCCAGGCCAAGTCCAGCGCGGCGGTCTATGCACAGATCGTCGGCTCGGTGCCCAAGTCACTCAAGGCGGTGGCACTGCCGCGCAAGCTGCTTCCGCGCAGTCTTGATATCGCGGTTGCCCAGGGCACGACCGATCATCCGGTGGTTCTGGCCGCCTTGCATGGTGTCGATGCCGCCGGTTTTGCCGTTAAATCCGAGGAGGGAACGTTTCTTCCAGGGGTCAAGGTCGTCGGCTCGGTTGCCGAGGCCGATGGCGGCATCACCACAGGTCAGGTTCAGGCCAAGGTGACCATCCCGCTCTACCAAGGCGGTGCAGCGTCAGCGAGTGTCCGCCAGGCCAAGGAAAAGCTGGGTCAACAGCGGATTCTGGTTGATTCGGCGCGCCGCTCTATCGAGCAGTCGGTGGTGTCGTCCTGGACGCAAATGGAGGCCGCAATCGCGACCATTGAAGCCAACAAGGCTCAGCTGTCAGCCGCCAATCTTGCCTTGAACGGTGTGGTCGAGGAGCGCCGTGTCGGTCAACGTACTACGCTGGATGTGCTCAATGCCCAGCAAACCGTGCTCACAGCCAAGGAAGCGATTTCCCAGTCGGAGCGCAATGCGATCGTTGCAAGTTTCTCGGTGCTTGCATCCACCGGCAAACTGACCATCGACCGGCTCGGCTTGCACGTCGCCAACTATCAGCCGGAAGTGCATTACGAGGCCACCAAGGACCGCTGGTATGGTCTTCGCACGGTTGACGGCCGCTGACCGACCCTGACTGACCCTGACTGACCCTGATTGACCCAAGCGTCGGGCCCGTAAGCGGCGGTCGTGTGCGAGGCATCCGCGTGAATTCCTGTGCATGAACCCGCAAGCGGTGAAAGCTGCGATTCTCAAGTCGGGGTCAATGCCCTAAACTGGGGAAGTGATTCGCCGGTTTGTCCGAACCTGGCGACGGGAGTAACGGAGCGTAATTATGGGACAGGCCGGCGCACAGCGCGAACCTTCAATGGAAGAAATTCTGGCTTCCATTCGCAGGATCATCGAGAACAACGAGCCTGGACAGGATGGCAATCCGGCTGAGTCCGAGAGCCACGCCAGCTACAGCGGCGCGGAGGATGACACTGCGGCCGAAGTCGTGGCGGATCAGGAAGCCGGCGTCAACGGATCAGTTTCCGCTTATCGTGAAACTGCTGCACAGCCGGTTTCTCTGGCTGACGTGGCCGCGCGGGCCCGCGCAACGCCTCAACCGTTTTCGGCCGAAGTGCACTCGCTGGAAGTCAGCCTCGATATTCCGGCTCCGGGCGATGAACCTGCGCTGGTTTCCGACACCGATGTCGGGTCGGAAGCCGATGACGCCGCCGCCGACGAACTGCGCGAAGCGTTGCTGTCGGACGAACCAGTCGTAGCGGCTGTCGACGATATTTCGGCCGCAGCCGAGCCGGTTGCCGACACCGGTGCGGGCTCTCAGGCCCAGTCCGAGAGCGAGAGCGAGAGCGAAGCCGAAGCCGCACCTGCAGAGACGCCGGAGGATGCTGCAACGGTGCCGCAACAGGGCGGCAGTCAGTTGATTTCGTTGCAGACCGGAGAAAAGGTTGCCGCTGCCTTCGGCGAGCTTGATGCGGCCATACTGCAAGGCCAGAGGCGCTCATTTGACGAGATTGCCGAAGAAATGCTGCGTCCGATGCTGACGCAGTGGCTTGATGACAATTTGCCGACCCTGGTGGAACGGCTTGTCCGGGAAGAAATCGAACGGGTGGCTCGCGGCAATCGCCGCTGACTTCTCGACCTCCATTGCTGCTCAACGGGTCTGTCCCACGGCAAGGCCGCTTGTCCGGCCGGTCGGGGCAGGGGGCGGGATCCCAGGTCCGAAGCGGCAGGGCTTGCCTTGGTGTCGCACCGGGTGCCGCGCCGGCATGCGCTCGAGACTGCGCCCTGACCGGCGTGAGGGGTTTGCTGCTTGAATGGAACTGCTGCTATGAGCACGCATAGTTGATCTGAAACGATGATATGGTGTCGACCTGGTCCAGCATGTGACACGCGGTCAATGCGCTGTTCTGCGCCGGCAGGCTGATCGGCTTGCGCCGGGGTCGTGTTGACTCCACCATGTCGTTCCGGTTTATGCCCATCCTGTCCCTTTAGATGCGAATGGTCCCGATAATGCTCGAAAAATCCTATGACGCCGCGGCCGTAGAGCCGAAAATTGCGACCCGCTGGGCTGAGGCGAACGCGTTCGCCGCCGGCGCCGGCGCCGAGCCTGGCGCGGACCCGTATTGCATCGTCATTCCGCCGCCAAACGTGACCGGGTCGCTGCATATGGGGCATGCGCTCAACAACACCTTGCAGGACATTCTTGTGCGGTTTCAGCGCATGCGCGGCCGCGATGTGCTGTGGCAGCCGGGCATGGACCATGCCGGCATCGCAACCCAGATGGTGGTCGAGCGCCAGCTTGCCGAGCGCAAGGAGCCGTCGCGCCATGACATGGGCCGCGACCAGTTCGTCGAGCGGATCTGGAACTGGAAGGACGAATCGGGCGGCATCATCTTCAACCAGCTCAAGCGGCTGGGCGCATCCTGTGACTGGTCGCGTGAACGCTTCACCATGGACGAGGGCCTGTCGCAGGCGGTTCTGGAAGTGTTTGTCAGCCTCTACAAGGACGGCTTGATCTACAAGGACAAGCGGCTGGTCAACTGGGATCCCAAACTGTTGACTGCGATTTCCGACCTCGAGGTCGAGACGGTCGAGATCAAGGGGAGCCTCTGGCATTTCCGCTATCCGCTGGCCGACGGCGTGACCTACGAACACCCGGTGTCCTTCAATGAAGACACCGAGAGCTACAGCTACGAAACCCGCGACTACATCATTGTCGCCACCACCCGGCCCGAGACCATGCTCGGTGACACCGCGATTGCGGTCAATCCGGAAGATGAGCGGTACAAGGACCTGATCGGCAAATCGGTGATTTTGCCGCTGGTCGGGCGGCGTATCAAAATCGTTGGCGATGACTATGCCGACGAGACGGCGGGCTCGGGTGCGGTGAAGATTACACCTGCCCATGATTTCAACGACTTCGAGGTCGGCAAGCGGCATCATCTTCGGGCGATCAATATCCTGACCGCCGATGCCCGGGTGACGTTGAAAGACAATGAGGACTTTCTCGAAGGCCTCAAGGTCGAAGGCAAGCTGATCGAGGTGATGGAAGAACTCGACGGCATGGACCGTTTTGCCGCCCGCGCCGAGATCGTGGCCAAGATGGAGGAGGTTGGTCTTCTCGATCAGGTCGAGGCGCACACCCATATGGTGCCGCATGGCGACCGCGGCGGCGTGCCGATCGAACCGTTTCTCACCGATCAATGGTATGTGAATGCCGCAGAAATGGCCAAACCCGCAATCGCGAGCGTGCGCGAGGGCCGCACCAATTTTGTGCCGAAGAACTGGGAAAAGACCTATTTCGACTGGATGGAGAACATCCAGCCCTGGTGCATTTCCCGGCAATTGTGGTGGGGGCATCAGATCCCGGCCTGGTACGGACCGGACGGCCAGGTCTTCGTCGAAAAGGACGAGGAAACTGCGCTCGATGCAGCGATCCAGCATTACATCGCCCATGAAGGGCCGTGGAAAGCCTGGGTCGAGGAAAAGCTGGAGAATTTCGAGCCGGGCGCGATCCTGACCCGTGACGAGGATGTGCTCGACACCTGGTTTTCGTCAGCCCTGTGGCCGTTCTCGACGCTGGGATGGCCCGACAAGACGCCTGAGCTTTCGCGCTACTATCAGACCGATGTTCTGGTGACCGGTTTCGACATCATTTTCTTCTGGGTTGCGCGGATGATGATGATGGGGCTGCACTTCATGAAGGAAGAGCCGTTTCACACCGTCTATGTCCATGCTCTGGTCCGTGACAAGTCCGGCGCCAAGATGTCCAAATCCAAGGGCAATGTCATCGACCCGCTGGATCTGATTGATGAATATGGCGCCGATGCGCTGCGGTTCACGCTGGCGATCATGGCGGCACAGGGCCGCGACGTGAAACTCGATCCCTCGCGCATTGCCGGATACCGCAATTTCGGCACCAAACTGTGGAACGCGGTGCGGTTTGCCGACATGAACGGCGCTGTGCTCGATCCGGCGTTTGACCCCGCAGCCGCGAAGCTGACGATCAACCGCTGGATCCTGACCGAACTGACGCGGACCTCAAATGAGGTGAAGGCGGCGATCGAGACCTACAAGTTCAACGAGGCCTCAAGTGCTTTGTACCGGTTCATCTGGAACCAGGTGTGCGACTGGTATCTGGAATTGCTCAAGCCGGTGTTCAACGGCGAAGATGAATCAGCCAAAACCGAAGCGCGCGCCTGTGCCGCGCATGTGCTGGCCGAATCGGTCAAGTTGTTGCATCCGTTCATGCCGTTTATGACCGAGGAGCTGTGGGAGCACCTGGCTGGAAGCGGTGCCGGGCTCGCCTGCCATGCGAGCTGGCCCGAGCCTTCTTTTGAAGACGCAGACGCCGCCTCGGAGATCAACTGGCTGGTTGATCTGGTCTCAGGCCTGCGCTCGGTCCGGGCCGAGATGAATGTGCCGCCTTCCGCCAAAGCGGCCCTGGTCATGGTCGGAACCAATGCCAAGACTGCCGAAAGACTGGATCGCCATGATCCGGCGATCAAGCAACTGGCGCGGGTGACTGAAATCGTGCTCGAGACTGCGGCGCCAGCCGGCTCGGCGCAGATCGTGGTCGGCGAGGCGACGGCGTGTCTTCCGCTCGGCGAGCTGATTGATCTGGTCGCCGAAAAGGCGCGGCTGGAAAAGGCCTTGTCGAAGGTTCAAGGCGATATCGACAAAATCGAGAGCAAGCTTGGCAACGAGAAATTCGTTGCCAATGCAAAGCCGGAAATTGTCGCAGCCGAACGGGAAAAGCTTGTGGATCTGCAGGGGCAGAAAGACAAGCTGGCCGAGGCGATTACCCGGATAAGCCAGGCCGGCTGACCCAGACCCGGAAACACGTGTGCTACGCAGGCGGCCCGGCGATCCCGGCCGTCTGCCCGGATTCGGCTGGTCTGATGCGGAAGCAGGCATCAATCTGGACGGTTCCAGCAAAATCGTTCTAAATGTGACCGAATTGCAACAAAAGCGTGCCTGCGCTCTCAATTGCTTGGATTTTGGGCCTATTTCCATCTCGTTGCGGCCCGTCTTGCAGCTTTTTGTGCAAAAAGCCGCGCCGCGCTGCGCTTTTGAGAGTGCTGATGCTGGAACCGGCCTCCTGCCATTGTTTTGCCCTGTTTACAAACCGCTCAATTAGATTACCTAATTGGGGCAATCGTAAGCTTTTTAGTCCTGGAGGGGATTCATGATTCACGGTAATTTGAAATCGCTCGTTGCTGTGATGGCCACCAGCGTGGCACTCGCTTCGGCGGCTCATGCAGGCGGATACAGTCGCGGCTCAGCTAATCTTGATCCGTTGATGGAAGACGGCACACAGGTCTCGTCATCCTTCACCGTCATTGCGCCAAACCGCGGCATGTCTACGGTTCAGCCCGCAGGCGCACCAGCTGCCATTCCTGCCAGCGCTATAACACCGACTCCGGCCCTTGCGGCTGCTGGCGCAACCGGCAACGCAGGAGCGAAGTTTACGGAAGCCTACACTGTGTTTGGAGCAACGGCGGCAATGGATGTGGTGGGGCCGACCCGTTGTGCCGGAACCTTTTCGCAGCCTTATGGCGCAAATGTTGACTACGGCTGGACACGGATAATGTCGGGCGTGAGCACGACGACATCCTCAGAAATGAGCTCAATGGAATTCGGCCTAACCTGTTCGTACAGAGCAGAGGTCGGCAAAGGCAACATGTACGTTATTGGCGGTGTTTTCCACCAAACGATTGATTACACTGAAGCCCGTGGTTTTGGTTTCGGTTCGGTCCTCGGCGGTGGTGATATCGCTATGGATGACGGAAGTGTCGGCTACCGTGTGGGCCTTGGCTACACCATCCCGGAAATCGCCCTAAAGGCATCCTTGATATACCGTTCTGCGGTTGATGTCGGACTGAAGGGTGTTGTTCGCAATCCTGCATTCCCTGGCGGCAGTGTCACGGCGTTTGCCAACGCGACAACGCCGCAAAGCGTCAAACTGGCCGTCCAATCAGGTGTTGCTCCGGGCTGGCTGGTGTTCGGCTCGGTGGAATGGACTGACTGGAGCGTCTTGCAACAGGTCCAGGTCTTCGCCGATCCGGGTCAGCTTGCCGTGGGTGCCGCTCCGATTGCAGGTGTGACCGTGGACGCTTTCTTCCGTGATGGCTGGACGGTATCTGGCGGTGTAGCCCATAAGTTCAATGACAAGTTTTCCGGACTGGCGAGCCTGACATGGGACCGCGGAACATCCACCGGCCGTTCAAGCTACAGTGATACACTGACGGTTTCTACAGGCGGCTCTTACACGGTCAATGAGAATGTCTCGATCCGCGGCGGCTTGGCTTACTCGTTCCTGGACTCGCTCACTGAAGTCAACACCGCCGGCCACACCATCGGATACGACAAAGACTATTCGATCGGTGGCGGTCTGTCGCTGAACATCAAGTTCTGATCTGAACCAAACCGACGTCGAATCGAACCCCGCCCTGGTGGCGGGGTTTTTCGTTGCGGGCACCTCGTTGCAGGCAAATTGTCCGACACCCATTGATTTTTCATCAAATTTAAGTGTCTCTGTGGCGGAGATCACGGAATGTGACGATTCCGCAACACACTTTTGCGAAAGCATCTGCTATCAATCGCCTGGGCGCGATGTGCCCATTTCCCGCCACAAACGGGGCGCAGGTCAGGTCATCAACTTACCCCCTGCGCTCGGTCGAAGAGACAAGACGCGCCTGAGGACCACATGACCGCCACACCAATTGACAAGTCCAGGCTTCCAAGCCGCCATACGACCGTCGGTCCGACGCGAGCGCCGCACCGGTCGTATCTCTACGCCATGGGGCTTTCGGCTGAAGAGATCGCGCAGCCCCTGGTCGGCGTCGCCTCGTGCTGGAACGAAGCCGCGCCGTGCAATATTTCGCTGATGCGCCAGGCGCAGGTTGTCAAAAAGGGTGTTGCTGCGGCAAAGGGCACGCCGCGCGAATTCTGCACGATCACGGTGACGGACGGGATCGCCATGGGCCATCAGGGCATGAAGTCGTCGCTCGCCAGCCGCGACCTGATCGCTGATTCGGTTGAGCTGACGATGCGTGGCCATTGCTATGACGCCATTGTCGGGCTTGCCGGCTGCGACAAATCCCTGCCGGGCATGATGATGTCGATGGTTCGCCTCAACGTGCCTTCAATCTTCATCTATGGCGGATCGATCCTTCCCGGCAGTTTCCGTGGACGCCAGATTACCGTGCAGGATGTGTTCGAGGCGGTCGGCCAGCATTCGGTCGGCGACCTGTCGGATGAGGACTTGCTCGAAATCGAGCAGGCGGCTTGCCCGTCAGCGGGTTCCTGCGGGGCCCAGTTTACGGCCAACACCATGGCAACCGTCGCCGAGGCAATCGGCTTGGCTTTGCCTTATTCCTGCGGCGCGCCCGCGCCTTACGAGATGCGCGACAAGTTCTGCTATGCGGCCGGCGAGAAGGTGATGGAACTGATCGCCAAGCAGATTCGCCCGCGCGACATCGTCACCCGCAAGGCATTGGAGAATGCGGCCGCTGTGGTGTCAGCCACCGGCGGGTCGACCAACGCGGCCCTGCATCTGCCGGCGCTTGCACATGAATGCGGCATAGAGTTTGATCTGTTTGATGTTGCCGAGATTTTCGAACGCACCCCCTACATCGCCAATCTGAAGCCGGGCGGCAAATACGTCGCCAAGGACATGTTCGAGGCTGGCGGAATCCCGCTGCTGATGAAGACCATGCTGGAACACGGCTATCTTCATGGTGATTGCATGACCGTGACCGGCCGCACTTTGGCCGAAAACATGGAGCATGTTTCCTGGAACGATCAGCAGGATGTCGTGCATCCGGCCAACAAGCCGATCACTGCCAGCGGCGGTGTGGTTGGCCTGAAGGGCAATCTGGCTTCCGATGGCGCGATCGTGAAGGTGGCAGGCATGTCGCAGTTGAAGTTCACCGGCCCGGCCCGGTGTTTCGATTCGGAAGAAGAATGTTTCGAAGCTGTTTCAAAGCGCGGCTACAAGGAAGGTGAGGTTCTTGTGATCCGCTATGAGGGACCCAAGGGCGGCCCCGGCATGCGCGAGATGTTGTCGACCACTGCGGCGCTTTACGGCCAGGGCATGGGCGACAAGGTGGCTTTGATCACCGATGGCCGGTTCTCCGGCGCAACCCGCGGTTTCTGCATTGGCCATGTGGGCCCGGAAGCTGCGGAAGGCGGGCCGATCGGCCTGCTGCAGGATGGCGACATCATCGAGATCGATGCGGTCGCAGGAACTTTGAATGTGCAGCTTTCCGATGCGGACCTGGCTGCGCGCAGGGAAAAATGGACAGCGCGGGACACCGATTACACATCGGGCGCGCTGTGGAAATACGCCCAGACGGTGGGGTCGGCGCGCTATGGCGCAGTCACCCATCCGGGCGGAGCGAAAGAAAAGCAGTGCTATGCTGACATTTAGTCATACCCGGACCGGTCTTTGTTGTGCTGTGCTTGCTGCCGCGATCGGCTTTGGCTCTCCGGCGCAGGCGCTTGATCCCAATGCGGGGGTAACCCGCGAGTCCGGTCCTTTCGATCTGTTCCGGTTCGGCTTCTCGGCCTACAAGAAAGGCCGCAAGGACGAAGCCGTCG
The DNA here is from genome assembly GCF_029210485.1 of Hoeflea sp. YIM 152468. Lineage (GTDB taxonomy): Bacteria > Pseudomonadota > Alphaproteobacteria > Rhizobiales > Rhizobiaceae > Hoeflea. Next base: position 22,293 of record NZ_JARGET010000031.1, read on the forward strand.
AGGCTTACAAATATGCCGCTGAAAAAGGCCATCCGGGCGCGCGATGGGCGCTTGCCAACATGTATGCCTATGGCGACGGTGTGGTTGAGAACGACTATGAGGCCTTCAAGTTTTACGACGATATCGCCCGCCAGGGCGTCGAGCCGGGATCGCAGGACACCGGCTATTTCGTCAATGCGCTGGTTTCGCTGGCCAATTACTACCAGATTGGCATTCCCGGAAGCCCGGTGAAAGCCAATCTCGGGGCCGCGCGGCAGCTCTATTTCCAGGCGGCCTCGGCGTTCGGCGTGCCTGAAGCACAATACCGGCTCGGCCGCATGATCCTTGAAGGCCAGGGCGGCGCTAACGACATCCAGCAGGCCAAGAAATGGCTCAACCGGGCTCGGGCTAGCGGTCACCCCGCAGCGTCTGCGATTCTGGGCAATGTGGTGTTTGAGGAAGGCCAGACCGTGCGCGGGCTTGCCTTCATGACCACCGCACTGGAGCGCTCATCGGCATCCGACAAGGCCTGGATCCAGGCCTTGCAAGAACGGGCGTTTTCGCTGGCCGATGAAGCGGACCGCCGCACAGCGGTGGCGCTGGCTCAGGATATGCTGGCCAAGGGCCTCAACTGACAGGCGTCTGTGCTATAGGCAATGTCCAGGCTCAGACTGAGGGCAGCGGCGCGGTCCGCGGAGAAATGTCCGCCACCGGGCAGCCATCGGAGAGCTTCTTCCAGCTGGTGTTGTTGAGATTGCGTTCGCATCGCGCCAGATAGCGGGTGGATGAGCCGATCTGAAGACAGATCACACTGCCTTCCTTGATCCTCTTGCCATTTCCCAGACACTCGCAATCCTGTCCCGCGCTTGCCGGGTAGGCGGACATGCCGACCCCCGCCATAACACCGATGGCCAAGGCAGATTGCCATGATCGTGTGTGTTCCATTGCGCCATGATGCGCCTGAAACTTTGCTGAGGCAAGCATGGCATTGCCACACCGGCGTGTCCGGGTTGGCGTTATGGCTCGATATGAAGCGAAATCGCCACAGGAACATGGTCGGAGGGACGTTCCCAGCCGCGGACATGTTTTTCCACCGTTGCTGACTTGAGCAGGCCTGCGGCTTCCGGCGAGAGCATCAAATGGTCAATGCGGATGCCGTTGTTCTTCGGCCAGGCTCCAGCCTGATAATCCCAGAAGGTGTAGGTTTCCGGCGCATCATTGACGGCGCGCAAGGCATCGGTGAAGCCCAAATTTTCAAGCCGCCTGAAAGCGGTGCGGGATTCCGGCCTGAACAGCGCGTCGCCTTCCCAGACCTTCGGATCGTGGCAATCCACCGGTTCGGGAATGACGTTGTAATCGCCGGCCAGCACCAACGGCTCTTCAAGCGCCAGACGGCTTGCGGCAAAGGTTTCGAGCCGCGCCATCCACGAGAGTTTATAGGGGAACTTGGGGGTGTCGACCGGGTTGCCGTTGGGAAGGTACAATGAGACGACACGCAACACGCCGCCGGCCACAGAAAAGACCGCTTCGATGAACCGCGCCTGCTCGTCTGCGTCGTCACCAGGAAGCCCGCGGGTGACCTCATCGGGGCTCATCTTCGACAGGATGGCGACCCCGTTGAATCCCTTTTGGCCATGAGTTTCAACATGGTAGCCGAGATTCTCTATTTCCAGGCGGGGAAAGTTCTCGTCAACGGACTTGATCTCCTGCAGGCAGGCGATGTCGGGGTCGCTCTCCTTCAACCAGGTCAGAAGATTGTCAATCCGCGCCTTGATGCCGTTGATGTTCCAGGTGACAATTTTCAAGGTGTTTTCCTTAGACAGGCATCGCGCGTCAGACACGTGATCAGGGGGTGGTGTGGCTAGACGGAGAAGCTGGTGCCGCAGCCGCAGGAGGCCACCGCATTGGGATTCTTGATCTGGAATGCCTGCCCCATCAGATTGTCGACAAAATCGATCTCGGACCCGGCCATGTAGATCAGCGACACCTGATCGATCAGCACACGGGCATCGTTCCGCTCGAGCACCACGTCATCATCGTCGGGTTGGTCGGCGAGGTCAAATTTGTAGGAGAACCCGGAGCAGCCGCCACCTTCGACGGACACGCGAAGCGCTGACTTGCCGGTCTCGGCGGAAACGATTTCCTTGATTCTGCGCGCAGCCGATTCCGACAGCGTCACTGAAATGGGTTGTGTCATGCTACCTCCTTGCCGGGTCAAGAACCGGAAGAGACGTGTTTCAAATCACTTGACCTATAGGTATGAAGGCGCAGGCTCCGCGTCAATGCTTGGGCGGGTTGAGTCGAGGCCGATGCCTGTCACGATCGGGTGTTCTTCCCTCGGTGAATGTGACATGCATCACATTAAATGGACACCTAGGGCATGGTGCCGGGATTGGCGCGGGGCACTGATCAGTGCCGCCTGTTGACGGGATAGCATGGAATTTGACATCAAACAGCTTGGATTCGGGACAGACGCGCGCGCGCCCTGGGCCGCTGATCCCTGGAGCAGCCGGGGCCGGCTCGTCGCCGAGCCGGCCAGTCCGACGCGATCGGAGTTCCAGCGTGATCGCGACCGGATCATTCACACGACAGCGTTCCGGCGGCTCAAGCACAAGACGCAGGTGTTCGTTGCCCATGAGGGCGATCATTACCGCACCCGCCTGACCCACACCATCGAAGTGGCGCAAATTGCCCGGGCGCTGGCGCGGGCGCTCAAGCTGGATGAGGATCTGGCCGAAGGCGTGGCGCTGGTGCATGATTTCGGCCATACCCCGTTCGGCCATACCGGCGAAGACGCCTTGGCCGACCTGATGGCCGATGCCGGCGGATTCGATCATAACGCCCAGTCCTTGCGTATTGTCACCAAGCTGGAGCAACGCTACGCCGAGTTTGATGGGCTCAACCTGAGCTGGGAAACGCTTGAGGGGCTGGTCAAGCACAACGGGCCGCTGATAGTGGAGGGCGGCAAGCCGGTCCCCGAACCGATCACCCACTACAACAGATGCCATGATTTGTGGCTCGAGAGCCATTCCAGCCTGGAGGCCCAGGTCGCAGCGATCGCCGATGACATTGCCTACAACACCCATGACATCGATGACGGCTTGCGCTCGGGGCTGATCACGCTTGACATGCTTGAGGAGTTGCCGTTGATCTCACGGTTGATGTCGCAGGTGCGGCAGCGGTATCCCAAGCTTGAAGAGCCGCGCTTGATCCACGAGATCATGCGCCGCCAGATTACCGAGATGGTCGAGGATGTCATCGGCGTCGCGCAGGCCAACATTCTTGCAATCAAGCCCGCCTCTGCAGACGAGGTGCGCCACGCCGGCCGGACCATGGCGCATTTTTCCGACGAATTCGTCGCGGCCGACCGTCACATCAAGACGTTCCTGTACACGCACCTGTACCGGCACCCTGACGTGATGCGGGTCAGGGCCGCAGCCACCCGGATCGTGCAGGACCTGTTTGCAGCGTTCATGGCCGAGCCGTCGGCCATGGGCGAAAAGCACCGCCATGTCGGCATAGAAGATCTGCCGGAAACCATGCGGGCGCGGAAGGTGAGGGACTATCTTGCCGGAATGACCGACACCTATGCGATCGCCGCGCACCGGCGTTTGTTTGACCATACACCTGAATTGCGATAGGCAGCGATCACCCGTGCGTGTGCCTGTTTCGCGCTGTTTTCCCGCCATATCCGGACTTAAGCCATGAATGTGTTCAAGGACTTCGAAATCAGAATCAAGCAGGCCGTGGAAACGCTTGATGTTGTGAAGGAAAACGGTGGCGACGTCAGCTTTGAGCGATTGACGGTCGAGCCGCCGCGTGATCCGGCGCACGGGGATATTTCGACCAATGCGGCGATGGTGCTGGCTAAGCCGCTGGGAATGAACCCGCGCGCGCTGGCCGAATTGATCGCGCTGCAGTTTGCCGGCGATACCGATGTCGCCGAAACCAGCGTGGCGGGACCGGGATTTCTCAATTTCCGGCTGACGGCGGCGTTCTGGGGCCGGTTGCTCACAACCATCATCGCCGAGGGCGTCGAATATGGCCGCTCGACCGCTGGCGGAAATCGCAAGGTCAATGTCGAGTATGTGTCGGCAAATCCGACCGGACCGATGCATGTCGGCCACTGCCGCGGCGCCGTGGTTGGCGATACCCTGGCCAATCTGATGGAGTTTGCCGGCTTTGACGTGACCAAGGAGTATTACGTCAACGATGCCGGGTCGCAGATCGATGTGCTGTCGAAGTCCGCCTATCTGAGATACCGTGAAGCCCTGGGCGAGGAGATCGGCGACATTCCTGCCGGGCTGTATCCCGGGGACTATCTGGTGCCGGTCGGGCAAGCGCTCGCCGATGAATTCGGCTCCTCGCTGAGGCGGATGGCGGAAGATGAGCGAATGGCGCTGATCAAGGACCGCACCATCGCGGCGATGATGGCGATGATCCGAGAAGATTTGAAGGCGCTCAATGTCCAGCATGACGTGTTCTTCTCCGAGCGCAGCCTGCATGCGGACGGCGCCAAGGCGATACGCCAGGCCATCAATGATCTGACCTTCAAGGGGCATGTCTACAAGGGCAAGCTGCCGCCGCCGAAGGGCCAGCCCCCGGAAGACTGGGAAGACCGCGAGCAGACGTTGTTCCGCTCCACCGAGGTCGGCGACGATATCGACCGTCCGCTGATCAAGTCCGATGGCGGCTACACCTATTTTGCCGCGGACGTGGCCTATTTTCGTGACAAGTTCGAACGCGGATATTCCGAGATGATCTACGTTCTGGGCGCTGATCATGGCGGCTACATCAAGCGGCTTGAGGCCGTGGCCAAGGCCATTTCCGCCGGGGATGCCAAGTTGACCGTGCTGCTGACCCAGCTGGTCAAGATCTTCCGCAATGGCGAACCTGTGCGGATGTCCAAACGCTCAGGCGATTTTGTCACGCTGCGCGATGTGGTGGACGAGGTCGGTCGGGATTCGGTCCGCTTCATGATGCTGTTCCGCAAGAGTTCGGAAACGCTCGACTTCGATTTTGCCAAGGTGACGGAGCAATCCAAGGACAATCCGGTCTTCTATGTTCAGTATGCCCACGCCCGCTGCGCCTCGGTGCTGCGGCAGGCTCTGGAAACGTTTCCGGATCTCGATCTGACGCCACAGGCGCTGGCTTCGGCGGACATGTCCGCTCTGTCTCATGAGAGCGAGTTGGCGCTTGTTGCCAAGCTCGGCGAGTATCCCCGGATGATCGAGGCTGCCGCCTCGGGACAAGAGCCGCACAAAGTCGCGTTTTACCTGTATGATCTTGCCAGTTTGTTGCATGCGCACTGGAACAAGGGCCGTGATGAACCGGGTTTGCGGTTTATTAACGATAAAAACAGACAATCGACAATTGCCAGGATGGGTTTGGTGTACGCAGTAGCATCCGTGTTGAAGTCAGGTCTCACCATTACGGGGACCGAAGCACCGGAAGAAATGCGCTAGACGTCACCTTTTACCCACATTGCTCTGGCAGTAGAATGTGCAAGGGTATGTGAGTGATGCATGGTTGATCAACTTCAAATGAACACCCGGTCCCCGGACCCGGACGACGAGATTGATGATCCCTTGGCGGAACTTGCCCGGATCATTGGCTATGAGCGCCCGGCGGAATCGGCGCGCACATCCATTGAGACTCCGGATGCCAGTGAATTCGATCTGGAAGCCGAATTGATGCGCGAACTTGATGTTCCGCTGGCGCCGTCTGTCGACGAGCTGGACCGGATTGAGGCTGACGAAGCCCTTGACCAGGCGCTAACTGACGGCGATCTCGAAACCGAACCCGCCGAGATCAGGCCACAGCAACGCGGGGAGCCGCTTGTCCGGCAGATGCGCGACGCGCCAGTGACTGACGCGCCGATGGCTGAGGCGCCGGTGTCTGGCGACCCTGTCGATGATGACCGGCCTGATGTGGAGCCGGAAGACGAAGGTCTGGACGAGGCGCGGTCTTCCGGTGCACTGTTGCGGGCTATCGAAAACGAATTTCCCGTTGAAGATCGCGATGATCAGGAGTCAGACGAACCGGCAAGCGGTCAAGACGACTTTGCACTTGCCTGGAACGAAGACGATCTTGCACCTGACTGGCTGGCGGACAAGCCCGCAGATGACGCGGACGATGACCAGACCGATCACGCGGACGATGACCAGACCGATTACGCGGAACCTGATCAGGATGCCGGGCAATCCACCACAGCGAAGTGGGGAGGGGTGCAGACTGCCGCTGTGCCCGATCATGCTGGCGACGATGTTCTTGAAGACATGGTTCGCTTTGAACTGCCGCAGCGAGGCGGCGGCGGCTTAAACATCCAGCCGGGCCCGACAGGCAGACAGGATGGTCGCTCTGGCGCGGATGCCGGTACCGGCCAGGCCGGTGCTTCGGCTGAGCTGGCTTGGCCGGACGACGCATCGGCAACAGATGGCGATAGCGATGGCGCGACGTCAGGCCCGTCGATGGACTTCGAAGAGTATCTGTCGACCGAGCTGGATGTCTTTGGCCACGAGGTGGCTCTTGAGGCTGATGGCGATCACAGGAAAGCTGCAAGCCAGTTTGGCGGCAATGCTCAGGATGAAGTCGGAGAGATCGAAGCGGCGCTTGATCTGTTGAGCGATGACGCGCTTGACGCCGATCCTGCTGTTTTCGATGCTGCTGCCGAAGAATTGCTGGCCAGCCTGAGCGCCCCTGATGCAGGTTCCGGACCCGACGCAGGACCCGCGCTGGCGGAAGGCGCAGAGTCGCAGGACTGGTCACTGGACTCGATCGAAGAATCGTCAGCCGAGAAACATGACGGCGAGCTTGGCGATATGTTCGGCTTGCCTGATCGCGTGGTTGATCCCTCGGTGTCCAGAACGGAAGATGATCTCGAACTCGATCTGGGACAGGTTCTGGCCGACAGCTTTAACGATATTGATGATGATGAGCCGGCAGCCGCACCTGCAAGCCAGGGAGAACTTGAGCCTGAGCCGGGGCGGACAGAGGCCGGGCCGGCTGACCGTGATGATCTGACGGAAGCCTTTGCCGCTCTGATACCGAGCGCGATTGGCACTGCGCAAGAGACTGGGTTTACCCCCAGCGCGCTGACGGACGCAGCAGGCCACACTGCGGTTGAGCAGCAGCCGGATCAGCATGACTGGCTTGCCGGTTTTGACGAGGTTGACGGGTCCGGCACAGGTTCCGCACCGGGGACCGATTCTGACGATTACTATTTCGATGCGGAGCTTATCGCGGATGCCGATGAGGCAGTTGAGCCGGTCGGCATCATCGATGTGCCGGAACTCGTTCACGACGATCCGCAGCCCCTCGATCCGGATTATGACCCTGAGTTGGAAGGGGAATTTGCCGATTTTGCCGATCGCCACGAACCGCAGTCTGAAGACGTCTCCGACGAGGTCATGGGCACCGGGATCGGTGTCGCCGAGGAATGGAGCCGTTCAGACGGATCGCAGCGCGGCTCTGAAGTGTCTGATGATTATATTGCTCTGGAACGGGAGCTTGGTGCGGGGCATGAGCACCCGGTCGATCCCTATCCGGTCAGATTTTCCGATGACGATCCGTTCGCGGGGGGTGCGGATGCGCGCAATGACGCGGCAAGATCCGGCTCGCGTGGGCCGGTGGTGGCAATTGCCGTTCTGGGCATAGCCGTGGTGGCGGTGGCCGGTGCGTTTGGCTGGAGCATGTTGTCCGGTGACGACACCACAGCGGATGGCGGACCGCGGATCATCAGGGCCGAGACCGAACCGGTCAAGGTGCTTCCCGAAAACCCTGGCGGCGTGACCGTCCCCAATCAGGACAAGGCGGTTTATGACCGTGTCGCAGGCGTGGATTCGGGTCCGCCGGGACAGCCCGCGCTGGTCAATTCCGCCGAAGAGCCGGTGGATGTCGTGCAGCGCACGCTCGATCCGGAAATTCTGCCGCTGGAAGGCCGCGGTGACACTGCGGTCAAATCCGAGGACCGGCTGATTGCCGGTGGCAGCAATGCCGAGGCCGAGACCGATGGCGCGGCTGCGCCGGTGGTTTCACCGCGCAAGGTGCGGACAATGATTGTCAAGCCGGACGGGTCCATCGTGGCTCGGGAAGAGCCTGACCCCGTTGCCGAGGCGGAGGACACGCAACAGCTTGTCGCCTCAGCCGGGACCGTGCTCGATGCACCAGCCGAGACACCCCAAACCCCTGAACCAACGGAGACGGCTGGGGCGGATGCACCCCTGACAACCCCGGCCGAAACTGCCGATACGGCTGAGACGGCTGAAACCGATCCTGGTTCGATCGCGCCCGTGCGGGTGGTCAAGACCCAGCAAATCCGGCCCGTGGCCAATGCGCCGGTGCCGGCCGGCCGGCCGGCAGATCAGCCGATCAATGTTGTCGGTACAGTGTCGCAAGGCGGTAACGTCTCGGCGGCGCCTTCCGCGGCTGCTCAACCGGCAACCCCGGCGGCTGAGCCGGTTGAGGTTGCGTCCGCACCGGTCGCGGCCGCCCCTGCCGCCAATCCGGGAGGGTATTACGTGCAGATTGCTTCCCAGCCGACGGTTGAGGGCGCGCAGCAATCCTGGCGGACCCTGTCCAGCCGGTACAGTTCGGTTCTCGGCGGACAGAGCGTCGATATTCAACGGGCTGATATACCGGGCAAGGGCGTGTTTCACCGCGTCAGGGTTCCCGCCGGGAGCAAGGACCAGGCCAACGCGCTATGCAGCCGCTACAAATCGGCCGGCGGAAGCTGCTTCGTCTCCCGCTGACCGCAGATGCCATCGCCAAGCTGTAAGGCCGCGTTCAGCGCGGCCTTTTCAGTTTCAATGCTGGCGGCGCGGCGATTTGTGTCAAACCGGGGCGGATCGACTAAGATTGGCGCATGAGCGAATCAAAAGCCGTCATATTCGGGTGCATGGGTTTGGAGCTAAGCTCCGACGAAGCTGCCTTTTTCGCCGAAACCAAGCCGTGGGGATTCATCCTTTTCGGCCGGAACATCGACAGCCTCGATCAGGTGGCGGATCTGACGGCGGCCTTGCGTGAGAGCATCGGCCGGTCCGACGTGCCGATATTGATCGACCAGGAAGGTGGCCGGGTGCAGCGGCTCAAACCGCCGCTCGTGGCGCACTACCCATCCGGCGCCGATCTCGGGGCGCTGTACCTGTCAAACCCCGAGGCCGGATTGCGGGCCACGTGGATCATGTCACGGCTGCATGCTTTTGATCTGGTTCGGCTGGGCATAAATGTCGACTGTCTGCCGGTGCTTGACGTGCCTTCGCCGGGGGCACATGAGGTGATCGGCAGCCGGGCCTACGGGATAACACCGGACGTGGTGGCGCGCCTGGGCGCCGCAGCAGCGCAAGGCCTGAAAGCCGGCGGAATGCTGCCGGTCATCAAGCACATTCCCGGTCACGGGCGGGCAGGCGCAGACACCCATCATGAGCTGCCGCATGTCGACGCGCCACGCGCCGACTTGTCTGCGCGCGATTTCCAGCCGTTCCGGGCCTTGCGCCATGAGGCAATGGCGATGTCGGCGCATGTGGTGTTTACCGAGATAGACCCGGACCATCCGGCGACGACCTCGTCGAGGGTGGTGGCGGAGGTGATTCGGTCGGAAATCGGCTTTGACGGGCTTTTGATGTCCGATGATGTGTCGATGAATGCGCTTTCTGGGGATTTTGCCACAAGAACGGGTGCAATTTTCGCCGCAGGATGCGATGTCGTCTTGCACTGCAATGGGGTGCGGGCGGAAATGCAGGCGGTGGCCTCCCGGACGCCCGAACTCGCTGGCGACAGCTTGCGACGGGCGAAGGCGGTCATGGCCGCGTTTGGTGCGCCTGATGACAGTCATGAGGCGGCATTGCGGGAAGAATTCGCAGGGTTGATGGCAAGCTCCTAACCGGGCGATGGGAAAGGCAGCAGGTGTGAGCAACGCAAATCGGCACAGCGCTGGCAGTACGAGCAGGACATCGATGGGCAAGACGCCCATGGATGTCGTGTGGGACGATGCCAAGGCGGACCGGCTGACAGGCGATCCGGCACTGGTGATCGACGTCGAGGGATTTGAAGGCCCGCTCGACCTGTTGTTGCATCTGGCGCGCACCCAGCGGGTGGATCTGGCGCGTATTTCGGTGCTGGCATTGGCCGAACAGTATCTTCTGTTTGTCGAAAAAGCGCGTCAGCTGCGGCTGGAACTGGCTGCCGATTATCTGGTGATGGCGGCCTGGCTTGCCTATCTCAAATCGCGTCTGCTGATTCCGCAAGGGCCGAAAGGCGATGAGCCGAGCGGCGAGGAGATGGCGGCGCAACTGGCGTTCAGGCTCAAGCGGCTTGAAGCCATGCGCGAGGCGGCGACGCGGCTGGTCAATCGCAACCGGCTGGGACGCGATGTGTTTGCCCGCGGCGCGCCGGAACCGATGGTGATCGACAAGACTTCATACTTTGACGCAACGCTTTATGATTTGCTGACGGCCTATGCAGCCCAGAAACAACGCCAGACCATCACCCAGGTGACAATCTCGCGACGGCGGGTCTGGTCGCTCAGCGATGCGCGCGTCATCCTCATGCGTCTGATTGGTGAGATGAAGGACTGGACGGCGCTGGACCAGTATTTGCTGCGCTACCTCGCCGATCCCGAAGAGCGGGCGACAGCGATTGCCAGCTCGTTTGCCGCCAGTCTTGAAATGGTGCGGGAAGGCCGGATTGAAATCCGTCAGGACGGTGCATTTCAACCTATTTTCATGCGACGGTCGCAGCAGCCCGTTGCCACAGCAGGAAGCAAGCCATGACAATGGACCCGGGACACGGAACCGCTTTCGCCCTGGAACCCGGAGCAGGTGACATGGACAACCACGAGATCGGGTCGGATGGCCTTGACGCTCTGCGTGAGCGCGCCTTGCACGAAGCCGAACGCATTGCCGAGGCGTTGGTCTTTGCCTCAAGCGAGCCGGTGGCCGGGAAGCTGATCGCCGGCAAGCTGCCGGAAGGCGTGTCCCTGGATGGTGTGATGGCCCGATTGGCTGACCGGTATGCGCCGCGCGGTATCAATCTGGTGCGGGTCGGCGATGCCTGGGCATTCCGCACCGCGGCTGATCTCGGTTTCCTGATCCGGCGCGACGAGAGTGAAGTCAAGAAGCTGTCGCGCGCCGGGCTCGAAGTTCTGTCAACGATTGCCTATCACCAGCCGGTGACGCGCGCGGAGATCGAAGACGTTCGTGGCGTGGCGACTTCAAAAGGCACGCTTGATGTGCTGCTGGAATCAGGCTGGGTGCGGATGCGCGGCCGCCGCCGCTCTCCGGGCCGTCCGGTCACCTATGGCACGACGGTGGCGTTTCTCGATCACTTTGGGCTGGAGGACCTGCGGGATCTTCCGGGGATGGATGAGCTCAAGGGTGCGGGTCTGCTGTCAGGCCGGGTGCCCTCGAATTTCCAGCCGCCAGTGACACCGGGCAATGACGACCTTTCCGACGACGAAGATCCGATCACCCAGATGGACCTGGAGGAGCTCGGCCTCTTGACACCGATGGGTGAAGCGGACGACTAAACCTCCATCCGGTCAAGTTCCGGACACAGCGTTGCAGAAACAAGGGTCCCGGCCATCGTGAAACAGCAGACAAGAGCGGTCAACGCACGCAGGACTGCCGGCGTCACCTTTGCCGCCCGGCTGGCGTTCGAAGATGTCCACCATGCCTATGGAGAGCAACAGACGTTGCGGGGTGTAACGCTGGCTGCGGAGCCGGGTGAAGTGTTGTGCCTGCTCGGGCCCTCTGGTTCCGGCAAGACCACCTTGTTGCGCATTGCTGCCGGGATCGAGCCATTGGGCAGCGGGCGGTTGTTGCTCAACGACCGGGAAGTCGCCGGACCGAAGTCAAACCTGCCGCCCGAGCGGCGCGGCATCGGCCTGATGTTTCAGGATTTCGCCCTGTTCCCGCACCTCACCATCCTCGACAATGTCCGCTTTGGGCTCACGGCGCTTTCTTCCGCCGACGCCAAGCGTGAGGCGCTGGCGGCGCTCGATCGTGTCGGCATGGTGCATCACGCCGACGATTATCCGCATGCGCTTTCGGGCGGTGAGCAACAGCGTGTGGCGCTGGCCCGGGCGCTGGCGCCGCGTCCGGCCGTGCTGTTGATGGACGAGCCGTTCTCCGGGCTTGATTCGCGGCTCAAGGACAGCGTGCGGGCCGAAACCCTGGCCATTTTGCGCGAGGCCCGGGCCACGGCGATCGTGGTGACCCATGATGCCGAGGAAGCCATGCGAATGGGCGACCGGATTGCGCTGTTGCGGGACGGCGCCCTCGAGCAGGTGGGAACCGCCGAGGATCTGTATCATCGTCCGACCAACCTGTTTGCCGCCGGGTTCTTCTCCGAGATCAATGTGTTTGAAGGCTCGGTTTTTCAGGAAAAGGCACAAACGCCGGTTGGGCCCGTCACCGCAAAAGGTTTTAGAGATGGTGCAAACGTCTCGATTGCAATAAGGCTTCCCGGTGTTGAAGTTACGGAGACGCCTTGCGGTGTTCCAGCACGGATTGTGGCGCGCAGGTTCCTTGGGGTTGAGGAGCTGGTGACATTGGTGGTAGCGGGAGGCGAAAACCCGATCGATGCCCGCATTCGCGCCGGCCAATTGCGGAGCGGCGCCCGCGATGTTTCAGTCACCGTCAACGAGCGTGACATATTGGTGTTTGAAAGAAACGGATAAACACCCTAAATCAGGGTAGGAACAGGAGAGTATCATGGGTTCATTCAGTATCTGGCATTGGCTAATCGTTCTGGTCGTCGTTCTGCTTCTTTTCGGGCGCGGCAAGATTCCGGAACTGATGGGTGATGTCGCCAAGGGAATCAAGAGCTTCAAAAAGGGGATGGGCGAGGACGAAGCCACGCCAGAAACCACCAAGACAGTCGAAAGCAAGGCTGAAGAAGCTGAAGCCAAGGATCGCGGCTGATACGCCAATCCCGTTGCCCTGACGGGTGAGGAGACGCCTGAATGTTCGACATCGGTTGGCCAGAGCTTCTGGTCGTCGCCATTGTGCTGATCATCGTGGTTGGTCCCAAGGACCTGCCGCCCATGCTGCGTGCCTTCGGGCGAACAACCAAGAAACTCAGGGCCATGGCCGGCGAGTTTCGGGGGCAGTTCGATGACGCGCTGCGGGAAGCCGAGCTTGATGACGTCAAGAAAACCTTTGACGAGGCGCGCAAGCTCAATCCGATGCAGACCATTCGTGACGCCGTCAATCCGCTCAAGGAAACCGCCAGGGATTTGAAGTCGGACCTGGACACGTCGATGAAAACACCTTCGGCGGCCAAGGACGCGCCGCCGAAGACGGAGCTTCCCGATTCGAAGATGAAACTGGGCGACGGGCCGCCGGACTTCAAAGCCTCCGAACCGGTCGTGGCCGATTCGAAGGCCAAACCTGCATCAAAACCTGCTGCTGCGTCGAAATCCGCCGCCACGGCCAAGAAGGCACCGGCCAAGGCTGCAAAACCCGCAGCCAAGACCAAAGCTGCGGCAAAGTCAGCCCCGGCTAAAAGTGCGCCCCGCGCCAGCAAACCCAAAGGCGAGGGCCAGGCGTGAGCAAGAATCCAGGCGTGACCGACGACATTGAAGACAAGCCGCAGCCTCTGATGGCGCACCTGATGGAGCTGCGCAATCGCCTGATGTGGGCGATTGGCGCCTTCTTCATCGCTTTCTTGCTGTGCTTTGCCTTTGCCAAACCGCTGTTTAACCTCCTGGTTCAGCCGTTTACCTGGGCTGTCGACTGGGCCGGAATGACGGATCGAAAGATCGAACTGATCTATACCGCTCCCCAGGAGTTCTTTTTCACCCAGATCAAGATCGGCATGTTCGGCGGGCTCGTGATCGCCTTTCCGGTCATCGCCGCGCAGGTCTACAAGTTCGTGGCGCCCGGCCTTTACAAAAATGAACGGGGCGCGTTTCTGCCGTTTCTCGTCGCTTCGCCCTTGTTGTTTCTGCTGGGCGCGGCGCTGGTCTACTTCTTCTTTACCCCGATGGTGATGTGGTTCTTCCTGTCCATGGAACAGAGCGGGGGAGGCGGTGAGGCCTCGATCATGCTGCTGCCCAAGGTGTCGGAGTATCTCGGGCTGATCATGACGCTGATTTTTGCCTTCGGTCTGGTGTTCCAGCTGCCGGTGGTGACAACACTTCTGGCGCGGGTCGGGCTGGTCAGCAGCCAGGGGCTGAAAGACAAGCGAAAATATGCCATTGTGGCCGCGTTCATTGCTGCTGCGATCCTGACGCCGCCGGATCCGGTGTCCCAGATCGGGCTTGCGCTGCCAACCATCCTTCTTTACGAGATTGCCATCTATTGCGCCCGACTCGTGGAGCGTCAGCGCGCGGCAAATGCGGCCCTGGCGGAAGCTGACGAACCAGCATCACAGGCCGGATCTGATCCCGAAGGGGACGCCTGAGCTCCGGATTTATGTGCACCGTGCCAATGCCGGCACGGTTGCGGGTTTGGCGCTGCCACTTGAGTACCGGAACCTGCCATGCTTGACATTAAATGGATACGAGACAACCCCGCAGACCTTGATGTTGCGCTGGCCAAGCGCGGTGCTGATGCCCAGGCCCAGCAATTGATCGCGCTGGACGAGACCCGGCGCAGTCATGTCGGCTCGCTGCAGGCATTGCAGGAGCGCCGCAATGCAGCCTCCAAGGAAATCGGCAAGGCGATGGCGGCTAAGGATCAGTCTGCGGCTGACCGCCTCAAGGCCGAAGTCGCCAAGCTCAAGGACGAGTTGCAGGCCGGTGAAGCCAGGGAGCGCGAGCTCGACGAGGCGCTCAAACACGCCTTGTCGGTGCTGCCCAATATTCCTCTCGATGACGTGCCTGTGGGTACGGACGAAAGCGACAATGTCGAGATTCGGGTGTCCGGATCAAAGCCTGATTTAGGCTTCGAGCCGAAGGAGCATTTTGAACTTGGCGAAGCTCTGAGCATGATGGACTTCGAGCGGGCGGCGAAGATGTCCGGCTCGCGGTTTACCATCCTGACGGGGGGGCTGGCGCGGCTCGAACGGGCTCTGGGCCAGTACATGCTCGACCTTCACACCAGCGAGCACGGCTACACCGAAGTCAATCCGCCGCTGATGGTCAATGATGCGGCCGCTTATGGCACGGACAAGCTGCCCAAATTCGGCGATGATCTGTTCCGCACCACCGATGGCCGTTGGCTGATTCCGACGGCGGAAGTTCCGCTGACCTACATGGCGGCCGGGGAAATCATCGCCGAGGAAGATCTGCCGCGGCGTTACACGGCTCAGACGGCCTGTTTCCGTTCGGAAGCAGGCTCGGCCGGGCGTGATACCCGTGGCATGTTGCGCCAGCATCAATTCACCAAGGTGGAACTGGTTTCGGTGACCACGCCGGAAACCGCGCTGGAGGAGCACGAGCGGATGACGGCGAGCGCCGAAGCGGTGCTTACGGGTCTGGGATTGCATTTCCGGACCATGGTTTTGTGCACCGGTGACATGGGCTTTGGTGCGCGCAAGACTTATGATATCGAGGTCTGGCTGCCGGGGCAGAAGGCCTACCGCGAAATTTCGTCCTGTTCGGTCTGCGGCGATTTTCAGGCGCGGCGGATGAATGCACGCTGCCGCAAGACGGGCGACAAGGCGACCCGCTTCGTCCACACCTTGAACGGCTCGGGCGTGGCCGTCGGCCGGGCCCTGATTGCAGTCATGGAAAACTATCAAAATGCCGATGGGTCGATTACCGTCCCGGACGTGTTGCTGCCTTATATGGGCGGGCGCACGCGGATCGAAAAGGCGGCATAAATCAGATATTTCAGGAGAGTATCCGGTGCGTATCCTTATCACCAATGACGACGGCATTCACGCCGAGGGGCTTGAAGTTCTCGAGCGCATCGCCCGGCAGCTTTCCGATGACATCTGGATCGTCGCTCCCGAAACCGATCAGAGCGGATTGGCGCATTCGCTGTCCTTGTCCGAGCCGTTGAGGCTGCGCCAGATCAAGGAAAAGACTTTCGCGCTGCGCGGTACGCCGACCGATTGTGTCATCATGGCAATCAAGAGCCTGATGGACCAAGCGCCGGATCTGGTGCTGTCGGGCGTCAATTCGGGGCAGAATGTTGCCGATGATGTGACCTATTCGGGAACCGTGGCAGGCGCAATGGAAGGTACCTTGCTGGGGGTCAGGTCAATCGCGATCAGTCAGGCCTACACGTCTGCGGGCGGCAGGGTCGTGCCGTGGGATGTGGTCGAGACGCTGGCGCCTGCTCTGCTCAGGAAGCTTGTCGCGATCGATTTGCCTTCGGACACGTTGCTCAACCTCAATTTTCCCAATTGCGCGGTGGATGAGGTCAAGGGCGTCGTTGTGTCCGATCAGGGGCAGATGTCGCACCGGCTTTCGGTTGAAGAACGGCATGACGGTCGCGGCTTTCCGTATTTCTGGCTCAAATTCGGACGCCGTGAGTTTGCGCCTGACTCCAACAGCGACATCAAGGCAATTTCCAACGGCTACATTTCGGTCACGCCCTTGAAAATGGATCTGACCAACCATGCAGTCCAGGGGCTGGTTGCCGCTGCGCTGGAAGAATGACCGATGAATATGCGGCTGATGGAAAAAGAAGGGTTCGCGGGGCTGTTTCTGCGGCTCCGGGCCGAAGGCGTTGCCGGCAAGGACTTGCTGACGGCGCTTGAGCAGACGCCTCGGACCTTGTTTCTGCCGGCAGCCTATGCCGACGCAGCCTATCAGGACCGAATCGTGCCGATCGATTGTGGCGGGTTTGCAGAAAGTCCCGATCTGGTTGCCAGACTGATATCCTCGCTTGCGCTTGAGCCCACTCACCGGGTTCTCGATCTCGGCACCGGCAGCGGGTTCCTGGCAGCCGTTGCCGCGCGTCTGGCCGAACGGGTGATAACGATCGATCGCTACAAGACCCTGATTCAACTCGCTCAGCAGCGCTTTACCCATTTGGGAATCGGCAACATCATTGCGCGCCAGGCCGACGGGTTGAAAGGGGTGAGCGGGGAGGGCAATTTCGATCGGATTATTGCAACATGTGCTTTTGAAAGCATGCCGCGCCAGTTTGTCGATCAGCTCGCTTCGGGCGGCGTCATGCTTGCGCCGATCGTTGAGGAAAGCGGCCCGCCCAAGATGGCACGGCTGACCAAAATCGGCAGCCGGTTCGAGCGCGAAGATCTGTTTTCTGTTCCGTATCGCCCCTTCTTACCGGGCGTGGCCGCAGCGCTTTAGCGCCGAATCCGGCACAAAAACGCGCCGAATCCAACGACCTTAACTGATGAGTAACACTAACGCGCTTTAATCATCAGCATTGGTTTTGCGTTGATTGGGTAGTGTTATGCGTCTCAGACAGACAGTCGTTCCCGGTGCCTCGGTGACCCGTTTGCTCGGTGTTGCGCTCTTGGCAGGTTCCGCCGCCGCATGCAGTTCGGATTCGAGCCGCTTTGCGTATCGCGACACGGATCAGTTGCTGACGGCGTCGGTGCCGCAGCCGTCTTCGACGACGCTGGCGCCGATGGCAAGTGTCGGCGGTGCTTCGGGCGCGCAAGGCGCCTATCCGCAAGCCAATTCCTACCCGCAGACTGGTCAGTCAAGCTTTCCGCAGGCACCATCAGCGGTCTCCCAGGCATTCCCGGGCGATTATCGGTCGCCGGTGCAACCCGGCTATGATCCAACCTCAACAGGGTCTATTCCCGGCTCGGCGGCACGCTCGGCAGCCTCTTCGGATCTGATCACAGGTGGCGTGCAGCGCAGTTCTGTTGTAACGCGCCAGCTTGCGCCGGCTGAACCGTCGGTGCCGACACCAGCCAAATTGGCGAGCAGCGCCACGCAAGAGACCTTTGCTGCCCCTCAAGCCCAGGCTTTCCCGGACCGGCCGCAGCAGCTTTCATCAAGCGTCCCGGTGAGCCCTCGTTATGAAGGCAGCAAGGATACGATCCTGGCGCCGGACCCGATCGTCACCGGTACCGCATCACAGGATGCGGGCTGGACAACGACGGGTGGAACTCGCATTGCGCTGGGTGAGGGCGAGACCATCTACAACCTGTCCAAGCGCTATGGCGTGCCGGCCAGTGAAATCATGAAGGCCAACGGCATTACGGATGCTTCGCGTGTGAATGCAGGACGGCAATTGCTGATCCCGGTTTATGTCTATTCGCGTCAGGCGCCTGTTTCTGCACCGGACAGCAATCCGAACACCCGGGCTGCCAACGCCGGAACAGGTTTGCGCGGCGAAGCCAGGCAGACTGATCTTCCCGTGCCTGCGCCGGCGCCTGACCGCGATGTGGCCGTGCTGCCAAACCCGCCATCGTTGCGCAATCCGGGAAGTGATGCTGCAACAACCGTGACCGAGAGTGCGGCAAGGTCAGACAGCAACGCCAATGCGGACGGCGTTTACGTGGTCAAGGGCGGCGACACATTGAGCCGAATCGCCCAGACTCATGGCGTCAGCGTTGACGCGCTGAAGTCCGCCAATCAGCTGTCGGGGGCCACTATCCGGATCGGTCAGACGCTTTCAATCCCCGCTCCGAAAGCGTCTCGGATCGACAAGACGACAACAACCGCGTCAGTGCAGCCTTCGGACAGGCCCAAGAGCTACACGCCTCCGGTCTCCGCTGCCGGTGACAGCGTCGGGGCAAAGACCAAGGGTGACATGGCAGCGATTGCGCCTGCGGCCACCGGCATCGACAAATTCCGCTGGCCGGCCCGCGGTCAGGTGATCACCGGATTTGCCAAGTCCGAGAACGGCAAGCGCAATGACGGCATTGACATTTCCATGCCGACAGGAACGCCGATCAAGGCCGCGGAGAATGGTGTGGTGATCTATTCCGGTGACGGGCTGAAGGAATACGGCAAGACCGTTCTGATCCGGCACGATGATGGGCTGGTGACAGTTTATGCCCATGCCGACAAGCTCAACGTCAACCGTGGCGACAAGGTGGTGCGTGGTCAGGTGATCGCCAATTCCGGCATGACCGGAGGGGCCAGGACCCCGCGACTGCATTTCGAGGTGCGGAAGAATGCGTCGCCGGTCGATCCTGTACAATATCTCGAGTAAACGCCCCTCCAGGTGAAAAGCGAAAAAGGTCGGCACTGATGTGGCCGACCTTTTTTGGTCCTGATGGCAGGGCTCACAAGGTTCCTAAAGCGATTTGCCGCTGCGCCCTGCCAGGTCCTGTATGAATTGCCAGGCCACGCGTCCGGACCGGGCTCCGCGGGTGGTGGCCCATTCAAGCGCCTCCGCGCGCAATGTGTCAGGATCAATGCCGAGGGCGAAATGCTCGGCATATCCGGAAACCATCTCGAGATATTCATCCTGACTGCATTTGTGGAACCCCAACCACAAGCCGAAGCGGTCGGAGAGGGAAACCTTTTCTTCCACCGTTTCGCCGGGATTGATCGCGGTCGAGCGCTCATTCTCGATCATGTCGCGTGGCAGCAGATGCCTGCGGTTTGAGGTGGCATAGAGCAGAACATTCTCAGGCCGGCCTTCAATGCCGCCATCAAGGGCGGCCTTGAGGGACTTGTAAGCGGTGTCGCCATGGTCGAATGACAGATCATCGCAAAACAGGATGAAACGGGCAGGGACCGGGCGCAGCAGAGCCATCAGCTCGGGCAGGGTGTTGATATCCTCGCGATGAATTTCGATCAGCTTTAGCGGAACCTGGATATCCGGTTCGGCAGCCAGCGTTGCATGCGCGGATTTGACCAGGGATGACTTGCCCATCCCGCGCGCGCCCCACAACAGCACATTGTTGGCCGGCAGGCCGAGCGCAAAACGCCGGGTGTTGTCGACCAGGATGTCGCGAACATGGTCGACGCCCTTGATCAGGCCGATGTCAATCCGGTTGGGTCTGGCAACCGGGGCCAGATGGTGTGCCTCCGGATTCCAGACGAAGCACTCGGCCGCATCAAAATCGTTTTCCGTGCGAGGTGCGGGGGCCAGTGATTCCACGGCGCGGGAGAGGCGGGCGAGTTCACTGAGGATCTGGTGGCTGGTTTCATCTTGCATGCGATTGTCCGGGGTCTGTTGGGGTGGCAATGGTGGATGGGGAGCGGGTAGCATGGCACCAAGGTGCCGAAAAGCTGTTTTGAACCGGTATTCGCGGCATCAGGCGCCATGTTTGCGTTGCAATCGCCTGTCTTGCCACTATATTCCGCTCGACTGCTGGGGCCCCATAGAGGGGCTCCACGCTTTTTCTTCAAGGAGTTTTTCATGTTTGTTACCCCGGCCTATGCCCAGTCTGCACTCGGCGGCGGCGGCAGCGAGATCCTGATGTCGATCCTGCCGTTCCTTCTCATCTTCGTGATCATGTATTTTCTCATCATCCGTCCGCAGCGGCTTCAGATGAAGAAACGCACGGAAATGCTCAACAATGTCCGTCGGGGTGACCAGGTCGTGACCGGCGGTGGCATGATTGCCAAGGTCACCAAGGTGATAGATGATGCCGAGCTGGAAGTCGAGATTGCCGATGGCGTCAAGGTTCGTCTGGTCCGCAGTCTGATCGCCGATGTCCGGGTCAAGGGCGAGCCGGTCAAGGAATAGCCGCAAATCGTGGACAGGAAACTGACCCTGTTCACGTTGTCATGCCGGTCGATTTGTCTCACCCTATGTCATCCCAGAGGATGAACCGAGAGCACCATGCTTTATTTCTCCCGTTGGAAAACAACCCTGATCTGGCTTGCCGTGCTGGCCAGTGTGGTGTTCGCCTTCCCCAATCTCCTGAGCCAGCAGCAGGCTGAGAGTCTGCCCGACTGGGCGCCGTCGAAGAAGCTCACGCTCGGGCTGGATTTGCAGGGCGGTTCCTACATGCTGCTGCAGGTGGAACGTCAGGACATTATCAAGGACAGGTTGACCACAACCGTCGACGATGTGCGGCGGATTTTGCGCGAGGCGGGGATCGGTTACACGGGACTTTCGGGCACCGGGCAGATGGTTCAGGTCCGAATCCGGGATGATGCCCGCATCGAGGAAGCCAAGCAGGTGCTTGCGGAGTTGTCCGAACCGGTCAATTCCGGGCTGTTTGGCGGCGGAATCGTGTCCGAGGCGACAATCGAGGAGACCCAGCCGGGTCAATTGCGGATTTTGCTGACCGACGACGGCATAACCTACCGGATATCGTCGGCGGTGACGCAGTCGATTGAAGTGGTGCGCAAGCGGATCGATGAGCTGGGGACAACCGAGCCTGTGATTCAGCGTCAGGGCGCAGACCGGATCCTGGTACAGGTTCCCGGACTTGAAGACCCGGAACGGCTGAAAAGCCTGCTCAACCAGACCGCCAAGCTGGCGTTCCGGATGGTGGACAGCTCGATGCCGGTTCAGGAAGCAATTCAGGGGCGTCCGCCGGCCAATTCCGAAGTTCTCTATTCGACCGATGATCCGCCCGTGCCCTATCTTATTGCGCGTTCGGTTCTGGTGTCGGGTGAAAATCTCGTGGATGCCCAGGCAGGCTATGACCAGCGCACCAATGAACCGATTGTCAGCTTCCGGTTTGATTCCAAGGGCGGACAGCGGTTTGGCCAGGCCACCACACAGAATGTCGGCCTGCCGTTTGCGATCGTGCTCGATGAGCAGGTGATTTCCGCACCGGTGATCCGCGAGCCGATTCTGGGCGGCACGGGTCAGATCTCCGGCAATTTCGACGTTCAGAGCGCCAATGATCTGGCGATTTTGCTGCGCGCCGGTGCTCTGCCTGCCACGCTGACGGTGATTGAAGAACGTACCGTCGGCCCGGGTCTGGGTGCGGACTCCGTCGCCGCCGGCGAGATTGCCGGCATCATTGGCGCGGTCCTGGTGCTGGCCTTCATGTTCGTTGCCTACGGCATGCTGGGTTTCATCGCCAATCTGGCGCTGATTGCCAACGTCACCATGATCATCGCGATCCTGACTCTGTTGGGGGCGACGCTGACCTTGCCGGGGATTGCCGGTATCGTGCTGACAGTCGGCATGGCGGTTGATTCGAACGTGCTGATCTATGAGCGTATCCGCGAGGAACACAGGGCCGGGCGATCGCTGATACAGGCAATCGACGCCGGCTTCAGCAAAGCCTTCGCCACAATCCTTGACGCCAACGTCACCACGCTGATTGCCGCGATCATCCTGTTCTATCTCGGGACCGGACCCGTGCGCGGTTTTGCCGTGACGCTCGCTGTGGGTATTGTCACGACGGTGTTCACCGCCTTCACCCTGACGCGCTGGCTGGTGGCCGAGTGGGTGCGCCGCAGGCGGCCCAAGCTCATGCCGAAGGGTGCGCTTGATGCAATCGTGCGGGACTTCAGCTTCCGTTTCATGAAGATCCGCCGCTTCACCTTCGTCCTCTCTGCGGTTGTGTCGGTGGCAGCGATGGTTTTGTTTGCCACGGTCAACATGAATTACGGCATCGATTTCAAAGGCGGATCGATGATCGAGGTCCAGGCCAAGGACGGCAATGCGGATGTCGGCGACATCCGGGCACGGCTTTCCGAGCTCAATCTTGGTGACATCCAGGCGCAGGAATTCGGATCGCCGCGAGAGGTGCTGATTCGGGTGCAGGCGCAGGGCGGCGGGGAAAACGCCGAACAAACCGTCATCACCCTGGTGCGGAGCGAACTGGAGACCGATTACGACATCCGCCGGGTCGAGGTTGTCGGTCCGACAGTTTCGGGTGAGCTGGCACAGGCCGGTACCATTGCCGTGATCGCATCATTGCTGGCGATCCTGGTCTACATCTGGTTCCGCTTCGAGTGGCAATTCGCACTGGGTGCGATTATCGCAACGGTGCACGATGTGGTGCTGACCATCGGGATTTTCGTTGTTTCCGGCATCGAGTTCAACCTGTCGAGTATCGCCGCGGTGCTGACAATTGTCGGGTATTCGCTCAACGATACGGTGGTGGTCTATGACCGGGTCCGCGAAAATCTCAGACGCTACAAGAAGATGCCGCTGACCGCTCTGCTGGATCAATCGATCAACCAGATGCTGCCGCGCACCATTCTGACATCGGTGACGACGCTGCTGGCGCTTCTTGCCCTGTTCATCTTTGGTGGCGAGGTCATCCAGTCCTTCACCTTCGCGATGATCTTCGGGGTGGTGGTCGGCACCTATTCGTCGATCTTCATTGCGGCGCCGGTGCTGATCCTGTTCAAGCTCCGGGCGGACACGTTCCGCGTCGGGCTCGACAACAAGGTCGAGGCGGACATGGAAGCGGAAGCCGCGGACAAGAGCACGGCCTGAGCCATGGCGAAGGGCATCGAAATTCGAGCGGCGCATTTTCCCGGACGTGCGCCGATCGACGCTTACGGCAATGGCGGCTTCCGCTTTGCCGACATGTCGCATCGCGGGTCCATCCTGTGTCTGCCTTCGGGCATTCACGGCTGGGACGTGCAAGGTGATCAGCCGCTGACGCTGGATTTGTTCGCAAAGGTTCTGGCCGAGGCGGAGGACATCGAGGTTCTGCTGGTCGGCACCGGCCTGTCAATCCGGCCGCTGCCGGCGGAACTCAAGGCCGCGTTGCGGGCGGCTGGCATTTCCTCCGATCCGATGAGTTCGGGTGCAGCGGTCCGGACCTATAATGTGATGCTTGCTGAATCGCGTGCGGTTGCTGCCGCGATGATCGCCGTGTGAACGGGATGGCAGAGGAAGCCACCGGGGACGCGCTGAGGCCGGATGAGCGCAAAGACTTGCTCGCACGCTTGCGCGAGACCGACATCGACCGCTACCTGGCGCTGTTGCTGATGCCTGACGCGGTCCGCGATGATCTTCTGGTGCTGATGCTGTTTAACGCCGAGATCGCGGCCATCCGCGACCGGATCCGTGACCCGTTGCCGGGCGAGATCAGGCTTCAATGGTGGCGCGATGTACTCGCCGGCGAGCGGGGCAGTGAGGCGCAGGCCCACCCGGTGGCGGCACACTTGCTTGCCATGGCTGCACGCCGGTCCATGCCTGTGGCGCCGTTGATTGCCATGTGCGAGGCGCGGATCTTCGATCTCTATGATGACCCGATGCCCGATCGGTCAAGCTACGAGGGCTATGCCGGCGAAACCGCATCGGCGATTCTGCAGATGTCGAGCTTCCTGATTGATCCTGTGGCGTCAACCGATACCGCCACCGCGAGCGGCCATGCCGGTGTGGCGCAGGCGGTTGCAGGGCATTTGCTGATGCTGCCGATGTCACGGGCAAGAGGCCAGGTGTTCGTTCCCGGCGATCTGCTCGCAGCAACCGGGCTTGACCGGGAGGCATTTCTCGCTGGCGACAACAAGGCCGCTGTCACGAACGCCGTCCGGGCCTTTGCCGGGTTCGGGCGGGATCATTTGCACAAGGCGCGTCTGGCTCTGTCGAAGATGCCCGGGACTGCGTTTCCGGCCTTTTTGCCCGTATCCCTGGTTGCACCGGTGCTTCGTCGAGCGGAGAAAATCGGGGCGGGCTGTCTGGAATCACCGATTCGCCTGCCTCAATGGCGACGGCAGTTGCTTTTGTGGTGGGCAGCGCAGCGCGGCCGGATCTGAGACGACCCTTTCATCTGAATATATGCTGCCGGTAGGCGGGAAAGAGGGCCGCGCCACCTGGTGGCTTGCACACCGAGAGATTGCGGGACATAGTCTGCGCATATTGACGCGGTCTGGCGCTCAGTCTGTCGGAGGGATGCATGAGCCTTGGAGCCTTGATAGTTGTTGTCGCCTGTGGCGTCCTGCTGGTCATCAGCGCGGTTCACTATTTTGGCGGTTCGAGAATCGCGGCCACGCGCGACCATGGCGAGGTCATTCTTGAATTCGCGCGGGCCTATCCGGGCGAAGCGATCCGCTCGGTGACGATGACCGAAGACAGGCAGGCGAGCTTTCTCAGACTGGCCGATGGCAAGACCGGTTTTCTGCAGACAATGGGCCGCCACCATGTCGCGCGATTGATCCTGCCTGGCGAGGTGACGGTGCTGCCGCTCGAGGGGCAGCCGGGCTTTCATGTCAAATTCCACGATTCGACGCTGAAAGGCGGCAATTACATATTTGCGTCCACCGAGGATGCTGCCGAGGTGTCGCTGTGGCTGTGCGGCAATTTTGCCTTTGCTGCTCCGAAGATGGCTAGTTCAGGAGGCAATGAAGATGCCTGATCTCAAGGATTTTCCCGATGTCACGCAGATGGCGATTCCGTTTTTCGTGGCGGCCATCCTGCTGGAACTGTTTGTCATTCGCTATTTGAAACGGCGTGGTGATTACGAAACACGCGACACTGCGACCTCGTTGGTGATGGGGGTCGGAAACGTGGTATCCGGCCTGCTGCTCGGCTTTGTGGCGTTCGGTGTGCTGATGTGGGCCTGGCAGTACCGGCTTGTCGATCTTGGTACATCCTGGGCCGTGATCGTGCTTTGTTTCATTCTCGATGATTTGCGCTACTACTGGTACCACCGCATTGCGCATCGCTGCCGCTGGGTGTGGGCCGAACATGTCATTCACCATTCGTCGCAGCACTACAATCTGTCGACGGCGCTGCGCCAGAGCTGGACCGGCACATTCACCGGCATGTTCATCTTGAGGATACCCTTGGCGCTGATCGGGTTTCATCCGGTGCTGCTGCTGTTCGTGGGCGGTCTCAACCTCGTCTACCAGTTCTGGATTCACACCGAGGCGATCGGCAGAATGTGGCGGCCGATTGAATGGATCTTCAACACCCCCTCGCATCACCGGGTGCACCACGGCACCAATCCGCGGTATCTTGATGCCAATTATGCCGGGACCCTGATCATCTGGGACCGGATGTTCAACAGCTTTGTTCCCGAGCTTGATGAGGATTTGCCGCGCTACGGCATCGTCAGGAACATAGGCAGCTTCAATCCGATCAGGGTGGGGTTTCACGAATGGATCGACATGGGCCGTGATGCGATACAGCCCGGCCTGAGCATCAGGCAGAGGCTGGCTTATCTGTTCGCACCGCCTGGCTGGAGCCATGACGGGTCACGCAAAGGCTCAGCCGCGCTGAAGGCCGATTATGTGGCGCAGAACCCGGAGGCGGCCGGCATGCCCGGATTGCCGAACGCCGAGACAGGTGTCGAAAGCCCCGCGATCGCTGCTGAGTAACGGTCTGGTCGCCGAGTGAGCGCACCGTCGCGCTTGCGCCCCGACAGCGAGGCTACTCCGCCGCTTGCCGGACCTGCGAGGCTTCAAGCCAATGGGCGAAATCGGCAAGAGCCCGGCGGGCCATGGCCTGCTTCTTGGCTTTGGCCTTGTCCTTGCCGCGGAAGCGGCCGCCACCCTCGGGACGCACGATCGCGCCCGGCTCGAGCGGCGGAAACAGGCCGAAGTTGACATTCATGGGTTGGAACGAGCGCTTGCCGGGTTCATCATCATTGAGCAGATGGCCGCCGGTGATGTGGTTGAGCAGTGCCCCGAAGGCCGAGGTCAGCGGCGGCGGCGGCAGGGCTTCGCCCAGTCGCTCGGCGGCGGCGAACCGGCCGGCCAGCAACCCCATGGCGGCGCTTTCGACATAGCCTTCGCAGCCGGTGATCTGGCCGGCAAAGCGCAAGCCCGGACGGCTCTTGAGCTGCAGGGTGCCATCCAGAAAGCGCGGGGAATTGAGATAGGTGTTGCGGTGCAGACCGCCAAGCCGGGCAAATTCGGCATTCTGGAGCCCCGGAATCATGCGGATGATCTCAGCCTGGGCGCCGTATTTCAGTTTGGTCTGAAATCCGACCATGTTGTAGAGCGTGCCCAGTGCGTTGTCCTGGCGCAGTTGGACGACGGCGTAGGCCTTGATGTCGGGCTGATGCGCGTTGGTCAGGCCCATGGGCTTCAGTGGACCATAGCGCAAGGTTTCGCGGCCGCGTTCGGCCATGATCTCGATCGGCAGGCAGCCATCAAAATAGGGCGTGCCTTCCCATTCCTTGAAACCGGTGGTGTCGCCGGCGATCAGAGCATCGATGAAGGCGTCGTATTGCGGCTTGTCCATCGGGCAATTGATGTAGTCGCGGCCGGTGCCGCCCGGACCGACCTTGTCGTAACGGGACTGGAACCAGCAGATCGACATGTCGATCGACTCGGTGTGGATGATGGGTGCAATGGCATCGAAAAATGCCAGCGCATCCTGGCCGGTTTCAGCCGCGATTGCCTCGGCCAGACCGGGTGCGGTCAGCGGACCGGTGGCAATGATGGTCTGGTCCCATTGCGCCGGGGGAAGGCCGGTGACCTCCTCACGGGCGACAGAAATCAGCGGTTCGGCTTCAATCGCATCGGTGACGGCCTGGGCAAAACCCTCACGATCAACCGCCAGCGCACCGCCGGCCGGAATTTGGGTCCTGTCGGCGCAGTCCATGATCAGGGAGTTTGCCAATCGCATTTCCGCGTGAATGACGCCGACCGCGTTGTTTTCGGCATCATCGGACCGAAACGAGTTCGAGCAGACGAGCTCAGCCAGACTGTCGGTCTGGTGGGCCTCCGTGCCGCGCACAGGCCGCATTTCATGCAGAATTACCGGCAGGCCGCGCCGGGAGATCTGCCAGGCCGCCTCCGAGCCGGCAAGCCCGCCGCCGATGACGTGAATGGGAGCATGGGGAGAATGTGTCTTGGTCATGCGTTGGCTTACCACGGGCGGGTTGCGGTCTCAAAGATGTTTGTATCCGCCCTGCAAACGGAAACGGCGCCCCAGGGGGACGCCGTCGCAAACGGTCATTTGGAATGCGATCAGCGGGCCATGCGTCCGCGAGCTGCATTGTGGATATCGAAACGGGTCAGGCCGATGTCGGCCAGGGTTTCGTTGGAGAGATTGGCAAGCTGCTGAGCGGTCTGGCGGCTTTTCATCCAGCTGCGTGCTCTGGTGAGAATATTCATGGTCGTTTCCTCCGGTGTGCCCGGTCCGGGCGTGATCTGGGTTTCATCAATTTGATGCCCATAATATAGGCGATTGCTGCCTGATTGTGCAGCGCAATAACTGCAAGACTGATATGCGCGCCTGGTATGGCTTGATTCGCCTATATCGACATCTGCTGCAGGTGTGTTGCGCCGTGCGGGCTGGTGCCCCGAGGTCGGTGCGATGGGAGAGCCGCAGTTTGCATTGACGGTGGGCTCAAACAATAACAGCGCCCTGTTGCCGGGGCGCCGTTTTGATGTCCGGTCAGAAAACCGGGCAGGCATTGTTCAGATTAATTGCTGGGGCGGCGGGAAACAAACGGAATATCGCCGCGGGAAATGCCCAGGTCGTTGAGTTCGCGTTCTGACATGCGGGACAGCTCATTGACGGTGTTGCGATAGTCGCGCCAGTCTCTGTAAGCCTTGCGGAAGTTCATCATGGTGTTTTCCTTTCACTGTGGCGTCCGGCGTGATGGCCGGCTGCCGTGTTCCATTGCCCTCAATATAGGTCCGGCCGATCCAATTGTGCAGTGCGGAAGAACGCAATGGAGCCATGCATCCGATGCATTGCGGGTTAACGGCATGCCGCTTGTCGGTCACGCCCGCCAAACCCAACTGACGAGTGAAGGACCGGGTCAGGCCGCAGGGCACTGTCGGGCGGTCTGGCGACGGGTAGACGTTCACCCGCCTTGCCCGCACAATCGGTCACCGTTCAGGCGGCAGCAGAGGTCTTGCCATGGCCTTTTCTGGCGGCGCCGGGAGAGGTGGAACCTGAAGATGCTTGAGGATTAAAACATTTGCAATTCAGGTAATGTATGCATACACATATTAAATATGGCCATGTTTCCTCGGGATACCGGGCCATTTCGGTTTGTTTACATTCGAGCGCATATTTCTGGGAGGAAGTCATGTATTTACGTTCAATGGCAGCGGCTGCTGCAATTCTCGTCGCGTTTCCGGTCGCTGCCGAAGAGGTGGTGCTGCGCGGCGTTTCCGCATTCGGGCTCCAAACCAATTTTTCCCGTGATTTCGTCGCTTTCACCGAGTGGGTGAACGAGAACGGCAAGGGTGAGATTCAGATCGATCTGCTGGGTGGTCCTGAAGCTGTGCCGACGTTTGAACTTGGAAATGCGGTCCAGACCGGGGTCGTGGATATCGCCAACAACACCAGTGCATTTTATGGCAATCTGGTTCCGGCCGGTGACGCCTTGCATTTGGCGCAGAACACCATTCAGGATCAGCGCGCCAATGGCTGTTACGAGGCCATTGACCGCATTCACCAGGAGCAAATGAACGTCAAGTTCCTCGCCCGGACGGGTGATTACACGCCGTATCATCTGTACCTGACCAAGCCGATCGACACCCCGGACCTTACAGGGCTGACCTTGCGGACAACACCGGTGTATCGCGCCATGTTCGAGAAGCTGGGCGCCACCCTGGTGCAGACCGCTCCAGGAGAGGTCTACACGGCGCTGGAACGCGGCTCCATTGATGGCTACGGCTGGCCAAGCCAGGGCATTCTGGACCTGGGCTGGCATGAGAAGACAGCCTATCGTGTCGATCCGGGTTTTTATCAGGTCGACGTCAACTTCCTGGTCAATCTTGACACCTGGGGGACCCTCACCGACGCGCAAAAGGCGGTGCTGGAGCAGGGTGCAGCCTGGATAGAGGCGCGAAACCAGCTCAACATCGAGCGCAATGTGTCCGAGTTCAAGGCCCAGGCCGATGCGGGTATCGAAACCATCACCTTTGAGGGTGACGACGCAGCCAAATGGATCGATACCGCTCAAACCGAGGGCTGGGCGAAAGTGACCGAGATCGACGCTGCGCTTTCCGCTGAACTGCGTTCGTGCATGAGCAAGTAAGCCGAACGGGGGGCGGCGTTGCCGCTCCCCGCCACGATAGGTGCGGTGATGAAAAAACTTGATGCTTTTTTTGATGCGCTTCTGCTTTTCCTTGCGCGTCTTGCGGCGATCATTCTGGCTTCCATCGCTGTGGTTATCCCGGTGAACATGGCGCTCAAGAAACTGGGACTGCCGATGATCTATGGCGCGCTCGACGCCATCGAGTACGGACTTCTGGCCGCGACCTTTCTGGCCGCCCCGTGGGTCCTGTCGATCAATGGGCACGTTCAGGTAGACCTGGTCACCGAAGCGCTTTCCGCCCGCGCCCGGCGTGTCCTATCCATAGGGGCGTGGCTGGTGGCGGGAATCGTGTCCGCGGCTCTTGCCTGGTACGCGTTTGAGGCGCTGCAAGCCTCCTATCTCCGTGGCGCGACGATCCGAAAAGCCTTCGCAATCCCGGAATGGTGGACGCTGGTCATGCTGCCGGTTTGCCTGATCCTTTGCGCGATCGAGTTTGCGCGCAAAATTCTGCGTCCGTCACTGCCACCGGTTTCTAAAGCAGGGCTATAGGAAACAATCATGGATTGGGTGCTTACTCTCACACTTATGCTCGGTGGGCTGATGCTGCTTCTGCTGGCAGGCCTGCCGGTCGCATTTGCCTTCATCACAGTCACGATGGTGGGCGCGTTTGAAGTGTTGGGTGGCGAACGCGGTTTTGTGCAATTGGCCCGAAACGCAACCCAGACAGTGTCAAATTTCCAACTCGCGCCCATTCCCCTGTTCATTCTCATGGGGGAAATCCTTTTCCACTCCGGGGTCGCGCACCGCGCCATTGATGCGATCGAGCGGGTTGTCACCAGAGTTCCGGGCCGATTGTCGGTGGTGACCATTTTCGGGGGAACGGTGTTTGCAGCGCTTTCGGGTTCCACAATAGCCAACACTGCCATGCTGGGGTCGACCCTGCTGCCCGGCATGCTCAGGAAGGGCTACCATCCATCGCTCGCCATGGGGCCGATCATGGCCTCCGGCGCGATCGCGATGCTTATTCCCCCCTCGGCCCTTGCGGTGCTGGTCGGAAGCCTGGCCGGCATATCGATTTCCGGGCTGTTGATTGCCGGGGTCTTGCCTGCATTGGCTCTGGCAGTGCTCTTCGTTGTTTATGTCGTCATTCGCTGCATCGTGAATCCGGGGCTTGCGCCGACGGAAGATCTGCCGGACATCAGTCTGGCCGAGCGCTGGCGGCCGTTCTTCATCTATGTGCTGCCGCTGTCACTGATGTTTTTCGTTGTCATCGGATCGCTTCTCGCGGGAGTGGCCACGCCCACCGAATCGGCAGCCCTTGGCTGCATCGCGGCTGTGGTGCTGAGTTTGTGTTACCGCGCCTTAAGCTTCGAAAACATTCATCGCGCGCTCATGGAAACCGTCAAGCTTTCAGTGATGATCCTGTTCATCATTGCCGCCAGCCAGACATTTGCGCAGGTCTTGTCTTTCAGCGGTGCAACCGGCGGCTTCATCAAGATGGTGAATCTGATCGAACCGACGCCGACGATGGTCTTGATTGGTATGGTCCTCATCCTGTTGTTTTTGGGATGTTTCATTGATCAGGTCTCGATGCTGATGATTACCGTCCCGATCTTCGTTCCTCTCGCAGCAAATGCGCAGATCAATGAGTTGGTGCTTGGCGTCACCTATCTTCTCACCATGGAGATTGGTTTGCTGACGCCACCGTTCGGGCTGCTGCTTTTTGTCATGCGCGGGGTTGCGCCCGACACCATCAGCATGCGCAATATCTATGCCGCGGTAACCCCGTTTGTGTTCATCAAGCTGGCGGTATTGGCGCTCATCGTATGGCAACCGGCCTTCAGCACCTGGCTGCCCGATCAAATTTTCGATTAGACCGTGCCGCGAAGCGTAAGACGCAGTCTGCCGCAAGGAGTTTGTGGGCGGAGAAGGATTGTCGCAGGGCATGGTTTTGCGCGCCGGTGAAGACGATACCGTCATCCGGCCCTGGTCGGCAGCACATTTGAGCCATCAGAATCCGAATCCGTCCTGGTCGGCGCACGATGCTCTGTGTCCGGCTTCTCAAAAGGGCTGGCTCTTCTGCCTTGGCCGTCCGACACGTGCAGATCGCGGTCAAAGGCCCGCAGGGGGGAATGCAAGTGGACCGGGTCAACATCTTGCACGGAGATGGATGGGGCGCGTTGCCAGTTGGTTGGCTCAAACAAATAACGCCCACCGGGGGAGGAGGATCCGGTGGGCGTCATTTTAAATGACTGACGCTCGGGAGGAGGGTGAACGTCAGTCGCATCGAAGTGGCCATTGGGAGGAGGAGGTGGCCACTCCGAATTCCTTAAACTCTAGGAGGCGCGCCGCGCGACGAATGGAATGTCGCTGCGTGTCATGCCTATGTCGTTCAACTCGCGTTCGCTAAGCCTGTTAAGCTCGACGCAGGTCTCACGATATTTACGCCAGCTGGCGTAGGAGCGGATCAAATTCATGGATACTCTCCCTCTGTCCTGCTGTTTTCTGGTTCGCCACCGTGGCGTTCCGATGTTTTGAACATAGGGGGCTTTGCTCGATTTGTGCAGTGCAATATTCTCATGGAAGCTATTCGGCAATTGCATAGCTCAAGCCAAACTGCCTGAACTGAGTGCATGCAAAGGCAAAGCCGATGATTTCTGTCTCCTCATTTGGCGCAGGGTATGGGATAGAGAATGGTTCGGACCTCGTTGATGCCATTTTTTCGAAAGAATCACCTCATGTTCCGCAGATATTTGTGCCGCGAGATCGATCAATGGACCCAGGCCGGATTGTTGCAGCCAGGGCAGGGCGCCGAGTTGCTGGCGGATCACGACCGGCGGCACACCGGTTTCAAGCTCTCGAGTGTTCTCGCCATCCTCGCGGCTGTGCTGTTCGGGGCTGCGGTGATTGCCCTTGTTGCGGCCAATTGGGACGCGATAGCCCGCCCGCTCCGGGTCGGAATGATTTTCCTCTTCATCCTTTCGGGACTTTTCACCGCGGCTGTGGCCTTGCGCAGAGGCGCGGGATGGCTATCGGAGGCGGCTCTGGTGTTTGCGCTGCTGTGCCATGGTGCAGGCATCGCGCTCACGGGTCAGATGTACCATCTGAGCGGGGATGAAGCGGCGTTCATGTTGGTGTGGACGTCTGCTGCGCTGGTTGTATCGTTTTGCTTCCGTTCGCCAATGGCGGCGGTTGGAGCCGGACTCCTGGCATTCGGTTACCTGCTGGCGCAATCGGCAGCGTTCGGATCACGCGCGGCAGACGTGAGCGATGTAGCCGGGTATCTCACGGTTGTGGTCCTGGCCCTTGTTGTCGGTCTGGCGAGCTGGCGATCGCGCTCGACAGTGGCGGCTCACCTCTGCGCGTTGATCCTGATCGGCTGGGTCGTGTGGGTCGTGGATGACACAACGGATCTGGATCTTGGCTATGTGCTGGCTGCAATCGGCGCGGTAGCGTTTGGCATCGGCTCCCTGGGCGCTTCCCGGCTCGGGGGCGGGGTGGTGCGCCATGGAACCGTGTCAGCCTATGGGGCGGTTCTGTTTCTATCCGGGCTGATTGCGATTCAGGTAGAGCTTGCCGATCCCGGACTGGTCAGCGAAATTGTGCTTGCTGCGTTGGTCATGCTGGCCAGTGTCGCCATTGTTGCCGTCGCCGGTGGCGACAACCGCTTCATCCGCCGGTTTGCCTATTTCACCTTCGCCGGCGAAACCATTTATGTGGTTGGGGAAACCTTGGGCTCGCTGCTGGGAAGCGCCGGTTTTCTGTTTCTGGGCGGGCTGGTGCTGGCCGTTATCGCCTTTGCGGTGATGAAGATTGAAAAAAGGTTCAAGGCCGGGGAGGGCCGGTCATGACAGCCATCAGCCAGATGTTACGCCGAGACATCAACCC
This sequence comes from Hoeflea sp. YIM 152468, assembly GCF_029210485.1. GTDB lineage: Bacteria > Pseudomonadota > Alphaproteobacteria > Rhizobiales > Rhizobiaceae > Hoeflea. Next base: position 55,809 of record NZ_JARGET010000031.1, read on the forward strand.
GTTCATCGCCGCAATGATCTGCGCGATTGTGCTGATCGGCATGCTCGGGGTGATGATTGGTGGCCGCGTCGCCATCCTGCGCAATGGCTTCGAGGTGGTGCTCAAGGCCGCGCCGGTTGATCCCAGGGATCTGATGCGGGGCGACTATGTCGAGCTGCGCTACGAAGACATCTCGATGGTCAATGGCGCGCTGCTGGCAGCGGATTGGCCAAAAGAGGACACCTATGCACAGCTCTGGCTGACGCTGGAGCGCAGCGGTGAAGATCGGCTGGGAAAACCTTCTGCACTCTCGCTGCGGCAACCAGACTATCGGCTTCCCGGTGCCGTCTATTTGAAAAGCAAGCCGGTGATGGTGTATGCGGATGACCGGGAGCGCGCCGGGGAGGTGATGTTCCCGCTCCGCTTCGGCATCGAGCGTTATTATGTGCCCGAAGGCGAAGGGCTGGAGATCGAGTCAGCCCGCAATGATGGCAGGACAACGGTTGCGGTGCGGATATCGCAGTCGGGCAAAGCACAAATCGCGCGTCTGATGATTGATGGGGAGACGCTCTATAGCGAGCCGCTGTACTGAAAAGAGCTCGCATTTTGCTCCGTCAGCGCGTTCTGGGCAAAAAGCCTCGGATGTGCGGTCATTTTTCCTTTGATCGTGACCGAACGGGTGATATAGAGCGACCGCGTTCAGGGTCGCCTCGCGCAAGCGTGGTTTTGCGGCCCTAAGAAGCGGGTATGGTGAAATGGTAGACACGCCAGATTTAGGTTCTGGTGCCGAGAGGCGTGGGAGTTCGAGTCTCTCTACCCGCACCAGTTTATAGTCCGGTCTGGCTGGCGCCGAGCGCACAGGACGACGGGGCGAGTACGAGAAGGCACCGAACCGGCTGTTCCGGTCTGGTGCCTTATATGAAGAATGCCGAAGCGACGCCGGAAAACCGGCCCAGTCGCGGGGCCAACCCGAACGGTCGCAGTCGCGAGGAAATGAAGGTTTGAACATGCAGGTTACCGAAACGCTTGCCGAAGGGCTGAAGCGCGAATTGAAGGTTGTCGTTCCCGCTGCGGACATGGCATCGCAGCTCAACGAGAAACTTGCCGAAGCCAAAAGCAAGATGCAGATCAAGGGCTTTCGCCCGGGCAAGGTGCCGATTTCGCATCTCAAGAAGGTCTATGGCAAATCGATGATGGCGCAGCTGGTCAATGAGATGATCCAGGAAAAGCCGACCTCGATCCTTTCCGAGCGTGGAGAAAAGGCTGCAACCCAGCCGGAGATTTCCATGACCGAGGACGAGAAGGAAGCTGATCAGATCCTCAACGGAGCAGCCGATTTCGAATTCACCATCGCTTATGAGGTGATCCCAGCCTTTGACGTGGCGGACATGTCGAGCATCAAGGTCGTCCGTGAAGTCGTCGATGTGCCGGCGGAAGAAGTCGAGGAGCAGGTGCTTCGGGTGGCGGAAAACAGCCGCACCTACGAGCCCAAGACCGGCAAGGCTGCCGACGGCGACAAGGTGACGATCGATTACCTGGGCAAGCTTGACGGCGAACCGTTCGAAGGTGGCGCGGATCAGGACGCTGAACTTGTCATCGGCTCGAACCGCTTCATCCCTGGCTTTGAAGAACAGCTCGTCGGCCTCAAGGAAGGCGACGAGAAGGTGATCAAGGTCACATTCCCGGAAGATTATCAGGCTGCCCATCTTGCCGGCAAGGAAGTGACTTTCGACATCACGGTCAAGGCCATTGCCGCGCCCGGTGAGCTTGAAATCAATGACGAACTGGCCAAGACACTGGGGCTTGATTCCGCCGACAAGCTGCGCGAAGTCGTCCAGTCGCAGATCGAAAGCCAGTATGGCCAGATCACCCGCCAGAAGCTCAAGCGGCAGATTCTCGATCAGCTGGATGAGGCGCACAAGTTCGAATCGCCTTCCAAACTGGTCGATGCGGAATTTGAAAGCATCTGGCGCCAGATCAACCAGGAACTGACCGACAACAACAAGACCTTCGAAGACGAAGACACAACCGAAGAGGCTGCGCGCGAAGAGTACCGCACGCTGGCCGAGCGCCGTGTCCGTCTCGGTCTCGTCCTGTCGAAGATCGGTGAAGAAGCCGGTATTCAGGTCAGCGACGAAGAACTGCAGCGTTCGCTGTTCGAGCAGGTTCGCAAGTTTCCGGGTCAGGAAAAGGAAATCTACGAGTATTTCCAGAAGACCCCAGGCGCCGTGGCCTCGTTGCGGGCTCCGATCTTTGAGGAAAAGACCGTTGACCACATGCTCACCATCATTGATGTGACGGACAAGCCGGTGAGCAAGGAAGAGCTGATGGCGGATGACGAGGCCGAGGCTTCCGACAAGCCCGAGCCGAAGAAGAAGAAGGCGCCAGTCAAGAAGAAAGCTGCAAAGAAGGACGATGCGGCTGCCGAATAAGGCATGCGCGCTTGATGAGATAACGCCGGGGCACTGCTCCGGCGTTTTTGATTCTGGAAGATGCGCTGGCCATGCGCCGCCGCAGTGCCGGCCTGGCTGATGCCCGGCCATCTCGCAAACCGTCAGATCAGCTTCAGGCCCTTGAGACTGGCATGGCCGTCCTTGCCGATTATGATGTGGTCATGCACGGTGATGCCCAGCGGCCGGGCGGTGTCGATGATCAGCTTGGTCATTTCAATGTCGGCGCGCGACGGGGTTGGGTCGCCCGATGGGTGATTATGTACCAGGATGATCGCCGTGGCGGAGAGTTCCAGAGCGCGCTTGACCACCTCGCGTGGATAGACAGGCGTGTGGTCCACGGTGCCGGTTTGCTGCACCTCATCGGCAATCAAGGCGTTCTTCTTGTCGAGAAACAGCACCCGGAACTGCTCCCGCGCCTCGAACGCCATGGCTGCACGGCAGTACTCGATCACCGAGGACCAGGACGCGAGAACCTGGCGAGCCTTGAGATCACTCTTGAGCATTCGCTGGGCGACCACGCCAATCAGTTTGAGATCGGTCGCGACGCTGCTGCCAACACCCTTGATCTCGGTCAACAAATGGGTGGGCGCACCAAGGGTTTCGGGAAGCGATCCGAATCTGGCGAGCAGAGCCTTGGCGATCGGTTTGGTGTCGCGCCGCGGGATCAGTCTGAACAACAGCAGTTCCAGTACTTCATAGTCTGCGAGCGCGCTGCCGCCGCTGTCGCGGAAGCGCTGGCGTAACCGGTCGCGGTGACCATGGTAGTGTTCGTCTGGACCGAGCGAGACATCGCGGGGTTCCGTTTCTAGCGCATGGCCCGAAGTTTTGGTCTGGCGGTTTTCCGCAAAGTAGCTGCGCTCATCCGGAGCCGCCGGATCCGGATCTTTCGGGGCGTTGCCTTCGTCATGCGCGCCATCGCCGGTCAGGCCTTGTTGTGTCTGACCTGGGCGATGGCGTGGTGTCATGCGGGTAAGCCAGGACGATCAAGGCCGGCAGGGGACAGGGTAAAGATCTCGCAGCCGGTTTCGGTGACGCCGACGGTGTGTTCGTATTGTGCGGTCAGCGAGCGGTCTCGCGTCACGGCCGTCCAGCCATCGGACAGTACCTTGACGTGCGGCCGGCCCAGATTGATCATTGGCTCGATGGTGAAGATCATGCCGGGGCGCATTTCCGGCCCCTCTTCGGCGCGGCCGTAATGCAGGATGTTGGGCGCATCATGAAACAGCTTGCCGACGCCGTGCCCGCAAAAGTCGCGGACCACCGAGCAGCGTTCGGATTCGGCATATTTCTGAATGGCTTCGCCAATGGCGCCGGTGCGCGCGCCGGGCTTGACAGCAGCGATGCCGAGCATCAGCGAGTTCTGGGTGATTTCGAGCAGCCGCTCGGCGGCACGTTTGATGTCTCCGACCGGATACATGCGGCTCGAATCGCCATGCCAGCCGTCCACCACGTAGGTCACGTCGATATTGATGATTTCGCCTTCACGCAGCGGCTTGTCGTTGGGAATGCCATGACAGACAACATGGTTGATCGAGGTGCAGCAGGATTTGGTGTAGCCGCGATAATTCAAAGTCGCGGGCAGAGCATTGTGGTCCATGCCGAATTCGAACACAAACTTGTCGATCTCGTTCGTGGTCACGCCGGGCGCTATGCGCGTGACCAGTTCGTCGAGGCACCGGGCGGTGAGCTGGCATGCCTTGCGCATGCCTTCAAAGCCGTCCGGGCCATAGAGCCGGATCTGACCGGTGTTTTTCATCGGGGCCGAACTGGCGTCAATGTAGGTAACCATGGCAGGCTCGCTTTGTCTTGCTCCGGCAGCTTACCACCGGCGCGTCATTACACTAGGCTGTTTAGACCGGATTCCTCAATGGTCACCGTCAATTCAGGGCTGATTTGCTCAGGCGTGATCTTGCACCGTATGGCGCAGGCTTCAACCCCGCGGCTCATTGCCCGATCGAAAGCGGCTGCATAGGCCGGGTCCCGATCGCGGCACAGGCTGAGCCGGTCGACATCATCCCGCTGGATCAGATAGACCATTATAGCCCGGTGTCCAGCCGCGACCATGTCACCGAGCTCCTCCAGGTGCTTGGCGCCGCGTGCGGTGACGCTGTCAGGAAACTCGGCAAGTCCGGGGCTGCGGCAAAAATGCACATTCTTGACTTCAACATAGGCGGTGCCCCTTTCGCGATCCTCAAGCAGGATATCAATGCGGGAGTTGACGCCATATTTCTGCTCGCGGCTGCGTTTTGCGTAAGCGCCGAGCGAGCCAAGCAAGCCCTGATCGATGGCTTCCTCCACCAGCCGGTTGGGGCGGCCGGTGTTGATGCCGACGAGTGTGCCGTCGGCCTCGACCAGCTCCAGGGCATGTGCATATTTGCGCGTGGCGGAGACATGGCTGGTCAGATAGCATTTCGAGCCAGGCGTGGTGAGGCCCCGCATCGAGCCGGTGTTGGGGCACGATCCGGTGATCAGCTCTCCGGATTCAAGCTCTGCATCAAACAGGAAGCGCTTGTAGCGGCGCAGCAGCGTTGCGGGGATCAGGGGCGGGTCGAATCTCATCAAGCGGGCGATAACAGGCTTTCCACTCCCTCGCAAACCCGCAGCGGCCGGTTAGCGTCGGCAAGGAGAGGCTGGCGGTGCCGGTCAGACCTTCACCCGGACATAAGACCCCGGCGCATCTTCGATCGGTTTGAGTTTTCTGCCACCCGGCTTGCGTGCCGGCACCTCTTCGTCGGAATGGGCGCGAATCCATTGATGCCAGTGCGGCCACCAGGACCCCGGCGTCTCCGTTGCGCCAGCCACCCAGTCTTCGAACTCCGCATTGAGCGGGCCGTCGGACCAGAACTGGTACTTGCCGGCCGCCGGCGGATTGACGACGCCGGCAATGTGGCCCGATCCGGCCATCACGTAAGTCACGTCACCGCCAAACAGCTTGCCGCCGATATAGGCCGAACGGGCAGGGGCGATATGATCTTCCCGGGCGGCGAGATTGTAGACCGGAACCTTGATGTCGCCGAGATTCAGGGTCTTGCCGGCGAGTTCCATCTTGCCCTGGGACAGATTGTTCTCGAGGTAGCAATTGCGCAGATAGTAGGAATGGTTGGCGGCCGGCATTCGGGTCGCATCCGAGTTCCAGTAGAGCAGGTCAAACGGCATCGGATCCTTGCCCTTGAGGTAGTTGTTGACGACATAGGGCCAGATCAGATCCGAGGCGCGCAGCATGTTGAAGGCCGTCGCCATTTTCGATCCGTCGAGATAGCCGTTCTTTTTCATGGCCGCTTCGATCGCGGCAATCTGCGCTTCATCGACAAACACCTTGAGGTCGCCGGCATAGGTGAAGTCAGTCTGGGTGGTGAAGAATGTGGCGGTGGCGATGCGGGCATCCTTCTCCTGGGCCTGCAGCGCCAGTGTCGCCGCCAGCAACGTACCGCCGACGCAGTAGCCGATGACGTTGACCTGACGCTCGTCTGTCGCCTTCTCGATGGTGTCGAGAGCAAACGAAATGCCCTCGCGCGAGTAGGCCTCCCAGCCCTTTTCGGCGTGCCGCTGATCCGGGTTGACCCAGGAGATGATGAACACCGTGTGGCCTTGCTCGACAGCCCATCTGATGAAGGATTTCTTCGGATTCAGATCAAGAACGTAGAACTTGTTGATCCAGGGCGGCACGATCAGCAGTGGCCGTTTGAGCACCGACTCGGTTGCGGGGGCATACTGGATGATCTGACAGATCTCGTTCTGGGCGACGACCTTGCCTGGCGAGACGGCGATGTTTTCGCCGACCTTGAATTTCGAGGCATCGGATTGCCGCAGTTTGAGTTCACCTTTGCCGGCTGCGATATCCTCGGCCAGCATATGCATGCCCTTGACGAGGTTTTCGCCGTTGGTGGCAACCATCTCCTTGTACAGTTCGGGATTGGTGGCAATGAAATTGGCCGGTGAAAGCGCACTGGTAATCTGGCGGACGTAAAAGGCTGCCTTGTGACGGGTATGGTCATCGAGGCCTTCACTCTCGTCGACGAGCTTGCTGGCCCAGTCCGACGTGATCAGATAGGCGTTTTTCAGGAACTCGAAAAACGGATTGTCGTCCCAATCGGGATCTGAAAACCGCTTGTCGCTGGTCTTGATCCTGGGGCTGTCGTCCTCACCGGACATGCGCTTGACCGATTCGCTCCACATGTCGAAATAGCCGGTCAGCAGACTTGTCTGGGCTTCGATGGCGCGCTTGGGATCGGAGAGCCAGTATTCGCCGACCTTGGAAAAGGTCTTGACCATGTCGGCCATTGGTTCGGAAACTGTGTCGGCGATTTCGCCTTTTTCGCGCGGTTCAATCCATGCCGAGGCGGCCTTGCCCAGCTCTTCGAGCATGCGCGCAACATTGCGGGCAAAAGCTTCGGGATTTTTGACAACATAGGCTTCGGCAGGTGAAGCATCGCCCTCGGAGTTCTTTTTCCCGGCCGTGCTCGTGCCTTTGTCTGCCATGTTGACGCCTCCTTGTACGTTCCCGAGCTTGCCACCAGCCCTTTTTCTGCCTTAAAACGGCTTTGTTACAGTGCTTGATGAGCCCTCCAAGCATGCATGCTTTCTTGATACGGACATTTGGTGTCCATGTCATGACCACCAGATGGTGGAGACCCGAATATAGGTAATCATGACAGATTTTGTTCGCTTGGCATATGTGACACTTGCCGCACTTTGGGTGGGGGGATGTCAAACCGCGTCGCTCGAGGATGCCGCGCCGCAGCCGGTTGCGGCACGTGCTGATGTTGCTGCTGACGATTCAAAAATTGTCCGGCGCAATCCGGGCGTTACGTCTCTCATTCCGATCGAGAAAACCGAACCGGTCGAGGCCAGGACATTTGTCGTGACAGGCGCCCAGAGATCCGGCGAATACCCGAAACTTGGGCGGCAGCCGCAAGCCGCCAACGCACAGCTTTCCAATGCCCAGATCCTTGCAGCCGAGATGGAAATGACGACATTGCTGAAAAGCCGGGCGTCGACACCCGATGCCAGGGCACAGTATGAACGCCGGCTTCGCGAATTGCGGGAATTGGCGGCAAGCCATGCCAGTGATACACAGCGGCAAATCGAGAACTAACTCTTGCCTTCGGGCCGGATTGGATGCAAACCCGTGATATCAGGGCGACACCGAGAAGCCCGTAGTTGTAGTGGATTCCATGGAAGAATTTCATAAAGTTCGCCGTCTTCCGCCCTATGTGTTCGAGCAGGTGAACCGTTTAAAAGCCTCGGCACGGGCGGGTGGCGCCGACATTATCGATTTGGGAATGGGCAACCCGGATCTGCCGACGCCCACAGCGATCGTCGACAAATTGTGCGAAGCTGTGAGAGACCCGCGCACCCACCGCTATTCGACGTCGCGAGGCATTCCCGGGCTGCGGCGGGCTCAGGCATTTTATTACCAGCGGCGGTTTGGGGTAAAACTCAATCCCGAGACCCAGGTTATTGCCACGCTTGGCTCGAAGGAAGGCTTTGCCAATATGGCCCAGGCGATCACAGCGCCCGGCGATGTGATCTTGTGCCCCAATCCGACCTACCCGATCCACGCCTTCGGTTTCATCATGTCGGGCGGCGTGATCCGCTCGCTTGACGTGGTGCCGGACGACAGTTTCTTTGCCGCACTTGAGCGGTCTGTGCGGCATTCGATCCCCAAGCCGCTGGCGCTGATACTCAACTACCCGTCCAACCCGACAAGCTATGTCGCCACGCTGGATTTCTACAAGGACGTCGTCGCCTTTGCCAGGAAGCACGACATTATCGTGTTGTCCGATCTGGCCTATTCGGAAATCTATTTTGACGATGTGCCGCCGCCGTCGGTGCTGCAGGTTGAAGGCGCCATGGATCTTTGCGTCGAGTTTACCTCGATGTCGAAGACATACTCGATGCCCGGCTGGCGGATGGGATTTGCCGTCGGCAATGAACGGTTGATTTCCGCGTTGACACGGGTCAAGTCCTACCTCGATTACGGCGCATTTACGCCGATTCAGGTTGCGGCGACCGCGGCTCTGAACAGTGATGGCGCCGAGATTGCCGAGGTGCGCTCAACCTACAAACGCCGCCGCGATGTGCTTGTCGACAGTTTCGGCAAGGCCGGCTGGGATGTGCCGCCGCCGGCGGCGACGATGTTTGCCTGGGCGCCGATTCCTCCGCAATTCAAGCACATGGGATCGTTGGAGTTTTCCAAGCTGTTGGTCGAACAGGCGGATGTTGCGGTTGCGCCCGGAATCGGATTCGGCGAGCATGGCGATGCCCATGTGCGTATTGCGCTGGTCGAAAACGAGCACCGGATTCGCCAGGCTGCGCGCAATATCAAGCGCTTCTTTGCCAATGCTGCCAATGATGGCGGCGACAAAGTGGTGTCTTTGCCCGTCCGGCGTTGACCGTCCGCTGTCCCGTCGGTAAACCCGCCCAGAGTTTCCCAAGTCCGTGCAGCGCTGCGGACGATCCGATACAGGTGGATATTTGATATGACTGATGCCCTGAAAATAGGCATTGCAGGCCTCGGGACCGTTGGCGCGGCGTTGTTTCGCGTAGTCACCGCACGGCACAATCTGCTTTCCGATATTTGCGGGCGTGAAATCGTGATTACGGCGGTCAGTGCACGCGAGCGGAACCGTGATCGCGGGCTTAACCTCGAGACGGTGACCTGGTACGATGATCCGGTGGTGATGGCGCGTGAGGCCGACATCGATGTTCTGATCGAGTTGATCGGCGGCGAGGGCGATCCGGCCTATGCTGCGGCGACAGCAGCATTGACGGCCGGGCGGCACGTGGTGACCGCCAACAAGGCGATGCTCGCCCGGCACGGTGTCGAACTGGCGCGCCTGGCAGAATCCAACGGCGTGCTTTTGAACTTCGAAGCCGCAGTGGCCGGCGGGATTCCGGTCATCAAGGCGATGCGGGAATCGCTGACCGGCAATTCTGTTACGCGGATTTACGGCATCCTCAACGGCACCTGCAATTACATTCTGACCCGGATGCAGCGGGACAATATCGGGTTTGCCGAATGCCTGGCCGATGCCCAGCGCCTTGGCTATGCCGAGGCCGATCCGGCATTTGACATCGAGGGCGATGACACCGCGCACAAGCTGTCGATTCTGACCAGTCTGGCCTTCGGCACCGAGATTGCCGCCGACGAGGTCTACATCGAGGGCATCACCAATATTTCGATCGACGATATCCATGCCGCCGATGAGCTGGGTTACCGCATCAAGCTGCTTGGGGTTTCGCAACGCACTGCAACGGGCATCGAGCAACGTGTCCATCCGACCATGGTGCCGAAGGGCTCGATGATCGCTCAGGTCGAAGGCGTGACCAATGCCGTCACCATCGAAGCCGATATTCTTGGCGAGTTGATGCTGTCCGGGCCCGGTGCCGGCGGTGACGCCACCGCCTCGGCGGTTCTGGGCGACATTGCCGATATTGCCAAGAGCAGGCCGGGCCATCAGCACGCACCGGCATTGGGTCGACCGGCCAGCAAACTCGAACCTTACAAGCGGGCTCAGATCCAGAGCCATGAGGGTGGTTATTTCATCTCGCTCAAGGTCGACGACAAAGCCGGCGTTTTTGCCTCGATCGCGACCATGATGGCCAAGAACGACATCTCGCTGGAATCGATCGTTCAGCGCGCCCGCCCATCCGGTGCTGAAGCCGGTCCGCAAACGGTTATCCTCGTCACCTATGCCACGACGGAGTCGCGGGTGCGCGCGGCGGTTGATGGCATAAGGAATGAGGGCTATCTGTCCGGTGAACCGCAGGTGATCCGGATCGAGCGCACCCGCGAGAACTGATGCTTCCTGGTATGCGGCGCGGTGATCCGTCCGGGTGCTGGTCTTCAGGCGCCGGCTTTAATCGATTTAGTTTTGCATCCGGCCAAAATCCTGAATAACAACGCCTTTTTAAGCGGGATTGACATTGCTTTGCTGGCTTTTGACGCTGTATGAGCGGCAAGCGAATTACCTCAGGGGAGCTTAGTCCATGTCAGGTACACCGATAGAAACCAGCAGTCTTGACCGTATTCTCACGTTGGAGATCGCCCGGGTCACCGAGCGTGCAGCGGTTGCCGCAGCCCGGCTTCGGGGCCGGGGCGACGAGATGGCCGCAGATCAGGTCGCCGTGGATGCCATGCGTCAGGAACTCAACCGGCTGGCTATCGACGGGACGGTGGTGATCGGTGAAGGCGAACGCGATGAAGCGCCGATGCTCTACATCGGCGAGGAAGTGGGCACCCGCGCCGGCGCCAAGCTCGATATCGCCCTCGATCCGCTGGAAGGCACCACGATCTGCGCCAAGAACCTGCCCAATTCCCTGGCGGTGATCGCGTTCGCGGAAAAAGGCAGCCTGCTTTACGCACCCGATGTCTACATGGAAAAGATCGCCATCGGACCCGGTTATCCGGCCAATACGGTGTCGCTGGATGCATCCGCATCAGAAAATATCCACGCCGTGGCAGCGGCCAAGGGCGTCTCCGTGAACCAGGTCACCGCCTGTATCCTCGACAGACCGCGCCACGCGCGGATGATCGAAGAGGTTCGCGCCACCGGGGCTGCCATCCGGCTGATCGGCGACGGTGATGTGGCCGGTGTGATCCACACCACTGACCCGGATGAAACCGGGATTGATATCTATCTCGGTATTGGCGGCGCGCCTGAAGGGGTGCTCGCCGCCGCAGCGCTGCGGTGCATCGGCGGACAGATGCAGGGCCGGCTGCAACTCAACACCGAGGAAAAGGTGGCGCGGGCTGCGAAGATGGGTATTTCCGATCCCAACCGCGTCTACACCATGGAAGAGATGGCGCGTGGCGATGTGTTGTTTGCCGCCACCGGCGTGACCGACGGCAATCTCCTGCAAGGCGTGCGGTTCACGCGCAACGCCATCACCACCCACACCATCGTGATGCGCTCATCATCGCGCACAGTCCGCGAAATCAAGGCGCGGCATCAGGATCTCACCAAGTTCGATTGATCTGCCCGCGCAGCGCGCCCGTTGTGAACCAAGGGCCATGCCGTTGCCGGTGTGGCCCTTTTTTCGTGTCGTTTCCGCCGGCGCTGCAGCGCGTCGCATCAAACCGGTTCCGGGTGCCGCGCCTTAGGCTCTTTCTTGATGCATGTCGTTGTCGCAAAACCGCTGCACAGTTTTGCGCGACAGGCATTAGTATATCTGTGCTTTGCCGCCCCCGTCGGGATGCGGTATGAGCGTGTCTCCGGCGCAGCCACACCGGCATGGCGCCTTAGGACGGGTTGATGGGCCAAAATGGCAAACAGCGGTGCATCCGAACGGGCGTTCCTGGGCGTTGAGAAATCCCTGTCGGGGCAGAAATGGATCGCGCGGCTCGACATGGCTGGCGAGAACAAGGCCATTACTATTGCCCAGAGCACCGGCTTGCCGGATGTGGTCGCCCGGGTGCTGGCCGGGCGCGACGTGGTCATGGGCGACGCGGCAGCCTTTCTTGATCCCACCATCAAATCCCTCATGCCTGATCCATCCCGGCTGACCGATTGCGACAAGGCGGCGGAGCGGATCGTTGCCGCGATCACGCGCGGCGAGCGTGTGGCCATCTTCGGGGACTATGATGTCGACGGGGCAACGTCCTCTGCTCTGATGCAGCGATTCCTGCGCCATTTCGGCGTCGAGAGCGAAATCTACATTCCCGACCGGATCTTTGAAGGATACGGACCCAATCCGACCGCCATTGGCGATCTGATCGACCGTGGCGCCGGACTGATCATCACGGTTGATTGCGGCTCCACCAGCCATGAGTCGCTGGCAGAGGCCGCGCGGCGAGGAACCGACGTTGTGGTGATCGATCATCACCAGGTGGCGCAGGAGCTGCCTTTGGCCCAGGCGCTGGTCAATCCCAACCGTGAGGATGACCTGTCGGGTCTGGGGCATCTGTGTGCCTGTGGCGTGGTGTTCATGGTGCTCGCCGGCACGTTGCGGATGTTGCGCCAAAGGGGCGACGCGCGGGCGGGTGGTTTCGACCTGCTCGGATGTCTGGATCTGGTTGCACTGGCTACGGTTTGCGATGTGGTGCCGCTGAAGGGTCTCAATCGCGCCTTTGTGGTCAAGGGATTGCTGGTCACGCGGAGCATGGGCAATGTGGGCCTGACCGCGCTGGCCCAGCGTGCAGGGCTGAACGGGCCGATGACGCCCTACCATCTTGGTTTTTTAATCGGGCCGCGGATCAATGCAGGTGGACGCATTGGCGATGCCGCGCTCGGCAGTCGCCTGCTGACGCTCGAAGACCGTGCCGAGGCGGACGCAATTGCGGAGCGGCTGGAGGAGTTGAACCGGGAGCGGCAGGCCATCGAGGCGGCGATGCTGGAGGAAGCCGATGCGGAAGCCGCAGTCGAAATGGCAAGCGGCGAGGGGCCTGCGGTGATCATCACCGAACGCCGCGGCTGGCATCCGGGCGTGGTCGGGCTTCTGGCCTCGAGACTGAAGGACCGCTACCGGCGGCCGGCGTTTGCCATCGCCTTTGACGGCAATGGCAAGGGGACCGGGTCGGGGCGTTCGGTGCCCGGCGTGGACATTGGCCGACTGGTGCGCAAGGCCGTCGACAGCGGCCTGCTGCTTAAAGGCGGCGGGCATGCGATGGCAGCCGGCTTGACGGTGGAGCAAGGCCGGCTGGGGGATCTGCGGGCGTTTTTCGAAGACCATGTCGCCGAGGCGGTTGCGGGCCTGTCACAACGCCACCGGCTCAAGATCGATGGGGCGCTGTCGGCTTCCGGTGCGACGCTGGATCTGGTCGACATGATCGAACGCGCCGGGCCTTTTGGCGCCGGACATCCGCAGCCGGTCTTTGCGGTTCCGGCACACATCGTCAGGGATGCCCGCGTGGTTGGCCAGAATCACATCAAGCTGTCTTTCGCCGGTCCTGATGGCGGGCGGCTCGATGGCATTGCCTTCCGCGCTGCGGACACGGAAATGGGCAAAGCGTTGCTGAATGGGCGCGGCCTGGCGTTTCATGTCGCAGGCACGCTGTCAGCGGACCACTGGCAGGGGGTCAGGCGGGTTCAGATCCGAATCATCGATGCCGCGGTTGCTGACTGAGCGATCTCCGCAGATTGCTCCTCCGGAGCCGTTCGCGCCCGCCTCTCGCCAATGCAAGACAACAATTCGGATACCGAGCCCAGGCGCGTCCCGAGGACGGGCAGAGCCGGTGCCGTTGCAGGCCCGAGGCACAATTCAGGATTTATATCTTGGATGAGGAAGCCAAGCGAAGTGCTTGAAAAACATGGTACGCCCTAGGGGAATCGAACCCCTCTTTCCAGAATGAAAATCTGGCGTCCTAACCGATAGACGAAGGGCGCATACAATGTGGCCGTCTTATAGTCAGCCCGTTTTAAGACCGCAAGTGGATAATTGGTGGTTCCGCTAAAAAAATGCCTTCGGGATGAAGATTGTTTTCCGATTGGCCCCGGATGGGCCCGCGACTGGCACAAATTGCCAGCCAAAACTGGCTGTTGCCTACTTGCGACGACGGCAGCGCCAGTTCCAGTCGCGCGGATTGCCGATGTCGATGTGAACTGATTCTGTATGGCAGTAGGTGCCGACGCCACCGCGCCCTGGCATGGAGCGCAGATATTTCGCCAGTTGCCACTTGGAGACGCCCTCGATCTGGACGTCAGCGGCCTCACAGGATGTGTGCCGTGAGCCCGACGCACCGCCAATCCGGCGATTGTGCCTGGGGCTGCGATAGCCGGATGTCACCACCACCGGTCGGCCGTAATGGCGTTCGATGGATTTGAGAACCCGAACCAGTTCCGGCTTGAAACAATCGACGTCGACATTTTCGGTTTGCCGATGCAACCCGTTGGGAGCAAGCCGCGCCAGGCCGGCGGCCGAAGCCAGCTCGATCTGTCCGGCACTGGATCTGCCCGTTGATGTATCGGCGTCAACGCCAAACAAGGCCGCCAGCCGGACTCCGGGGAGGGTGTCGCCGCCGCTGGATGCCGCAGCCTGATTGACCTGAGTTCGCATGGACGAGACCACGCGTTTCTTGGTCCCGGCGGGCGCTTTCCTGGATGAGTTCTGCTGTGGCGCAAACATGCGCGCGAAAATCGATTTCTTCTTTGGCGGCGCGATCACGGCCAGTTCCTGGACTGGCGGCGGGGCTGCGGCTTCCTCAGACTCTGGCTCCATCTCGGCAGGCGCAGATTGCGCCTGGTCCGCCGGTTCGGCCGGCTGCGGCTCGATCACTTCAGGGGCAGGCGGCGCGGCATAGAGATTGGCGGGCGCACTTGCCAGCTGGTTTTGGGTGATGCCGCGATTCAGGGCGTCAATGGACGTGTCTGCCATGACCGGCGGCTGTGCGATGTCGGTTTCGACCGGGTCGGCAACAGCTTGCCTTGACGCCCCGTCAGCCGAAGCCGGTGATGGGACTGGAAGTGGAATGTTCGAGTCAGCGGCGGCCGTGGAACCGGCTGCAAGAAACATCGCGTCAGACTCACTGACCATCATGGTGCTGTCAGACAGGCTCGACGCACCCGGGGCAAAGCCCTGGCTTGCAAACGTTGCAGGGTCGCCGGCTGACACGCATCCGCTCAGCAGCGCCACGGCACCGGTCAACATCAAGGTGCGCGCGCCTACACGGCAATTGCCTGCCCTATTCCCGCCTGTCTGCAATATCTCGAGCCCCCGGTATCTTGCACTGGCAGACCCGAAGGTCCTTGAAGGATGCCTACCCATTTGCACCGTATGTGTATACGAGCAAATCCGACGTCCGGACAGGGTCAAATGGCGTTCATGTCAGAAACCATGCGATGCGGCGCAAATACGGCGAAAGCATGACTCCGGCTTTAGCTTGACCGACCTCCGTTGCGCGAAGCTTGCCATTCATGCAATCCGGCTCGCCAGGGGCCGGATTGCACACTTGACCGGCCTTGCCATCCCGGCGCTACCACTCTCCGGTGTTTTTCATCGACAGCCATGGCTCGACCGGCTGTAGCGGCTCGCCCTTCTGCAATAGCTCGATCGATATTCCGTCCGGAGATCTTACAAATGCCATCCGACCGTCACGCGGCGGGCGGTTTATCGTCACGCCCTGGTCGAGAAGTGACTGGCAGGTCTCGTGGATATTGTCGACGACATAGGCGAGATGACCGAAATTGCGGCCGCCGCTATAATCTTCCGGGTCCCAATTGTAAGTCAATTCGAGCAACGGCGCCTGATCCGTCAGTGCCCGCTCCCGGTCGCCCGGTGCGGCGAGAAAAATAAGTGTGAACCGGCCCGATTCGCTTTCACTGCGGCGGATTTCCACAAGCCCCATCTTGGTGCAGTAAAAATCGAGTGATGCCTCGATGTCGGTGACGCGGACCATCGTGTGCAGATAACGCATTGGCTTTACCTCGTGATTCTTGATTGCAAGAACATGAGGCGGATTGGCGCGTCAGGCAATGCCGGTGCAATAGAAGGGGATGGATCAACAAGTTTTCCGGCGGGGCTTGCACAGCCTGCGCAATACAATGTTAATGTTTGGAACGAGAATCACTTCATTTGTATGTGGCGCGTATTGGAGAGGCATCCGGAATGGGGGAAAGGTCCTCAGAAAAGAACGAGGCGCATGCCGACGCGCATGCCGACGCCGTCGATCTGATCGAGATTACGGGAGTGATCAAATGGTTCGACGTGGCCAAGGGGTTTGGTTTTATCGTTCCTGACAACGGTATGGAAGATGTGCTGCTGCATGTGACGTGCCTGCGGCGCGACGGTTACCAGACGGTGCTGGAGGGAACGCGCATCGTGTGCGAGATCCAGAAGCGGGAACGCGGCTATCAGGCGTTCAGAATCATTTCCATGGATACATCGACCGCGGTGCACCCGTCGCAATTGCCACCGGTGCGCACCCATGTGCAGGTCAAACCGTCCAGCGGGCTTGAGCGCGCCATCGTCAAGTGGTTCAACCGCACCAAGGGATTCGGGTTCCTGACCCGCGGCGAGGGGACGGAAGACATATTTATTCATATGGAAACGCTCAGACGCTATGGACTGGCCGAATTGCGGCCCGGACAGGTCGTGCTGGTGCGTTTTGGCGACGGCGACAAAGGCCTGATGGCGGCCGAGATCCATCCGGATATCGACGCGCCAATCCCCAACTCCCACTGAGTTTTTCCCATGCGCAAGTTGATGGCTGCCGCCGCACTCGTTCTCGCCGGCTTGGCGACGGGGTTTACCGCTCAGGCCGCAGCCACACCCTTGCCGGTTGATTCCGAACGGCTTGTGATCCAGACCGCGGCTGGGCCCGTTCGCATTGCCGTGGAACTGGCGCTGACACCTGAGACGCGCGCGCGTGGCTTGATGAATCGCGAGAGCATGGCGCCCGATCACGGTATGCTGTTCAAGTTCGATCAGACCCGGCCGGTGATGATGTGGATGAAAAACACGCCCTTGCCCCTGGATATGCTTTTTCTTGATGAGGGCGGAACGATTGTCGGGATCGTCAAGGATACCATTCCCTATTCCGAGACCATCATTTCGTCTCCTTCGCCAGTCCGCTATGTGCTTGAACTCAATGCAGGTACGGCCGACAGACGGGGGATCGCGCCCGGCGATAAAGCGCATCACCGGGTGATCGGGCAGTGAAGTGTCAATTAGATCCATTTCGCGACGATTAGCGGTTGCGGGGCACAGCATTCCGGTGTATCCGGATCACGCCTTAGTCGGCATCGGAGCGTAGCGCAGCCTGGTAGCGCATCTGGTTTGGGACCAGAGGGTCGCAGGTTCGAATCCTGCCGCTCCGACCAATCTCCCCTTGAAACATGAACTTTCCCCTCAGGGGGTGCGGTAACCGTGAATTGCGACCTTCAGCGCCGCTTGCGATACCCGCAAAGACCGCGACAACGTTGAACGGCTGGCAGTGACCGTTGCCGTTCCGGGCGGTGAGTCTCAAATCAGAATTGCAGTGATTCGTTGCTTTTCAAAAAGCGGACGCGACTTGACCTGCTCATTGAGTCTTGTCTCCGTGGCGTCATCGCAGTCTTTGCCGCCGGTTTTTCCCGATCTCGCTGCATTGGATCTGAATTCGTTCGACAGCCAGGAAGCTCAGGAACAATGCGGACAACCTGATCGTGCAGCTGATTGAAGCCATGGTTCCGGCGCATTCACAGCTACACAAACGCGGGGGCTCGCTCAGCAGATTGTCGACAGGTTGAGAGAGGCTCAGCCTGTGCCTGGCAATGGCTATGGACCTCCATCACCGAACCGCTCAATATGGCCTTGACCGATTTACTGTCACGCAGCCACCGAAGACAACCGCCTCAATGCCGCAGCCGCCCCCAACAAGAACGTGGGAATGCCGTAAAATTGATGAATATCGAACTTGCCAGGACCTTCATTGCCATCGTTTCAACAGGTAGCTTCATCCGGGCTTCCGAACATCTGAATGTCGCGCAGACAACCGTTAGCGCGCGCATACGCAATCTGGAGCAATTGCTGGGCAGGGATCTGTTCATCCGGCACAAGGGTGGGGCGACACTCACCCCGGCCGGCCAGCAATTCCTCCGTCACGCGCCGATGTTCATCCAGTTGTGGCAGCGCACGCTTCATCAGGTTGCCGTTCCACCCGGTCGCCGGGCCGTTCTCACCGTCGGCAGTGAAGTCAGCCTGGCTCAACCGCTGCTGCTGGACTGGGTTCGATGGATTCGCGACTCGCTGCCAGACATTGCTCTTCGGGTGCATGTCGATGTGCCGAAGGATCTGACCAAGCAGGTCGCGTCGGGGGAGGTCGATCTGGCGATCATGTATGCGCCGCAACATCTGCCGGGCCTCAAAATCGACCTTCTCATGGAAGAAGAGCTGGTGTTTGTCACGACAGATCCGAAGACACGGTCTCCCGATGGATCGGACTATATTTATATGGACTGGGGACGGGAATTCACGCTTCAGCACGAGATGAACTTTCCCGATGTCGCGCCGGATATTCAGATGGATCTGGGGCCTCTGGCGCTCAACTACATCCTTTCAACCGGCGGATGCGGCTATTTCAGATTGAGCTCGGTCCAGCCTTATGTCGCAACCGGCGAGCTGCATCTCGTGCGGGAACTGCCGATGTTTTCCCACCCCGTCTATGCGGTGCAATCCGCCATTGCAGACAGGAGCGTGTCTGACGCCGCTCTGGCAGGGCTCCATGCCATGGCGGGCGCCAAAACCACGGCTTCCGAGTCTCCGGCCGAGATGTCCTGACACGATTCTCTCAGACTGATAGTAGCCGGCGGCGTGATGGCGAAGGCTGCTCGCAACGCCTCGCCTGCGGGAGAGGTGGCTGGGGCTGCCGTTTTCCCGGTGACTTCCCCCGTTGGCTTCCATTGCTCATTCGGTTTCCGTTGCAACCAAGATCCAGGTCTTGTTGAGGGCGTTATTCCGTCGCTGGAATGTCCAGATATCGATCGCTGCCAACGGCTCCTGGGTATCCAGGGCGGCGCGGGTCGAATCCCCATGCCGGGTGGTGATCAGGAGGTCGGCTTCAAACCGAACGGTCAGTTCGGACACGGTGTCGCCGATGTCCCTTGCGACAATCCTGGCGCTGGTCAGGGAAATCAGGTCGATGGCCAGTGTTTCGCCGTTTGCCTCCCTGCCTTCGATGGACTTGGAAAATTCATCAAACACATCGGGCGCCAAAAACCCGACGAGCTCGATCCTGTTTCCGGCGGCATAATTGGCCAGGATGAACTCGTACATCTTGACCGCACCCGCCAGAAAACTGTCCTCATCGAGATCGTTGAACTTGTCGATCAGGCCTGTGAGCCAGTCGGAGGTGAGGTTGTGCTTGGCGCCCGTCCCATGAGAAGAGGGGCCGAAATCGAAGAATGTCTTCAGTCCATTCCGCTTGCGCTGTTCATAGGTGACAACCAGATAGGCCCAGTAGATTGTGAAGGCTATGATGGGCCAAAGACTCGATCCATTTTCAGCAGCTTCGTTCATTTGGGTTCTCCTATCCAGCGCCTGCGAGCGCCGAGCGTGCCGGTGTCATTCGATCCGGGGCAGTGATTGAAATTGATGGAATGGCGGCGGCGACGACAGTGTCCATTCCAGGGTGGTTGCGCCTTCACCCCACGGGTTGTCGCCGGCGGGCCGCTTCCTCAGAAAAGCTTCGGCCACGGTGATGAGAAACACGATCAAGCCGAGCGCGGAAATGTAGGAGCCGATCGAGGACACCAAGTTCCAGCCTGCATAGGCGTCGGGGTAGTCGACATAGCGGCGTGGCATGCCGGCAAGACCGAGAAAGTGCTGTGGGAAAAAGACGATGTTCACGCCGATGAAGGTGAGCCAGAAATGGGTTTTGGCGAGGACGGAATTGTAGCGATAGCCCGACATCTTCGGGAACCAGTAGTACCAGCCGGCAAAGATCGCGAAGGCCGAACCGAGCGAGAGCACGTAGTGGAAATGCGCCACCACGTAATAGGTGTCGTGCAACGGCCGGTCGAGCCCGGCGCTGGCGACCTGCACGCCCGTGACGCCGCCGACGGTGAAAAGGAAAACGAACCCGATCGCCCACAACATGGGGGTGCGAAAGGATATCGAGCCGCCCCACATTGTCGCCAGCCAGGAAAACACCTTCACACCGGTCGGCACCGCGATGACCATGGAGGCGAACATGAAATAGCGCTGGGAACTGACCGACAGGCCGACGGTGAACATGTGATGCGCCCACACGACAAAACCAATGCCACCAATGGCGATCATCGCGTAAACCATGCCGAGATAGCCGAAGATCGGCTTGCGCGAAAAGGTCGAGACCACGTGGCTGATAATGCCAAAAGCCGGCAGGATCATGATGTAGACTTCCGGATGCCCGAAGAACCAAAACAGATGCTGATAGAGGATCGGATCGCCGCCGCCTTCGGGTGCGAAGAAGGTGGTGCCGAAGTTGCGGTCGGTCAAAAGCATGGTCACCGCACCGGCAAGAACCGGCAAGGAAATCAGGAGCATGAAGGCGGTGACCAGCATGGCCCAGGCAAACAGCGGCATTTTATGCATGGTCATGCCCGGTGCGCGCATATTGAAAATGGTGGTGATGAAGTTGATCGCGCCGAGGATGGAAGAGGCGCCAGAGAGATGGATGGACAGGATGACAAGGTCAACGGCCGGGCCGGGCTGTCCGGACGTGGAGTAGGGCGGATACAGCGTCCACCCGCCGCTGTGACCCAACGATCCGGGTGCGCCTTCCACGAACATCGAAGCAATGAAGAGCAGGAACGCGACAACCAGAAGCCACAAGGACAAATTGTTGAGCCGTGGAAATGCCATGTCCGGCGCGCCAATCAGGATCGGCACGAACCAGTTGCCAAAGCCGCCGATCAAGGCAGGCATCAGGACGAAGAAGATCATCACCAGCCCATGCGCGCTGACCGCCACGTTGTAAGTGTTGGAATCGCCAAATATTTGCATGCCGGGGTGCTGAAGCTCCATCCGCATCAGGACGGAAAGCCCGGTTCCCAACAGCCCCGCAAGGATCGAAAAAAGCAGGTAAAGCGTTCCGATGTCCTTGTGGTTGGTCGAGAACGCCCAACGCCTGAAAAACGGCGGCACGTGATCAGCCGGAGGCGTGGTGATCTCTTCGGTTTGGTTGGGAGAGTTGGTCTGGCCGGACATCGCGGTCTTCCTCATGCGGCTGCAATCCGGCACGGGGCGCGCCGGTGGTCTGAT
The DNA here is from genome assembly GCF_029210485.1 of Hoeflea sp. YIM 152468. GTDB lineage: Bacteria > Pseudomonadota > Alphaproteobacteria > Rhizobiales > Rhizobiaceae > Hoeflea. Next base: position 76,901 of record NZ_JARGET010000031.1, read on the forward strand.
GCAAAAGCTGGGCTCTGCAAAAGCATAAGGCAAACGGAAAGAATTGTGATTTGAGTGCAATTATATTGCTGGGACGTTGCCCTCCCGAACATCCGGACAGATCGCCGGGCTTGCTGCTGGCGACGCGTGGTGCTTGAGCGTGGAGCAATTGCGGTGGCCTGCGGCAGCGCATCCGACAGGAGCCGCAAGGGACAGGCCAGCTCTTTGATTTTACGAATGAAAGCTTTCTGGCCCAACCTGCTTCATGCTTGTTCCGCAGGATAGATCACTTTCCCATCGGCGATACCACGGGCGCCAGGGGTCAGCCGGGCGGGTTCGATCCGGCCCGCTCCCATGAGGTGCTCGACATCGTGTCCGTTTGCGATCAGATAGTCGGTTATGATGCGCCGATGGCACCGCCACCAGACGGCTTCGGAGCACATCAGCGCCAGGCGGCTGAACCGGCCAAGATCGAGCAGGTCTCGGAAGGCGGCATCGAACTCTGTGCTTAGCGCGTAGTCGGCGTAATTGTGAAAACTTTGGACCCGCCACCTGGCATTCAAATGCTCCTCCACGCCGGGTTGCTTTGACCGGCGGCCGCCAAGACCGGGACTGTGCCGGTAGCCGATTTGCAGGCGCGCCAGTGCGTCAGGCAGCGTGTCGATATTGAACACCGGATTGGCACGGGAGCGGGGAAAGGACCGCACATCCACAACCAGCTCCACCTGACCCGCGCGCAGAATGGCGAGAAAGTCGTCGAGGTTTCGGTTTGAGTGTCCGATGGTTGTGAAATGCGCGGCCATCATTCAATTTTCGTCAGGGCAGATTCCTTGTGTGCGGCGATGTGATCGGTCTTGTCACTTTCGATTTCGTATTGCGGCTCGTCCTTCGAGGCGCGACGCGGGTGACCCTTGTAGTCAAAATCCCGTTCGTGGATCTTGATGATCGTGCCGCTGACCCGGCCTGCTTCGGAATTCCAGCTTACATGATCGCCTTTTGAGAATTTCGCCATGACAGTCTCCTTTCCCGATAAAGTCCGAACAACCGCAAAGGTTCCCTCAAACCAGTGACAACACGTCAGCCCCGCGGGGGGCTGATGGCGCTGCTTGTTGATGTTCCGGCAAGCAGAAGAAGGGTCGCTCCGATGATCGCAGACATCAACGAGCCCAGCAGAACCGCTAGCTTGACAGCTCCCAGTTGTGTCCCCTCAAACGCTGCATTTGCGATGAAGATCGACATGGTGAAGCCGACGCCGGCGAGACAGCCGGCACCGACAAACTGGGACCAGCTGATCTCCGATGACAGGTTTGCCCATCCCGCCCGCACGGCGATCCAGCAGGCGGCAACAATGCCGAGCGGCTTGCCGATGATGAGACCCAGCATCACGCCCAGGGTTTCCGGGGCAAAAGGTGAAAAGGTCGACCCGGTCAAGAGGACGCCTGTGTTGAAGAAGGCAAACAGAGGCAGGATCAGGAAGTTGGTCCAGTTTTCCAGCGCGTGTTGCAGATGATAGCCAGGTTCGCGCAGGCGCGTGATCGCGTGCTCCATCGCCTTGACCGCATGGTCTGCAATGGTGTCGTGCACGGGATCGCTGTCCGGTCCAATCGTATCCGCAAGCACCGTGGCTTGTGCTGCGACTTCCTGGACCTTGGCTGGCCGGCGCGCCGGAATCAGCATCGCCGTGAGCACTCCCGCCAGTGTGGCGTGCAGGCCTGAAGCGTGGACAAAGACCCACAGGACAAGACCCAGGCCAAGATAGGGTGCCAGCGCGTAGATCCGCGCTCGTCCCAGCAGAGCCATGGCAACGATGCAGCCGAGTGCGCCCAACATCGGCATGAAATGCAGGCCGTGCCCGTAAAACAGCGCGATCACGACGATTGCTCCAAGGTCGTCGGCAATGGCTAGGGCCGCGACAAAAATTTTCAGGGAGTTCGGCACGCGGCGCCCCAGCAGCGCCATCAGACCCAGCGTGAACGCGATATCGGTGGCCATCGGGATGCCCCAGCCATGAGCGGCCGGCCCGCCCAGGTTGAATGCGATGTAGATCAGGGCAGGCATCACCATGCCACCCAAGGCGCCAAAGATCGGCAGCAGGGCGCTCGACAAGTCCGACAGCTCGCCGGACACCATTTCCCGCTTGATCTCGATCCCGACAATCAGAAAGAAGATCGTCATCAATCCGTCATTGATCCACGCCTCCAATGACAAGGCAAAACGTGCCTCACCAAATTCGAAGGCAAACATAGTCGTGCGAAGCGTCTCGTACACCTCGTGCAGGCCGGTATTTGCCACGGCAAGGGCAGCCAGTGTGGCCAGAACCAGCAACAGGCCACCAGACGCAGCCCAGCCAAAGAACCGTTGGCTGGCGCGCTCCACCCGGAAGCCAAGCGGTTGCTCCACCGCATCCATGATCGACAGCTCGTCCCACGCACCGAGATAGGGTTCTCCGGCGATGAAGAGGGTAGGTGTGCGGGTGACGCCGGCCAGTCTTGCAAGCTCGCGGTCCTCGGTCAGATGGGCTTCGACAGAGCCCGATGAAAGCGCGGCGTCGAATGTGGCGATGTCGAGACCGATCTCTTCGGCAAGAGCGCCGATGTTGTCCGCGCTAAAACTTTCGCCCCGGCGGAACAGCACCTGGTGCATCTCCCAGAACTTGCCTTGCTCGCCTGCGGCAATGGCTGCCCGCGCTGCCCGGTCCGCATCGGAATTTTCCGGTTGCGGGTATTGGCGGTAGATATAGACGATCCTGCCTTCCTGACGGTCGGCTATCCGGCGCAGGATATCGCGCAGCCGCCTGCAGGCATCCGATGTGTAATCGCCGTAAAGGAAAACCGCCCGCTGACAGTCAGGTTCACCGAGATAGAAATCGCGGTCGATGTGGAAGCCTGCTTCGTTACCGTGGATCATGGTGCTGCTCCAACGTGCTGTGGGGTGCTTCTCTCAAGACTATGCCGACGCGGCAACAAAGCAAGGATCGACCATCGGACGCCGCTGCGGGGCAATGGGCCTTCAGGAGAGAGGCGAGGCGGGGCGGTCGGGGCAGACACGCGCGGGGGCGCGGATAGCGGCCGGACACAGCGGGGAAAAAATTCGCCGCGTCATTGGGTGCTGAAAATATTTTCACTTTGGCGCGAACCTTTTCGGCTGTGCCGCATCCAATGATCAGGGTGCCTCAAGTCGCACCCGACGATCACCCGGAAAGGAAACCACATGAAAACTCTTCTCCCGCTCTTGACGATGGTGGCCGCATTGGCCGTGACGCCCGCGCTCGCCCATGACGAGGAGGCGTTGAAAAACTCTCCTCCGGGAGACCCTTACGTGCAGGTCAGCACTGTTTTGCCGTTGCCGGAATTCCTGCCGGGCCTGGGGACACTTTTTGTCAGCCCAGACACGCTGCCGGCCGGGCCATTCCTGGCCTATGATCACGACGGCAAATTGTCGGCCACGGTCTATATGACGCCTCTCAAGGCGCTTCAGGATGGCACGGCCTATGACGATCTCGGTGTCGGATCCCATACGGTCAGCAGCGTTGATGTCTACTACAATGCCGGCCATCCCGGTGTCGAAGAGCCCCATGCTCATGTGGTGCTCTATCACGATGCGGACGCAAAATCGCGGTTGGCAGAATGATGCTGTCGCGCAGGAAAACTCTTGTCCTGGGGGGCGGCGCGTTTGCCGCCCTCGTGCAACCGCGCCTTTCGTCGGCAGCGGCGAGAGAGGTGATTGAGATGCGCGGGACAGCGCGTGGCGAACACATCTGGTTCTCCCCCCAGGGCCTTGCTGTCGCCGTCGGGACTACGCTGCGTTTCGTCAATCGCGATCCCGGCAACAGCCACACCGCCACGGCCTACCACGAATCCCTGTATGGCCGGGCTCGACGGATTCCAGCGGCGGCGACGCCGTGGGACAGCGACTTCTTGTTGCCGGACGAAATGTTCGAGACGACGCTGAACGTACCGGGAGTCTATGACTATTATTGCATTCCGCACGAGATGGGCGGGATGCTCGGCCGGATTGTCGTGGGTCAGCCGGGCGACCCAGGATGGGAGGGGCCCGCAGCGGACACCGGCGACCTGACCCCGGAGGCGTTGGCGAGCCTGCCTTCAGTGGAAGACATTCTTGCCAGCGGACGTGTCGAAAGGGAGTCGGCAAGGTGAAGCCGAACCTCAATCAAGCGCCTGACCGATCGCCTCGGCCTCACATGGCCGAGGCAGGCCTGATCACTGCGGCCCGCATGAAGGATGAGGCGGCCATCCGGGAGCTGGTCCGGCGGCTTAACCCGCGCCTGTTTCGCATCGCGCGTGGGATCGTTGCCAGCGATGCCGAGGCGGAGGAGGTCGTCCAGGAGACGTATCTTTCTGCCTTTGCCGGGCTGGAGCGTTTCGACGGCCGAGCGCAATTTTCAACCTGGATCACCCGTATTGCCATCAACGCCGCATTGATGCGTACAAGACGTGCGCGACCGGAAGAGGAATACGACACAGTGGCTGAAGAGAACAACAGCAATATCCTCAAATTTGTCGGCGTCAGCGAGACCCCTGAAACCAATTACGGCAGGATGCAGGTCAGTGCGATCCTTGAGGTGGCAGTAGCCGACCTGTCGCCCGCGTTGCGGCTGCCGTTCGTCCTGCATGAGATGGAAGGCATGAACATTCGCGACATCGCCCGCGATTTGTCGCTCAATCCGATTACCGTGAAAACCCGCCTGTTCCGCGCCCGCCGGCAACTGCGCGCGGTGCTGGAGCAGAAACTGAAGGGCGGATTTGGCAGTGTCTTTCCGTTTGACGGAGCGCGCTGCGCGCACATGGCTGACACGGTGATCGCCGCCCTCCGTGCAAACGGCAAGCTCTAATCCGGCTGTACATCCCTGCCTTGCACCCTCCTGAGATCCACGGCGATCATCAAATTGATCGGCGTGCGCGTGAGGTGTGGACGCCGCCGGCTGCCTTCCCCGTCGCCGGCGAGATTGCCGGCATCAACGGCGCTTTCCGAGCGTGAACAAAGCGGCTTGACTTTAAGTGTGCATCCGGGCATTCAGCGGCTGTCCCGTTTTTGAATGGTCGCCAGGAATATGGCGGAATTCGACGGGTCGAGCAGGCACAAGAAGTTGGCAGCGGGCAGTAACAAGACCGCACGCGCCGACGGCGCCAGTGGCTTGGGACCAGAGTGTGCCGCTGGTCTCGATTCTGCCGCTCCGGCGGCTTGGTTCATATAGCGCCGAGCGGGTCTAGCGTTTACAGCAGGGCACCGTGATCCGCCTTTCGAGGCCGCGGGCGCGATAAAAAGGGATCTGGGACATGACTGCGAAAATTTATCGTCCCGCCAGGAATGCCATGCAGGCCGGAAAGGCCAACAGCCATATCTGGGTGCTCGAGTTTGATCAGGAAAAGCCGCGTAGCATCGACCCGATCATGGGCTACACCTCGTCTGCGGATATGAAGAGCCAGATTCAAATCAGGTTTAAGACCAGAGAAGAGGCTGTGGCCTATGCCAGCCGCAACGGAATTTCCTTTCGGGTTATCGAGCCGAAGGAAAGCAGACGCCGCCAGATGGCCTATGCCGACAATTTCCGGTTCGACCGTCGTGTGCCCTGGACTCATTGAGGCGGCTGATCAAAACTCTTGCCCGCCGGTTTGCCGGCAGGGTGAAGACGGCCCCTTAGCTCAGCTGGATAGAGCACCGGCCTTCTAAGCCGACGGTCGCAGGTTCGAATCCTGCAGGGGTCGCCACTACCTTTTCAAGCTTCTGATTTTATTGATTAATCACTGGTGATTTCGCGGGTTTGGTTTGTCCCTACGTTGACTGGTCGGGTTATTTCGCGGTGTTTGAAGTGGGCATTTTTGATTTTGCGGGGTTGGTTTATCCCAGCGCGGCCTGGTGTGGGCGCTTCGCCCGCTTGAATCGTCTCTGAGTTTTGTGTTCCTACTGGTGGTTATTTTGTCCGAGCTACTCCAAGCCTAACTGGAAGGTCGAGTCGAGCTTGTCATTCACGAAGGTGACGGTCAGTGATGAGAATTCGGAGTGACCTGAGCCCCTTAACTTCCTCCAAAATTTGGTAGAGTCCGTCACGACAAGGAGACGGAC
>NZ_JARGET010000032.1 GCF_029210485.1 Hoeflea sp. YIM 152468
CCTGCCACCAGTGAATCAGTCCGCAATCCTCACCGCAAGCAATTTAATGGGTCCTGAGCCTAGACTTTTCGCACGAAATTCATGATCAGCGAAATGACAAGGAACGCCAGAAACAGGAAGAACAGAATCTGGGCGATTCCAGCGGAAGCACCGGCGATGCCGCCAAATCCAAGAACGCCGGCGACGATGGCCACGACGAGAAACACCAAGGTATAGTACAGCATTGAAAATCTCCTTTGTCGTCCGATGAAACATCAACGTCTGCCGACCTAGTTGGTTCCGGTCATCCGGGTGGTTTCGGCGGCTGTGTTGAAAAACAGCGCCTGGCTGATCAGAGCCTTGACCATATCGGGATTGAACGGCTTGGTGACGAGAAACGCTGGTTCCGGTTTTTCCCCGGTCAGCAACCGCTCCGGAAAGGCGGTGATGAAAATCACCGGCATGACTTCATCCTTGAGAATGTCGTTGACGGCGTCGATCCCGGAGCTGCCGTCTGCCAGCTGAATATCGGCCAGAACCATTTTCGGTTTGGTCCGCTTGTAGAGTTCAATCGCGTCCGCGTGGGTCCGTGCAATTCCGGTAACCCGGTGCCCGAGCGATTCCACCATGTCTTCGATATCCATGGCGATCAGCGGTTCGTCTTCGATGATCATGATATCGGTGGCAACCTGGCGGGAAATTTCCGCCGACGCGGTCTCCAGCAGCCTGGTCAAGCCGGCCTCGTCAACGTCGAGAATTTCTGCCGCCTGGGCGGTGCTAAAACCTTCGACTGCGATCAGCAGAAAGGCCTTGCGGGCCTGTGGCGTCACCGCCTCGAGATTGGCGGATGCGCGTTTTTCCCAGCCAAACGGCGTTTCATTGACCGAGACTGGAACCGAAAGGCTGTCAAAGAGTTGAGAAAACAGCCGGTACAGCGCCACTCGATCATCGCTCGCATCGGGAAAGATGCTCAGATCGGCAATCAGGGCCTCCAGCGTGGCTGCGACATAGGCGTCGCCCGATGTTTGAGATCCCGTCACCGAGCGCGAGAAGCGACGAAGGTAGGGAAGGTGCGGCGCGATGCGCATGGACAGTGTCGTCATTAGGTACCCCTTGGTGGTCCGCTGGACATAGCAATAAATTCACAACGCATGAGTCAAAAAAAAGTTCCCGGCTCTTGGAACTTTTTTTCGTGTAGCGCATTCTAACCATTCTGAGTTCATTCTAAAAGAGCTGGCAACTGCATGATTGATCAACGAAACAAAGGCACTCCAAACAAGGCAGGGCGGCAAAGCGAGCCTGTCGCCACTGACGCGATCGCTTCACAGTTGAAGCGATATTACACGTCGGTCGAGAAAGAGCCGATCCCTGATCATCTGCTCAGCCTGCTCGAACAGCTTGACAAAGCCGAACGCTCCGGTGGCTCCAATGGCGAAAACTGACATGGCTGCACCTGAGTCAGCCTCTGGTCAGCCTGCCGACCTGTTCTCCTTCAAGCGCGAAATGCTGGCTGTGCTGCCCAGTTTGCGTGCTTTTGCCGTGTCGCTGTCCCGGCGCCATGACCGCGCCGACGATCTGGTGCAGGAGACGGTGATGAAGGCCTGGGGCAAGCAGGAGAGCTTCCAGCCCGGCACCAGCATGCGGGCCTGGCTTTTTACAATCCTGCGCAATGAGTTCTACAGCCAGATGCGGCGCAAGGGGCGTGAGCTTCCCGATCCCGACGGTGTGTTTGCCGGCAATCTGGCCACCCATCCCGAACAGTATGGCAAGCTCGACATGGGAGACTTCAAGACGGCTCTCGACAGTTTGCCGGACGACCAGCGCGAGGCGATCGTGCTCATCGGTGCATCGGGGTTTTCCTATGAGGAAGCAGCCGAGATTGCCGGTGTGGCGGTCGGTACGATCAAGAGCCGGGTCAACCGGGCCCGCGTCAAGCTGCAGGACCTGCTTGGCGTGGACGGCGAAAATGATTACGGCCCCGACGAGACCTCGCGTCCGCTGGTCAACAAGGCCTTTCCCGGTCGCTAGTGGGATTGGCGTTCAAACGGATGGCTTTGGACGCTGTCGGACACGCATTGATGCAAAAAAGACAGCGCCGGGCGGTCCTGCCACGCCTGGCTTTTAACCAGAAACGGCCGGCATGCGCGGAAGCGATTCCGTCGCACGCCGGTCGTTTCCTGTTCGTCCTTTCAGCCGGCCGGTGCTCAGACATGCTCCGCTGGCGGCCCAACTGCTAGAGTTCGGCGCTTGCCGTTCCTGTGTCGCGCTCGGCGCGGTGGGATTGAGCGCCGTCGCCCATCCCCTGGTTGACCGCCCTCAAAAGGGCAAGCGCTTGCGCCGCAAGCATTTCGAGTTGCTCTTGCCTGCCTGGCTGCTGATGCGCCGGTTCGCCGGTATCGGCAGTGTCTGCAGGCGGTCGGTCGGTGATCGTGCGACTGGTTGGGGATGACATCGCCCATCTCCTTTTGATGATCAAGCGAGTCTCTTGTTGCCCTTGGGGCCAGCCAGGAACCAGATAATCAGGCCCAGCACCGGCAGAACGATGATCAGCACAGTCCATAAAACCTTGGCGCCGGTCGAAGCCGTAGATTGAAAGATGCTGAATATCGCCCAAACCATGGCGACCAGGAGAATAAGCCCAAGAAGGCCTCCAACTTCGATACCCATTAGATTGATCCTTTTATGGTCGCGCTTCCGTCATCCGAGTTGCCGCAAGGCAGATTTCAGGCCGGAAACACGCACGTTGTCAGCGCAGCAGGTGCACATGCGCCTCTGCGGAGTGAACGCGCAAAGCCGGTGATCGTTCCATGGCGCGCCGGGCTTCTGGGTCAGCCCCCTGGATCAGCCCCCCTGGATCAGCCCTTGTTGTAGCTGGAGAACTTGACCCAGGAACCTCCCCGCCGGGACGAGTCCACGCAGGCCGTCACAAAGGCAACGCCTGCCAGCCCTTCGTCAATGCCGGGAAACAGGACGCCGTCGGGCGCGGGCTGGCCGGCACGGTGCGCAACAATTGCTTCCGCCGCCTCCGAGTAGATATTGGCAAACCCTTCCAGATAGCCTTCCGGATGGCCGCCGGGGATGCGGCTCAGGCGTTGGCCGGCAGCGGTTGCACCGGCGCCATTTCGGGTCAGCAGCCGTTTGGGCTGCCCCAGCGGCGTGTACCAGAGATAATTCGGGTCTTCCTGGGCCCATTCCAGTCCGCCCTTTTCTCCATAAATCCGCAGCTTCAGCGCATTCTCGTTGCCCGGCGCCACCTGGGAGCACCACAACATGCCCTTGGCGCCGCCGGAAAACCGCATCAGCACATGGCCGTTGTCGTCCAGTTGCCGGCCCTCGACAAAGCTGTCGAGATCGGCGCAGAGCTGATCGAGTTCGAGGCCTGAGACGAAGCTTGCGAGGTTGAAAGCATGGGTGCCGATATCGCCGGTCGAGCCGCCAAGGCCGGAACGCGCCGGATCAGTGCGCCATCCCGCCTGTTTCTGACCGGTCTCCTCAAGCCTTTCCGACAGCCAGTCCTGGGCATATTCGACTTGCACCAGCCGCAAGGCGCCGAGATCGCCCTGAGCGATCATGTCGCGCGCCTGGCGTATCATCGGATAGCCGGTGTAATTGTGGGTCAGAACGAATAGCGCGCCGGAGCCAAGGGCAACTTTCCTCAGTTTGCGCGCATCGGCAAGGGTCGAGGTCAGCGGCTTGTCGCAGATGACATGGATGCCGCGCTTGAGGAATTCGCGCGCCACCGGATAGTGCATGTGGTTGGGCGTGACGATCGCCACCGCCTCGATTCCGCTCTTCAGCCGCGCTTCCCGCCTGGCCATTTCGACATAATCGCCATAGGCGCGGTCGTCGGCCACCCCGAGATCGGCGGCAGAGGCGCTGGATTTTTCCGGCGTCGAGGAAAACGCACCAGCGACCAGTTCATACCGGTCATCGATGCGCGATGCGATGCGGTGCACACCGCCGATGAAGGCGTCACGCCCGCCGCCAACCATGCCGAGACGGATGCGGCGCGAGGATGAGGTTTTCGAACCTTCGATTGTCATGGGTGGTCCTCCCGTTCAGGAAATGCCGAGCATGCGCCGGTTGGCGGCGTCATCGGTGCCGCCATCGGCAAAATCGTCAAAGGCCCGCTCGGTAACCCGGATGATGTGGTCGGAGACAAATTGCGCCCCTTCACGGGCCCCGTCTTCGGGATGTTTCAGGCAGCACTCCCATTCGACCACGGCCCAGCCTTCGAAATCATTGGCTGCCATCTTGGAGAATATCGCACCGAAATCCACCTGTCCGTCGCCAAGCGAGCGGAACCGTCCGGCCCGGTCCACCCAGGGCTGGTAGCCCGAATAGACGCCCTGCCGTCCGGTCGGGTTGAACTCCGCGTCCTTGACGTGGAACATCTTGATCCGGTCCTTGTAGATGTCGATGTTGTCGATGTAGTCGAGACACTGCAGCAAATAATGCGACGGGTCATAGAGCATGTTGCAGCGGGCATGATTGCCGACGCGGTCCAGAAACATCTCGAACGTGGCCCCGTCATGCAGGTCTTCGCTCGGATGGATTTCGTAGCAGATGTCGACACCACAGTCGTCGGCGTGATCGAGAAGCGGCCGCCAGCGCTTGGCCAGTTCGTCAAAGGCAGTCTCGACCAGCCCGGCCGGCCGTTGCGGCCACGGATAGATATAGGGCCAGGCCAGCGCGCCGGAAAAGCTTGCCATTGCAGTAATGCCCATATTGCGCGAGGCGGTGAGGGCCAGTCTGACCTGATTGACCGCCCATTCCTGCCGCGCCTTCGGGTTGCCGCGCACGCTCGGCGCCGCAAAGCCGTCAAAGCCCTCGTCATAGGCCGGGTGCACAGCCACAAGCTGGCCTTGCAGGTGAGTGGAGAGTTCGGTGACTTCGATCCCGTTCTCGGCCGCAACCCCCTTGAACTCGTCACAATAGTCCTTTGACGCCGCCGCTTTCTCAAGATCGATCAGGCGGCCGTCCCAGCTTGGCACCTGAACGCCCTTGTAGCCGCAGTCAGCGGCCCATTTGGTAATCGATTGCCACGTGTTGAACGGTGCCTCGTCGCCAGCAAATTGTGCCAGGAACAGGGCCGGGCCCTTGATGGTTTTCATTGTCGCTTTCCTCCAGAATAACAGTTTGGTTCCGCTGCCAGCGGTTTGGTGTTTCGCAAGGTTCCGGGCAGGCCACGGGGTGGACCATCCTGGCATAGCCGGCACGCCTGCATGGATGCCGGTTCAACAGCTCCGTTTCCTCAATCGGCCCCGAGCGAACGCGAAATATGGGCATAGCCTTCCCGATAAACCGCCTCCGGACTTTCGGCGAAATCCCTCCATACTTTCGTCGCCGCCGCCAGGTCCGGTAATCCTCTGCCAAAACTTTCGATTGTCAGCCATCCGTCATAGCCAATTTCAGCGATGGTGGCATAGGTCTTTTGCCACGGAATGTTTCCACGACCGGGAACGCCCCGATCATTTTCCGAAATATGGATATGTGCGACGCTGTCGGCATTGCGTCGCAAGGCGCCGATCGGGTCGGTTTCTTCGATGTTGGCGTGAAACGTGTCATACATTGCGCGGATGTTGGGATGCGCAATCTCCGCCAGATGTGAAGCAAGCCCGTCCATGGTGTTGAGCAGATAGCATTCAAAGCGGTTGAGCGCCTCCAGCGCCACGGTAATGCCCAAGCTTGCCGCATGGTCGCCGATCTGGCGCTGCGCCACCACCGAGTTGGCAAATTCTTCAGCGGTAGGGCCCTGGCCGCTGAAATGTCCCAGCGTCGAATGCAGCGGACCGCAGATCAGCGTGGCGCCGAGCGCATGCGACCTGTCGAGCGTGGCGCGCATGCAGTCAAGACCACGCGCGCGCGCCGCAGCATCGCCGATCAGGTTCATCGACGCGTCACCCATCGCTGCAACCGCCGTCCGTTCCAGCCCGATATCGTCAAGCAGAAGCGCCAACTCCCTGTAGTGGGCCACATCGCCCTCGAAAACCGGGATCTCCACCCCGTCAAAGCCGGTTGCCTTGATGTCGCGCAGCAACGCCTCGTGGTCGCGGCCGACATGGGTGGTCCACAGGAACATGTTCATTCCGATCTTCATGGGCCCTCCAGTCGCTCAATCTGGTAATACCAAAATAACAATCATTGACACGACACCATGTTTATAAACCCGGCGCAAGTCCCAAACAACTGCCATTGTGGCAGGGAAATTGCGAAAAATGAAATTCTCCGACTTGATTAGAAGGGAAATTGAGCCTAATTGGTCTAACCAGAACGATGAATTGCAACGCGCAGCGGGGTTGAGAGGTTCCGCTGCAAGGGAGGATGATCATGCACCTGTCGACCCATAACTGGATGCGCGCCGAGCCGCTCGAAGTCACGCTTCGCCGGATCAAGCAATTTGGCTACGAAAGCATAGAGATTTCGGGCGAGCCGACGCAGTACGACACCAAGGAAACGCGTGCGCTTCTCAAGGAGCACGGCATCCGCTGCTGGGGGGCAGTGACGCTGACGCTGGGCGAGCGCAATCTTGCCGCCAAGGATGAGGGGCAGCGCGCCCGGACCGTCGATTACGTCAAGAGCGTGCTGACCATGGTCTCGGAACTGGAAGGCGAGGTGATCACGCTGGTGCCGGCCACGGTCGGCAAGGTGCAGCCTGACGCCACCGAGGAAGAGGAATGGGCCTGGCTGGTCGAGGCAACAAAGGAGTGCTTTGCCCATTCCCAGAAAGTCGGCGTCAAGATCGGCATCGAACCGCTCAACCGGTTCGAGACCTATATCTTCAACCGTGCCGCCCAGGCGCTGGCGCTGGCCGATGCGGTGCACCCCGATTGCGGCGTATGCCTCGACGCCTACCACCTCAACATGGAGGAATCCGACATCTACGAGGCCATCCGGCTGGCCGGCAAACGGCTGTTCGACTTCCATGTTGCCGACAACAATCGATTTGCTGCAGGGCTGGGCCACCTCAACTGGCCCAAGATAGTCGAAACCCTCAAGGAGATCGGCTATGACGGCGCGTTGACCAACGAATTCGTTGCGCCTGTCGACCGCACGCCTGCGGCGATCTATCCCGACATGGTTGAGCGCGAACCCGTTGATATCTCGCCCGAGCAGCTGAAGTTCATCCAGGATCACGGATCAAGCCTGCTGACCGAAAAGTTCTATTCGGACCAGATGCGGATCACGGCGGAAACGCTGCTGCCCCTGATCAAGTAACGCGAAGAGGCGTTTCACCGGGGCGGAGAGATCCGCTGCCGGTGTGCGAGGCTCCCTGCCATGAAAATCAAATCCGTCCACGCCAGGTGGATTCAGATCCCGATCGAACAAGCGCGGCAACACACTAGCGATTTCGGCACGTTGCGGACGTTCGACGCCGCCATACTGCGGATCGAGACAAATGACGGCCTGGTTGGCTGGGGAGAGGGAAAGAACGCTGCCGGCAGCGCGGGAAACTATGCAACGCTGGTGCGGCTGATCAATGAGGATTTCGGGCCGCGCCTCGTCGGGCGCGATCCGGCGGATATCACCTTCATCTGGGAAGAGCTGTACAACGGCGTCCGCGCCCAAAAGGCCGCCGGCGCCGGGCACGCGATGCCCGAAATGGCGCGGCGCGGGCTGACTGTCGCGGCGATCAGTGCCATCGACATTGCGCTGTGGGATATTCTCGGCAAGGCCGAGGGCAAACCGGTCTGGAAGCTTCTGGGCGGGCGCAAATCCGACCGTATGCAGGCCTATGCCTCGGGCGGTTGGGCAAGTGCCGACAAGATCGGCGAACAGTTGCAATCCTATATCGACACCGGCGGCTTCCACGCAGTGAAGATGCGGGTCGGCGCCATGGATCCGACCCCGCACGCGTCAGCACTGCGGGTTAAGGCTGCCCGCAAGGCGCTGGGGCCGGACATCGAACTGGCTGTCGATGCACACGGCACCTATACGGTGGCGACGGCGCGGCGGTTCGCCCAGCTTGTCGCCGATTGTGATCTGGCCTGGTTCGAGGAGCCGATCATCGCTGACGACAAGGCCGGAATTGCGGAAGTGCGCGCCGCAGTCTCCATCCCCGTTGCCACCGGCGAAAGCGAGGCCACGCGGTTTGCCTTTCGCGACCTCGCGGTGCTGCGCGCAGCCGACATCTTCCAGCCGGACCCGGCCTTCTGCGGCGGAATTTCCGAAGCCATGCGCATCGGCACCATTGCCGCAGCGTTCAATCTGAGATTGGCGCCGCATTTGTGGGCGGGCGCGCCGTGCTTTTTTGCCGGCCTGCATGTCTGTGCCGCGTCGCCGGCCAGTTTCACGGTGGAGTTTTCCCTTGGTGCGAATCCGATGATACATGATATCATTGAGGACACAGTCGAAGTACGGGACGGGATGATCGAATTCCCGGACAAGCCCGGCCTCGGCTTCACCATGAACGAAGCCATCCTGCAGAAATACACAAAATTCCCATGAGCAGATCCGAAAACGAATTTCTCCCCGATCTGGTGGCTTACATTGTCAAAACGGCAAGGGCGAGCGGCGACAAGGCGCCATCGGAACGCGAGCTTGCCGAGCATTTTTCCGTCAGCCGTGGTCAGGTGCGTGAATCGCTGGCGATCCTGGAAGCCCAGCACCTGATTGAGCGGCGGGCCAAGTCCGGCATCTATCTGACCATGGACGCTGCCGGATTGAGCTCGATGGCGCTGCTGGCCCGCGCCGGTGTGCAGCTCAAACCCCGTCAGATTTTCGAGGCCGTCGAGCTGCGCAAGATCCACGAGATCAAGGCCGCCGAACTGGCGGCGCAACGCGCCACCGCGGAAAACCTGGACCGGCTGCGCGACATTCTCGCCCGCTCGGAGACGCAGATCGCCGACGGGCTCGGACTTCAGCGGCTCGATGGTGAATTTCATCTCGAAATCGTCCGGGCCACCCAGAACGAGATGTTTTACAAGATCTGTTCGAGCTTTTATGCCGCCAGCGAGCAGCGAATGCCGATCTATTTCGGCAAGCCCGAGCGCAACATCAAGTCGCACACCGAGCACCAGCAGATATTCGACGCCCTGTATCGCCGTGACAGCATTCTGGCGCAGGCGCTGATGAACACGCATCTGGGCCGCGCGCAAAGCTACTGGACCGAAATTCTCGATGGCAACGGTGAGCAGGCGCCCGACGAGGCGGAGCTGCTGCCGGTTCATATCTGAACCTTCCGATAGAGCCTGGAGCCGATCCCATGTCTGACAAGATCTTCTCCACCCATCCGCTTCACCCCAAGGTAACCGCTGAATTGCAGAGCCTCGGAAAGCTGGTTGTCGCCAGCGCGCCGACGGCTGAAGCGATCGTGGCAGAAAGCGCCGATGCCTCGATAATTGTGGTGCGTGCCCCGATTCCGCCGGAAATTTTCGCCACGCAGCCACGGCTCCGGGCGGCGGTCCGGCATGGGGCAGGGCTCGATATGATCCCGCTGGATGCGGCCTCGGCCGCCGGCGTGCTGGTGGCCAATGTGCCCGGCGTCAACGCGGTCACGGTGGCCGAGCACTGCATCTGGTCGGCGCTGGCATTGCTCAGGCGCTATCCCGCCGTCAGGACCGACCTGCGTGCAGCCGGCTGGGCTGTGGCCCGGTCACACTCCGATCATGGCCGCGAGCTCAGCGGCCGCAGCCTCGGCATCATCGGCATGGGCAATGTCGGCCAGGCGCTGTTCAGGATCGCCCATTTCGGCTTCGGCATGAAGGTGCTCGCGGTCACCAGCAGGCCCGAGGCGCTGGCAGAAGGCGCCCGCGCCGCAACCTTGCAGCAAGTGCTGTCACAAAGCGATGTCGTCGTGCTTGCCTGTCCGCTCACCGCGAAGACCCGTGGCCTGATCGGTCCTGCCGAGCTTGCCCGGATGCAGCCGGGCTCCATTCTGGTCAACGTCGCCCGCGGACCGGTGGTCGATGAGGCGGCGCTGGTTGAGGCACTGCGGTCGGGCGCGATGGGTGGCGCTGTGCTCGATGTCTTCGATGAACAACCGCTGCCTCATTCCCACCCGTATCTGTCGATGCGCAACGTCATCCTGACGCCGCACATGGCCGGCATCACCGAGGAAAGCATGTTGCGGATGGGGCAGGGGGTGGTTGGCGAGACCCGGCGCATTCTGGCTGGAGACAAGCCGCTCAACTTCTGCAATCCGGATGCGTGGACGCGCTATCAAGCCAGATTTGTCTGAGCCGGCCATAGGGCCGCGGCGAACGCATATTCGATGCAAAAACAGCGTCGTAACGCATTCAATTGAAGTGCTTGAATGCCTTCAATCGATTGATCAAAATCGCGGAAAAACAATTCAAATCAAGCATGTATATAAATTACTTAATTATAATAATGCGCTGCAATGGAGATCTAATTGTTATTGCATGATAAAAACTAAACAGCGTGTGGGTTCGTGCGGATCGCAGTCGGCTGTGAGGCGAAGCGTGGAGCTGCAGCCCCGTCCCGCTGCCGTGTTTATCCCAGCCCCAGATTGCGCCCCGTTGCCGGATCGAATGAGGAGACCTTTTCCGGCTTCCAGGTGAACCGCACGGTCTCGTCGATCTTGACCTTCGTCTGCGCCGACACGGTGGCGTGCAGCTGCGTCCCGTCGACGTCAAGTGTCAGGATCTTGATCACGCCGTGGTTCTCGATATCGAACACACGACCGGCCGCTTCGCCGGCTTCATCGAGCACCACGTCTTCCGCTCTGATGCCGAAGCGGATCCGGGCGCCGTCCGTGCCATGCCGGCAGGCCAGGGGCAGGGCGAACCTGCCGGCATCGAGTATTGCCGTGTCGGCCGCAAGGGTGCCGTCAAGAAGGTTCATCGGCGGGGTGCCGACCGATCGGGCCACGAATGTGTTGAGCGGCCTGGCGTAAATCTCCGAAGGGGTGCCGACCTGGACCAGCTTGCCCCTGTTGAGAACACCGATCTTGTCGCCCATCGACATCGCCTCGACCTGGTCATGGGTGACGAACACGAAAGTCGCGCCCAATTCGCTGTGCAGTTTCTTCAGTTCAACCCGCAGCACATCGCGCAGATTGGCATCGAGCGCCGACAGCGGCTCGTCCATCAGGAACACCCGCGGCTGGCGGACAATCGCCCGGCCGATCGACACGCGCTGCATCTCCCCGCCCGACAGCCGTTCAACCTTGCGGTCGAGCAGCCGGGTGATCTGCAGGGTTTCGGCGACGCGGTCGACGCGCTCCCGGATTTCGGCCGCGGTAAGATTGTGTGTCCGCGATTTCAGCGGAAATTCGAGATTGCCGCGCACCGTCATACGCGGGTAGAGCGAGTATTGTTGCAAAACCAGCGCCACGTCGCGTTCGGCGGCATTCCAGTTTGTCGCATCCTGCCCGTCGATCATCACCTTGCCCGAATTGGGAACTTCCAGCCCGGCGATCACCCGCAAGGTGGTTGTCTTTCCGGCCCCGGTCTGACCCAGCAGCACGAAGAACTCGCCGTTCTTGATGTCGAGATCAAGTTCGCGCAATGCCGTGTTGGCGCCGAATTTCTTGGTAACGCGCTGCAATGCGATGTCAGCCATCAGTTTGCGCCTCGCATGTTGAGGCCCGTGGCCTTGTCAAAGAAATGTGCCTGCGCCGGGTCCAGCCTGACCCAGACCTGTTGGCCCTCGCCGGAAACGAACCCGCTGGCGGTGCGGCTGCGAAGCACCGTGCCGCCAAGCTGCACATCGACAATGTCATGACTGCCCAACGGTTCGATGTTGGTTGTGACCACCGGGACATAGCCTTCGCCTTGATGATGCGCGAGCAGCACGGCTTCGGGGCGCACGCCCAATGTCAGGCCGGCCTCGGCGTGTCGCACAGTGCTAAGGGTTTCATCGGGAAAGCGAAATCCGGCCTCGGCTCCGTTGAGCCTGACGTTGTTGCCGTCGATACGCACATCGCTGACATTCATCACCGGCGAACCGACGAATTTGGCCACGAACAGATTGGTCGGCTGCAGATAGACCTGGTCCGGTGCGCCGACCTGCTGCAGCACGCCATCGTGCAGGATGACGATACGGTCGGCCAGACTCATAGCCTCGATCTGGTCATGGGTGACGTAAACCGAGGTCGAGCCGCGGGCGATATGCAGCCGCTTGATTTCGGCGCGCATCTGTTCGCGCAGCTTGGCGTCGAGAACGCCCAACGGCTCATCCATCAGCAGCGCCTGCGGGCGCCGGACCAGCGCCCTGCCAATCGCCACGCGCTGCATGTCGCCGCCTGACAGGGCTGAAGGCTTGCGATCCAGGTGCTGGGCGATCTGCAGCGTCTCGGCAACCGCCTTGACCGCCCGGTCGCGATCGGCTGCATTCATCCGCACTGCGCGCAGGGGAAAGGCGATGTTTTCACGGACCGTCATGTGCGGGTAGAGTGAAAACGACTGGAACACGAAAGCGATGTCCCGGTCTGCCGCCTTGCGGTTCTGCACCTCCTCGCCATTGATCAGGATTTTCCCCGATGTCACCGTCTCGAGCCCGGCAATCGCCCTGAGGGCTGTGGTCTTGCCGCCGCCGGATTGGCCCAGCATGACGACAAACTCGCCATCCTCGATTGTCAGATTGAGGTCCTTGAGGACCTGGTGCTGGCCGAAGAATTTCTGCACATTCTGTATGTCGATTTGCGCCATCAGTTGGTCCCCGCGATGCCGGAGCCGTTGTTGTCGGACGGGGTGTTGATGTCCAGCACATCGAGGGATTCGTCGACGAAGTCCTCTTCCTGCTCTGGATCGGGCGCGATTTTCGAGGTGACCATGAAGGCCACCAGCCCGATCAGCGTCAGCGTGACCCCGTACTGATGCAGGATCAGGCTCCAGGGCTGGCAAAGCGAAACAATGCCGAAGATCATCAGGCTTTGCGCTGCCGGTGCAAGAATGCGTTGGTTGGTGCTGCGAAAACTCATTTGCGGATCGCTCCGAAGGACATGCCGCGCAGCAGATGGTTGCGCAGAAGGAAGGTGAAGATTGCCACCGGAATCAGGAAGAGCAATGTACCCGCGGCGATCACGGTCCAGTCCGGCAGGCCGCTGCCGACCTGCGACGGAATATAGGGCGGCGCAGTCTGGGCATTGCGGTTGGTCATGATCAGCGCGAAGGCATATTCGTTCCAGGCGGTGATGAAACAAAACACCGCCGTCGCCGCCATGCCGGTCAGCGCCTCGGGCAACACCACCTTGAAGAAAGCCTGCATCCGCGTGTAGCCGTCGACCAGCGCCGCTTCCTCGTATTCACGCGGGATCTCGTCAATGAAGCCTTTCATGATCCACACCGCGAAACTCAGATTGAAGGCGGTGTAGAGGATGATCAGCCCCAGATGGGTGTCGTTGAGGCCGACGACGCGGTACATCAGGAACATCGGGATCGCCACGACGACCGGCGGCAGCATGCGGGTCGACAGGATGAAAAACAGCCAGTCGTCTTCGCCGGCCACCTTGAACCGGCTGAACCCGTAGGCCGTCAGCGTCCCCATCGACACCGCCAATATGGTCGAGATGATCGAGATGATCAGCGAGTTGGTGAACCGGTCGCCATAGCCCGAAGTTCTGACCTCGCCGGTCTTGCCGTTGCGCACCACCTTCTCGCCGCCGTCAAACACCATCCGTTCCCACCAGGGTGCGGCGGCATATTCTTCCGCCGTCGGCTGGTCCCGCAATTGCGAGCGCTTGGTAAACAGTTTGACGAACGGCGAAACGGTGGGCTGGAACACCACTGTGGGCGGGATCGTGGTCGCCAGATTGCGGGGTTTGAACGATGTCGCCGCGATCCAGTAGATCGGCGTCAACATGATGGCGAGGGCGACGAACACGGCGACAATTGCCACCCGGTTCGTCCATTTCTCCTGGGGAGTGCGAACACCGGCCATCTCAGCGCGCCTTCACTTTGTTGAGGTATTTGACGTAGATATTGGTAATCGCCACCACCATGATCAGCACGATGTAGGCGAACGCCGAAGACATCCCGGTCTGCCATTCCTGAAATGCCATCTTGTAAAGCCGGATCGCGATCAGTTCGGTCGTCGGCTGTGACGACAGCACATAGGCGAGGTCAAAGGTCTTGAATGCTTCCATTGTGCGGAAGATGATGGCGATCATCAGG
Source organism: Hoeflea sp. YIM 152468 (assembly GCF_029210485.1). Taxonomy (GTDB): domain Bacteria; phylum Pseudomonadota; class Alphaproteobacteria; order Rhizobiales; family Rhizobiaceae; genus Hoeflea. The sequence goes on from NZ_JARGET010000032.1 coordinate 14,058, forward strand.
ATCGGCGCCACCAGCGGCAGGGTGATGCGGAAGAAGGTGTAAAGGCCCGATGCACGGTCAATCTCGGCGGCTTCGTACAGATGCTTTGGCACGGCGGAGAGACCGGCAAGGGACAGCAGCATCACAAACGGCGCCCACATCCAGATATCGACGATGGCGATGGCGTAGAGCGCCATATCCGGATCGGCCAGCCATTCGAACTTTTCCAGCCCGAGAAAATAATTGATGATGCCGAAGTTCGGATCGTAGAGCAATTTCCAGAACAGCCCGACAACCGCCATCGACAGCATCATCGGCAGCAGCAGCAAGGTTGTGATCAGCCCCTTGGCCGGAATCGCGCGGTTGAGCAGCATCGCCAGCCCGAAACCGACAAGCACCTGGCCGGTGACCGAAATCAGCACATATTTCGCGGTGATCGAAAAATTGCTCCAGATGAACGGGTCGCTGAGCAGATCCCGGTAATTCTGCAGGCCGACAAAATTTGCCGGCGCCCTGGTTGAGGCCCTGAAATCGGTGAATGAATAGGCCAGCGAATACAGCAACGGAAAGATGTTGAAGATGATCAGAAACGCAATTGTCGGGATGATGAACAGGTTGCGAATGGTCAGGTCGCTCAGCCCTTTCGCGGCGGCGCGCGATTTCGGGTCAAGATTGGTCATGACTTGGGACGCCACGGGAAAACTTCCTTGCGCTTCGACAGTCTGGGGAAGGGGCGCCGCAGCGCCCCTGGTTATGTCTTGGTGATTGCCCGGACCTACTGGCCGCGACCGTATTTCTTGAAGGTCGCTTCCCAGTCGGATGCCAGCGCATCAAGCGTTTCCTTGGCCGTGCCTTCATTGCCGACGATGAACGGATACAGCCGCTGGTTGGCAGCGGTCAGCAATTCGGCAAATTCCGGTACAGCCCAGAAATCCTTGACCTTGAACATGGTCTGGTAGAACGCCTCATTGTATGGCGTCGCCTTGCGGAATTCCTCCGATTGCAGCACGGCGGCACTGGCGGTGTAGCCGCCAAGTTCAGCCCAGCGTTTCTGGGTTTCGTCCTTGATGAACCACTCGAGGAACTTCATCGATTCTTCCTGGTAGTCGGAATAGCTGACGATGGAGATTCCCTGCCCGCCAAGCGCTGCGAACTGGTCGCCATCCGGTCCTGCCGGGTTGGCGAAGAAGCCGGTATTTGCAGCATGCGGGTTGGAGGCCTCGTTCAAGAGCGCCGGGAAGAAGGCGAAGTAGTTCATCGACATGGCCACCAGGCCCTCGGTGATCGCCTGGTTGTTTTCAACAAAGAAGGTCTTGGCCCAGCCTGGAGGCGTGTAGCTGTAGAGCTTCTTGTAGTTTTCCAGGGCAGCGACTGCCTTGTCGCTGTTGACGTAGCCGTCAACTTCGTAGGTTTCGAAATTGCCGAGTTCCGCCCCATAAGAGAAGATCGCGTTCTCCACGCCCATCACCATCGCGTCATAGGAATTGTCGGTGTAGATGGCGATGCCGTAGCGGTTTTCGTCAGGGCGGTGAAAAAACTCGGCTATGTCGGTGAGTTGCTTCCAGTCGGCCGGCGGCGCCAGATCATAGCCATATTTTTCCTTGAAGGCCGCCATTTCGGCGGGGTCTTCGAACCAGTCCTTGCGATAGGACCAGCCCACCGCATCGCCTTCGGCCGGAACAGCCCAGAACTTGCCGGAATTGCCCGGATATTCGGCGTAGTATTTCACAGTCGCCGGCGCCATCACTTCGCCGAGATTGTGCTTGTTGAAAAACTCGGTCAGGTCGACATAGTGGCCACCCTCGGACGCCGCGCCGAGCCACTGGCTGTCGCCGACGATCATGTCATAGGCGGACCCGCGAGCATTGAACTCGGTGAAGGCTTTGGTCTGGAAATCCGACCAGGGCGTGGTTTCCACCGTTACCGTGACGCCGGTTTCGGCCTCGTATTCATTGACAAGTTCCTGAAGATAATTGGCCGGATCCCATTCCGCCCAGAAGATCGTCAATTCCTGCGCATAGGCCGAAGTGCCGCTTGCCAGGGCAAGGGCCAGTCCTCCGGCGATTCCGATGAGTGTGTTGCGCATTATGTTTTCCTCCCATTGATGCACATTCGGTTGTCAGTCGCCGGCTGGTCCGGAGTGTGAATCGGTGGCGGCTGCGCCGCGATTCCAGGCCATGGCCGGTATGCTTCACATCTGTGGCGTTTTGGGTGACCCTCCACTGTCACGTTGATTTCAAATTGGTATTACCAAAATCGATTGCGGTCAAGCGCTTCTGGCCACCTTGTTTCAGCGCCGGAATTGGCTTGGATGCAAAAAAGACCTATGCAATCGAGGATAAATGGTACTTCTTTGCTTATGGCTGTGCTATTTCGCTGAAAGGCTGGATATGTGAACAATTGCGTTTGGTCAGACCAGATTGGTTGCTTTTTGCGTGCAGGAGGATATCGTGCCGTGAGGGCCGGGGAGTGATGATCTGCGCGGGAGGCGCAGTTCGCCACTTGCAAGACTGCCAGGGAGGAGATGGATTTGCCGGAGGACAATCTAGACCGGGTCTATGTGGTCGGCACCGCTGACACCAAGGGGTCCGAACTCGCCCATCTGGCCCGTTTGATCGGCGACACCGGGGCGCCGGTGTGTCGGGTCGACGTGGGAACGCGCGCGCCTGAAATCGAGGTGGATATCAGCGCTGCTGAGGTGGCTGCCCATCATCCCGACGGCGCCGGCGCGGTGTTTGCGGGAGACGACCGGGGCCCGGCTGTCAGCGCCATGGCTGCCGCGTTCTCGCGGTTTGTCGCCAGCCGTTCGGATATTGCCGGGGTGATCGGCATTGGCGGCGGCGGCGGAACTTCGATCATCACCGCCGGCATGCGCCGTCTGCCCTATGGATTGCCCAAGATCATGGTGTCGACACTGGCCTCGGGCGATGTCGCCCCCTATGTCGATATTTCCGACATCATCATGATGCCCTCCGTCACCGACTTTGCCGGGCTCAACCAGCTCAGCCGCATGATCCTGCACAATGCAGCCCGGGCCATGGCCGGCATGGTGGGAACACCCTACCGTGAAACCGGCAAGCAGCGATCCATCGGCCTGACGATGTTCGGCGTCACCACGCAAGGCGTGAGCTCGACCATCGGGCATCTCAAGGACACCTATGACTGCATGGTGTTTCATGCCACCGGCACCGGCGGGCGGACAATGGAAAAGCTGGTCGCTGACGGCGTGCTTTCCGGCGTGCTCGATCTTACCACCACCGAAGTCTGCGATCTGCTTCTGGGAGGTGTCTTGCCCGCGTCAGCAGACAGATTCGGCGCGATAGCGCGCTCCGGCGTGCCTTATGTCGGTTCGGTCGGCGCCCTCGACATGGTCAATTTCTGGGCGCCGGACACCGTGCCGAAAATCTTTGACGGGCGGCGTTTCTACCACCACAATTCCAACGTCACCCTGATGCGCACGACCCCGGACGAGTGCCGCTTGATTGGCGAATGGATAGGCCGCAAGCTGAGCGCCTGCAAGGGCCCTGTCCGGTTTCTCATTCCCGAAAAGGGCGTTTCCGCGCTCGACATCAAGGGCGGCGCGTTTTTCGATCCGGAAGCCGATGAAGCGCTGTTTCGCGCCATCGAATCCGCCTTCGTGCCTTCCGCCGGGCGGCGTATCGAGCGCCTGCCGTTGCACATCAATGACGCTGGCTTTGCCAAGGCCGCCGCCGACGCCTTCTTGTCCATCATCTGAAGGAGCCCCCATGCCTGCCATCCCACGCAAGCAAATTCTCAGTCGTCTCAACGCCATGGTTGATGAAGGTGTACCCATCATCGGCGGCGGCGCCGGCACCGGACTGTCGGCCAAGGCGGAAGAAGCCGGTGGAATTGACCTGATCATCATCTACAATTCCGGTCGCTACCGCATGGCTGGCCGCGGCTCCGCAGCAGGGCTTCTCGCCTATGGCAACGCCAACGAGATCGTTAAGGAGATGGCAGTGGAAGTTCTGCCCGTGGTGCGCAGCACGCCGGTGCTGGCCGGCGTCAACGGCACCGATCCTTTCATCCTGATGCCGCAGTTCCTGGCCGAGCTCAAAACCATGGGGTTCTCCGGCGTGCAGAATTTTCCCACCATCGGCCTGTTTGACGGCGCCATGCGCCAGAGCTTCGAGGAAACCGGCATGGGCTATGGTCTCGAGGTCGACATGATCGCGGCCGCGCACGCGCTGGATCTGTTGACCACGCCTTATGTCTTCACTCCGCAGGAAGCCCAGGCCATGTGCCGCGCCGGCGCCGACATCATCGTTGCACATATGGGCGTGACCACTGGCGGCAGCATTGGCGCGACTTCCGCCAGAAGCCTCGACGACTGCGTCGGCCGGATTGACGCCATAGCCGCCGCAGCCCGCGCGATCCGCAACGACATTATCGTGCTGTGTCACGGTGGTCCTGTCTCCATGCCCGACGATGCCGCCTACATTCTGTCGCGCTGCAATGGCTGCCATGGGTTCTACGGGGCAAGTTCGGCGGAGCGTCTGCCCGCCGAAACGGCGATCCGGGACCAGATTCGAGCCTTCAAAACCTTGCCAAACCTGAAAGGAAACCAAGCATGAGCGAGACATTTTTCGTCTATCCCGAAGCGGTGGACCGGTTCGCCTTCGATTGGGGCCACCTGACCCTGACCTGCGGTCCCTCGGTCAATGCAGCCGGCAGGTTTTCGGCCGGAGTGGTTCATGTTCCGCCCGGCCGCGGTCATGCCCGCCACAATCATCCCGGCGCCGAAGAGATCATCTATGTGCTCGAAGGCAGCGGCGATCAGATGATCGAGGACAAGGATGGCAACCCGGTCACCGAACAGGTCCGCGCCGGCTGCACCATCTTTGTGCCCGAAAGCCGTTTTCACGCGACGCTCAACACCGGCGAGCAGCCGATGAAGCTGTTTGTTGTCTACAGCCCCGTGGGACCGGAGGAGGTGCTGCGCCAGCTTCCTGATTTCCGTCTTGTCCCCCCGCCACACGCCTGATCAAGGGAGCCAACCATGCTGCATGATTACCCGCCATTGCACGCGGCCTCGGCCAAGGACCTGCCTTACCGTTTCGAGGATCTCGACGCGTCCATGGAGGCCGCCGGTCTCGATGCGATTGTGGCGACGTCCAAGCACAATGTCCGCTATTTGCTTGGCGGCTATCAGTTCATTTTCTTCTCCGCCATGGATGCCATCGGCCAAAGCCGGTATTTGCCGGCCTTCGTCTATATTCGCGGCGAGTCCGGCAAGACCTGCTATCTCGCCAACAAGATGGAGGGGCATGAACACTCGGTGATGCCGTTCTGGGTGCCTCAGTTCAGGCCCGATCACTGGGGCTCGGTCGACACCATGCAGGCGGCAGCAGACCATCTGCAGAAATGCGGCGTCGCCAGCGGCCGGATCGGCTTTGAACCGGGATTTATGCCCAAGGACGGTTTTGATGCCATCGCCGACGCCCTGCCACAGGCGCGTTTCGCGGACGCCAGCATGGTGCTGACGCGGCTCAGAATGATCAAGACCAAGCCGGAACTGGACCTGTTGCGCGAGGCAACCGCACGGATCAGCGCATCGATGCAGGCGACAATTCAGGCCGCCGGCGAGGGCACCTCAAAATTCGCGATCATCGAACGGTTGCGTCAGGAGGAGACCAGGCGGGAACTGGCGTTCGAGTATTGCCTTCTCACCCTGGGGAACAGCCACAACCGCGCCGGCTCGAGCCAGACCTGGAAGAGAGGCGAGGTGATGTCGATTGATTCCGGCGGCAATCTGCACGGCTATATCGGCGATATCTGCCGCATGGGCGTGCTTGGCGAACCGGACGCGGAACTGTCCGATCTCCTCGCCGAGGTCGAAGCCGTGCAGCAGGCTGCCTTCGGAGAAATCGCTCCGGGAAAAACCGGCGCGGAGATGATCGCAGCCGGCGAAGCCGAGCTGAGACGCGGCCCGAATTCGGCGCATAATGATTTCTTTGCCCACGGCATGGGGCTGATCAGTCACGAGGCGCCATTCCTGATGACCAATCATCCCGTCGCCTATGAGGGCATCGATGCCGGCACGCCCTTCCAGCCAGGCATGGTGCTGTCTGTGGAAACCACGATGCAGCACCCGACGCGCGGCTATATCAAGCTTGAGGACACGGTTATCCTGACCAAAGACGGCCACGAGGTGTTCGGCGCCGCTGACCGCGGCTGGATCGTCAGGGATGTGGGGTGAACGGCCGGTTGTCCGGTCGGTGCAAGGGCCGGGCGGTTCCGGACCCGTCGCAACGGTGCACAGGCCGGCCGGCAGGCGAGCCGCGGCGGGAGGGGGCTTCAAGCCAGCCGGTGCTGGTGGTCGCCGCGGTTGAGGCTGGGGCGGCTCAGTTTTCTGATCTCTGCGGGCCAAAGAAATGCGCGGTGCCCGCAAAACCCGGCAATCGCCGCTTATGCAACGCTTTCCAGTCTCAACGAGATTTGGCTTCCGACAAAGCTGCGCAACCTGACCAGTTCCCGGTCCAGCTCAGCTGCTTCGTCAAGCAACTCGTAATTGGCGGGTTCGCTGGACAGTTCGCCGTAGAGCACCGCTGAAATCTGGCACATATTGTTCAGACACGCATAGATGAGCTGTTTCTGGCGGGTCGGCGTTTTTTCATGGGATGCGAGGCGAATAATGTCCGCCTCTTTGGCTGCATGGATTTTCTTGAGATTTGCGAGGCGATGAGAAGCTGTCATATCGCTTTCCTGACAAAATTGTAGGGAAATAACTCAGATCACGCTTCTGCAAGACTAAATTGTAGACTTATGAAGCAATATAAAATCATGATTCGCTATAAAATGTCCATTTCGGTTCCGCGCCCGGCAAGCTTGAGGCAAGATTCGGGGCAAGAACCAGTTAATAGTTGTGGTCTGATCATCTGTTTGGCGCGACAGCGGGCTGCCGCACGCGCCGACCGGACTTGTCAAGACCATGGTAGAGGCAGCCTTGCATGCAGTGCCGACCGGAGCAATTCAATCGACCGCGTGAGCACGGATGTTTCCACAGTTAAATTCATTTGTCCTTTGGAGCGGGCTTGATTTAGGTAGGCATTCTGCGACCGCAGGCGCCCGCGATTCGCAGTGGCATGCACCTGCCCAACCAACTATGGTGTGGCCTTCATCCACCCTTTTAACCGGTTTGCTGTTGCTGGCTGACCCAAATCCATCCATGAGCCAAGGTCATGACCGATCCCGCTGACCGCGACGACAATCTGACTCCGCCGCCGCCTTCGACGGAGGCGATGGATCATGACGAGATTTATGGCGAGGACGGCTCGATCCGGCAGGATTACCTGACCGCTGTTGGCGCCGCGATTTCTGGTCGCGATGTGGAATTTCTGCGCGAGCACGTCGTTGGCTTGCATGAATCCGAGCTGGGCGACCTGCTCGAATCGTTCAATTCGCAGCAGCGCCAGGCACTGGTGTCTCTGTTGGGCGAGGATTTCGATTTCGCCTCGCTGACCGAGGTTGATGAGGCCATACGCCTTGAAATCGTCGAGGCGTTGCCCAACACCCGGATTGCCCAGGCTCTGGGCGAGCTGGATTCCGATGACGCGGTCTACATTCTCGAGGATCTGGACGAGGCCGACCAGAGAGAAATTCTGGCCGCGCTGCCGTTTACCGAGCGGATACGGTTGCGCCGATCGCTGAATTATCCGGAGGATACCGCCGGTCGGCGGATGCAGACCGAATTTGTCGCTGTGCCGCCATTCTGGACGGTGGGACAAACAATCGATTACATGCGTGACGAGGAGGATCTGCCCGAAAGTTTCAGCCAGATTTTTGTCATTGACCCGACCTTCAAGCTGGTCGGCGCGGTTGCGCTTGACACGATCCTGCGCACCAAGCGGCTGGTTCGCATCGAGGAGGTGATGGACGAGACGCGGTATCGCATCAATGCCGAGATGGACCAGGAGGAAGCTGCACAATTGTTTGAGCAGTATGACCTGTTGTCAGCCGCGGTGATTGACGAAAACGAGAGGCTTGTCGGCGTATTGACCATTGATGACGTGGTCGATGTAATCCACGAAGAGGCCGAAGAAGATATCAAGCGGCTCGGCGGTGTCGGTGACGAAGAACTCTCCGACAGCATTTTGTCGACCGTGCGCTCCCGGTTCAGCTGGCTTCTGATCAATCTCGGGACCGCCATTCTGGCGTCAGCCGTCATCAGCCTGTTTGACGCAACAATCGCGCAGATGGTGGCGCTGGCGGTGCTGATGCCGATCGTCGCCTCGATGGGTGGCAATGCCGGAACCCAGACCATGACCGTTACCGTCCGTGCGCTCGCCACCCGCGATCTCGATATCTACAATGCCGGACGCATCATCAGGCGTGAGGCTGCCGTTGGCCTGATCAACGGCTTCCTGTTTGCCCTGATCATCGGCCTGGTCGCCGGTGCATGGTTCTTGAGCCCGGGGCTTGGCGGCATCATCGCCGCGGCAATGGTGGTCAACATGCTGGCCGCCGCGCTTGCAGGCATCCTTCTGCCCTTGTTGCTCGACAAGGTCGGCGCCGACCCGGCGATTGCGTCCGCGGTGTTTGTCACAACGGTGACCGACGTGGTGGGATTCTTCGCCTTTCTCGGCCTGGCTGGATGGTGGTTGTCCTTTGCCTGATCCGCGAGCGCCGCGCCCCCAACGGGATGCAGGACGGTCGTCGTCCACATCATCGCATTTGAACGCGCAATGCATTTGAACCGCCGCGCAGTGGTCAAATCGTCGATTCTGACTTATACGTAAAAGTAAGTTGTCACTGCGTTTCCAGGATCGATCCCCATTGGATAAATACTACACCATCACCGAGTTGACCCGAGAGTTCGGGATCTCGACACGAACCTTGCGTTTTTATGAGGACGAAGGGCTGATCCAGCCTGAACGCAGGGGCCGCACTCGGCTGTTCCGCTCCGCCGACCGGCGGCTGATCCTCGAGATCCTGCGCGGACGCCGCATCGGTTTTACCATCGCCGAAATTCGCGAGATCATCCAGGTCTATAAGGATCCGCCCGGCGAGGCCGGGCAATTGCGGCTGCTGATGCGCAAGGTCGAGGAAAAACGCGAGGATTTGCGTCAAAAGCGCAAGGACATTGAAGAGACGCTGGTCGAGCTCGACCATGTCGAGGAATCCTGCCTGGCGCGGCTGGCCGAAATCGGCGTCAACACCTGAGTGCCTGGCGCCGGTGAGGGGGAGGCTTATAAAACGCCGGCTTGGCGCCGCGTAAACCGCCACCCGCGTGGCGGGCGTCAGATCCAGCGCCGGACTTTGCGGCAATAGGCTTCGAAATGATAGCCGAATCGGGCGATGAGGTGGTTTTCTTCGCGCCGGATGGCCAGGAAATGGGTCAGGATGCCGTCGACCGGCGCCAGCATCAGCAGCCAGGCATTCGACGAGAAGCACCCCATCCCCAGCATCAGCAGCATGTTCGCGGCATAGATCGGGTTGCGGCTGTAGCCGAATGGACCATGCGTCACCAGATGGCTCGAACCGCGGTGCGGCAGGATTGCGGTGTGGGATTCATGCAGCGTTCGGATCGCCCACAGGTCGATGCCAAGTGCCAGCCCGATGAGCGCCAGACCGACAGTCCGGGCGCCGGTAAACTCCAGCGCCGTGGGGATGAAAAGGTTGAGAACAATTGCCACCAGAGTTGATCCCACCAGCAGCAATGGCGGCCACGGAATGAAATTGGGTCTGTCCCGATAGGCGTTCATCAACATGTGTCCTGTTTTGCGACGTGGCGACAAGGCTTATTGTTTCGCAAGGGGTTTTGGGTCTTTCGCTACCTGTGTGCACTGGTCGGCTATGGCCGGGATACGCGGATCGGTTTCCGGAATGATCTCGCCGGCCACGAAAGCCTGGAAAAGCTCTCGGGAAAGCAGTTCATCCGTAACGCAGACGCAGAACCGTTGACAGAACGCCGCGCTGTGGTCGCTGCCGCAGCCGGTCTCGCATTCCGCGATGAATCCGGGCAACGGATCAACGGCGGCGGGCGGAGCGATCTGCGACGCGGTCCAGACCAGCGCCAGCAGCACCGGTTGATGGACCAGATAAAAGGCCAGACTGTGACGACCGCAATATCGAATGGCGGCTGCAACCGGGTTATCCCCGGTATCCACATTCGCCAGCCGCTCGCTCAGTCCGCTTGCCAAGGCCAGTCGCGCAGCGCCCATGCCAAGCAGGAAGGGCCCGAGCCACGGCATCAGCGGAACGAGGTCATTTGACCGCGGTGGAATCGTGAACAGGCCGATCCAGGACAAATGGTAAGCGTTGAACAGGTCATTGCGATAAAATCCCGGCAGCATCAGACATGTCACACCTACCAGCAGGATGAACAGCGGTGGCAACCGCAGGAACAGCAGGCCAATCAGGCTGAAGGCAGCAATCGCATGCAGGATGCCGAAGAAAATGAAGCTGTCGGGCATCGCGAGATAGGTCACCAGACTGATCAGCGCTGCGGCGCCGGCAACTTGTCCAAGGCGCTTGAGGAAGGCGACCGGATTGACCCCATTCCTGCTCGCAAGCACCAGGCTGATGCCTGCGACGAAAATGAAACTGCCGGCGATCAAGCGGGCATAGGCCTTGAACAGGCCTGTGGTGGTGGTGCCGCGATCGAGATAGCCGAACAGTTCGCTGTCCCAGGACAGGTGGTAGCTGGCCATGGCAAACAGAGCCAGGCCACGTGCCAGGTCCAGCACCTCGATGCGCCGTCCTGGTTTTTGCGCTGTCGCTTCCATCCCGGCGCTGTCGCTCAAGCGGCTCTCTCCGTTTTCAGATGCCGGTCAATCCCCGACTCACAGCTCCACTGAAGCACGACCGTAGCAAAACCATGGCAGCTTGCATCCTGCAACGGCAGGCAGACGCAATTTCCGACGCTCAGGCCGATTGCCTACCGATGGATTTCCTGCCGCCGCCCGAGACCAGGAGCCCGCTGAGCACCAGCGCCAGAGCAAGGATCAAGGAGAGCGACAAGGCTTCGCCCAGAACAATCACGCCCAGCGCCACCCCGAACACCGGGACCAGGTTGATCGACAGGGAAAATCGCGAATAGCCGATGGCGCGGATCAGTGAGAACCGCAAGATATAGGCAAGGCCGGTCGGAAACACGCCCAGATAGATCAGCGATCCCAGCACCGGCAGCGACAGTCCGGTTTCTGGCATGTCTTCGACAATCAGCGCCAGCGGAACCAGTGCCGCCGTGCCAATGGCCAGCGCCAGGCAGGCCAGACGGACCGGCGGCAGGGTGATCCGCCTGACCAGAAGGCCTGCCGTGACATAGCAAACCGAGGCGCCAAGTGCTGCCAGCATCGCAGGCAGCGGGCCTGCCAGCAGGCCAGCAAGGATACTCGGTCCGACCAGCACCAGAATTCCGCTGAAACCGAGCAGCACCGACAGCAGCTTGCGCGCCGACAAGCGGTCATCATCGGTCATGACATGACTGCCGAGCAACGCCAGGAAGGGTCCCGCTCCCATCAGCAGCGACAATTCACCCGCGCCGATGGTCAGTCCGGCCCAGGCAATCAGAACGAAGGGCACCACCACATTCAGCAAGGCCATGCCGACAATGAGCAACCATTGCCTGCGGCTGTCGGGCCACACCATGCCGCGCCACAGGGCATAAGGCAGCAACACCAGAAATCCCATGCCGACACGGCTCGCGGCCAGCCAGACCGGACCTGTTTCAGACACTGCAATGCGAATGGCAATGAAGGCCGACGCCCAGATCAGGGCGGTCAGGACCATCAGGCTCAGGTCAAGCGGCGTCGGCGTCCTGATCGGATGCAGTGTGCTGTGCATTCAGCGGTCAGCCGGAACTGGAACCGGCGGCGCGCTGGCGGGAAGCGCCAGGCGGTAGACTCCGCGAAAGCTGGACGCATCAACCACCTTGTTCTTGCGCCGCATTTCAAGTTCGCCGGCCTTGGCCATCTCCACCGCGACAGCCCGCAACGGCTTCATCAGCCGGCTCCATTGCCGTTCATCGGACCCGGCAAGCGTCCGGGCCGCTTCCGAGGGGCTGATGCTTTTGCCGGGCGCACGCGCGGCAAGCAGCTCAAGAATGACGGTGCGCAGCAAAGCTGTTCCGGGTGCGGATGCGAATTGGTGTGAAGGAGACGGGGTCAATGGATCGGGGTGTCCTTGAGGATTGCGGCACGCGCCTTGGAGAAGAATTGGCGGCGGATCAGCACCAGGATCACCAGCGTGGTCGAGCCCATCAGCACAACCGGGTCGACGAACCAGCCGAGATAGCCGATCGAAAGAAAGATGGCCCTCAGCCCAGCGTTGAAATGTCGCCCGGCAAGAGTGTTAAGCGACGCGGCACGGTTGGCGGCGGCGTTGAGTTCCTGTTCATTCCGCAGGTCATCCTTCATCGGGATCGCCCCGAACAGGATCGTTGTGTAGTTAAACAGCCGGTAGGACCAGCCGAATTTGAAGAACGCGTAAGCGAAGATCGCAATCAGCCCGAACACCTTGAGCTCAAACACCGCAGGGTCGGCAACCAGTGGAATCGGCAGGTCGTCAGCAATCGCCAGCACCCTGTCGGTCGCACCAAGCAGCGCGAAGCATCCGCCGATGGCAAAGATCGTGGTCGAGGCAAAGAATGCGGTGCCATTCTGCAGCCCCGCAAGAATCGCCGTATCAATCATGCGCAAGTCGCGCCGGGCTGCCACCTGCATCCAGCGCATGCGGTGCTGGTTCATGGCGGTGGTCAGGCTCGCGCGCTTGATCGGCAGGTGATTGTTGGACGCCAGCGAAAAGCTAAACCAGGACAGGGCGAACCAGGCTATCGCCAGATAATCAAGATGTGTCATGTTCGGGTTTTGGCATGAAGCGGCGCCGGAAGCAAAGCCTCTGTGGCGCACTCGAACGCAACCAATTCTTCATCTGTGTGGCGGAATTGAGCGGCAGTCGCCAGACTGAAACCGATCCCCTTTTCGGCAAGTCATTGATTATGTGAGAAGCTATGCAAAAACGCCTCGACAGCCATGAGTGCTTCGCCACTGTATTGCCATTTTTTGCAGTTGCGAAAAGATTGCCATTTGGTTAAACCCCCCGTTCCTGTGCTGAGCGAGCCCCAAGGGGAAACGCAGCCTGATTGACTGTTTTTTACCGGAGTGATCATGGAAGAGACCGCACAAAAATCATGTTGGGGCATCACCGCCCGCGCCGTGATTGGTTTTTCTGGAATTCTCGCACTGGCCTACCTTTTCGGCGGCTTCTGAGCGACACGATTGAACTGAACAAGGCAGCGCCTGACCAATCCGGTCGGCGCTGCTTTTTTGTGTCCACCCGCCGCACCTGCCTGGCTATCGTTCCAGCGGCATCGGACGTCGGTGCATTGACGGTCCCGGCCCGGTCGCGCATGTAATGTGGCGGCAGCCACCGGAGAGACCGCGTTCCATGTTCCTATCTGTTTTTGATGTTTTCAAGATCGGCGTCGGGCCGTCGAGCTCGCATACCATGGGGCCGATGTCGGCCGCCGTGCGCTTTCTTGACGAGATGGCCGGTTCGGACTGGCCGCGGCCGGCCGGAGCAACGGTCGACCAGATCAAGGTCAGCCTGCATGGCTCGCTGGCGTTCACCGGGGTCGGCCACGGAACGGGCAGGGCGGTAGTGCTTGGCCTCACCGGCGAACGGCCCGACCAGGTGGATCCGGACCGCATGGAGGCGATTATCGAGGCGGTCGAGAAAAGCCGCCAAATCAGCCCGCCCGGCCATCCCACCTACAATTTCGATCCCGGCAAAGATCTGGTCTTCGATAAGAAAGTGCCTTTGCCTGGTCATGCAAACGGCATGATGTTTTCCGCCTTCAACCGCGACGGGGCACTGCTGCTGCGGCGGATCTATTACTCTGTCGGCGGCGGGTTCGTTGTCACCGACACGGAACTTGAAGCCATGAAGAGCCAGACCAAGGCGACGGTCGACAAGTCCGTGCCCTATCCGTTTGGCAACGCCAGGCAGATGCTCGAGATGGCGGCGAAGTCCGGGCTGTCCATCGCGCAGATGAAACGGGCCAATGAGGAAAGCCACATGCCCGGCGAAGACCTCGATGCCGGTCTGGACCTTATCTGGGCCGCCATGAGCGGTTGCATCGACCGCGGACTGGCGGGCGAAGGCGTCATGCCGGGCGGTCTCAAGGTCAAGCGCCGGGCCCGCATCCTGCATGACAAGCTGCAGGATGAATGGCGGCAGAACCGGCGTAATCCGCTGCTCGCCAATGACTGGCTCAGCGTCTACGCCATGGCGGTCAACGAGGAGAACGCTTCTGGCGGCCGCGTCGTCACCGCGCCGACAAATGGCGCGGCCGGCGTGATTCCGGCCACCATCCGGTATGTGCTGCAGTTTCACGACGGTGCTGACCAGCATGCTGTCCGGGAGTACCTGCTGACCGCCGCCGCGATTGGCGGCATCATCAAGCACAATGCCTCCATTTCCGGCGCCGAAGTCGGCTGCCAGGGTGAGGTGGGCTCTGCCGCGGCGATGTCGGCGGCGGGCCTGGCTGCGGTGATGGGCGGAACACCGGAACAAATTGAAAATGCAGCCGAAATCGCGCTGGAGCATCATCTCGGCATGACCTGCGATCCGGTCGGTGGGCTGGTTCAGGTGCCCTGTATCGAACGCAACGCGCTGGGCGCGGTCAAGGCCGTCACTGCTGCATCGCTGGCGATGAAGGGCGACGGGACCCATTTCGTGCCGCTCGACGCCTGCATCGAGACGATGCGGCAGACAGGTCTCGACATGAACGAGCGCTACAAGGAAACCTCCACCGGCGGATTGGCAGTCAATGTGGTCGAGTGCTGAGCCGCCAACTCTGCTCCAGATAGGGGCCCAGACTGTGGACGAGCCGGTCTTTCCTGCGCCATCGACTTGACCCCGGGCCGGCTGCGCCCGAAGTATCGGGGCATGGCTCTACATCTCCTCAAATTGTGCGTCGGCGCCGAAAGCGTTGAAGACCAGCGGCTCTCCGTGGAGCGCCGCCTGGCCATGATGACGGCAGCCGGTCAGGCCTCCGAGCAGTTTCACACCACCCGGATGGTGCCCAAGCGGATGGCCGAACTGCTCGACGGCGGATCGCTGTACTGGGTGATCAAGGGCAACATTCAGGCACGGCAGCGGTTCCTCGATATCCGCCCCTTTGTCGATGTGGACGGAATATCGCGCTGCAAACTGGTGCTCGAGCCGGTGCTGCATGAAACCTCCTGGGCGCCGCGCCGTCCGTTTCAGGGTTGGCGCTATCTTGCCGCCGAGGATGCACCTCCGGATCTGGCGGCATCGGGCGCCGACTTCGATGATCTGCCTGCCGATCTCAGGCGGGAGCTGGCAGGCCTTGGGCTGCTTTAACGCCGGCGACACGCGGTCGTCTCGTCGCACGCACTTGTGTTTGCTGTACAAAGCGCCACATTTGTAAAATCAGCAGCAACCCGTGAATTGATATTTGAAGCGATGGCGAAAGACAAAACAGGATCTGACAGGGCAATATCGAAGCGCGGCAAGGTCGCGGCGCCTGATGCCATGCCCGTGTCCTCGTGGTCCGAGATCGCCGAGTTCCTGTCTGCGGCCAAGGCCGTTGTGCCAGGGGCTGCAGGATCCGGTCGCCTGGTCTTTGCGCTGGACGCCACCATGAGCCGGCAACCAACCTGGGACAGCGCCTGCCAACTTCAGGCAGAGATGTTTGATGCTGTGGGAAAGACCGGCGGGCTTGCGGTGCAGCTTGTCTATTTCCGTGGGCTTGGAGAATGCCGGGCGTCGCGTTGGGTCAAGGATGCGCGGCAATTGGCCGATCTGATGACGCGGATCGATTGTCGCGGCGGCCAGACCCAGATCGGGCGGGTATTGCGCCACGTCGCCGAAGAAGCCCAAAACAAACCGGTGAGCGCTCTGGTCTATATTGGCGATGCGATGGAAGAGAACATTGACCAGCTGGCCACGACCGCCGGCGAACTGGCGCTGCGCAAGGTTCCCTGTTTCATGTTCCATGAGGGCCATGATCCGGCCGCCGCCACGGGGTTTCGGGAAATTGCCCGGGTGACCGGCGGCGCCTATGTCCGGTTTGATCAGAATGCCGCTTCCGAGCTGGCGGCCTTGCTTCGCGCCGTGGCGGCCTATGCCACGGGCGGACGGCTTGCTCTGGAAAAATCAGGTGGGCCAGCCGGACGGCTGTTGCTCGAACAAATGAAGCCGGGACGGCCCGGCAGTGCAGGAAGCAAACGTCCATGAGTGCGATAGCGGTTTTTTTGGGCGGGTTTCTGCTGCTGCTGGCAGCTCTGGCTGGCGTGCTCAGCGTCAAGCCGGCGGCGCTGGCCAGTACCCTTCGCTATGGTCTGCCGGTGGCGTTGGCTGGCATCGGTGGCGTGATGGTCATCATCGGCCGTGGCGCGATTGGCCTTCCCATGCTGGCCTTTGCGCTGGCGTTGTTTTCGCGCGCCCGCAGTGCGGCGCGCGCCACGCGTCAACCCGGCGGGCAGTCCTATGTGCGCTCCGCCGCACTCGAAATGGAGCTCGATCTCGATACCGGCGCCATGAACGGCCTGGTTCTGGCCGGCAGCCATGAAGGCAGCGAACTCAACCAGCTCGACGAAGCGGATCTGATGCACTTGCATGCCGAGCTTGCCGGCGATCCTGAAAGCCTCGGCTTACTCGAGGCGTATCTTGACCGCCGCACGCCCGACTGGCGTGCCGGCTTTGACATGGATGACGACCCGGGACTGGGAGCTTCTCCAGGCTCGGGCGCCATGACACAGAAGGAGGCCTACGAGGTCCTTGGTCTTGGCGCGGGGGCGAGTGAAGCCGAGATCCGCGAAGCGCATCGCCGCCTCATGAAGCGGATGCATCCCGATGCGGGTGGCTCGGCGTTTCTTGCTGGCCGGATCAACGAAGCCAAAGCTGTTCTCTTGAGTCGACATGACTGAATTCCCCGAATACGCGGTACAAAAAACGTGGATCTGCCGGAACGGGACGCTCCGGCCGCAGCGTGAAACAAACGCTGCGGTTCAGTTGGCTGTTGCCCAACAGGCATAGCCCTTCTTCTTGAGTGAGTTGCAGGCGTTGGTGGCCGCGGCCTGGCCGTCAAATCCGCCGAAGCGGGCCCGGTAGAGTTGCTCCTTGTTCTTGGCGTAGGCCATGGTGAACGGCTCCGTTCCCGACAGCGCACTGCCGCCGTCGCCTTGAGCCCGGGTCAGTAGCTCTATTGCCGCGTTCCGGTCCGGCATGGCGCCGATCTGGATCATCCAGCCGGTGGTGGCCGAGGTCGAAGCGGTGGTGACCGGATCGACCGTATCCACGGAGGCGGTTTCCACCGGCATCGGCGGAACCAGGGCCGGGGCAGGGGTCGGAATGGCGATTTTCTGGGCGTTCAACGAGTTGACCAGTGCCGCGCGCCCGACCACCGGCTCGGGTGTCGGGGTGGCATAGGCCAGCGCCAGGCGCTGACTGCCCTGATGCCGGTTTGACGGGATCGGTCCGATTTTGGGCAGTTCCAGTCCGGCCACGGCGACATTGGCAGGTGCGCCGCGGGCGACCAGATTGCCACGGCCGCGGGTCGAGGCCTTGAGCAGATAGCGGGAGATCAGATCTTTCATCTGCTCGTTGCGGCTGGCGCCGGTGCGTCCCCCCATCACCACGGCAACGATCGAGCGGTCGCGGTCGACAACCGATGAGACGAGGTTGAAACCGGAGGCGCGGGTGTAGCCGGTCTTGATCCCGTCGACGCCGCGCACGGCGCCGAGCAAGCGGTTGTGGTTGCCGAAGCGGCTTTTGCCGAAGGTGAACGAGCGGGTCGAGAAATACTTGTACTGACGCGGAAAGTGTTCGCGCAGTGCAATCCCCAGCGTCGCCATATCGCGGGCGGTGGTGACCTGCGCCGAATTCGGCAGCCCGTGGGCATTGCGGAAGGTGGTGCGCGACATGCCGAGCGCGCGGGCCTTTGCGGTCATCATGGCGGCAAACTTGGATTCCGAGCCTCCCAGATGTTCGGCCATCGCCGTGGACGCATCATTGGCCGACTTGGTCACCAGCGCGTAGATGCCTTGTTCGATGGTGATCGTTTTCCCGGCGCCGATGCCAAGCTTGGTCGGTGGCTCCTTGGCGGCATTGGCCGAGAATTTGACCCGGGTGTTGAGGTTGATCTTGCCGCGTTCGAGCGCTTCAAACGTCAGATACAACGTCATCATCTTGGTCAGGGAGGCCGGATAGCGCAATTCATCCGCATCATGGGCGTAAAGCGTCTTGCCGGTTTTGGCATCGACAACGATGCCTGCATATTTCGAATTGGCAGCAGCGGGCGCACTTCCCAACATCAAGGCGAGGCCGATAAAAGCAAGCAAGCGGAGCGCGATAGAGGGTAGAACTGCAAGCTGGGCACATAGTCTGGTTTTACGCTGGTACACGATAACTCACTCATGAACAGGCGGAAAGGAAGGGTTTCTGACTGACGCCCTCCTGATCAGTCATTGCGACGGATATTAATCGGGCGTCGTTACCAATCCGTTTATGATGAACCATTCCTTTCGCAGGCCCTGTGCGTTTTCGAGGCGAGTCTGTGCCATTTCCGGCTTTGTAAGTGATGTGGTTAACGAATATGGTGCGATGCACAAAATTCTTGACAGAATGGTGCGCCGCATATAAATTTCGGCGATCAGCATCCCCCAACGACAGGAATTTGTGAAATGATCAACTTTGACAGCACTTCGAAAATGAGCAAGGAAGCCATGGACAGCATGCTGACCACGGTTTCGTCGATGACCAAGGGTTTCCAGCAGATCGCCGCTGAGGCGACCGACTACTCCCGGAAGTCCTATGAAGACAGCACCGCCGTTGTCGAAAAGCTGACTTCGGCCAAGAGCCTCGACAAGGCCATCGAAATTCAGACCGACTATGCCAAGAATGCCTACGAAACCTTTGTTGCCCAGGCCACCAAGATGAGCGAACTTTACGCCGACATGGCCAAGGAAGCTTACAAGCCTTTCGAAAAGGCCGCAGCCAAGGTCTCTGCCTGATCAATTCTGGCCTTCTGCCCGGTGTGGCGGATGAGCGAAATTGAGCAAACCCGGTCGCATCTCCATGCGGCCGGGTTTTTTTGATTCCGCCTGGTGCGCGAAATCTCTTTCCTCTGTGCTCATGGGGGCTTAAAATTGCCGCAGGAACGATTAAGTTAGGGGCAATGCGTGGTGCTTCGTTTTGGGTGCACCGGCTCTACATGACAGGAAATGGCCGACGTGAACGACAGCATGACTCGGATACGCTTGCAAGCGGACAAGAAAAGCAGTGGCGGAAATCCCGATCGGGGCACTTCGGTCATCACCCGTACAAAGCCGCAGGTGAAAAAGCCCAGCATGTACCGGGTTCTGTTGCTCAATGACGATTACACCCCGATGGAATTTGTCATTCATGTGCTTGAACGTTTTTTTCAGAAGGACCGTGAGCAGGCCACTCGGATCATGCTGCATGTGCACAATCACGGGGTCGGCGAATGCGGGGTGTTCACCTACGAGGTGGCCGAGACCAAAGTGACGCAGGTTATGGATTTTGCACGCGAAAATCATCATCCGCTGCAATGCGTGATGGAAAAGAAATGAGGACCTGAAATTGCCAAGTTTTTCAAACAGTCTCGAAAAGGCGATCCATCAGGCGCTGACTTACGCCAATGAGCGGCATCACGAATATGCGACGCTTGAGCATCTCTTGCTGGCGTTGATGGAAGATCCCGACGCTGCGGCGGTGATGGGCGCGTGCAATGTCGACATCGACCAGTTGCGCCGTACCGTCAGCGATTATGTCGACAAGGAGCTCGGCAACCTGATCACCGGCTATGACGAAGATTCCAAGCCGACATCAGGTTTCCAGCGCGTCATTCAGCGTGCGGTCATCCACGTTCAATCGTCGGGCCGGGAAGAGGTCACCGGCGCCAATGTGCTGGTTGCAATCTTTGCTGAGCGCGAGAGCCATGCCGCCTATTTTCTGCAGGAGCAGGAAATGACCCGTTACGATGCGGTCAATTTCATCTCTCACGGCATTGCCAAGCGTCCGGGGTCGGAGGAGACACGCCCGGTGCGTGGTTCCGACGAGCCCGAGTCCGATTCCATCAAGCCGGATGCGTCTGGCGAGGACTCCGCCAAGAAGAAGGGCCAGGATGCCCTGTCGGCCTATTGCGTCAATCTCAATGACAAGGCCAAGACCGGCAAGATCGACCCGCTGATCGGCCGTATCGAGGAGGTCAATCGCACCATCCAGATCCTCTGCCGCCGGTCGAAGAATAACCCGCTCTATGTCGGCGATCCCGGCGTCGGCAAGACCGCCATTGCCGAAGGCCTGGCCAAGCGTATCGTTGAGGGCGACGTGCCTGACGTGCTGCTGGATGCAGTGATCTATTCGCTCGACATGGGCTCGCTGCTGGCGGGAACACGCTATCGCGGCGACTTCGAGGAACGGCTCAAGCAGGTGGTCAAGGAACTTGAGGATCTGCCCGGCGCGGTTCTGTTCATCGACGAGATTCACACCGTCATCGGCGCTGGCGCCACCTCCGGCGGGGCCATGGACGCGTCCAACCTGCTCAAGCCGGCTTTGTCGTCCGGCGCCATCCGCTGCATCGGGTCGACCACTTACAAGGAATACCGCCAGTTCTTTGAAAAGGACCGGGCGCTGGTGCGCCGGTTCCAGAAGATCGATGTCGCCGAGCCGACAATTCCCGATGCAATCGAGATTCTCAAGGGCCTCAAGCCCTATTTCGAGGACTATCACCGGGTGGCCTACACCGAAGCAGCGATTAAGGCTGCGGTCGAACTGTCGGCACGCTACATCACCGACCGCAAACTGCCCGACAAGGCCATTGACGTCATCGATGAAACCGGCGCCGCGCAGATGCTGCTGCCGGAAAAAAGCCGCAAGAAAACACTGACCGAAGCCGAGATCGAGACCACAATCGCCACCATGGCGCGTATACCGGCCAAGACGGTGTCGAAGGACGACCAGGCGGTGCTGGCCAATCTCGACAAGGAACTCCGCTCGGTGGTGTACGGTCAGGACCTCGCCATCGATGCGCTGACCGCGGCAATCCGCCTGGCGCGCGCCGGTTTGCGCGAACCCGACAAGCCCATCGGCTCTTACCTGTTCTCCGGACCCACCGGCGTCGGCAAGACCGAAGTGGCCAAGCAGCTTGCAGCCTCGCTGGGCGTCGAACTGCTGCGCTTTGACATGTCCGAATATATGGAGCGTCACACGGTCTCGCGTCTGATCGGAGCGCCGCCGGGCTATGTCGGTTTTGACCAGGGCGGACTTCTGACCGACGGCGTCGACCAGCATCCCTATTGTGTGCTGCTGCTTGACGAGATCGAGAAGGCGCATCCTGACCTGTTCAACATCCTGTTGCAGGTGATGGATCACGGCTCGCTCACCGATCACAATGGCAAGAAGATCGATTTCCGCAACGTGATCCTGATCATGACCACCAATGCGGGCGCCTCCGACGCGGCCAAGGCTGCCATCGGCTTTGGCTCCTCCAAGCGCGAAGGCGACGATATGGAGGCGATCAACCGGCTGTTCACGCCGGAGTTCCGCAACCGGCTCGACGCCATCGTCCCGTTTGGCTCGCTGCCTGTGAACGTCATTCACATGGTGGTGCAGAAATTCGTCATGCAACTCGAAGCGCAATTGGCTGAGCGCAACGTGACCTTCGACCTCGGCGAAGACGCCATCGCCTGGCTTGCCGAGAAAGGCTATGACGAGCGCATGGGGGCGCGGCCGCTGGGCCGGGTGATCCAGGAAAACATCAAGAAGGAGCTCGCCAATGAACTGCTGTTCGGCAAGCTCAAGCATGGTGGCACGGTCAAGGTCACCGTCGGCGACAAGGCCGATGGCACCCGCGGATTGATCCTTGAGGCGATACCGGCGGAAGTGCCGGTCAAGCCGAAGAAGGAGAAGCTGCCGGCAAAGAAGCGCGCGCCAGCCAAGGCAAAGACCAAGACCTCGGCAACCACGACAACGCGCAAGCCGCCCGCCGGCAAAGGCCCGGCGAATGCCGGGAAGAAGCCTGAGCCGGAAGCTCCTTCTCCGGCTGAGGCAAAGGCCGATGTCGCGGAAAAGCCCGCGCCGAAGAAGCCTTCCAGCGCTGTTCCCAAGGTACCGCGCAAGAAATAGCAGCTTCACGCACCTGCGATTGCAAAATGACAGATCCCGGTCCTGCCAGCAGCAGGGCCGGGATTTTTGCTGCTGCGCCACACCCTCCAGTCACGGCGATCCGGGCCGGCCTGATTCCGATCAGCGTGGTGATGTGGTGATGTGGTGATGTGGTGATGTGGTGATGTCCATGACCTCGGCGACAACCAAGGTTTGGCCGTCAAATGGTCGCGAAATCACCCCGATTGGGATGGGAACGAAACGGGTCGCATCGCAATTGTACGACCATGAACGCCGGGCAGATCAGTCAATCGGCCCAGCTCATGAACCCAAAGGAGATTTCCCATGCGACACGCGATTGCGAACATCACCGCCGCTGGTCTGTGCGCCGCCCTGCTGTCGAGCACCGCAGCCCTTGCCGGTTTCACTGCCACAGCCACCACGGATCTCAACATCCGCAGCGGTCCTGGACCGCAACATCAGGTGGTCGGTGCCATCGCCGGCTCAGACACCGCCACCGTCAATGGCTGTATCGAAGGCAGCAAATGGTGCCAGGTCACCTACAACGGCACCACCGGCTGGTCCTACTCCGATTATCTTTCCACCGACTTCTCCGGTCAGCAGGCGGTTATCTCGAAGGCGCCGCAGACGGCGCAGATCCCGGTGCTCGAAAACGATCAGACGTCGACCAACGCGACGGTCGGTATTGCCGGCGGCGTTATCGCCGGGGCCTTGATCGGCGGTCCTGTCGGTGCAGCCATCGGCGGTGTTGCCGGCGCCGCTGTCGGCACGGCTGTGTCACCGCCGCCAACCGTCAAGACCTATGTCATGGAAAACCGCATCGACCCGGTTTATCTCGACGGTGAAGTTGTCATTGGCGCAGGCATTCCCGACACCGTCGAGCTGCGCCCGGTGCCCGATTACGAGTACCGGTATGTCTACATCAACGGACAGCCGGTGCTGGTTGATGCGGGCACACGTCAGATCGTCCACGTCTACCGCTAAGCGAAAAGATCGCTTTGCGTTGCGCCTCCGGGGTTTGTCCTCCGGGGGCGTTTTGCGGCGGGATGCTTTGCCGTTGCGCGCGCTTTCAATTCATCCCGATTGGCTTTAACAGGGCAGTATGAGTCCTGAACCCGAACCATCTGGCATCTATTGGTTTTTCAAGGGAGCGCGCGGCATCGCCTCGCTGCCGGCGATCATCCTGATGAGCGCCTTTGTCGGCTTCTGCGGCTTCGCCGTCGAGGCAGGCATTCCCCTGGGTGAGACCGTGTTCATGACCGGAATGATCTGGGCATTGCCGGGCAAGGTCTTGCTGGTCGGATCAATCCTGGCTGGCGCCTCGCTGCCTGCCGCCTTCCTCACGGTGTCGCTGTCCTCGATTCGGCTGATGCCGATGGTGGCGGCGCTGATTCCGGAAATCCGCACCTCCCGGACGCCGACCTGGCTGCTGCTGCTGCTGTCGCATTTCATTGCCATCACCGCCTACGTCTTCACCATGGAGCGCATCCGCGACGTCCCGCGCGTGCATCGGGTGGCGTTCTTCGCAGGCTTCGGCATCACCGTCACCTCTGCCAACATCGTGCTTGTGGCGGTGATCTATTCCACCGTCGCCAATCTGCCGGCCATGGTGGCTGGCGCCTTGTTTTTCCTCACCCCGGTCTATTTCCTCACTTCCATCTGGGCGTCGACGCGCGAGCGGGCCGGGCACATCGCCATGATCTTCGGGCTGGCGCTGGGACCGGTGTTTCATCAGCTGGCGCCCGAACTCGACATTCTCTATGCCGGAATCGTCGGTGGAACGCTGGCTTTTGCCGCCGACCGGGCGTGGAAAGGCAGGACCGGGACATGATCGGCTATGCGGCATTTGACACCTGGTGGTGGCCTTACGTCTTCATCGCCATCGCCGGCTGGCTCGCCACCGATATCTGGCGCTGGATCGGAGTGCTGGTCGGCAATCGTCTGAAACAGGATTCGGCAGCGCTGACCTGGGTGCGCGCTGTCGCAACCGCGCTGCTGGCAGCCGTGATCGCCAAGCTCATCCTGTACCCGACTGGAGAGTTGAACAATGTCCCGCTGTCCTTGCGCCTGTTTGCCGCGTCCGCGGGCTTTGCCGCCTTCCTGGCTGGCGGCAAGCGCATCTGGATCGGCATCGTGGTGGCTGTCGGGCTGCTGGTTGGCGGTCAGTTCCTGCTCGGCTGAGCCGCATCGGGCGCGGCGGTGAAGCGATTTCAACCAGACGGGCCTATTTTTCGAACCGCTGCGCCACCCAGGAATAGCTGTCAGTGACCACATGCGCGGGCTTGCTGACCAGCGCCTTCAGGCTCACAGCCTCCGGCAAGGCCTCCCTGACCAGGGTGAACACGCGGCTGGTCATGCCCGGATGCTGCTCCATGGCCAGAGTCTCGCCTGCAGCGGTGTCCGGCGCTGCCACAGGGATGTCGGCCTTCGGCAGCGGCATCTCCTCGGACGCCTTGGCCTGGTCCGGCTGGATGGACACAACGGCGTCTTCCGCAGGTTCGTCGCCCACGTCGGCAAGGCCGGCGTCGTCGGGGGTCTGGCAGACAGCCACCACCACCGGATAGTTGAGATTGGAATAGCGTCTCAGCCGCGCTTCCGACCCTGCATCGCACGCCTGAATCGAAACCCAGCGCTCGTCCAGCATCTCGACGAAATGGCACTGGGTGGCGGTGTCGTCGCAGCCGAGGATCGACATGATGATGAAGGCGGTTTGCATGAAAACCTCGCAAAATGAGCTGGTACCGGCTCCTGCGCCGACAATGCCGCAAAAACAAGGCAGGCCCATCTTTGCCAGGCTCGAGCGCCGGTTCAGATCCGGACCACAACGCCACCAGAATGGCTCGTGCTGATCGCGCGCGGCGCGCATCGGAACGGGACTTGAATCGCCTATTCATGCGCCGTTCATGTACAATTTCATACCTTCCCCAGCGTCATTTGCAATGAGGTGAGGTCGGGCAAAATAGAGCGTGGCGGATTAAATCCCGTTAATTCTAAGTAGATGTAGACAAGACAGCGGAAGTACTGTTGTGTTTACGCCTCAGGCAATACCAAAGATGTTTTATTGGCTCGCCGCCCTGCGTTCACTGGCATCGGCGTGGCCTGGCGGGGCGCAACTCCGCAAAAGGGGAGGAATACCGATGATCCCGACAGCCAAAATCCCGGCAAGGGGCAGCCAGCGCAAGCGGCTTGGTCTGGCGTCCGCAGCCATATTTGCAACATCGGCGCTGGTGGCGCCGTCGCTGGCGCAGGAAGCGCTTTCCCCGGGAGAGGCGATCTCGACCCGCTTTTCCGGCACCATCGAGATTACGCTCGGCGACGGCACGCGTTTGCCGCTGATCAACGAGGATGGCGTTGTCGCCAGTGCGGTCGACCTTCGCAATCCGGGCTTTGCTGCAGACGGCCGTCACTGGTCCAATGAGCCGCAGCACCTGGCGGTGACGGCCGCCGAGATCGGTCAGGTTTTCGGCATCGCGCTTGACGACGCGACGGCGCCAAATGTCTACCTCACGGCCAGTTCGGCCTACGGGCTGCACCGCTTCGACGACGGCTCCGGCTGGCTTCCCGGCCAGTGGGGCGAGGGCGGACCGGGGGGGCTTTACAGGCTTGACGCCCAGAACGGCTACGCACCGGAACTGTTGACCATCATCACGCTCGACGGACGCCAGAACACCGGCGCGGGACTCGGCAATGTTGCATTCGACCGCAGCTCCGGCCAAGTGTTCGTCTCCGACCTCGAGACCGGTATGATCCACCGCCTGACACTTGACGGAACCGAGATTGACCGTTTCGACCATGGCGTCGACGGCCGCATCAACTTTACCGAGGCGGCGACCGGTGCGATCGTGGAACTCGCAGCCATCGCCTTCGATCCCGCGTCACAGGCTCAGTTCGACGACTGTGCGGATAATTCCGGGGCCGGTTCAGATTTCACCTCGACACCAAGCTGCTGGAACTATGCCGATTTCCGCCGCCGGGTCTGGGGCCTGGCGCTCCACACGGATCCGGTCACGGCTGACACCCGGCTCTATTACTCGGTCTCCGGCGCTGACGGCCTCGGTGCCGCCGGCTGGGAAACGGCGGGCGACGATGCAAACAACAGCGTCTGGTCGATCGGATTTGGCGCAGATGGCGGCTTCAACGCCGCCGACGTCCGCCGCGAGATCATCCTGCCTGCTCTGGGCGGCGGCGACACGACCGCGCGGGCCGTGCCTGACCTTGCCATTTCGCCAGAAGGGGTGCTGCTGATCGCCGAACGCGGCAGTGTGCGCAATCTTGGCCTTGACCAACCGGAGCCGTTTGCGGCACCGCATGCGGCGCGGGTTCTGCGCTATTTCGAGAGCGATACCGGCCTGTGGACGCCAGACGGGCGCTATGATGTCGGTTTCAACGATCGCCGGACGCTCGGCCAGCCCTTCATCCGGGCCAATGCCGCAGGCGGCGTCGATTTCGGCTACGGATACGATCAGGCAGGTGCCATCGACGCCGCGCGCCCGCTTGGCTCTGTCTGGATTTCAGGCGACTCGCTGTGTTCGTCACAAGGCCCCTGTGTCGATCCCGCAACCGGGCAACAAACGGATACCGATGAGGTGCATGGTCTGCAGGGGACACCCTTTGAGGCAATCGACGACTTGCTGCCGGCCGGTGCAACCGCAGCCTATCCCGATGACGGCACGCCTTATCCCGCGGACGCGGTTTTGGCGTCTTACCTGATTGATCTCGATGCCAATATCGACGAGTCGGGTGCTCCGCTGTTTATTGAATCGCTGAAAAACGACGCGACCAAAATTGGCGATGTCGAGGTCTACAGGGCCGGCGATGCCGGACCGGGCGCAGTGCCGCAGCCGACAGGCTATGACCTCGATATCGACAAGAGCGGTGCTGTGGAATGCCTGCCAGGGACCCAGTGCGATTTCACCATCAAGCTCACCAACAACGGTCCTGCCGCCTTCACCGGCCCGCTTTATCTGTGGGATGTGGTCCAGCCGTTGACGGTGCCGCTGGTCGGCGCGGACGGCGACGGATGGTCCTGCTTCGATTTCGATACCGGCATTCACTGCGTCAATCCGGGCCTCGAGCTCGGGGCCGGCCTGAGTACACAGTTCGTCCTGTCGCTGGCGATCCCGTCGGGCTACAATTCCGACATCCTGACCAACTGCGTCGGCATCCAATGGCTTTACAACGAGGCCGGTGGCTTCGATATCCGCGCAGTCCAGATAGCCCTGGCACTGCTCGGCTACGATGCAGGCCCGATTGACGGCATCATGGGTGGCAGAACCGCGAATGCGCTGTCCCAGTTCCAGTCCGACAACGGTCTCGACGTCACTGGCGAAATCGACCTTGCGACCGCGTCGCTGCTCTATCCCGACCATGTCGGTATCGCCGGCGATCTCGATGAAACCAACGATTTTGACTGCCACGATGTGGGAACACGAGACCCCGATCCGGTGCATTCGAAGTGGAACTCGCACCTGAAAGCCGGCTCACCGCACAAGAAGGCACAGTCGCATCTGAAAATCGGCTCTCCGCACAAGAAGGTGCAGTCGCATCTGAAGATCGGCTCACCGCACAAGAAGGCACAGTCGCACCTGAAGATCGGCTCACCGCACAAGAAGGCGCAGTCGCATCTGAAGATCGGCTCTCCGCACAAGAAGGCGCAGTCGCATCTGAAGATCGGTTCACCGCACAAGAAGGTGCAGTCGCATCTGAAGATCGGCTCGCCGCACAAGAAGGTGCAATCGCATCTGAAAATCGGCTCTCCGCACAAGAAGGTGCAATCGCATCTGAAAATCGGGTCGCCGCACAAGAAGGCGCAGTCGCATCTGAAGATCGGCTCTCCGCACAAGAAGGCGCAATCGCATCTGAAGATCGGCTCTCCGCACAAGAAGGCGCAGTCGCATCTGAAGGTCGGGTCACCGCACAAGAAGGCGCAGTCGCATCTGAAAATCGGCTCTCCACACAAGAAGGCGCAGTCGCATCTGAAAATCGGCTCTCCACACAAG
>NZ_JARGET010000033.1 GCF_029210485.1 Hoeflea sp. YIM 152468
ACCGAATGCAGAAACTACTTCACCGCAGCAGGCTATGGATACACTTGAATGCACGACGCTCTAAGGCCGGGCGATCAGTTTGCCGCCGGATGGCCTTCGGTCAAGTGCAGCAGGTCCCACAAATTGCCGTAGATGTCGCGAAACACCGCCACGGTGCCGTAATCATGGGTCTGCGGCGCACGCACGAAGTCGACCCCGGCGGCAGTCAGGCGCTGATGGTCACGGTCAAAATCGTCGGTGTTGAGAAACAGAAACACCCGCCCGCCGGTCTGGTCGCCGACAAAAGGCTGCTGCGCAGGCGTTGCGGCGCGGGCCAGCACGAGGGAAGCACCCTGCCCGCCCTTGGGCCGGACAACCACCCAGCGCTTGTCCTGCGCCGGCTGATAGGTGTCTTCCAGCAGATCAAAGCCGAGCACGCCGCAATAAAAGCCGATCGCCTCGTCATAATCTCGAACCACGAGCGCAACATGGGTAATGGATTGGCGCACAATTTTTCTCCCCCGCCCCGCAAGGCCGTGCCACAACCGGAAACCGGTCACTTGCCTCCCGTCGGTGGCACACCGGCCAACCCCTGGGGGTTCTCCTCGAACCATTTCACGATGCCCGGCATTGCCTGCTCGAACCCGCCGGGCAGGAAGATGTTCAACAGCCCGACCGGTGCCGCGCTGCGGTTTTCGAAATCATGCACGATCCCGGCGGGGATGCGCAGAAAGCTCCCCTTCGGCAGATCCCGCCAAACCTCACCAACCAGGAAACAGGCCGTGCCCTCGAGCACATAGAAAAGCTCTTCATTGGCCTCGTGCAGATGGGCTCCGGGCCCTGTGCAATGAGGCTCCAGCCACCATTCCGAGACCGCGTAGCGATCAGCGCTCTCGGCATGGTCGGCCTTGAACACCGCCCGCATGCGACCGAGACTATAGGCGCGCCCATCCCCGGGGCCAAGTTCCAGAACGTCACTCTGAGATGCCATGCCTTGCCACTCCTGGTGCTGTGGCCACCCGTCACGGCGCCGGACGGCGATGCAGGCTCAGAACGGCGAGGCTGCTCAGAACAGCCGAACCGATCAGAACGGCCGAACCGATCAGAACGGAATGTCGTCGTCGAGATCGCGGGAAGACCCGCCACCACCGCCACCACCGAATCCGCCGCTGGCACCGCCACGGTCACCGCCCGAGGACGATCCGCCGCCGAAGTCACCGCCGCCCGAGCGCTGGCCGCCGCCTTCGCTGCGGCCATCCAGCATGGTCAGATTGCCGTTAAAGCCCTGCAGCACCACTTCGGTGGAGTATTTGTCCTGGCCCGACTGGTCGGTCCATTTGCGGGTCTGCAACTGGCCTTCAATATACACCTTCGAGCCCTTTTTCAGGTAGCTCTCGGCAATCTTGCACAGGCCCTCATTGAAAATCACAACCCGGTGCCACTCGGTTTTTTCCCGCCGCTCACCGGTGTTCTTGTCGCGCCAGCTTTCCGAGGTGGCGATCGACAGATTGGCAATCGGACGGCCGTCCTGGGTCCGTCTTATATCCGGATCGGCGCCCAGATTGCCGATCAGAATGACCTTGTTGACGCTGCCCGCCATGATATCTCACCTTCCAACACTTCAGGCGGCCTTGCGCCGCCCCGTCCAAATCGAATTGCACCTTACAGGATCAGCCATCCACCCGTCACGTGGGGGGTGACAATCCACAGGCCTTTTTTGTTCTTTCTTTGTTCTAATATCTGTGTCAGTTTCTGTCAACAGATTCGGCGCAGTTGCAAGCAACACCACTCTGAGCATCTCGACATTGCCGGTGAGGTGCTTATGTATGGCTCTTGTCTTGCCCGCGGAACCATTGTTGAAATGCAGAGTTCGCCTGGGGCAAGTGTTCTTGCGAACTGCGGCCAGATAGCTCCACCGGGGCATCGGACCTGCAAGGCTTTTAGGCATCTGGGCAATTCATGCGCGTTCCGAACGAAACGCTGGATGGCCCACGGCACAGCGGCGGCATCATGACTGAACTGAAATCCATCACCATTCGCGGCGCCCGCGAGCACAATCTGAAGAATGTCGATCTCGATCTGCCGCGCAACAGCCTGATCGTGATGACCGGGCTGTCGGGGTCGGGCAAATCCTCGCTGGCGTTCGACACCATCTATGCCGAGGGCCAGCGCCGCTATGTCGAAAGCCTGTCGGCCTATGCAAGACAGTTCCTCGAGATGATGCAGAAGCCCGATGTCGACCAGATCGACGGGCTGTCGCCGGCGATTTCCATCGAGCAGAAGACCACCAGCCGCAACCCGCGCTCGACCGTCGGCACGGTGACCGAAATCTACGATTACATGCGGCTGCTGTTTGCCCGCGTCGGCGTACCCTATTCGCCCGCCACCGGGCTGCCGATCGAAAGCCAGACCGTGAGCCAGATGGTCGACCGGGTGCTGATGCTGGAAGAAGGCACCCGGCTTTACATTCTTGCGCCGGTGGTGCGCGGCCGCAAGGGCGAGTACCGCAAGGAACTGGCCGAGTTCATGAAAAAGGGCTACCAGCGGGTCAAGGTTGACGGCCAGTATTACGAAATTGCCGATGCCCCGGCGCTCGACAAGAAGTACAAGCACGATATCGACATCGTTGTCGACCGCATCGTCGTGCGGCCCGATATCGCCTCGAGACTGGCCGACAGCCTGGAAACCTGCCTGCGGCTGGCGGACGGGCTGGCGATTGCCGAATTCGCCGACAAGCCGCTGCCCGGCAGCGAAACCTCGGAAGGCTCGGCCAACAAGTCCAAGAACGAAACCCATGAGCGGCTGCTGTTTTCGGAAAAATTCGCCTGCCCGGTGTCCGGCTTCACCATTTCCGAGATCGAGCCGCGGCTGTTTTCGTTCAACAATCCGCACGGCGCCTGCCCCACCTGCGATGGTCTCGGTACCCAGAAGAAGATCGATGAGGCCCTGGTCATCCCCGAGCCGCAGCTGACCTTGCGCGGCGGCGCCGTGGCGCCCTGGGCCAAATCCAGTTCACCCTACTACACCCAGACGCTGGAAACGCTGGGCAAGCATTTCGGCTTCAAGCTGGGCGACCGCTGGGAAGACCTGCCGGTGGCGGGCCAGACCGCCATCCTGCGCGGCACCAGTGAAAAGATCGCCTTCAAATATGATGACGGCCTGCGCTCCTACACCACCTCGAAGACCTTCGAAGGCATCATTCCCAATCTGGAGCGGCGCTGGAAGGAAACCGACAGCGCCTGGGCCCGCGAAGAGATCGAGCGCTACATGTCGGCCGCGCCCTGCCCGGCCTGCGACGGCTACCGGCTCAAGCCCGAGGCGCGCGCGGTCAAGATCGATGGCTGTCACATCGGTGAAGTCACCGAGCTGTCGATCCGCCGCGCCGGCGGCTGGTTTGCCGATTTGCCGTCGCGGCTCAACGAGCAGCAGAACCAGATTGCCGTGCGCATTCTCAAGGAGATCCGCGACCGGCTGAAGTTTCTCAATGATGTCGGGCTCGACTATCTGACGCTGTCGCGCAATTCCGGCTCCTTGTCGGGCGGCGAAAGCCAGCGCATCCGGCTGGCCTCGCAGATCGGGTCGGGCCTTACCGGGGTGCTCTATGTGCTCGACGAACCCTCGATCGGCCTGCATCAGCGCGACAATGCGCGGCTTCTGGAGACGCTCAAGCATCTGCGCGACATCGGCAACACCGTGATCGTTGTCGAACACGACGAGGACGCGATAATGAGCGCCGATCATGTGGTCGACATCGGCCCTCATGCCGGCATTCACGGCGGCGAGATCATCGCCCAGGGGACGCCCGGCGACATCATGGCCAATCCGCGCTCGATCACCGGCAAATATCTCTCCGGCGAACTCGATGTGGCGGTGCCATCAGACCGGCGCAAACCCGTCAGGAAAAAGGAAATCAAGGTCTTTGGCGCCCGCGGCAACAATCTCAAGAACGTCACCGCCGCCATTCCGCTGGGTGTGTTCACGGCGGTGACCGGGGTGTCGGGCGGCGGCAAATCGACGTTCCTGATCGAGACGCTGTACAAGGCCGCTGCGCGCCGGGTGATGGGCGCACGCGAAACCCCCGCCGATCACGACCGCATCGACGGGTTCGAGCACATCGACAAGGTGATCGACATCGACCAGTCGCCGATTGGCCGCACGCCGCGCTCCAACCCGGCCACTTACACCGGCGCCTTCACCCCGATCCGCGACTGGTTTGCCAATCTGCCCGAAGCCAAGGTGCGCGGCTATCAGCCCGGACGCTTTTCGTTCAACGTCAAGGGCGGCCGCTGCGAGGCCTGCCAGGGCGATGGCGTCATCAAGATCGAAATGCACTTCTTGCCCGATGTCTACGTCACCTGCGATGTCTGCCATGGCAAGCGCTACAACCGCGAAACCCTCGAGGTCACCTTCAAGCAGAAATCGATTGCCGATGTGCTCGACATGACGGTCGAGGAAGGCGTCGAGTTCTTTGCCGCCGTTCCCGCCGTGCGCGACAAGCTCAAGGCGCTCGAGGGTGTCGGTCTTGGCTACATCAAGGTCGGCCAGCAGGCCAACACGCTTTCCGGGGGCGAGGCGCAACGGGTCAAGCTGGCCAAGGAACTGTCCAAGCGCTCGACCGGTCGCACGCTCTACATTCTCGACGAGCCGACAACCGGGCTGCATTTCCACGATGTCGCCAAACTTCTCGAAGTGCTGCACGAACTGGTCAATCAGGGCAATTCGGTGGTGGTGATCGAGCACAATCTGGAAGTCATCAAGACCGCCGACTGGGTCATCGATCTGGGCCCCGAAGGCGGCGACGGCGGCGGTGAGGTCGTTGCCGAAGGCACCCCCGAAGACATCGTCAAGGTCGAGCGCAGCTACACCGGCCAGTTCCTCAAGCAATTATTGGAACGGCGCCCGGGGCGACGGGTGGAAGCGGCGGAGTAGGAATGGACGATCTGGCTGTCCGGCTACGACAGCGTATAGCAAGCGGCAGTTTCAGGGTCTCCGATCATGCTCAGGCGCGATTGGATGAACGAAGTCTGTTGCTGTCGGATATCCTGGCCAGCGTTCCGTCGTGGTCAATTGTCGAAATCTACGAAGACAACCGGATGGGGCCGTCGCTCCTTGCCAAGCATGAACTACCGGCTGGTCCGGTTCACGCTGTCTGGGGTATGATCGATAAAAATGCAGTTCATGCCGTCCTCGTGACGGTCTATCTGCCTGACAAGGAGACGTGGGATGAGCAGTTCACAATCCGGCGCAAGATTTGAGCAAGTGACACGGCTCGTGGAAGAAGGCGGCTATATCGCCAAGGTTCCCGTCACGCTGATCTACGAGTCCGACGATCCGACCAATTGGGGCCCCTATCTTTCCGCCGAAGACGCGCTCAAGCTCGACGAGGTGCGCAGCGCGCTCAGGCACCGCGACATCCAGGCTGCGGCCCGCCACGGCGAGATTTTCGAATTGACCAGGGTGGTGGCGTGAGCGAGGGCGGCGGCGCCGTCGTTGCCGAAGGCACCCCCGAAGACATCGTCAAGATCGAGCGCAGCTACACCGGCCAGTTCCTCAAGGAACTGCTGGAACGGCGCCCGGGGCGACGGGTGGAAGCGGCGGAGTAAGTGAGCGAGACCTTTACAATTGTTGTCTCTTTGATTGAACAAGAGAGGTTCGAGGTTTCACTTCACGCTTTGCAGGAACTGCTCAATGACGGCATTCTGATCGAGCCGCTGATCGGTGCAGTCGGTGATGGCATTGTTGTGGAAGACTATCCGGATTACCATAAAGGACCGGCGGTCCTGCTGTTGCAAAGAGACGAGTTTGGGCACCCTATTCATCTGGTATGGGGAATTCCAAGAGATGCAAGGGAACCAGCTGTGCTGGTGACGGCGTATCGACCCGATCCGACAAAATGGGACAAGAGCTTCACGCTGAGGGAAAGGTCATGACCAGGATATCAACGCAGCTGTTGCGCGAAGGCGATGTTGTCGCGGAGGTGGAAGTCATCCTGCACAATGGCGATCATGACTGGACGCCGACGGTCGACCTTGGTTCGATTCGCAAGCTGGACTCCGTGCGCAGGGCTTTGCGTGCTGGCGATGTCCGGACCGCCGCAAAGAATGCGAGACTCTATCGCCGCGTCAAAGACGACTTGGCCCAGGAGTTCGCCGAGCCTCCACAGCCAGACTTGAAGCTGTAGCATTGAACATCAATTCAGCGGGCGCCAATCAAGCCTGCACTCGAGAGGCTGCCTCATGACCCCACACGCAACAATCCGCACCGGCATTGGCGGCTGGGTGTTCGATGCCTGGAACGAGAGTTTCTATCCGCCGAAACTGCCCAAGACCAGGCAGTTGCAACATGCCGGCAGTCAGTTGCGCGCCATCGAAGTCAACGGCACCTATTACGGCAGCCAGAAACCGGCGACATTCGCCAAATGGGCCGCCGATGTGCCGGACGGGTTCGTGTTTTCGCTTAAGGCCAGCCGTTACTGCACAAACCGCAAGGTGCTGGCGGACAGTGAACCCTCAATCACCAAATTCCTGACCCAGGGCATCACCGAACTGGGCGACCGGCTCGGCCCGATCCTGTGGCAGTTCATGCCGACGAAGAAATTCGAACCCGATGATTTCGCGGCGTTTCTCGCCCTGCTTCCGGCCAAGCAGGACGGCATTGCGCTGCGCCACGTCGTCGAAGCCCGGCATGAAAGCTTCTGCACGCCGGAGTTCATCGACCTGCTGGCCAAACACAAGGTGGCGGCGGTCTGTGCCGACCACGAGAGCTACCCGATGGTCGCCGATGTCACCTCGGATTTCGTCTATGCCCGGCTGCAGCGCGGGTCCGATGCGGTGCGCACCTGCTATCCGCCGGACGAAATCGATCTGTGGGCCAGTCGGCTGCGGACCTATGCCCAGGGCTCCACCCCATCGGACCTGCCGCTGATCGCCGCCGACCGCCAGGTACGAACACAACCCCGCGACGTGTTTGCCTTCTTCATCACCGGCGGCAAGGTCAATGCCCCCGCAGGTGCCATGGCGCTGCAGCAGAGGGTCTGACACCTCTCGGCAAACAAGCTTCCTGTGCTGCTGATCCGGATCAAGGCAGCGTCTCGCACCTGCTCCATGCTTGCGGCATCACACGCGCATGGGTGAGCCGGATGCCGTGGCCACTGCCGCGGCGGCTGGAAGACAAGCTAAGCCGCCTTTACCTGCCGCGGCAGGAAAATCGTCAGCAGGCCCAGAAACGGCAGGAACGAGCAGATCTGGTAGACATAGATGATGCCCTTGACATCGGCCACCTGCCCCATCACTGCGGCCGCAATGCCGCCCATGCCGAAAGCGAAGCCGAAGAACACGCCGGCGATCAGCCCGACCCGGCCCGGCACCAGTTCCTGCGCGAACACCACGATGGCCGGAAACGCCGAGGCCAGCACCACGCCAATGACCGCTGTCAGCACGGCGGTCCAGAACAGATCGGCATAGGGCAGCAACAGCGTGAACGGCAGCACACCCAGAATCGACACCCAGATCACCAGCTTGGTGCCAATCCGGTCGCCGATCGGCCCGCCGATCAAGGTTCCGGCAGCCATGGCGCCCAGAAACACAAACAGCAGCACTTGCGCGTCCTGCACACTGACATCAAACCGCTCGATGACAAAGAACGTGTAAAAGCTGGTGAAGCTGGCGACATAGATATTCTTGGTGAACACCAGCAGCGCCAGCACCACCAGCGCAAGGATGACGCGGCGGCGGCTGTGCGCCAGCCGTGTATCGGGCACCGGGCGTCCGGCCGCCGCACGCCGGAATTCACCGTACCAGCGGCTGACCCAGGTCAGGATCACCATGCCGCACAGCG
Organism: Hoeflea sp. YIM 152468; assembly: GCF_029210485.1. GTDB lineage: Bacteria > Pseudomonadota > Alphaproteobacteria > Rhizobiales > Rhizobiaceae > Hoeflea. The sequence goes on from NZ_JARGET010000033.1 coordinate 7,816, forward strand.
CCGCCAGACCGAACCAGACAACCGAGGCCTGGCCGTTGGGCACGATGATGAACGCCGCCAGCAGCGGTCCGCTCGCCGTGCCGACATTGCCGCCCACCTGAAACACCGATTGCGCGGTTCCATGCCGCCCCCCGGAGGCAAGACGGGCGATGCGGGAGGATTCCGGGTGAAAGACCGCCGATCCAAAGCCGACCAGTCCAGCCGCCACAAGCAGCAAAGCGTAATAGCCGGCCGACGACAGCAGCAGCAAACCTATAAGCGTGAACCCCATTCCAACCGGCAGCGCATAGCCGATCGGACGTTTGTCGGTGTAGGCCCCGATGGCAGGCTGCAACAGGGATGCGGTGAACTGGAATGCAAAGGTCAGCAACCCGATCTGGGTGAAGCTGAGCGCGTAATTGATCTTCAGGATCGGATAGATTGCAGCCAGCACCGACTGCATCGTGTCGTTGAGAAAATGGCAGATGCTGAGCGCCACCACCACGGAGAACGCGGCTGATGTGGTCGCATTTGGTGTTTCTCCAGCACTGGCATTTTCAGGTCCGACACGCATGAACAGTCCTCTCACAGGGCCCGAAGAGCCGCTACACAACTGATAAAAAACGCCAAACCCGACTCACAGCAGCCATTCCAGCCGAATTGTCATAGCCGGAACGGATCTGTTCGAAAAGTCAACAAGCTGGCGACCGGCTGTGCTCTCCACTCGACCAATACACGTGTTGCTTGCGACCCGCTTTCGTGGTTTGGTCGATTTCTTTCGCGATTGGGCCAATGTCATGACCTCCGGATTGGTGCGCACAGCAAATATTCAGCCGCGCGAGCAGGAAGCGCTGATGATGCAGCGGCGCGCCGAGGTTGAAGCGGCAACCAGCCCGGCGATTGCTTTCGCCCATCGCTACACCGAAAATTCGTTTGTCGCCGAGCACGAGCACAGCAGGGCCCAGTTGCTGCATCCCACCACCGGCGCCGTCATCGTCACCACACAACTTGGCCGCTGGATGGTGCTGCCCGATCACGCGCTGTGGATTCCGGCCCGTGTTCGGCATGCGGTCGACATCATCGGTGCGGTCGAGATGCACTCGGCCTATGTCAAGCCGGATGCATTGGCCGGTCTGCCGACGCATCTGCATGTCACCGCGATGACCCGGCTGATGCGCAGCCTGCTGGCGGAAGCCGTCAGGCTGGGGCCAGATCCCGGCGATCCGCGCGCCGAACTGATCCACGCGTCGCTGCTGCACGAAATTCCGTTGCTGCCCGAACGGCCGTTGGGCCTGCCGCTTCCCGCCGACGCCCGTCTGGTGCGGCTGTGCCGCGAGTTCATCGCCGCACCCTCAACCCGGCTCAGGATCGATGACTGGGCCAGCCATGTCGGGATGAGCCGGCGCAGCTTCACCCGCATGTTCCGGCAACAGACCGGCCTCAGTCTTTCAGCCTGGCGGCAGCAGGTCTGCGTGATGGCCGCCCTGCCCCGCCTGGCCGCCGGCGAACCGGTCACGATCGTCGCACTTGATCTGGGCTATGACAGCATGCCGGCCTTCACCACCATGTTTTCGCGGGTGATGGGCACACCGCCCAGAACCTATCTGAGAAATCAGCGCGCGATGTGAATGGCGGCATTGCAATTGCTGGCGTAACCGGCGTAAACACCACCACTCTCGGCATCAAGGCGTCGCTTTCCACCCCCGAAACCGGCAAATTGTTACTGCGGAATAAATACGCTAGTCTGAGTCGTCTTTCAGCCACCTGTCCCGGCCAGACGGACGTTTTCTTCCAGGCATGCCCAGTTCGCGACACCTGGAATCTGTTCACTCTTTTGTTTGGCCGCGTCATGTCGGGTATCATCGTCTTCATAAATCTCGCCGGTGCCGTCGCACTGCTGCTGTGGGCCACACGCATGGTCAGGACCGGCATTGAACGGGCCTATGGCGATCAGCTGAGGCAGAAATTGCGGCTGGCGATCAATTACCGTGTCACCGCGGCCGTTGCCGGATTCTTCTTCGCCATTGCCCTGCAGAGCGCCACCGCCGTTGCCCTTATCGTCGCCGGTTTTGTCGCCAGCGGCTATGTCTCGACCGCGATCGGCATTGCCACACTGCTCGGAGCCGATCTTGGTTCAGCCTTCGTCGTGCGGATCCTGCGCCATGATCTGTCCTTGCTGATTCCGGTGTTGCTGCTCGCCGGCACGATCGCCTTCCGGGCCAGCGAACAGCGCAACTGGCGCCAGATCGGCCGTATCCTCGTTGGACTTGGGCTGTTGCTGTTGTCGCTCAGGCTGATCGGCGAAGCATCTGTTCCGCTCAAGACCAGCGAAATCCTTCCAATAATCATCAACTACCTGGCGCGCGACTGGATCACCGCCTTTGTTCTCGCCGGCCTGCTCGCCTGGGCGTTCCATTCAAGCGTTGCAGCCGTGCTGCTGCTCGCCTCACTGGCCGACCGGGCATTGATTCCACCTGTCCTGATCATTCCACTGGTTCTCGGCATCAATTTCGGTGCCGCCATCATCGGCGCGGTGCTGACCCGCGGCGAGCGCACCGACGCGCGCATTGTGCCGCTTGGCAATGTTGCCATTCGCGGCACCGGCACGCTGATCGCGCTGGCCTTGCAGATGAGTTTCGAGGTGCCAAGCAGCCTGTTCTCCAGCCAGCCCGGCGATGCGGTGGTTATGGTCCACCTTGCCATTAACCTGGCTGTCCTGGTGTTGGGCCTGCCGTTTTGTGGCATAGTCGGACGCATTCTGTCGAAATGGCTGACGCCGTCCGGTCAGGGCACCGAGGCGGTGCCCGACAAGCGGATGTCCGCCTTGATGCCCGAACATCTGGCCGATCCGCAACAGGCTATCAGCAATGCGACGCGGGAACTGCTGACGGTCTGCGACCGGATCGAATTGATGCTGACCTGGATTTTCGATGTCTACGAGGAATCCGACAAGCAGAAGATCAAGCACATAGAATCGCTTGATGACGAAGTTGACCAGACCCATCGCGACATCAAATTCTACCTGGCGAAAATCTCCCAAAGCGCCCTTGATGAAAAATCCGCGGCGTTGTGCCAGGATCTGCTCGGCGCGACGATCAAGCTGGAGCAGGCTGCCGATATCATTTCGCAGAACATGGTGACCCGAGTGCGCAAAAAGCACGAGCGCAAGATCGCCTTTTCCCGTGAAGGCTGGCATGAAATCAAGGAACTGCACCAGGAGGTGATGAAGAACGCGCGCCTGGCGTTCAACCTTTTCGTCAATCCCGATGTTGATCACGCCCGGCAACTGGTTGCGCAGAAGGAGCTGGTCCGCACCATGGTCCGCAACAGCGAGCAACAGCACATGCAGCGGCTGCGCGACGGCAATGACGACAGCTACGATTCGAGCTCCATCCACATCGACACGATGCGCGACCTCAAGGAGATCAATTCGCTGTTCGCCTCGATTGCCTATCCGGTGCTGGCCGGCGCCGGCATGCTGCGCAAGAGCCGCCTTCTATAGCCGCCCTAGCTGTCCCGGCAGATCCTCGGCCGTCATCGCCTCGCCCGCACGCCACCCGGCCTGGCTGTGAAGGGCAACGCCTGCGCATCCCGCCTCGAAGGGCGGCATGGCCTGCGCCAGCATCCCGCCGACAATGCCGGAGAGCACATCGCCGGACCCGGCAGTGGCCAGCCACCGCGGCGCATCCGCATTGAGCGCGCATCGCCCGTCCGGCGCGGCAATCACCGTATCTGCGCCCTTGTAGATGACCACGGCATTAAGACGCTGCGCCGCCGCCCGGGCCCGGTCAATCTTGGACAGGTTGTCATCGTCGGCCAGATCGGCAAACAGCCGCCGGAATTCGCCTTCATGCGGCGTGATCAGCAGCCGGGTTTCACCGACGAACAGATTTGCCAGCACAGTGGCATCATCTCCAAACGCCGTCAGCGCGTCGGCGTCGAGCAGCACTGGTCGCCCGGTCGCCGCAAGAGTGCCGGTGTAAGCCCGCGCTTTGGCCAGGTCGCCAAATCCCGGGCCGATGACAAAGGCCGACAGCCGCTTGTCGGTGAGCCAGGCGTCAAGGTCAGCCTCGTCCTTGATCGACCTTTGCATGATCGCGGTCAGATGGGTGGCCTGAACCATGACGGCTCCGGGCGGCGTGGCCATGCTCACCAGCCCCGCCCCGGAGCGCAAACCGGCTTCCGCCGCCATCCGGCCGGCGCCGGTCGAAATCAGCGGCCCGGAAAACACCACCAGATGTCCTCGGCTGTATTTGTGCTGGGCCGCATCTGTCGCCGGCAGGTGCGTCTGATAGATCCCGCGATGATTGCGCCAGACAGGATCGGCACTGCAGATCAGCCGCGCCGGAATGCCGATATCGCACAGATGCGTTTCCCCGCACAGTGACTTGCCCGGCATCAACAGGTGCCCCGGCTTGAGCGCCGCGAAAGTGACCGTGTGGGCGGCGGAAAAACACGGGCCGGTGGGAACGCCGGTTCGACCCGACAAACCCGAAGGCAGATCAACGGCAATCACCGGGATGCGGGTGCTGGTGGCGCGCGCGATCAGCGCCGCCACCCCGGCACTGACCGGCCGGTCCAGCCCGGCGCCAAACAGCGCATCGATGATCACGTCACCGGGCCGGAAGTGACAGTCTTCCAGGCGATGCAACGGTCCCGGACAGGCAGCAAAGGCCACAGCCGCATCACCGCCCGGTCTCGGTGCCGTGCCGTAGCGGATGACCTCGACACCGCTGCCAAGCAGCAGGCGCGCGGCCACATGCCCGTCGCCGCCATTGTTGCCGGGTCCGCACAGAACCACCGCACGCAGGGCTGAAGGATAGTTGGCCAGGAAAACCGCCGCCACATGCGCGCCAGCAGCCTGCATCAGCGCGTAACCGTCAAGCCCGCTGTCGATCGCCGCCTTGTCGACAAGGCCCATGGCGGCGGGGGTTAGCAACACTGTGTCATTGGTGGCCATCAGCGTTCGTGGCATGACCGCCCCCGCCGGTCAAGATTGTGGCCGCGGCCTGCACACACCGAGGAAGGCGCAATCGCAGCTGCATCATCCTTGGGCGGTTGCCTGTATTTTGGGCAGCCGGTGGCGCACAAACCACCACCTGTTGCCTCAACCGGCTCAGGCGAAGCGATGGCTTTTCAGGCCGAACACAGCTCGGGGCGCACCAGGGGCTCGCGTCAGCGCCGGTTTTGGGCCGGAACCGGCGAAGAAATGGTTCAATTTGATCCGTAGAGGCATTTTTTTCACAAATTGGCACGGCGTGTGCTTTGATGTCCGCAAGCGGGTTTTTGGCATCAGCTCAAACACCCGCTTTCACAGGACAGAGCGGAGAATTGGTTCTCATGAAAAAGATCGAAGCGATCATCAAGCCCTTCAAACTTGATGAGGTGAAGGAAGCTCTTCAGGAAGTCGGCCTTCAGGGCATCACTGTCATGGAGGCCAAGGGTTTCGGCCGCCAGAAGGGCCATACAGAGCTCTATCGCGGCGCGGAGTATGTCGTGGATTTTCTGCCCAAGGTGAAAGTCGAGATCGTCCTGGCTGACGAGACCGCGGAGGCCGCGATCGATGCCATTCGCAATGCCGCCCAGACCGGCCGCATCGGCGATGGCAAGATCTTCGTCTCCAACATCGAGGAAGTCATCCGTATCCGCACCGGTGAAACCGGCAACGACGCCATCTGACCAATTGTGTACGGCGGACAGCCGCGCACCCGTCATCATTACTTACAGGGAATATCGAACATGACGACTGCCACTGAAATCCTCAAGCAAATCAAAGAAAACGACGTCAAGTTCGTCGATTTGCGCTTCACCGACCCGAGGGGCAAGATGCACCATGTGACCATGGACGCCTCTTGCGTCGACGAAGACATGTTCGCTGACGGCGTGATGTTCGACGGCTCCTCGATCGGTGGCTGGAAGGCCATCAACGAATCCGACATGGTTCTGATGCCCGATACAGCGACGGCGCACATGGATCCGTTCTTCGCGCAGTCAACCATGGCGGTTTTCTGCGACATTCTCGATCCGATCACCGGCGAAGCCTACAGCCGCGATCCGCGCACAACCGCCAAGAAGGCCGAGGCCTATCTGCAGGCCTCCGGCATCGGCGACACCGTCTATATCGGACCTGAGCCCGAATTCTTCATTTTCGACGACGTCAAGTACAAGGCTGATCCGTACAACACCGGTTTCAAGCTCGATTCCTCCGAACTGCCGTCCAATGACGACACCGATTACGAGACCGGCAACATGGGCCATCGTCCGCGCGTCAAGGGCGGTTACTTCCCAGTCCCCCCGGTCGACAGCTGCCAGGACATGCGCTCCGAAATGCTCACGGTTCTCGCCGAAATGGGCCTGACCGTCGAAAAGCACCATCACGAGGTGGCTGCGGCCCAGCACGAGCTGTGCATGGTGTTCGACACCCTGACCCGCACCGCCGACAAGACCCAGATCTACAAATACGGCGTCCACCAGGTTGCCCATGCCTACGGCAAGACCGCAACCTTCATGCCCAAGCCGGTGTTCGGCGACAACGGTTCGGGCATGCATGTGCACCAGTCGATCTGGAAGGGCGGCAAGCCGACATTCGCAGGCGATGAATATGCAGGCCTTTCGGAAAACTGCCTGTTCTACATCGGCGGCATCATCAAGCACGCCAAGGCCATCAACGCCTTCTCCAACCCGTCGACCAACTCCTACAAGCGCCTGGTTCCGGGCTACGAAGCCCCGGTGCTGCTGGCTTACTCGGCGCGCAACCGGTCGGCGTCCTGCCGCATTCCGTTCGGCTCGTCGCCCAAGTCCAAGCGCGTCGAAGTCCGCTTCGGCGATCCGACGGCAAACCCGTATCTGTGTTTCGCAGCCATGCTGATGGCCGGTCTCGACGGTATCAAGAACAAGATCCATCCGGGCAAGGCCATGGACAAGGACCTTTACGATCTGCCTGCCAAGGAACTCAAGAAGATCCCGACCGTTGCCGGTTCGCTGCGTGAAGCGCTCGAAAGCCTCGACAAGGACCGTAAGTTCCTCACCGCCGGCGGTGTGTTCGACGACGACCAGATCGACGCCTTCATCGAGCTGAAAATGATCGAGGTCATGCGCTATGAAATGACCCCGCATCCGGTCGAGTTCGACATGTACTACTCGGTCTGATTGACACGCGCCGCGCTGGTCACGCAGCCGGCACAAAAAGCCGGCGGAACCCAACAGGTTTCGCCGGTCTTTTATTAGCAATTTCTGATCTATGCAGGCAGGTCTTCAGACATTGGTTCAAGAACCTGAGACCATCGGATCGGCTGCGGCCGTCAGGCGTCTGATCCCGGAGTCCCGGACCTGACCGCCGGTCCCTCACCTGACCATTCCGCTGCGGCCAAAGCCTATTTCTTGGCCTGGCTGCCGATGAAATCGCGGACAATGCGGACGATGCCACGCCCGAGCACGGCGTCCAGCGCGGTGATGAACGCATCGACATGTTCCCGTCCGCAGATCAATGGCGGCTCCAGCCGGATGACGTTGCGGTTGTACTCGGTGAACGCCACCAGCACATCGTGATCACGCAGCAGTTCGGCGCCGACAAAGCCCGACAGCGACCCCTTGAGCTTGTCATCGAGCAACGCCACCATCGGCCGCAGCAGGGCGGGCAGGGTCTGGCTGAAATCCTGGAATTCCAGGCCAACCATGAAGCCGCTGCCGCGCACATCCTTGATGATCTGCGGATATTTGTCCTTGAGCTCGTTGAGACGCTCGATCAGATACGATCCGACCTGAGCGGCATTGCCGATCAGATCCTCGTCATAGATGACGTTGAGGCCTTCAATGGCGGTGACGCAGGCCTCGCCGATGCCGCCAAAGGTGGCCTGGGCGTGGATCATTGCCGTCTTCGGTGTGCCATAGGCCTTCATGTAGACCTTGCGCGATGCGATCATCGCCGCCATGGCGCATTTGCCCGCGCCCAGCGATTTGGCAAGGGCTGTCACGTCAGGCACCACACCGGCCTTCTCGAAAGCGAAGAAGTGGCCGGACCGGCCCATGCCGCACTGGACCTCATCGGCAATCCACAGCACATCATGCTTGTCGCACAGGCCGCGCAATTGCTGCCAGAACGCCACCGGCGCTTCGACAATGCCGCCGCCGCCCTGGATGGTTTCGAGCACGATGACGCCGATCTTGGGATCAGTCTCGAAAGCCGCCCGGATGGCATCGATATCGCCGAACGGCACCTTGACCGTATTGCCGGTCAACTGGAACTCGCCGCGGTAGAGTTCGGAATCGGTGAGCGACAGCACGCCCTTGGTCTTGCCATGGAACGAATTGGCAGCATAGACGATTTTGGGCCGCTTTGGTCCGGCGGCGCGCTCGGCCACCTTGATCGCCGCTTCCATGGCTTCCGATCCGGATGAGCCGAGGAACACCATATCAAGATCACCCGGCGCGATCGCAGCGAGGTTCTTGGCCAGCGCCGAGGCATACTGGCTCATGAAGGCGATGGCGATCTCATGACGGTCTTCGTCCTGAAAATCCTTGCGCGCCTTGATGATGCGCGGATGGTTGTGCCCCAGCGCCAGCGAGCCGAAGCCGCCGAAGAAATCCAGGATCTTGCGGCCGTTCTGATCGGTGTAATACATCCCCGAAGCTGTCTCGATCTTGACCTTGTGAAAGCCGAGAAGCTTCATGAAATGCAACTGGCCGGGGTTGATATGGTCCTTGAACAGATCTGTCATCTGGCCAAGCGACATTGCCTTGGCATCGGCAACTGTCAGCAGATCAGGGCGGTGTGTTGGGGTCATGTTGGCTCCGGCATCCGACAAGGACGGTGCATCGACGGCAACGCGGTTGGGTGTGTCAAGCATTGATGGGGCTCCCTCGAAGCATTTTCATTCAGCCGGTGCGACCTGGGCTGCAGCAGATGATCTGCCACGCGCCTTGCCAGCACGATATTCGTCATAGGCGGCGATCAGCATGTCTTCGTCGCGGTATTGCGGCACCCAGCCAAGCTGGCGCTCGCCCTTGGAGACATCGAGAACGCAATTCTCGTCGGCAATCAGATACTGTTCGGGATCCATGATCGGCTTGTTGATCAGGTCGAACAGATCCAGCGTGCGTTTGACCGCCCAGCCTGGCGTCGGGATCAGCAGCGATCTTGAGCCCGCATGTTTGATCAGGTCACCAAGCAGCTTTCGGACCGGCGGCGGCTGGATCGAACCAAGATTATAGGCCTCGTTCGGAACCCCGGCTTTCCAGGCCAGCCGCGCAGCTTCGGCACAGTCGAACACCGAGATGAACTGGTAGGGATTCTTGCCCGAACCGATCATCGGGACTGGCAGGTTGGCATCAATCAGCTTGAACAGTTTTTCCAAAATCCCGAGCCGGCCCGGGCCGATGATCAGCCGCGGACGAAACAGCGAAATCGACATGCCGCGCTTGCGCCAGTCCGCTGCCAGCACCTCGGTGTCGAGCTTGGACTGGCCGTATTCGCCCAGCGGCGAGACCGGATGCTCTTCCGTCATCGGGAAGGTCACCGTGTGGCCGTAGATCATGTCGGTGGTGAAATGCACCAGCTTGCGCGCGCCGGCCTTGTCCATGGCCTCGATGATGTGCTTCGTGCCGTCATAATTGACCGGATAGAAGAAATCATGCCGCTTGGCGCGCACCTGCAGCGGCGACAGCATCTTGGCCGACAGATTGTAGACCATGTCACCGGCTGCGAGCGGAACCCTGGCCACCATCTCGGGCTTGGTCACGTCGCAGGCGAGAAGCGTCGCATCGCGGTAGAAGGCGCGGTTGTCGTTGGCAATGTCGGCAACCACAACTTCCTCGCCGTCGGCAAGCAGTTTCTGGGCAAGATGACGGCCGACGAATCCATCGCCTCCGAAAAGAATGTGTTTCATTGCGAAGTCTCACTTGCTGCTAGTTTGATTTTGGAAAGGTGGGCGGTTTCCTGCCCCTCACCGGCGTGACCGCCGCGGCCCGACTGGGCAATGAGAACGGTGCCCACGCAAATGAAGGCAATGCCTGCGATCCGCCAGCTGTTGAGGTCTTCCCGGAACAGGATGTAGGCAAATATCGCCACCGCCACATAGGCAAGGCTGAGGAAGGGATAGGCGAAAGACAGCTCAACTTTCGACAGCACATAAAGGTGCGACGCCATGGAGATGGCAAACGTCGTCAATCCGGCAAAGACCCAGGGATTGAACAGGATCTGGAAGACCCGTGCAACCATGGTGTCGGCGGTGAATGAGACCGGCCCCAGTGACAGCATGCCTTGCTTGAGCATCAATTGCGCCGCAGCATTGGTCAGTACCGTGAAAAGAATAAAAACAATGTACTTCATGATCCGCTCCAATGAGGATGGGAGCAGTTCTAGTCTTATTTCCCAAACATCAGGTTCACGAGTGCAGTCAATTTTTCCTTAAGTTGAATCGGGTCTCGAAATGAACCAGGATGAATTGACCGCCGCCGGACAGGGTCAGCGGCTGAGCAGAAACTCGAGCGTCTGCTTCCAGTCCGTCATCCGCATCGGCGTGCCGTGAGAGCCGGTGTCAAACAGCACAAACCGTGCCGGATAGGCTTCAGCCGTACCGCGAACCGCATCAAACACCGCCTTCTGATCCTGCCAGGGATAGACTGTGTCCAGACTGCCGTGGGTAAACGACATCGGCACTCCGGACATGACGGCGGCACTCTTTGCAAGCCCCCTATCCGGCACACCGCCAAGCAACACCATGCCCGCCAGCCGCGGCACAACCTCCCGATCATGGGCGAGTTTCGAGCAGATGATCGCGCCCATCGAGGCACAGGCCAGCACCACCGGCGCCTGACCGGCCAGGATCAATGCCTTGACGTCGCTGGCGCCCTTGTCATCGAAACTGGCAACCGTCGGCGCCAGATAGGCAGCGCCATTGAGCACCACCAGGTTCTTGAGCCGGTTGAAATTGCCGCCGAAGGTATAATCATTCATGCCGAGCCGCTGGTCCCCGCCCCGGCCATGGACGAAAATGACCGCAAAGCGCGCGTGGGCATAATCGCCGGTGACCCCGGTCTTGATCGTCCGGCCATTGGCCTCATGCACGGCAAGGCGGCTCTGCTTCTTCACGGCAAGCGAAACATAGTTCGATCGCACGCGCCGTTCGGGCTCGACATCACGTTTGTGAATGTCGCGCATCTTGTCGTACTGAACCGTCATGAAGGAGCCGTCCTTGGCCATCGACAGGATGCCAGGATAGGCGAACAAACGGTCCTTGTGACCCTTGAGTTCGAGGGAATGGACGGCGGAGGCCGAACAAAGCGAGATCATCAAAGCAAGAAATATCGCACCCTGCCCGGCAAGAACGCTGCGCAAAGCCTGAAACCAAATGCTACACAGTCGATTGAAAGAACGGATTCTGGCACACTCCGGGTGATTCGAATTCCCAATCTACATCAGGCATCACGGCAATATGGACGATTCCAACGATCTTTTTTCCACACCAGGCACACCGGTCGAGCGGCCGGAGCCAAAAGTGGAAAGCATTTCACACAAGCAACCGGGCTCTGCGGCCGCCAGACCGGCGCGCTCTGCGGCGCAAAAGTCAGGCGCCCCCGCCAGCGGCGATGAGTATGACGCCTCCACCATCGAGGTGCTCGAGGGTCTCGAGCCGGTGCGGCGCAGACCGGGCATGTATATCGGCGGCACCGACGAGCGCGCGCTGCATCACCTGTTTGCCGAAGTCATCGACAACTCGATGGACGAAGCCGTGGCCGGTCATGCCAATTTCATCGAGGTCGAACTCGGGGCCGATGGCTATCTCTCCGTTACCGACAATGGCCGCGGCATCCCGGTTGAAAACCATCCCAAGTTCCCCGGAAAATCCACGCTCGAAGTGATCATGACGGTGCTGCATGCGGGCGGCAAGTTCGACAGCAAGGTCTACGAGACCTCGGGCGGACTGCATGGCGTGGGCGTGTCCGTGGTCAATGCCTTGTCCGATGAACTGATCGTTGAAATCGCCCGCAACAAGAAACTCTACCGGCAGACCTTTTCCCGCGGCCTGCCCCAGGGCGGTCTCGAAGACCTTGGCGATGTCCATAACCGCCGTGGAACCAAGGTGCGCTTTCACCCCGATCCCGAAATTTTCGGCGCCGCCGCCCGCTTTGATGCCGGCCGGCTCTACCGCATGGCGCGGTCCAAGGCCTATCTGTTCGGCGGCGTCGAGATCCGCTGGGTCTGTGCGCCTGCGCTTGTCGAGGGCACCGACATACCGGAAAAGGCAGTGCTGCATTTCCCCGGCGGCCTCAAGGACTATCTCGAGGCCTCGCTCGGCAAGGAGCACCGGGTCAACCGCGACATCTTCGCCGGCAAGACCGAACGCTCCGGCGGCCATGGCTCGATGGAATGGGCGGTCACCTGGTATGGCGGCGATTCCTCGATCAGCTCCTATTGCAACACCATTCCCACGCCCGATGGCGGCACCCACGAGGCCGGCTTGCGGATTGCCCTGACCAAGGGGCTCAAGGCCTATGCCGAACTGACCGGCAACAAGCGCGCCGCCGCGATCACCACCGACGACGTGATGATCTCGTCGATCGGCATGCTCTCGGTCTTCATCCGCGAGCCGGAATTCGTCGGCCAGACCAAGGACAAGCTCGCCACTGTCGAAGCCCAGCGCATTGTCGAGAACGCGCTGCGCGATCCGTTCGATCATTTCCTTGCCGATTCGCCTGCCGAAGCCGACAAGTTGCTCGAATGGGTCATCGACCGGGCCGACGAGCGGGTCAGGCGGCGCAAGGAAAAGGAAGTCAACCGCAAGTCTGCGGTGCGCAAGCTGCGGCTTCCCGGCAAATTGTCCGATTGCAGCCAGACCACCGCTGCCGGCGCTGAACTGTTCATCGTCGAGGGGGATTCGGCTGGCGGCTCGGCCAAACAGGCGCGCAACCGCTCCAATCAGGCGATTTTGCCGTTGCGCGGCAAGATCCTCAATGTCGCCAGCGCCGGACGCGAGAAACTGGGCGCCAACCAGCAGATCGCCGATCTGGTTCAGGCGCTGGGCTGCGGCACAAGGTCGAAATACCGCGAAGAAGATCTGCGCTACGAGCGCATCATCATCATGACCGATGCCGATGTCGATGGCGCCCATATCGCTTCGTTGCTGATCACCTTCTTCTATCAGGAGATGCCGGAACTGATCCGTCAGGGCCATCTCTATCTGGCGGTTCCGCCGCTTTACAAGCTCACCCAGGGCGCAAAGTCGCTCTATGCGCGTGACGACGCCCACCGGGTGGAGTTGCTCGAAACCGAATTCAGCGGCCGCGGCAAGGTCGAGATCAACCGGTTCAAGGGACTGGGTGAAATGATGGCCTCGCAACTCAAGGAAACCACCATGGACCCGTCCAAGCGGACTCTGCTGAAAGTGTCCGTTGATACAACCGATCCGCAATCCACCCAGGACACGGTCGACAATTTGATGGGCACCAAGGCGGAAGCCCGCTTCCGGTTCATTCAGGAACACGCTGCCTTTGCCGACAATCTCGATATCTGAACCGGGTTGTTGTCTGGATCCTCACGTCCCGATGACAAGCGGCGCAGCTCAGGCAGCCTGCGCCGCCAGGGCCTGGGCGTAGTCGCGCGAGACATGGCGGCGCCAGCTGAATTGCATGGTCTCAACCAGCCTCAGCAGCTCTGCAACCGCTGGCTGGCGATCTGCGTCACCGGCGTGACGCGCCATCAGTTGGGTGGCGACCAGGTCTGTATCCAGCGATGAATGCGTGCGCGACGCCGCGCGCCACATCTGCGTCGCCGTGACAAACACCGGAGCCAGGTCACGGCCCAGGCCGATCGACCGGTACAGCGCCCGCATCGCGGTTTCGCGGCCGTCAACCAGAATGCCACGCACACGTCCGTCGCTCAGGCCAGACAGGGACACCACGGCGCCGGCAAAGAAATCGACATTGCCCGCACACAGGGCGTGCATCAGAAAGGCCGGTGTCAGCTTGCCCGACAGACGCAAATGCTCGACCAGTGCCGGAATTTCATCCTGGACCACGGTTTCGGCCAGCCGCAGTGTCGCCGTGGTGCAAGCGTCTTCGGCAACCTTGCGGCCACGGGTGCCGCCTATGGCCGAGCGGACGAACATCGACCCCGCCAGTGCAGCGCCTAGCTGCTCCATCAACCCCTGACGGACATCGCTGGGCAGATCGGCGCGATCAAACAGCCGCGCCCGCAATTCGGCATTGTCGCCGAATCGCTCGGCAATCCGGCGCAGCGAAATGCGCGCAATCGACACCTCCGGATTGTCGAGCATACCGGCAATCGCATCGGCGTCCGCGATTTCCGCCAGCGCGGCGGCGACACTCACCGAAAGCGGGCGTCTGAATGCGACCAGTTGTTGCAGCGAGGAGCGACCGCTGGCGATGATTTCGATCAGGTCGTTGTCAGACAGAACCCGCGAAAGGGCGATGACCCGCGCCGCCACCTCGAGTTGGTCGGCCGCCAGCGCCAGCACAATGTTGCGTGGCGCGTGATCAATCTCTGCAAGCCCTTCGGCCAAGGCAAGACGGACCTTGGGAGATGGATCCTCAAGCAGCAGCGACAACGCCGCTTCGGCGTCCTGTCGGTCTTTACCATCCATATGTTCTTGCGCGTAGATCCGGGTCAGTGCCAGCGTGGCGCGGCAGCGGTCACTGACCCCGGCGGTTTCCGACCACTTCAAAAATGACTGCACCACCATGAAACCACCACTCCACTCAACACCACTGGGCAAAACACTAAAGCCAAATGGTTTACGATCTGTAAACCATATCGCCGCGGTTCTGATAACTCTAATGATTACAATGGGTTGAGGTGATTTAAAGTCCAGTGAATGTGATACTTGGACAATAGTGGGACGGTCTTGAACCAAAAATTGACCGGACCTTAAACGACATGCCGCACGGCAAGGTGGTCGGGCGAATCCACATCTTCGGATTATGAGGCCGAGATCCTAACGACTGATTACCCTCAGTCACGCCCTGTCCTTGTCCCCATGAGGTGGCGGGTAAACCACGTACCGGGTAGGTCAATTCAATAGGCCCATTTTTAGTGACGCCCTATAAGAACAGTCCCTGAACGATGCGGAACGCACCAAAGATCCAGCCGATAGGCGGGACAAAGAAGTGGATCAGGAACCAGATCACGGTCCCCTCCACGATATCCAGGTACAGACTGTAGAGCCACGGAGCGACCAGCCCCACCATTGCAGCCGCACCACCTACGCTATTCAGTTTCTCTTTCATTCATGCCTCCTTTCAGTGGGTGTTGAGTCCGTTGAGAACAGCGACCGCGTTCTCGGTCACCTGTTCGGGTACCAGTGAGGCGTACTTCTCGGTCATCGTCACGTTGCTGTGACCAAGGAGCTGGCTCACGTCCTTGAGCGGGACCTTGCCGGTCTGCAACAGACGCGAAGCGAACGTGTCCCGCAGTGTGTAGATTGTGGCACGGCATCCATACCGCTTCACCTTGTCCGGTGTGTTCGCACCACACCGCTCGATCCCGTTCTGGAGAACCTTGCACTGTGTCATGTGTGGCTCCGACCGGGACGACTTCATGCGCCTGTTCGGGAACACATAGGGGGTGCCCTCGGCTTCCCGGTACCGGCGTGTCAGCATGGCCAGGACACGGTCAGACATCAGCAGCCGCGACCACTTCCCTACCTTCATGCGATGGGTATGGATGCGCCGCTCATTCAGGTGGACGTCCTGCCACGTCAGAGACATGGCTTCCATCGGACGCACCCCAGTGTCGAGCAGTAGCGTGGCCAGATCGAACGCATCCATCCGGTCAGCATACCAGCGCCTGTTGCGTGGCGTGTCTGGCAGATCCCTTGGATCGAGGATCTTGAGCAGCTTGCTCACCTCGTCCTGATCAAGGAACCTGTGCTTGAGGACAGGCTTGATGCGCTTGTCTTCCTTCGCCGTAGGGAACTCGAAAGTGGGCACCAGAAAGAGACCCTTGAGGCGGCTCCTTGTCCGGCTGAGGATCGACAACTCCATGCGGATCGATGATGGACCAAGTCCCTCGTTGACGCGGTGATCAATCATCCGCTTGACGTCAGCCTCGGTCATCTCATGGAAAGGCATGTTCGGGCACCATGTCCATTGACGCTGTGTCTTTTTTGCACTGGACCCTTCAAACATAACTCTGATCAGGTTCCGCTCTGCCTTGGCCGACCGTGTCTCCTTGCCATAGTGGTCGATCCAGTAGGTCACCGCGTCCCGGAGCTTGATGGGTGGCAGGTGACCGAGCTGCTTCCTGTTCAGCACGTCCTGGCGTTTGGCGGCTTCAACCTCAGCCGCCTCGCTCTTGCGCCGTCGACGGGTACTCGCCTTGTAGGTTTCGCCGTCGATCATGAATTTGTAGTACCAGTAGGGTGACCCCTCGACCTTGAACAAAGTCATAGCTGTGCCCTTTCTCTGGTCGGTTGTTCGAAATGGTGACGGAGGTCCGCGTACCGACCGACCACCTTGGCCTGTCGATCTGTGAACACAAACCTCTTGTCACGAGTTTTATGGATCAGAAGGAAAGCTTCACCATCGGGTGCGATCAGAGCCGCAACGCTTTCTCCCTCGTCAGTAGGGAAAACTTCCAATCCTACATCAATCCCCGCCAGATATACGGACTCATCTGGAGAAAACATGGCAGCTCCTTTCGCTAGTGCTTCACAGGTTCAGGATCCTTTTTGGTTGTACCGGTACCGCCACCAAAGATGGCACGATAGTAGCCGGGGGAATAATAAGAGAGCAGGTGAGTAGCGAACTCCCTTCTGTCCATCTTCAAAGCATCAGCCCAATCGTCAACAGACTCCGGTGGGACCTGATTAGCGCCGGTCTCGACTGACGAGATGAAGGTGTAGAATTCAAGCCCCAGTGTGTCAGCAAGGTTCTTCTGCGTCATGTCAAGCTCGACACGCCGCCGTCGAATATACTTGCCCGCTTCCTTTCGAAGCCGCTTTGCTTCGGTAGCTTTGATGCGTCCACTGTTACCTGCCATTGAGTACTCCTAATTCATTTCGGTGGATGCTCGGAATGATCCTCATCACGACGATCAAACAGAGAACTAATGCGAGGGTATCGATTGTCATCATACGTTATCACCGTACTTTTTGCACATGCCAAATATGCATAGGTGTTTTGACATGGTGTGAATAGCCCCTAGATTTGTAGACGCCTTCTTCCCTAATTTTGAGGCAAGGAGGCCATCATGAGCACAGCCAAATACAGTGACGATTTCAAACGCGATGCTGTTCATCAGATCGTTGAGCGCGGTTATCCGGTTGCGGAGGTTTCGAAGCGCTTGGGTGTCAGTTCCCACTCGCTTTATGCGTGGAAGAAGCGGTTCGCGAAGTCAGGCTCCTGCGATAGGTCTTTCGACGAACAGGCTGCTGAAGTTCGACGACTGAAGCTTGAACTGGCGCGTGTTACGGAGGAGCGCGACATCTTAAAAAAGGCAACGGCGTACTTCGCGCGAGATGCAAAGTGAAGTACGCGTTTATAGCAGAGCTTCGTCCGCTGTTTTCGGTGCGAGCGATGTGCCGTTCCCTTCGCATCCAACCTAGCGGCTTCTACGCATGGTTGAAGCACCCGTTTAGCAATCGGGCACGGGAAGACGATCGGTTCACCATAATTCTTAAGACCTGTGACCGATGCAGCGGCGATGGCGCACATCCAATTGCGCCATCGCCATTGTTGACTCCAACTTGCGCAAAGGTTTCTAAAACGGCATCTATATGTTTTGATCATTTTAAGGGGGAACGCATGCGCGGCATGTATTTAGAGGAATTCGAACCCGGCGCAGTGATTTCCCACAGGTTGCGCCGCACGGTCACCGAGATGGACAACATGTTGTTTTCCAACATGACCCTCAACCCGCAGCCGCTGCATATCGATCACGAATTCTGCAAGACCACCGAATTCGGCCAGCCGCTGGTCAATTCTCTGTTCACGCTCGGGCTGATGATCGGAATTTCGGTCAACGACACGACCATGGGCACCACTATCGCCAATCTCGGTATGACCGAGGTGACGTTTCCCCATCCGCTGTTCCACGGCGACACGGTCCGGGTGGAAACCAGGGTGCTGTCAGTCCGCGAGTCCAAATCCAAACCGGACCGCGGCATTGTCGAACTGGAGCATCAGGCGTTCAATCAGCACAACAAGCTGGTGGCGCGTTGCATCCGCCAGGCGATGATGCGCAAGGGGTCACAGTCATGATGCGCTCCTTGTTGTTCGTGCCGGGCGATTCCGAGCGCAAGCTGCTCAAGGCCGGCAGCTCCGGGGCCGATGCACTGATTCTGGATCTTGAGGATTCGGTTGCGCAATCGCGAAAGGCCGACGCCAGACAGACCGTGGCCGGGTATCTCGACAGTGCCAAGGGTCAGTCCAAGACCCCGCGTCTGGTCGTGCGGATCAACGCGCTCGACACCGGTCTGACCGATGACGATCTGGGTGCCATTGTACGCGGTGCGCCGGCTGCGATCCTCTTGCCCAAAGCCAGTTGCGGCGCTGACATTCAGGATCTGAGCGCCCGGCTCTCTGTCCACGAGGCGGATGCAGGCTTGCCGGAGGGACAGATCGCGATCCATGCGCTGATGACGGAAACTGCTGCCGGCATGCTTGCGGCGGCATCGTTTGCCTCCAAATCGGCCAGACTTGAAGCGGTGGCCTGGGGCGCCGAGGATCTGGCCGCTGATATCGGCGCAGCCTCCAACCGGGACGAGACCGGGCGCTACACCGACGTGTTTCGTCTGGCCCGCAGTCTGACGATCCTCGCCGCCGCCCATTGCGCTGTCGAGGCAATCGATACGGTTTTCACTGATTTTCGCGACTCAGAGGGGCTGGAGCGCGAGTGCCACGCCGCCGTGCGCGACGGATTTTCGGGCAAGATGGCGATCCATCCGGACCAGGTTGCCGTCATCAACACGGCCTTTACCCCTGCGCCCGAGGATGTCGAGCGTGCGGTTCGGATTCTGGCGCTGTTTGCTGCAGCCGGGCCGGGTGCGGGTGTTCTTTCGCTTGATGGCAAGATGATCGACAAGCCGCATTTGCGTCAGGCCGAACGGGTGGCCCGGCGCGCCGGTCTGGAGCCGGGCAGCCTGCCCGATCTCGGCTGATCAGGAAGCCTGGTCCTTGTTCCAGAGCGGACGATTCATCTGAAACGTCTGTGAGGCGTCGGAATAGTCCATATAGCCCAGACGCGCCACCGGCGCGACCGCCGCCATGTCAAGCAGGCCGTTCGTCAGTGCCGCTTCGTCGATATGGATGCCCAGAACCTGGCCAATCACGACGAAGGATCCGCTCGGGCTGCCTTCGAGGCTCTTGGCCTCAAAGATATCCGTCACCTTGCATTCGAGCGCTGCATGGGCATCCCTGACAAAGGGCGCGTCAATCAGTCTGGCTTCTTCCATTGCCAGGCCGGCGAGGTCGAACTCGCTGTCGCCATAGGGAGCGGTTGCGGAAGACAGGTTCATTTTCTCCGCCAGCGCGCGGCCAACCATGCTGGTGGTAAAGACGCCGGTTTCTTCAACATTGCGCAGGGAGTGCTTGCGTCCGGAAGAGGCGAACATCACCAGTTTCGGGCGGTCCGAAATGGCGTTGAAGTAGGAATACGGCGCCAGATTGACCGAACCGTCGCGTCCTCTGGTGCCAATCCAGCCAATCGGCCGTGGCGAGACAATGGCCTTGAACGGGTCATGCGGCAGCCCGTGCGCATTGGCTTTCGTCTCGTAGAACATGCCGTCTACTCCCCTGCAAATGTGACAATGTCAGCCAGATCCGGCCGTGAACGGTCTGTGGGCTGAAATGTCGAAGTGCCGATATGGATGAAGCCAGACACCCGCTCGTGAGGCTCGATACCGAGAATCTCATGCGCGGCCTTGTCGAAGGCAAACCATTCGCTGAGCCAATTGGCGGCAAAGCCCATGGCATTGGCAGCAAACACAAGGTTGAGACAGACGGCGCCGGCACTCATCAGCTGCTCCCATTCGGGGATCTTGACGTGGGGTGCAGCGCGCGACACCACCGCGATGACCACCGGAGCCCGGGTCAGCCGTGTTTTCTCGATCGCGACCATCTCCTCGGGCATATCCGGCTTGTTGGCGAGCGCGATTCCGGCCAGTTCCAATGAAACCCGCTCCCGCTCGGCGCCCGCATAAACAATAAAACGCCACGGCGCCAGTTTGCCATGATCAGGAACACGGCTTGCCAGCACCAGCATTTCCTCGATTTCCGACCGCGACGGACCAGGTTCACTCATCTGCAACGCCGGAATTGAACGGCGGGTTTGGAGATAGGTTTTTAGGGCAGCATTGACCGGCATGTCATCCTCGTGCATTCAGTTTGACCGAAATCGGCCATGAATTCGCCATGGCACTAGGGTCCAAGTGACCTTTCGCCTTATGGAAGTCAACCGGACTGGGCCTTATGAACAGACTGTCGATTGTTCTTCTCGCACTTGCCTTTCAAGGTCTTCCCGCCCTTGCCAGCGCACAGGAAGCGTTCAAGACCGATGCCGAACCAAGGATCAATCTTCCCGGATTGAGTCAGTATGCGCCGGCTGACAAGCCAGGCGATACGGCGGCAAATGGGCGGACAGTGCAGATGGAAGCCGCCTTGACCGAGGCAGGAGCTCCACTCGGATACGGATTGACCTGGCGTATATTCCACCCGGTTCTGGGTCCCGATGGAAAATTGCCGCTGCTTGCGACCGCCGAAGGCGGCTCCGCCCAGTTTGAATTCGAACCGGGAGAATATTTCGTCCATGTCGCGTTCGGCCGTGCCGGCGTTACCAAGAAACTGACAGTGCCGAAGGGTGGCCCTGTCGAAAAACAGCACATCGTGCTCGAGGCGGGCGGATTGATGCTCAATGCCGTGTCGGGAATCGATGCGCGCATCCCGGCCGGAAAGCTGCGCTTCGACATCTACAAGTCCGGCGAAGGCATCGACGGCGAACAGCAGTTGGTTGTCGAGGATGTCAAGCCGAACAACATCGTCCGGCTCAACGCCGGCACCTATCACATCGTCTCCGAATACGGCTCCGTCAACGCGGTGATCAGGTCCGACATAAGGGTCGAAGCAGGCAAGCTGACCGAAGCCGTCATCCAGCACCGCGCCGCCCAGCTGACCCTCAAGCTGGTTTCCGAGCCCGGCGGCGAGGCGATCGCCGACACGGCCTGGTCGATCCTCACGTCAGGAGGGGATGTCGTCTCCGAAAGCGTCGGCGCGTTCCCGACAATCGTGCTTGCAGAAGGCGATTACACCGCCATCGCCCGCAACAAGACCAAGGTCTACCAGCGCGAGTTCACCGTCGTGGCCGGGCGCAATTCCGACGTCGAAGTGCTGCTTAACTGATCAGGCGGACACCCTGTTCCTGCAAGACCTGTCAGGCCAACACCGGTTCGCGTGACGAAGAGCGCGGCGCACCGGAGTGCACCGCGCCGCAAGGTCAGCCGGCCCGCGCAGCCTTTTGCGCATCCTTGCGCACAATATCGGGCGGTGTCGCCTCCTGCACAAGATGCGCAATCGCGTCCGCAAGCGTCATCGGCACCTGATCGCGGCTGCCAAGGCGGCGGATGTTGACCGTCTGCTCCTCGGCTTCGCGCATTCCGCAGACCAAAATCACCGGAACCTTGGCCACGGAATGCTCGCGGACCTTGTAGTTGATCTTCTCGTTGCGGAAGTCGGTTTCGACCTGAAGCCCGGCGTCGCGCAGCTTCTCCGCCACGATGGCACCGTAGTCATCCGCTTCCGAGGTGATCGTCGCGACAACCACCTGAAGCGGCGCGAACCACAGCGGCATATGCCCGGCGTGGCTTTCGATCAGGATGCCGAGGAAGCGCTCGAGCGAACCGCAGATCGCCCGGTGCACCATGACCGGCTGCTTCTTCTCCGAATCCGCTCCGATATAGAAGGCGCCGAACCGCTCAGGCAGGTTGAAGTCGACCTGGGTTGTGCCGCACTGCCAATCCCGGCCGATGGCGTCCCGCAGGGTGTATTCGAACTTGGGACCGTAGAATGTCCCCTCGCCTTCATTGATGCCAACCTTGATGCGGCCGCCTGATTCGGCTGCCATCTTGTCGAGCACCTTCCTCAGAATATCCTCGGCATGGTCCCACATTTCGTCGGTGCCGACCCGTTTTTCGGGCCGTGTGGCAAGCTTGACCACCACTTCCTCAAAGCCGAAGTCGCGATAGACCGACATCATCAGGTCATTGATCTTCAGGCACTCGGCCTCAAGCTGCTCCTCGGTGCAGAACACATGGGCATCGTCCTGGGTGAAGGCGCGAACCCGCATCAGGCCATGAAGCGCACCCGAGGGCTCGTACCGATGCACATTGCCGAACTCGGCCAGCCGCACCGGCAGGTCACGGTAGGACTTCAGACCATGCTTGAAGATCTGCACATGACCGGGACAGTTCATCGGCTTGAGCGCGAAAGTCCGGTTATCGGCAGTTTCGTCATCGGGATTGGTGAAGGCATGGGCGGATTTCACCGCGAACATGTTTTCCTGATACCAGCCCCAGTGACCGGAGGTTTCCCACAGGCTCTTGTCGAGAATCTGCGGTGCATTGACCTCTTCGTAGTCACGCTCCAGCCGCCGCCGCATATAGGCCACCAGGTTCTGGAACATGCGCCAGCCCTTGGCATGCCAGAAGACGACGCCCGGTCCCTCGTCCTGGAAATGAAACAGGTCCATCTCGCGGCCGAGGCGGCGGTGATCGCGCTTTTCGGCTTCCTCAAGCATGTGCAGATAGGCATCAAGCTCGGCCTGATCCGCCCAGGCGGTGCCGTAAATCCGCGTCAGCATCGGGTTGTTTGAATCGCCGCGCCAATAGGCGCCGGCCACCTTCATCAGCTTGAAGGCGGTGCCGATCTGGCCGGTCGAGGCCATGTGCGGCCCGCGGCACATGTCGAACCAGTCGCCCTGGCGGTAGATCTTGAGATCTTCGTCCGACTTGATCGATTCGATCAGTTCGACCTTGTAGCCCTCGCCCTTCTCCGCAAACACCTTCCTGGCTTCATCGCGTGACCAGATCTCCTTGGTGAAGGGCTTGTTGCGGGCGATGATCTCTTTCATCTTTTTCTCGATCACCGGCAAATCTTCCGGTGTGAACGGCGCATTGCGGGCAAAATCGTAATAGAAGCCGTTTTCGATCACCGGACCAATGGTGACTTGCGTGCCCGGAAACAGTTCCTGCACCGCTTCGGCCATCACATGGGCGGCATCATGCCGGATCAGTTCCAGCGCGCGCGGATCGGTGCGGGTCACGATTTCGAGCCGGCCATCGCGGACCGGGTCGTTCAGATCAGCGAGGTCACCGTCGAGCGCAATTGCCACGGCCTTCTTGGCAAGCGATTTGGAAATTGACTCCGCAACTTCGCGGCCGGTCGTGCCGGCCGGGTACTCGCGCTTGGAGCCATCGGGAAATGTGAGGGATACGGCAGATGCCATGGCAGTCTCTCCTTGATCCAGTCCCGCCAACGAACGCGGGTGGTTGAGTTATGATGTGTGCAGCCGGCGTTTACGCGATTTGAATGGTCCGGGCAAGGGTTTCGCCCGTTCACTCCCAGAACGCCGCGGCCTCTCGCGGCAGCTGGGCAAGAGCGGCGTTGAACGCGCCACAGTCGCACTGCGACCGGATTGCGGCTGCCACCACCCGCCGCGCGCCGGGCGGGGCAAAGTTGTGATCTCGCCGCACGTTGCGCACCTCTTCGTCATATCCGGCGGGATCGGCAAATGGCCTTGGCGCTTCACCAGGCTCCCAGTCTGCGACAAACATCGCAGAAACAATGGCGGGCAATGCGCCGGCGAACACCAGCGTCTGGTCTGCATCCAGCCTGCTCCGGAAAACCTGAAGGAAGCCGAAGAGAACTGCATAAACCTGATGTCTGGTGGTCAAACCCAGCTTGTCGATCAACTCGACAAGCAAGGCGTCGAACCGTTGCTGGGCCAGCATGTACTCCTGCGGCACTGTCACAGCCCCTGCCCTGTCTTCCCAAGCCTCACCAGCCGCCACGGCGCCCACCAGACCAGCCGCGCCTCGAGCGTTTCGGGCACATTGTCGATGCCGTGGGTGCCGCCCGGCCCGCAGCGTGTGACCCGGAACAGCGCCAGCCAGCCGCCCATCCAAAGCCCGTGCCGGGCAATCGCCTCATAGGCATATTCGGAACAGGTCGGCAGATGCCGGCAGGAATTGCCGACAAAGCCCGACAGCGTGAGCTGATACAGCCGCACCAGCCCGATGCCCATGAGCCGTCCCGGCGTCTTGCGCCAGGGACCGGGCCAGTTCCGGCCGCCGGCCATTGGTGCCATCAGGCTGCGTCTTCCTTCTTGCGCCGGGCCTCGATCTGATCGAGGCAATCATTGACCGCATCGAAGGTCAGCAACGTCGAGGCATGACGGGCGCGGTAATCGCGCACCGGCTCGAGGAATTTCAGATCGGCAAACCGGCCTTCCGGCGCAGGCCCGTTTTCCTTGAGCATCTTGCGCATGGTCTCGCGCACCGCGCGCAGGTCAGCCACGCTGGCCCCAATGATGTTGCGGGCCATGATCGACGACGAAGCCTGGCCGAGTGCGCAAGCCTTGACGTCATGGGCGAAGTCACTGACCTTGCCGTCTTGCAACTTCAGCCAGACCTTGACCTTGGAGCCGCACAATTTTGAATGAGCGGAGGCTTCTGCGTCGGCATCTTCCAGCGTGCCTATTCTGGGAATATTGCCGGCGAAATCCAGAATACGGGCATTGTAGACGTCATCTATCATCACTTCGAACCTTTGTGCGGCAACCGAGCTGCGACATGACAAGGCGGCATCGCATCTCGACGTCCGCCTTTTGATGATTATATAGTACCTATCAGGCGTTCGGCAAAACCTGTTTGCGATGCGCTGAGGGAAACCGTGCCGGAGGGCAATGCCCGAAAGCCCCGGAGCCCGCGGGACAACCAAGCAGAAGTCTCTGCAAACGTGTCTGTGTGCGTGGTCCGATTGAGTACGAACAACGTAAAGGGATGGGAAATCCCGCCGGAGACCAGACATGGATGCCATCATCAAAAGCTTGAACCAGCATGACCGGCCGACAGAGGCCGAAGCGGAGGAAGCCGTGCGCACATTGTTGCGCTATGTCGGCGATGACATTACCCGCGAAGGCCTGCGTGACACTCCCGCGCGCGTGGTGAAATCCTACAAGGAGCTGTTTTCCGGCTACGACCAGGACGCCGAGGAAGAGCTCGGCCGCACCTTTGAGGAGGTCGCCGGCTATGACGACATCGTGCTGGTCAAGGACATCCCGTTCTTCTCCCATTGCGAACATCACATGGTTCCGATCATCGGCAAGGCGCATGTTGGCTATCTGCCCGACGGCAAGGTTCTGGGCCTGTCAAAGATTGCCCGCGTCGTCGAGATCTTCGGTCGCAGGCTGCAGATCCAGGAAACCATGACCGCCCAGATTGCCCACGCCATCGACGATGCCCTGCATCCGCGCGGTGTCGCGGTGATGATCGAGGCCGAGCACATGTGCATGGCCATGCGCGGCATCAAGAAACAAGGCTCGACAACCATAACCACGACCTTTACAGGCCAGTTCAAAACGGATCCGCATGAGCAGGTCCGCTTCATGACATTGATCCGGGGTTGAGACCGAACCCCGCGGCACAGGGGATCTCATGACATCTGCCTTCAAACCTGCTCCCGACGACAAGACAGCCCTTGAGGAGGGCACCGACCTGACCCCCCGCTTTGATGTCAACGGGCTGGTCACGGCCGTTGTCGCCGACAGCCGTGACAATGCCGTGCTGATGGTGGCGCACATGAACGAAGACGCGTTGCGGCTGACCCTTGAGACCGGCATCGCCCATTACTGGAGCCGGTCGCGCAACCGGCTTTGGAAAAAGGGCGAGACGTCGGGCAATTTGCAGCAGGTCGATGAAATCCGGGTCGATTGTGATCAGGACGCGATTCTGCTGAAGGTCAGCGTCGGCGGCGCCGATGCAACCTGTCATACCGGCCGCCGCTCCTGCTTCTATCGCAAAATCGTGACCCACGATGGCACCACCAGCCTCGAAACAGTCTCCAGCCCGCTGTTCGATCCCGCTGTTGTCTATACCGATCGTTAGGCAAACTGCGCCAATTTGAACCACTGATGTGCCATCCTTCATCAATTCGAAACCCATAGCTGGTGTCATCAGCGTGAACGCAGGGGGAGTGTTCGGCGGGGAAGGATTTTTTGATGCTGAACTGGAACATGAACCGAATCACGGAAACACCCATAGCAGTGCATGGAAGCAACGGCATGGCGATGACACCGGCAAGCGAGATGCAACAGAAGCCGCCACAAAAACCTCGTATTGCCTTGGCGCTTGGCGGCGGCGCCGCGCGCGGATGGGCCCATATCGGGGTGCTGCGCGCATTGGATGAAGCCGGCATTGAAGTTTCGATGATTGCCGGCACCTCGATTGGCGCTCTGGTCGGCGGCTGCTATCTGGCCGGCCGGCTCGACGAGCTGGAAACATTTGCCCGCAGCCTGACTATGCGGCGAATCGCCGGCCTGCTGGATTTCGCCATCGGCGGCGGCGGCCTGTTCGGCGGCATGCGCTTGAATGACCGGATGCAGGAGCATCTGATAGGCGTCAACATCGAAGACCTTGACCGGACCTTCGTCGCCGTGGCTGCAGAACTCAACACCGGCCACGAAGTCTGGATTTCATCCGGATCGCTGATCACCGGAATTCGCGCGTCCTATGCGCTGCCGGGCATCTTCGAGCCGGTGCGTTGCAACAACCGCACCCTGCTGGATGGCGCGCTGGTCAACCCGGTGCCGGTCTCCGTCTGTCGCGCCCACGAACAGCAGCTGGTGGTCGCGGTCAACCTGCATTACGATCTTTACGGCCGTTCCGCCGTGATCAAACACACCGCCAGCGAACCCGCGTCGGACTATTCCGGGGCGGATCGGCGCGACAAGCCGCGCACCAGCCGGCTTGGCATGACCTCTGTCATGGTTCAGGCCTTCAACATCATCCAGGACCGGATTTCACGCGCCCGGCTTGCCGGCGATCCGCCGGATCTGTCGCTGCACCCGCGGCTGGCCGACATCGGCCTGTCGGAGTTTCACCGCGCCAGCGAAGCCATTGACCGTGGCTATCAGGAAACCACCGCCAAATTGGGTGAAATCATCCGCATGCAGGCCGTGTTGTCTCCGGCCTGACCCGGACGATCTTCACGGGGCCGGATGGAAATGCCCGTCAGGGAGAACTCCGGCCCGGCCGTGCCAAAGCGCGCCGGTTTATCCGGCAATATAGGCCTTGATTTCCTCGGCCTCACGCTCGACATCCTCGATGCGCCGGCGCACGACGTCGCCGATGGAAATAATCCCGACAAGCTTGCCGCCCTCTTCAACCGGCAAATGCCGGAACCGGCCATTGGTCATCAGTTCCATGACCTGGTTGACGCTGTGGGATTCGCCGCATGTCGTGACTTTTGCGGTCATGATCGAGGATATCGGCTTTGTCAGCGCATCGGCGCCCTTTGCCGCCAGCGCCCGCACGATATCACGCTCCGAAAGAATACCGGCAATCTTGCCGCCGGTGCCCAGAACAATCACTGCGCCGATCTTGTTGTCGGCCAGAAACCGTATTGCCTCTCCGGTTCCCATTGAAGGATTGACGGTGACGACATTGCGCCCCTTCTCGTCGAGTATCTGCTTAACAGTCATACAGTCCTCCTTCCGAACAGGCGTCATTGACGCTCAAACGGAGCACATTGCCCGTTGTTTACCCGGACATGGTGCGCTGGAAGCATAATGTTTGCAAGTCTGCGGACACGGCGATTGTCACGCAAGCACACTCGTCCTGGAATGGGACAAACACCCCCTTTTCTTCCGCGCAGTGCTTTCGGGCGCGCGAGCAGAATACTTAAAAAAATTCCATTTTTTCAGCAACATGGCACGAGATCCCGGCAACAGGAGGTCTGTGAGACTGTCGATGAGTCGCCACAATCGCCGCGATCAGGCCTGTTCGATCGGATCAAACAGCGAGAAACAGAAAAATCCGAACAGAAAGCCGCCGACATGCGCCTCCCAAGCAATCGCAGAATCACCGGCCCCGAAGAAAAAGCCCACCGCAGTGAGCAGGTTGATGCCGAACCAGACAACCAGAAAGGCAAACACCGTGCGGTTGCCAAGCGATTGTGCGACCGACAGACGAGGATTGAGATGCGCCAGGTCGCGCCGGAACCCGCGGTCGCCGAAAGCAAACCGCGATGCCGCGCCCATCAATGCGGACACCACACCGGACGCGCCCACCATGATGCTTTGACCGCCCCAATGAAACATCAGAAACAAAGCCGCCGACGCCACGGCACTCAGAGCCCAGAAAATGAGAAACCGGAGCCAGCCGATCCGCCGCGCCACGACCGAGCCGAACGCCGCCAGCCAGAATGAGTTCAGCAGCAGATGGGCGTAGCCGCCATGCAGCAACGAGTAGGTCACGGGCGACCAGAAATAGGCGCCACCCTGCCCGCTCGCGCCGCTCGAATACCGTTGCGGAATAAAGGCAGTCTCGGTGAACAAGAGATACACCGCTCCCGGAGACAACAGCGCGTCAACCGCCACCTGGATTGCCAGCATGAGCAACAGCATCGCCAGCACGGCGTTGGGCAGGTTGAAGATTGGCTCATTCTTCGGCGGCCCGGGCACGCGGTGCATTTGATCTGGCTCTTGGCTGGTCATCAGATGGTCCCCTGTCCGGCAATCTGCCGATGAGTAGATGTCGCGCATCAGGCTGACAACCAGCAGCAGGATAAAAAAAAGCCGTCCGCGATGTGCGAACGGCCGGTCGAGTCCCCTCGTCCAAATTTGTGCTGAAGGACGATCCCTTCCTGAACTGATGTCCGAAAATGGCACGCCAGCGTCAATCAAGCAATCCAAACAAAAAATTAACCTTAACAGCGGCGCCGTGGCATGGTTCTGGCATCGCTTCCATCAGAAACCCCGTGCGTTGAGTCCGGTTGCATCAATTCGGCACAAATCGGACCTGACACCGTAGCGGTGAACCTGGTGGCATTGACATGAGACACAAGAACAACATTGAACTGTTTGAATACTGGACGGCAAAACGAGGTCAACGCGCGGCGCCAAGCCGGTCTGACATCGAGCCCGCCGACATCCGGGGGCTGCTCCCTTACATCTTCATCTGTGATCTCGCCGAGGACCGCCACCTCGGCTTCCGGCTCGCCGGGACCGCATTGTGCGCCCTTTACGGCCGGGAGCTGAAGGGGATGCCGTTCGGCTCCTTGTGGCTTGCCGACGGGATTCGCAATGCCGGCCGCACCGGCGTTTCCGTAGCCAACGGCGCCACGCCCGCCATTCTGTCGCTGGACTGCCTCAGCAAAGGTGCAAAAGTGGTCAAAGCCGAAATGCTGCTGTTGCCGATTACCGGTCCAGGCGGGCTCCATGACAGGCTGATAGGGCTCCTGTCAGTCTTCGATCCGCCCTACTGGCTGTGCCACGATCCCTTGCTCGGCTTTTCGACCACCGGCATACGCTTCCTTGATCTCGATCGCGACCCGCTTTTCCTGGCCAACCGCCCCGAAATCAGGCTGCCGGCGCCAAAAAGCTTCGCCGCTTCGTTTGGCAAGAACAGGAAAAAAGTGGCGCATCTGGTTGTATTGGAAGGTGGCAGGCGCGATTGAGGGAAAATGACAGAAGCTGTGCTTACTCAATGTTAACATTGCCGGGCCTAGGATGGCATCCTGATAATCCGGGACTCGACAAGGCCTATCATGTTGACCGCAAGAACCGAAGCGCAGCCAAAGACCGTGATGCCCCCCGAAGAGGGGCAGTACAGTCGCGTCACGATCTCTGTCCAGGGCCGGTTCATGCGAGCCGATCATTCCGAACATGATTGTATCGTCGATCAAATGTCGCCGTTCGACGCGATACTTTCAACCGGAAACCGGCCTGAGACCGGCGAGAGGATCGTCGCCTATATCGACTATATCGGCCGGATTGAAGGCAAAGTGATTGAAGTCGGAATCCGGTCCTTCACCATCTCGATCAACGCGACCGACCGGAAACGCGACAAGCTTTCGGCACAGCTGACCTGGCTCGCCAACAAGCATGAGCTGGCGCTGCCCGAAGATCGCCGTCACGAGCGCGTCTCGCCCAACAACCCGGTCTCTGAAATCCGTCTCGATGACGGCCGCCGCTACCCTTGCCGCATCATCGATCTGTCGGTCTCAGGCGCCGCCGTCGAGATCGACGTCCGCCCGGCATTTGGCACCATGGTGGTTCTGGGGAACATGCGTGGCCGGGTTGTCCGCCATTTTCAGGAAGGGATTGCCATGGAATTCATGACCTTTCAGCCCGAAGACGCCATCAACCAACTTTCCTGAACACAGCCACTCCATTCAGCATCGATAGCCGGCCGCCATGGCCGGCTTTTTTGTGCCCGCGATAAGGTGGACTTTCCCGGTTGCGGATTGATACAGAGCTGTGCGCCCCGCCTCGGACCGCTTCCCGCCGTGTTGGCAGAACTCCGGGCTTCTCACCCGCGTGCCAATGGCAGATCGAATCTCTGCAAATCTGCGCTTGACCACTCCGTATGGTTGCCAAAGCCTCAATGCAACACCTGGCATTTTATACTTATTATACTTAGATTTTAGTCTTGATTGAATTGGATTTCAATCTAATAAGTACTTAGTTCTACTGTTGTTTTTTGCGCGACATCAAGTCCTGACTGGCATTGTCTTCTCATAACGGGGAGACGAAAAATGCACAAGCATATTCAGGCAATGGGTACATTTGCTGCGGTGTGTGGCCTGGCAATAACCGTCAGCACAGCAGCCATTGCGGCACCAGTCAATCTGGTTCCTGTGGGGAAAACCAATCCGCCGATCGGCCATTACGATTTTTGCAAGCGCTATCCCAACGAGTGCACTTCGCTCGGCAAGGATACCGGTCCGATGGTGCTGACGCGCCAGCGCTGGGCCACGATGCTCGAGATAAACACGCACGTCAATCAGAGTATTCGACCAGATACCGACCTCAACATCCATGGTGTTGAAGAGCTCTGGTCCTACCCGCGCGAGGTTGGTGACTGTGAGGACTACGTGCTGCTCAAGCGCCATATGCTGATGCAGAAAGGCTTTTCACCGCAGGACTTGCTGATCACCGTGGTTCTGCAGCCCAATGGCGATGGCCATGCGGTTCTGACCGTGCGTACTGATTACGGCGACTACATTCTCGACAATATGCGCGGCGATGTCCGGCTGTGGTCCGAAACCGGCTACACCTATGTCAAGCGGCAATCCTCCGAACACGCCGCCCGATGGACCAAGCTCGGGCCTGGTTCCGCCCCCAAAGTTGGTGCTGTGAACTACTGAAGTTTCCAACACCCCGGCACCATGGCCCGCGGGGGCCGTCCGGGACAGTCAGACAATTGCCGGGCCATCCTTGCCCGGCTGACGAATGGGCCTGGTCGAGTCCCCATGCTTCCCCGCAACGACCTGGCTCGAGCCGACCCCGCTGTCCCCTGGGGTCGGCTCACTTTCTTTGCACCAACCGCAGCAAAACCTTGAAACAGCTTTAGCCGATCCGCTCGAGTCCCTTGGAAAAGCGCCTGGCATTTTCCACGTAATGGCTGGCGGAAAGCGTGAGCATGGCCACAGCATCGGCCTCAAGCGTTCTGATCACCCGCGCCGGCGAACCGACCACCAGGGAATTGTCCGGAATCAGCTTGCCCTCGGTCACCAACGCACCGGCGCCGATCAGGCAATTCTCCCCGATCTTGGCGCCGTTGAGGACTGTAGCACCCATGCCCACAAGGCTGTTGTTTCCAATCGTGCATCCATGAAGGATCGCGCTGTGACCGATCGTGCAGCCTTTGCCGATTGTCAGAGGAAACCCCAAATCCGTATGCAGGACGCAATTTTCCTGAATGTTGGAGCCTTCGCCCACGGTGATCAGCTCGTTGTCACCGCGCAACACGGCGCCGAACCAGATCCCGGCCCCCTCGCCCAAGACAACACGCCCGATCACCTGGGCGCTTTCGGCTACAAAGTAAAACCCGTCTGGCAGCAATGGCTGCTTGCCGTCGAGACTGTAAATCGCCATTTCAACTCCTCTCCGCCACTTCAGGCCCCTGTTTAATCGGTTTCCGGCAAAGATGGAAACCGCCCTTGCGGATCAGAGCCATGCCTGGGGGTCGTCAGGTGAGGAAGTAACCGCTGGCAAAGGCCATCTCAAGCACGATGATCCCCGAACAGACTGACCAGCCCGCAGCCACCAGCGTCAGAACCATGTAAAGCGGCAGGGAAACCAGGCCGCCGCGCCAGTTTTTGAACCCATTGGTCAGCAGCAAGCGCGGACCAATCACCGCCGCCAGAACCAGTTCGGCCAACATCCGACCCGGATGGCCTGTCTGCCTGGCGCCCGACGGCTCACGCCAGCCCGCAAGCCGGACAAGCTCAACTCCGACCCACGAGGTCGAGAATCCGGTCACCATAACAACAACCGCGGCCATGACGTCAAAGGAATAAATCATTGGTTAACCATATCCGGTCCAAAGTTGATGCTCGTCAAGACATCGTGCAAGCACCGTGCCACGGCCGGATGTTTCATTCTGACACATATTGAACCTACCGGTTTCCCATGTCCTCTGCTCCATCGCCAATAGAACACACCCCCTTGATCACCCAGAGTTTTGTCTGGAAGCTGACGGCTGTGGTCGCGGTGATGTGCCTTGTTACCCTGGCAATAGCGGTGACCGGCAGAATGATCGGAAAAAGCATCTCCCATGCCGGCAACACCGCTGATCCGACGGTGCATGAAATCATCATTGGCAATGATGTGCTCGGCCTGCCTGCCAATGTGATCCGATTTCAAAGCCAGCGTGTGTCTGGAGTTCAAAACGCAGTCGACACTTATTTCGCATGGCCCGGCATGCGTGGTTACAGCTTGGAAAACCGTAATATCTTCAACCAGACGAGCTCAGCAAAAGGTCTCATCTTCGCCCGTATCACTCAGGCGACCATGTCACGAGACATGTCCGGTCGTTTCGACCCGATCTACAAACGGCTGACCGATGGCCAGCCCGTGGCCGGACCGGACGGCCTCGACTCATTCCGCCTGCGCGCCGGCGCCGGCTATGCCAGCGAACTGATGTATGTGGAGCGAACTTCAGGTGAACGGCCCTACACGGTCCGCTGCCTGGTCGAGGAGACCGGCGCTGACCGCACAACAACCACTCAGACCGGATGCCAGCGCGACATCTTCATCGGCAAGGATCTTTCAGTCACCTACCGCTTCTCAATCGACCATCTGCCGCAATGGCGGCAGATTGAAAGCGATGTGCGCAGCTATCTGGAATCGGCGTTGGCCGGTTAAAGATCGACGTCGAGAATGGCCATGGAAAAATTGTATGACAGATCGCCATCTTCATCATCGCGGAAAATGATGCCGAGGAACTCATCGCCCAGATAGACCTCCGCCGAATCATCTTTTCGGGGCCGCGCCTTGATCACCATCTTGTCGTTGAAAATACGCTTGAAATAGGCATTCAGCTTGATGATTTCATCGGGTTTCACGGTGCACTCCTGAGGCTATTGGGGTTCGCCGGGGCTTTTGGCACGGACCGGGGGCTAAATCAAACCCGCGATGAAATTTTCACACAAGGCCCACGTCGATCGCTTCAGTTGCCGCCATTGAGCATCTGGTTCATGGCGCGAGACGGCTCGTCGCAGCCTGCTGTGCCGACCACGCGGGCAGGAACGCCAGCCACGGTGGAATTCGGCGGCACCGCCTTGAGAACCACCGATCCGGCTGCCACCCGGCTGCAACGGCCGATCTCGATATTGCCAAGCACATTGGCGCCGGCGCCGATCAGCACGCCATCCCTGATCTTGGGATGACGGTCACCGGTTTCCTTGCCGGTTCCACCAAGCGTCACGCCTTGCAGAATCGAAACATTGTCTCCGATCGTCGCCGTCATGCCGACCACGAGGCCGGTGGCATGATCGAGAAACATCCCCTTGCCCACTGCGGCAGCGGGATGAATGTCGGTCTGGAAGATTTCGGATGACCGGCTCTGCAGATACAGTGCCAGATCCACCCTGCCCTTGCCCCACAGCCAATGGGCCAGACGATGGGTCTGGATGGCGTGGAAGCCCTTGAAATAGAGCACCGGCTGGATGAACCGGGTGCAGGCGGGATCCCGGTCGTAAACAGCCTGGATGTCGACCCGCAGCACCGGTTCCCAGTCCTTCCAGTCATCGACCATTTCCTGGAAAGTCTGCCGCAGCAGATTGGCCTGCAGATCCTGATGGTCAAGCCGCTCGCAGACCCGATGGATCACAGCCGCCTCCAGCGACGGCTGGTTGAGAATCGTGGAATAGAGAAACGCTGCAAGCAGCGGTTCCTGAGCGATGGACCGCTCGGCCTCAAGCCGGATCGAATCCCAGATTGGGTCGATCGCCTTGACCGAGTCCTTGCTCCGCACACCTGTGTTCGCTGACATTGCCGCCTCCGGGCTGGATTGAATTTGCCATAAAGATAAGACACTCAGCACAAAAAACAAACGCACAGATCAAACGGACGAAAAATTTTCTGCGGCCGAAGGCTCGATCTCCACCCCCCGGCAATGGTCTGCGGCTGCCCTGCCGCTCTCTCCCGACCCGGCGCGCTGGATGCACAAGGTCAGGCCGAGGCCGCAGCACTTGTCACAGTGGCATCACTGTCTGTCCGGGAATCAAAGGCTGCCATCGCCGCAAATCTGAGCCGCTTGTGCAAGGATCAGGACATAGCAGCCCGCATGTTCGGTAACGACATCTGATCTGCTGATCCATGTCCGTAGACGTCAGATCTTCACTATGACACCTCACCCGGCGTCTACCGGAGAGCTGGGGTCAGCCCCGGACTTCGAACCGCTCGAGGAAACCCGACACTGCGTCGTTGAAGGCATCATTGCGGTCGCCCGCAACCATGTGACCGGCCCCGGACACATCGACAAAATCAGCATGCGGAACCATGGTCTGGAAGGCCCGCACAGCCTCTTCGGTGACAAGCTCCGACTGCTGTCCCCGCACCAGCAGCACCGGTATGTTCAAGCCGCGTGCGGCATCCGCCAGCCGGTACTGAAGGGTTGCCGCGCCGGTGTTGATGTTGCGCGGCCCGTCGATGAAGGCCGGATCCCAATGCCAGCGGTACCGCCCGTCGACCCCTTTGCGCAGATTCTTGGCCAGTCCATCCAGCGAGCGCGGCGGCCCGCGGTGCGGCAGATAGGCGGCAATGGCGCCCGCGGCTTCTTCCAGAGTGGCAAATCCTTCCCGCATCCGCTCGGCCATGAAGCCCTGGATGCGGCTGACGCCATCCGCGTCGATATCGGGCGTGATGTCGACAAGAACCAGCCCGCCAAGCAGGCCCGGCCCACCCAGATGTTCGGCCATCAGACCGGATATGCCGCCCATCGACGCCCCCACCAGTACCGGCGGCTGGCCGCAGCGCCCGGTGATGTCGCGGCAAATGCAGATGGCGTCAGCGGCGTAATCGTCAAAGGCATAGCTTTGATCTTCCAGCCAGGCGCTGTCGCCGTGGCCGCGCTGGTCGAGCGTGAAGGCCCGGTGTCCCGCATCGGCAATGCGCCGCGCAGCGCCCCCCCAGGCATGCCGGGTCTGGCCGCCGCCATGCAGCAGCAGCACCGGGTTTGCGCGCACATCTCCGCGGGGTCCATGGTCGTCGGCCACCAGGCGGTTGCCCGCAGCCCCGCTAAACTCCGTGGAGATTTTCAATGCTTTCATCAGATGGCACCGGCCTCGACATCGGCAAGGAACGTCAGCACGGCGGCCTTGAACACCTTGTCACCGACGGCAAGCATGTGATCCCGGTTGGGAATATCGACGGACCGCGCGCGCGGCATCAACTGTGCCAGCCCTTCCGCCGAGCCGGCAATTTCATCCCGGGTGCCCACACCGATCAACGCCGGCATGTCCAGTTTCGCCAGATCGGGCCGGCTGACCAATGTCCGCGAAGTGCTGATACAGGCCGCCAGCGCCAGCCGGTCACTCTTGGTCTGATCCGCAAAGGCCCGAAACATCCTGCCGCGGGCGTCGGGCACATCTTCAATCGAATCGGCCCGCAAGGCCGATGCAATCGGATCCCAGTCACCGACGCCATCAACCATGCCAAGTCCGAGCCCGCCAAACACCACCGCGCGAACCAGTTGCGGACGCGACATCGCAAGAAATGCCGAAATCCGCGCGCCCATGGAATAGCCCATCACATAGGCCGAAGTGATATTGAGCGAATCAAGCAGCCCGGCAGCATCGGCGGCCATGATCTCGGGGTGATAGGCTTCGGGATCGTGCGGCTTGTCAGACTGGCCATGTCCGCGATTGTCGAGGGCAATGACGCGGTACCCGGCCTCGTCAAAGGTCTTGATCCAGCCCGGAAAAAGCCAGTTGACATGCGCGGTTGAGGCAAAGCCGTGAATGAGCAAGACCGGAAATCCCTCCGGATTTCCCGCTTCATACCACGCAAGCTCAACATCTCCGGAGGTGAAACGAGCGGCCTGCAGGCGATCCAGATTCATGTGAAGTTCCTTTCGCGTCCTACCTAACCCAATCGGGTCCGCTTGCAAATGTCGGACGCAGGACTTCGCGGCCGCAGAGTCCGAGCGATCAAGACACGGTCAAATTACCTGCTACACTTTTGTTCTGCCAGCGTATAAGGTCCGGCCGAAATCAAGCTTGCCACGACGGAGAGATGCATGGCTGACCACACGATCCCGCATTTTCAGAATGATGCGGGTCATGCCGCGATCGAGATCGGCGTCAAGGAATTCTTGTGCGTGGGCGCAAATCCGCCTTTCGATCACCCACATGTCTATCTCGACATGGGCGCAGATGCCGAAAAGGTCTGCCCCTATTGTTCGACCTTGTACACCTACAATCCGGCGCTTCCTGCCACCGAGACCACACCGGCTGGCTGTGCGTGGGTCGATCAGGCTGCCTGAAACACGTCTCTTCGCTTGACCCCGGCAACGCGGCCCCAATGCATCGCACCACGATGACAATGCGGGGATCTTCAGCGCCGGACTGGCGCGGTTTGGCCTCTGCGAACGCGTACCGGCTCCGGAGGGTGCAGTGACGGCTCACACCATTCTTGTCATCGGCGCCGGAATTGGCGGTCTCACCACCGCCCTTGCCTTTGCCCGGCAAGGGTTTGCCGTCGATGTCGTCGAGCAGGCAACAACACTCAGTGAAGTCGGCGCCGGGTTGCAGGTCTCACCCAACGCCAGCCGAATCCTGGTCGCACTTGGCCTTGGCGAGGCGTTGCAGCGGACAATGGTGCTGCCTCGCGACATCGCGCTGGCTTCCGGACGCTCGCTCCGGGCAATCGCGCGCGTCCCCTGTGGTGGCTTTGCCGCCGACAGGTGGGGGGCGCCTTACGGCGTCATGCACCGCGCAGATCTGCAAGCACTGCTGCTCGAAGCCGTCATTGCTCACCCGGCCTGCCGGGTGCATCTGGAACAACCGGTCCAGTCGAGTGACATCACCACACTGCACGCCCGGATTGGCACACCCCGCCCGGATCTCATCGTCGCGGCCGATGGCGTCTGGTCTCAAAGCCGCAAGTTGATCCCGCAGGCCTCGATGCCGCGGTTTTCCGGCCAGGTGGCATGGCGCTTCCAACTCGACGCCAGCGCCGCTGGATCGGTCATCGACACCCGGAACGTCACCGCATTTCTCGGCGCCAGGACCCACCTTGTGGCCTATCCGCTGGAAAACGGGACCGTCCTCAACATGGTGGCGATCGCCGGGGGCAAAAATCTTGGTGAAAGCTGGGCTGCGCAAGAAGCGGCGGCTGATCGGACCGAGTTGCTGCAGGCTTTCGCCGGCTGGGACCCACGGCTGGTTTCGTTGCTGCGCACCGCGCCACGAATGACCCGATGGCCGTTGTTCGCTGTCGCCGATGGCCGCTGGAGCGATGATGCAGGGATGGTCATGATTGGCGACGCCGCCCATGCCATGACACCGTTTGCGGCACAGGGCGCGGCCATGGCGATCGAGGACGGATACGAACTTGCCCATGCCTGTGGCCATGCCGGCAAAGACTTCTCCAGCGCAATCGAACGCTATGAAACCCACCGCCGGTCCCGCCTCACCCAGGTGCGCCGCCGCGGCGCTTTCAACCGGTTTGCCTATCACGCCAGCGGCCCGGTTCGCCTTGGTCGCGATCTGGTTCTTGGCCTGAGGAAGCCCGAAAGCCTCGCGGCCGATCTCGATTGGCTGTATGGCTACCGCGCGACAGGGCTGTAGTCAGATCAGAAAACACCCTGGAGGCTCTGGGGATTGTGCACGCGCAGGCTTGTGCCCAGCAAGCCGGGCAACGGCGTCCACCAGCCGGTTTTCAACCCCGCCTGCCGCAGCATGCGTGCGGTCCAGACATTGCAGCCGACGAACGCGTTGAACCCGCCCTTGGCTTCATAGAAGCGATCGTAGGCGCCGTAACCGGCATCCTCGATCCTAACAGGCGCTCCCTCGGCATTGACCGCAAAACTCGCAAGGATGGAATCGATCAGCCGGTCAAACGCTGCTGCATCGAACTCAAGCGTCATCACTGAGGCATCGGCTGGATTGAGAGGGCCCGCCAGCCCCATATGCATGACTGAGCTGTCGAGTGTCAGTGCGCTGAAGACCGGACCCGGCTTGAGGTCGGCCCAGGTCGGGGTTTCGATATAGAAACTGCGACCACCCCAACCCGCAATGATGTGCGCCACCCCGGGCTGCGACGGATCGAGCCCATCGGCGGCCATGAAACCAAAACGCGCCGTTACATCCGGATCTGCCGGCAAGGCAATGTCGGTGTGGATTGCAGACGACAGGAGCAGCACGGTCCGCTTCGCCGCTACCGACGGCGCAATCGTGGACGCGGGCGTTGACGCTGTCGGGCCGGCAACGGCACCGGGCCTCGGAACCGCCGTTCCAAGGCCCAAAAGCAGAATGACGACACCCATTGCAACGAGCAATGTTCGCCAGCTCCGGAACCGCCGAATGCCGCCTCCGGAAGCCATGCTGAAAACGACCTAATGCAGGATCTGGCTCAGGAACAGCTTGGTTCGCTCGTGCTGGGGATTGTCAAAGAACTCGCCCGGCGCGTTCTGCTCGACGATCTGGCCCTGGTCCATGAAGATCACGCGGTTGGCAACCTGCCGCGCAAAACCCATTTCGTGAGTAACGCACAGCATGGTCATGCCTTCCTCGGCAAGACCCACCATGGTGTCGAGCACTTCCTTGATCATCTCCGGGTCGAGCGCCGATGTCGGCTCATCAAACAGCATGATACGCGGGTTCATGCACAATGAGCGGGCAATCGCCACGCGCTGTTGCTGACCACCGGAAAGCTGGCCCGGATACTTGTTGGCCTGCTCGGGAATCTTCACCCGCTCCAGATAGTGCATGGCAATTTCCTCGGCCTTCTTCTTCGGCATCTTGCGCACCCAGATCGGCGCCAGGGTGCAGTTTTCGAGGATGGTCAGATGCGGAAACAGGTTGAAGTGCTGGAACACCATGCCGACTTCGCGGCGCACCTCGTCGATCTTCTTGAGATCGTTGGTCAGCTCAATGCCGTCGACAAGGATCTTGCCCTTCTGGTGTTCTTCCAGCCGGTTGATGCAGCGGATCATGGTCGATTTGCCGGAGCCCGACGGACCGGCAATCACGATCCGCTCGCCGCGCATGACCTTCAGATCGATGTCGCGAAGCACGTGAAACTCGCCGTACCACTTGTTCATGCCGATGATCTCGATGGCCACATCGGTCTCCGACACCGTCATCTTCGAAGGGCCTGGACCTTGTTGTGCTGCTGCGTTGTTGTCAGCCATGGTAAAAATCCCTTGTTATCGTTTGTGGCCAGTGTCGAGACGCCGTTCCATATAAGCGGAATAGCGCGACATGCTGAAGCAGAAGAGGAAGAATACGAACGCGGCGAAAACGAAGCCGGTCGCAGGCGTAGCAGGTGAAATCCAGTTCTGGTCGTTCATGTTCTGCTGCACGATGCCGAGCAGATCAAACAGACCGATGATGAGAACCAGACTGGTATCCTTGAACAGGCCGATGAAGGTGTTGACGATGCCCGGGATCACCAGTGTCAGCGCCTGCGGCATGGTCACAAGCCTTGTGCCCTGCCAGAAGGTCAGCGCCATGGCATTGGCCGCCTCGTACTGCCCTTTCGGAATCGCCTGCAATCCACCGCGAATGACCTCGGCCATATAGGCTGACGAGAACAGCGCCACGCCGATCAACGCGCGCAGCAGCTTGTCGAACGACACCCCGTCCGGCAGAAACAGCGGCAGCATCACCGAGGACATAAACAGCACCGTGATCAGCGGCACGCCACGCCAGAACTCGATGAAGATGACGCTGAACATCTTGACGATCGGCATTTCCGAGCGCCGCCCCAGTGCCAGCAGAATGCCGAGCGGAAACGACACCACGATGCCGACGATGGCGACGACGAGGGTCACCAGCAGGCCGCCCCAAAGTGGCGTCTCGACCGGCTCCAGCCCGAATTGTCCGGTGAGCAGGATGAAGGCCAGGACCGGAAAGACAACCAGCAGATAAAGGGCATTCTGACGCTTGTAGGGAACCGACGGAATGGCGATCGGCACCAGACCGGCAATCAGCAACAGTCCCGACAGATTGACCCGCCAACGCTCATCGACCGGGTAGCGTCCGTAGATGAACTGCCCGAACTTTGCCTCGACAAAGGCCCAGCAGGCGCCGGTGCCCGGCGCAAGACAGGCTTCCCGGCTTTCTCCGGTCCAGACCGCACTGATGAAAGCCCAATCAATGATCGGCGGAACCATCCACAACAAAAACAGCGAGGTCAGAATGGTCAGCACTGTGTCGCGCGGGGTGGCAAAAAGGTTTTCCTTGAACCACCCCACCACACCACGCGAGGACACCGGCGGCGCCATCAGCGGGCTTTCCTGTGTGCGAACGAAAGCGATTGATCGTGTGTTGTTGTCCATGGCCTAGCGCTCCACCAATGCGACACTGGAGTTAAACCAGTTCATGAATGCCGATGTCAGCAGCGACAGCGTGAGATAGACCAGCATGGTAATCGTGATCACCTCCACCGCCTGCCCGGTCTGGTTGAGCACGGTGCCGCCGAAAACCGACACCAGATCCGGATAGCCAATGGCCACAGCCAGCGAAGAGTTTTTCGTCAGATTGAGATACTGACTGGTCAGGGGTGGAATGATCACCCGCATTGCCTGCGGCACGATCACCAGACGGCTGGTCAGGTTTGGCCTCAAACCCAGCGCGAAGGCAGCCTCGGACTGGCCACGCGACACGGCAAGAATGCCGGCACGGACAATTTCGGCAATGAAGGAAGCTGTATAGAGCGACAAGCCAAGCAGCAGCGCCATGAATTCGGGCTGGATCACCCAGCCATCCACCATGTTGAAACCCTGCAGGCTGGCATATTCAAACGACAACGGCATGCCCGAGACCAGAAAGGCCAGCAATGGCAGGCCGATGATCAGGCCCAGTCCTGTCAGGAAAACCGGAAATTGCTGTCCCGTCGCCATTTGTCGCTTCTTCGCCCAGCGGCCGATGAGGACCCAGGCGATCACCGCGACAAGCAGGGCAATAAAGACGAAGGATGAGCCGGCCTCGGGTACAATGCGCGGCATGTAGAGACCACGATTGTTGAGGCTGAATATGACCTCGACACCTGGCTCCAGCCCCACCTGCCTGGGTGACGGCAAGATTGAAAGCACCGCCTTGTACCAAAACAAGAGCTGCAGCAGCAGCGGAATGTTTCTGAGTGTTTCGACGTAAACGGTGGCGAATTTCTGCACCAGGTAATTCTTCGACAATCTGGCCAGACCGACAACAAAGCCGATCAGCGTGGCGAAGAAAATTCCAATCACCCCGACCACCATCGTATTCAGAAGGCCCACAAAAAACGCCCGCAGATAGGTGCTGTCATTTGTGTAGGGAATGAAGGATTGGCCAATATCGAAACCGGCCCGCTCGCCAAAAAAGCCGAGCCCGGAAGCGATCCCTGCCCGCGCCAGATTTTCGATGGCGTTTGAAATACCAGAATACACCAGCAAGATGACCGCAATGATCAACAATGCCTGAAATACGAGACCGCGCGCCTTTGGATCATTCATCAATGATACGCGACCGGAATCATCAGCCTCGGCTGAGACGCCTGTTTGACGAGCCATGTCTGTTCCCAACTCTTATTCGTCCGGGCCTTGTGGCCGGATCGTTAGTCTACCTGCCGTCGTTGCGTCAGGCTCTTGTGATTCGCGCTCAATGCGCGAACCGGTGAAGCGGACTCCCGATGGAGCCCGCTTCACCAATTTCAGCTCTTAGCGCAGCGGCGGTGCATACTGCAAGCCACCCTTTGACCAAAGCGCGTTGACGCCGCGGCCGATTGCAAGCGGGGTTGAAGCTCCCACGTTGCGTTCGAACACTTCGCCGTAATTGCCGACATGCTTGATCACATTGTACGCCCAATCATTGCTCAGGCCGATTGAATCGCCGAAGGTGCCTTCCTTGCCCAGCAGACGCATGACGTTCGGATCTGTCGAACCGAGCATCTCATCAACATTGGCCTGGGTCACGCCCATTTCCTCGGCATTCAACATTGCGAAGTGAACCCACTTGACGATCGAGAACCACTGGTCGTCGCCCTGACGGACAACCGGGCCCAAAGGCTCTTTCGAGATCACTTCCGGCAAGACCATATGTTCGTCGGGGGCCGACAGGCCGAGACGGATCGAATACAGGCCCGACTGGTCGGTTGTGTACACGTCGCACCGGTTTGCGTCATAGGCTCCGTTGACTTCCTCGAGCTTTTCAAACACGACCGGATTGTAGGTCATGTCGTTGGCCTTGAAGTAGTCGGTGAGGTTCAATTCGGTGGTGGTGCCGGTCTGCACGCAGACGGATGCGCCCGAAAGCTGCAACGCCGAATTCACGCCGAGCGACTTGCGGACCATGAAGCCCTGGCCGTCATAATAGTTGACGCCGGCAAAGTTGAGACCCAGCTGGGTATCACGGCTCATGGTCCAGGTGGTGTTGCGCGACAGCACATCGATTTCACCGGATTGAAGCGCGGTAAAGCGCTCCTTGGCGGAAAGCGGGCTGAATTTCACCGCGTTCGCATCGCCGAAGACTGCTGCGGCAACGCCGCGGCAAAGGTCGACGTCGAGGCCAGACCAGTCACCTGCATCGTTAGGGGCGGAAAAGCCGGCAAGGCCGGTGGAAACGCCACACTGGACGAAACCCTTTGCCTTAACGTCATCGAGCGTTGCGGCGGAAGCTACGGTGGCTCCCATGCCTGCAACGGCCACGACGCCAACGAC
The DNA here is from genome assembly GCF_029210485.1 of Hoeflea sp. YIM 152468. Taxonomy (GTDB): domain Bacteria; phylum Pseudomonadota; class Alphaproteobacteria; order Rhizobiales; family Rhizobiaceae; genus Hoeflea. The sequence continues at coordinate 51,171 of NZ_JARGET010000033.1, forward strand.
AGCCGACAAGATATTCTTTTTCATGTGATACAACCTTTTTTCTGTTGCCCTGTTCTGAATGCAGCAAAGCAGCGGGAGCTGCATTTTCAGCCCTCCGCCTGTGCGTCTTTGCCCGACCTTATACCATTCCGAAATCCATCATGGGTCAAGCCTCCAATCCGCGAAAACCGCAAAGTAACGCCAATAGCATGCAGATCGGAATGGAATTCCTGGCCAATTGATCGCGTGAGGTCCAAAAACGTCAGATCAAACTGGGCGAAAGACAAACCGGCCGACCAGCGCCTACTCCATTGTTGTCGTCGCCCGGAACTCGCGATAAGGCTGTGGACATCCAATGTCGCCCAAGGCCCAGCCAGAAAAACGGATACAGCATGAGCAGCAGCACAAAGACATCGCAGACCGGAACAAACACGCGCCTGGCCCACTCCGGGTTCGATCCGAAAAGCTTCCACGGCTTCATCAATCCGCCGGTGGTGCACGCCTCGACCGTGCTGTTTCCCGACGCAGCCACAATCGAATCGAGGAACCAGAAATATACCTATGGGACCCATGGCACGCCGACCACCGACGCCCTCGCCGCAGCGGTGGATGCACTGGAGGGATCCGCTGGCACCCTTATCCTGCCTTCAGGCCTTGCCGCAGTCACCCTGACCTTCCTGGCGGTGCTGAGCGCCGGCGACCACGTGCTGGTGGTTGATTCGGTGTACGGTCCCACCCGGAGGTTCTGTGACACTCTGCTCGGACGTTACGGGATCAAGGTGACCTACTTTGATCCGCTGATCGGCGCTGACATCGAACGGCTGATGCGCCCCAACACCAAGCTGGTCTTCACCGAATCACCCGGCTCCAACACATTTGAAATCCAGGATATCCCCGCGATTGCCAAAGTCGCCCACGCGCACGCTGCGCTGGTCGCAATTGACAACACCTGGGCGACGCCGTTGTTTTTCAAGCCGCTCGACCATGGCGTCGATATTTCCATTCATGCCGCGACCAAATATTTCGCCGGCCACTCCGATGTTCTGATGGGCACGGTATCGGCCAGCAAGGCAGCCCACCCGGCCTTGCTGGCGACCTATACGGCGCTTGGTTTCTGTGCATCACCTGACGACAGCTACACCACATTGCGGGGGCTGCGCACCCTGGGCGTCCGCCTCGAGCGCCACCAGCACAGCGCCTTGACCATCGCCCAAGCGCTGGAAGGCCGCCCCGGCGTGGCCGGTGTCTTGCATCCTGCACTTGAGAGTTTCCCCGGCCATCAATTGTGGAAACGCGACTTCGAGGGGGCATCCGGCCTGTTCTCGATCGTTCTGGATGTGGCTGATGAAACACGCCGGCGCGCCAAGGCGCACGCGTTTCTCGACGCGCTCGAAATCTTCGGACTTGGCTATTCCTGGGGCGGCTATGACAGCCTCGCCGTGCATGCGCACCTGTCCGACCGGACGGTGGCGCTGGCGCCAGCGCAAGGCCCGGTGATTCGGCTGCAAATCGGCCTGGAAGACGTCGCGGATCTGATGGCCGATATCGAGCGCGGCCTCAGCGCTGCGCAATCGGCCTGATGAGCTGACGCCGATGCAACCCGCCTTTCTGACGGCCTCAGATCAAAGGGGAACCGTCGGAAAGGTCGCGACAAACCGGGCACCGTCCCGATAGGACGAATCCAAAACTATGGTGCCGCCATGACTTTCCGCAATCTGGCGGCACAAGGCCAATCCGATACCGGAGCCGGAATAGAGCGTTTCATCCGGATGCAAGCGCTGGAAGACCCCGAAAACGGTATCCGCATTGCGCGGATCAATTCCTATTCCATTGTCTTCTAGAGTAATGGTGATCCTGTTCTCGCCAGCCTCGGCTCTCAACCGGACTTCGGTTGGCCGGGAAGGATCGCGGTACTTCAGCGAGTTGGCAAACAGGTTCTGAAAAAACTGTATCAGCAGATTCCGGTCAGCCTCGATCTCAATATCCGCCTCGCAGAACAACGATGCGTCCGCCTCGGCAACATGGACGGTCAGATTGCTCCATGCGGCCGCAATCGGGTCGTCCAGCCGCAGCGTCACGGGGTTGATGCCTTGATAGGCGAGTTGGGAATATTCGAAAAGACTCGAAATCATCCGCTCCAGCCCCTTGGCCCGATCGGAGATGTAGCCCGAGGGTGTCTCCAGATCATCGACCTTTCCGGCACCGACATCTTCGGCAATCATGTCGGCAAACAGACGAATCTGGCGCAGCGGCGCCTTGAGATCGTGCGACACGATACCGCCGAACTGCTCGAGCGCATCATTGCGCAACTCGAGCTGGCGCGCCTGGGAGGCAATTCTGTTCCGGGCCTCTCGGGTTTCGGTGATATCACGTCCCACGCTGAGCAGTTCCACCGGCTCACCGTCTTCGAAAATCATCAGGTTCGTCCACAGATACCACAGCTGCTCGCCCGACTCGGCCACCATGGTCTGCTCGCTGGTCTTCATCGGATTGTCCGGGGACAAGCTCGCCAGATGAGCCTCAAGCACTTCATGAAAATGGTCGGGAATGAATTCGAGGAACTTTCGACCGATCATTTCCGCGGGTTCCAGACCGACAAACCGCGCATAATGCGCGTTGGTATAGGTCATCGTGGTGTCCGGCCGAGCCCGCACAATGAAATCGGGAAGGTTTTGCACCAGCGTTTCGAATTCGTGCTGCTTGCGCGCAAGCGCACGCTCAATTTCCAGGCGTTCGGTGATATCCTCTGCGAAAGCCAGAACCACCGGGTCCGGCCCCGTGTCCATGAGTTCCAGCCGAACCCGGCACGGATACATGGTCCCATCCTTGCGCCTGAGCATTGTATCGGCGATCAGCGTCTTGGTTTTTCCGGATATGATCGAAGCGGCTTTCCCGGCCAACTTGTCGGGAAACAGATCCACATTGATCATCTGCGGCTCCAGTTGGCGCATTTCATCCATGCTGTATTGCAGATTGTCACGTGCCGATTTGTTGGCATAAATGAACCTCCGGTCGCTCAGCCTTACCAGATACACTTCCTGGGCCACGCCTTCGATAATCACACCAAGCCGCTCGGCTTCGCTCTTGATCTCACTCAGTGCGCTCACATCGGTGAGAACGCCGACCCGGTAATTGTCGCCGGTTATCCGCTCCTCAATCTGCAGCGTCCGGCCCGGTTCCACCTTTTGCACAAATGGACCTTCGGGATTGGTGTGCCGTGCCAGCCTTTGTTCCAGCCAGGCCGCCCGGGTTTCAGCGGTGGTCCCGGCGCCAGGAAACTGACCCCGCTCAAGTCCATAGCGAATGATGGTTTCGAAGCTGCTGCCCACCTGCATGGCTGGTGCCGAGATCGAATAAATTTCCCGGTAAGCATCGTTGCAGAGCACCAGCCGGTCCTCGCCGTCATAGACGGCAAACCCCTGGGAAATCGAAGCAAGAGCCGTGTTGAGAATGGTTTCGGCACGCAACCGCTGTTTCTGCGCCTGAAGGACAGCACTGAGATCGCGTATGATCGCGACCAGGCCAATAGGTTGCCCACCGCCCGATTCGATAATGCTGTTTGTCACCTCAGCCGGAAAAATGCTGCCATCCTTGCGCCTCACATCGACACGCCGGCGATAGGGTTTTGAGCTGCCGCGCAGCGGGTAGAGGTCCTCCCCCACCTCCCGGGCGTCGACGGCAGAGGCATAGAGCCGCTCAGGTCCGGTCCCGATCAGTTCCTCGGCAGAGAACCCTAATGTCTCGATAGCTGACCCATTGACCGCCAAAATGGTTCGGTTGCCGTCGAGAACCAGCACCGGATCCGGCATCGTCTCGTACAGCGCCTTGAGCAGGTTTTCAGGCGATAACTGCATGCATTTCACAAGCCGTGGACCAGAGGGGTGGCCTGCTCACATATAGTCTTCCGAGCAGGCTTCGGACAATTGCTGGCGCGTGTATTCCGAAACAATGAAGCGGATCGCCGCGCCGTCGATCTCATCCTTGCCAATGCGGAAATCTACACCGTATTCGCGGAACTCATTGAAATATGCGTCGCTGATGTCGGAGGATATTAATCCAATCGGCCCGACAAAACCGGCCTGGCGCAGCAGCGGCGCCGTCTGCCTGAAATCGTCGTTGGGGACAAGCCGGTTGTCGAGAAACACCATGTCGACGTCGCCGGTCCCAACACTCTCCACCGCCGCACCAATATCAGCGACATAGTCGAGTTTCACCGACAAGCCGTCGACCTTCTTCATCTGACGTTGGAGCAGGACGTGTTCAGCCGGGTCGTCATCAACCAATAGAATTCTCAGGGTCCTTTTGGTTGTTTGTTTCAATCTCATCGAAACCCACCCCTAGCTTATCAGACCACTGCGCAATGCCGCCGCCACCATCTGCGCCCGATTGACCACCTGCAATTTTCGCAGGACCGCCGCAATATAGGAATTGACCGTATGTTCGGACAGACCGAGGATGATGGCGATTTCCGACGAAGTCTTACCTTCCGAGGTCCAGCGGACGATCTGGATTTCCCGCTCACTCAAGCCGCTGATCGAATCCAGAGACAACAGCACTTCAAAATAGCGCTGGAATATCAGGGCGGCATCGAGCGCAATCAGTGCCAGTTGCTGATGCGCGACCGGTCGCTCCAGGCCTGACATGATCAGTCCGTAGCGTTTGCCCGAGGCAGCCTGCAGCGGCACCACAAGCACCCGGGGAGAGCAGTTGTCGCCGACAAAGGCAGAGGAATTGCCCTCCACCTCCAGCACAATTGGCGCCGTGGATTGCTGCAGATAGGAGACCACGGGGTCGGCAGCCAGACAGTTCGCCCCATCTTCAAACCATGATCCGGGAAAATTGTGCAACACATGCGCCTGGCCCAGATTTATGCTGGCAGTTTCCCCCGGTATCTCGACAACTCCGAAGAACTGAACCCCGTGACTTCCCGCCAATGACTTGAACAGGCGGAAAAAATCCATCCGGTTGACCGCACGTTCCAGCTCGGGACCCTGATGAAAGACGGTTTCAGGCGCTAGCATCTTGTTTCTCTCACATCGTCAGCTTTCGCAAATCATTACTATTTCAGTGCGTTGCCACTGGTCACAACTGTATCTCTCTGTGCAAGCGTAAAACAAGGGCGGAAATTCCATCAAATCAACCGGCACGGTTTCGCCCGCAGCCTGGCCCGGCTGCCGCCCAGTGCAAATTCGCAGCAATCGGGATGAGCGACCCGGGACATGGAGCACTCATTCTACCGCAGAGATGGAGAACAGCCATTCCCTTTGTCGGGAGCTGTTGATCCCGCAAAAGCAACTGTCCGGTATGGGTGAACGGGACAGGTCATGTTGCCGGTCTTCTGCAGGCCGAGAGCTTGAGTGTGGTGTGCCGGTCGTTCGGAGTATCGCGAAAGACCGGCGGCCCAGGTGCCAAGGCGAGGCAGATGCACCAGACCATCGCGGCAGACGGCGCAAAGGCTTCATCCGCCCGAGAAGGAATTGCCAAAGCACGGCCCGAAGCTCAAGGGAGACAACGGGCGTTGAGCCGGAAACAGGTTGTCGAACGGATCGAAGCCAAGACCGGTCTCCGGGTTTGGCGTCGTCTTTTGGCAACCCGCTTCGCCGGAAAGTGAACGAAACCGGCCCGTGTTCGAAAACTCCGGTGACCACAGATTATTTGAAGTCACGTCAGACCAAGCGCTGGCACTATTCATGCAATTGGAAGAATGTGACGCGCATATTCGATGCAACGCACACGGGCATATTTCAGAACCAATGAAAACGCTGCCGCACGTCTCTGTCCATCGTTTTCCCCCCTATGAGCATCACCCTTGCGGGTTGCGGCTTGACCATATTTACCGCAACCTATAAGTCTATCAAAAACCTACACGCAATCTATAGATTCACAATCATACGGAGGCATCATCGTGCGCTCTACGATGATCATTGGTGCCCTATTGTTCGCGGTGCCCGCATTTGCAGCCGATTTGTCATTCGTCAGCAAGAAGCAGCAAGAAGCCGCAAAAAGCTGGATTGAGCGCGAAGGGTTTCCGGCTCACGAGTTGATGAGCCGGCCGGCTGCCGACCGCGCAAAGGCCGCGCTCTTTGCGACCTACAGATATTGCGATGCAGGGCCGGAGAGATACACCGATCTCGATGATCTGTATTCAGGCTGCTCGACACAATGCGGCGGGTTTTCCTATTTCTATCGCGGACTTGCCGCAGCACTCGGAATTGAAACCCGGTTCTTTCGGATCTACAACATTCCGAACCAGGGCAACCACGTGGCCGTCGAGGCAAAAATTGACGGTGAATGGGTCTTTCTGGACCCAACGTTCGGCGCATATTTTGAAGATCAGAAACAGCCGCTTTCCTTCGCGGAAATCTCGATAGGAACACCCGAGAACGAATTGATGTCGCGGGTCCGGCAGGCGGACAAAACCGCACCAATGACCAAAGCGGCAGATCTGCAGACCGCGTTCAACGCGACCTACGACCACAAGTACATGCCGATCACCAACTACCAGGTCGCTGAGGCTGCGACGACGGACGGTCGCAACGAGTTGCTGGCGTTGCGCATCCAGATCGCCAGCGGGGAAACCCTCGGTGATTTTTCAGCATCTGACCGCACGACCCTTTCTGACGCATGGCTTACCTACACTAACGCCACACTGAACGATCCCGATCTGCTGAATGATACCTCATACAACGCCGCCCAACTGACCAATGCAGGGCCGCAAAAACTGACCATCCTGAATATGTCCGGGCTACCACCGAGAGAGTCCACATCCATCGAGCTTCGGTTTTTCAATCCCGGAGACGTGCAGGAAATACAAATCTCAAGCCCCGGAAAAGAACTTCAACTCGGCGTCAGTATCTTGCCGGTCCCACGCGGTGCCTCAACGGTTGTCATTCCGTTCCGCACACGGTCTGACAGAGGAGAGATATTCTTGCGGAACGCTGCTCAAACCGGGCTGATCGAGCTGTTCGCACTCCGACTGTAGGCCTCTCACATCAGGATGGATCAAGGTGACCGGAACGATGTGATTGCGGTATCGGCATGCCATTGATCGTATTCTTCCGGCATCGGTGGAGAAACACCCCCCTTGTCCAGTGCAACCATATCGAGGGCAGGCTCTGTCTGCACCTCAATACGTTTGATACATATCGCACAGGGCTAGGCCTGAAAGCGCTCGATATTTGAGCAACATTTCTCCAGCTCAACCCACCCTGATGCCAAAGGGGCCTCACCCAGTTGATTATGCGGTCGTGGTTTGTCCATTTTCAATATTTCACCATTGAAAGCATTAGGTAATTTTCAGGCCTTCCAAAAAGCTGGGGGCATTTGGCGGTATTTGAATTGGGCATATCTGGCGACTGGCACAAAAAAACCCGCCGAAGCGGGTTCTGGTCTCTCAAATTGAAGATGTCGTCAGAACTCGAAACCCACTTGGGCAAGGGCAGACCTTCTGTAGAAACGGGCGATGAAACCCTCAGGTTCGAAGATCGGAAAGACACCGAGCTTCTCCAGTTCGGCCTTGATATCGGCCCTGAAGCCCTGCGTCGATTTCGCGATCCCCGACAACGAAATGTGGGCAGACTCGAACTCTGACACGGATCGGCGCTCGATCAGCTTCACGGTTCTGCCGGTCTCGCGGCGGATGCTTCGCACGTGTAGATAGCCACGCCCGATCAGTTCGGAAACTGTCGCTGTGGTCGTCCCAAGAGCCCTCTCCACCTCCTTGATCCGCATCCACTCGTCGTCGCCTCCTGCCTCAGGTCGGAGATCGAGCTTCAGCCCACCTGGCTTGACACGCACTCGACAAAGGACAGGCTCGCCGCCTTCCAACAGGTGTCCGTCCAGCGTGCCGTCGAGGATCATGGAAACAAGATTGTGGAATGGGCGCTTCCACAATCGAGCCGCTTCGGGCAAAGACATGAGGCTATCGTCAGCCGCCATCGGGGTCGTCATAGCTGACAGTTTCCGACCCAGATCAAGCAGGGTCGCTTTGCGGATGCGGGCGTATGCGCGCGTGTCGTCGGAACGCGCCTCGGCCACCTCGATGATCCCCGCATTGATGAGGTCCCACATCCTCTGCTCGTTCAACCCCAGAGCCTGAGCAGCTACCTTGCTGGTGAGCGTTTCGGATGCAGCCTGCAGAATGGGTCTGGCGGCCGCCGCATCGAAGTAGGTCCGCGCATCTGGAAAGCCCGAACGAAAGCCAGGCACTGCTGCCATCAAAGTCCTGATTCTCTCCTTGTTCAGGCCAAACTCCGCATGAGCGGAATTCACGCAATACAGGTGACGAGACGTGACGGGTTTGAGGATGGTCTGGCCAGGACCAAATGGCATGTTACGCTCAAGGATGTCCTGCACGAGGTCCACGATGGGCTGGTATACCTCCTTCGAATCGTTGCGACGGAGCCAACGGATCATTGGCCCCAAAATCCCTCCTACGTATTGGGTTTGCGGCAGTTCGCGATCGATTACCGCCGCGATCACGTTGCGGATTGAATTCTCACCCGCATCCGCGAGCCTGAACCCCCGTTCACTGGGATCAATCCCCGCCGGCATCCCGTCTTCAACATTGTGGAGAACAAGAAACTCACCGAGATAGCGTGAAAACTCCGCCGCCACATGGGCCTCGACTCCATCAAGAAACGATGAACCGTTGGACCCGAACACACGATCGACGAGATAGCGGTCGAGCATCGGCTTTGACCTCGCAACTGCGACCGAAGCCTCTTCTCGAATCAACCCCATGTTATTCTCGACGAACCGCGAGAAATCGTGCGGATCGTCTTCGGCGGACATTGCCACCTCCGTCAGCTTCCGATCATGGACGTGGCACCCTTCAATGCCGCGTACCGACCACCACGCACGAGAGTAGGCACGCGATACAATCCGACCGGTTCCGCGTTCTCGGTCGTCAAGAACGCAGTCAGGGCAAAACCGAAGCAAGCGGCCAGGACGCATATCCTTGTTGAAGGTTGCCTTGCCGAGACGCCAGGTCAGTCCGGCACCGCCCGCTTCGGAGGCGAGCGTACCGAGCCTGTCTGCGGGCACGCCCGACCATTCGGCGACAAGGGACAGCGCTTCCTCCTCGCCCCGAGCGATTGCGCTGGCGTTGGTTTCCGTATGATCAAGGAAAACCCGCAGCGATGGAAATGCGTTCGCTGCGGCGAGACGGACAACCAGGCCGATCGGAGCCTCGTCGTCATGATGTTCGAGCGTAACCGGAAGAACCATAATCAAATTCCTTCCAGGTCGGACAGAGAGTTGGATGGATCAATTTCGCTCCAACGTGCGGCGCGGAAGATGTTGTCGCTGGGCAGGCAACCTGAATCACGTTGGTAGTTGTACGCGAACGCTCTGATATCGAGGCTCGCGGATCGCTGTTTCACGAGGAAACACCCAGCCTGAACTGCCTCGACAATGGTGCCGAACGACCCGCTATATGCGTGACAAAGCCGTCCAAGGAAATCGTCCGCAAGCACCTCTTCGAGAACTCCCACCTCGCATTTTTCAGCCACCCCGGAAACAATACCGCGAAGGGTTGGCTTATCATTCTGCGCAATGGGATAAATACGTTGGACTCTTGAACGGTTCTTCAGTTCATCATCACTACGCAACAAAGCGAGCCTTGGGACACCTGAATAGATGGCATGCAGGGGCCACTCCTTCATCTGCATCAGCGTCTTCAGACAGTCCTGAACATCAAGCACAGCGTCCTTGCTCTTGTGACGAAGCAAATGCTGCGCCTCGTCGATGTGCAAAAACAAAATTCCACGCTCCCGCAACTGCGTCTTGACCGTCTCGAAGAGTTCACCCTCCGTCTGCCTTTTCCTTGCGGGAATATCCAGTGCCTTCAGAATTGCGATGGCCAAGTCCTTCGTCGTGCAAGGCTTGGGTGCCTCAATGCTCAGGAGTGGGGCCACCTCTTCCCCATGAATGTTCAAGCCCTTCTGGAAGCCCGGGATGCGGGCCAGGTGGTGGCGGAGAGAATAAGACTTGCCGCTGCCAGATGGACCGATCACAAAAAGCGCGCGCCGCCGAGAACCACCTCCGCGCATGCAGTCCTTCGCGTTCTGAACCATTTCCTGGAGCAGTTCAGCAATGATGGGGTCGCGTGGACCCTCGATGTAGTCGAGATGAACTTCGAGCTTCAGGGCTTCGAAATCAGTTGCCGCGGTGTTCAACACGATATTTTCCATTCTCAGTACTCCTCGTAGTAGTTGGTGGGGATTTCGGCTGATGGCGTGATTTCAGACGACTGCTCGATCACGGCAGCCTTCTTTTTCTTCCGGGCGTCGCGTTCGCGTTCCTCGTGGAAGGCTGGGACCGCAAGGGAATCGGATACCGAGCCATTGCGGAGAGGATCGTCGGGCAGAGCGAACTGCTGTGTCAGAGCAGGCGTATTTGCGGAACGCACTGCCTCCCAGGCTCCGAAAAGCTCAGCCTCCACGATCTCGTAGTGCTCTGCGGTCAGATGGCGGGGTGTGAGGTTCGCCCGCAGTGCCGCGGCCTGCCCGCTCTCGCGGATGCGGTTGATGGCGCGGTTCATCGCCTCAAGGCCAGCCTCGGCCTCCAATGCATGCTGGGTGCGGAGCGTATCGCGCGCCGCGATCCATTCGGCCAGCGTCACGTTGGGACCAAGGTCGACCATGTTCTTGACGACGAACCACCCCTCGTCGCCCCGCACGGCGATGTGTTCGAGGTTTTCGGGATCGACCTTGATCTCGAACTCCATTTGGCCGAATTTTGTGCGCTGGCGGTGAAGCTCGTCGTTGCCGTACGGAATGCCCATGAACGGGATGCCGTATTGGCCGATGCGCCGCTTGAACCTGGTGCCGAAGACATGGAGCATGTAGTCAGGGTCCTGGCTCGGGAACTCGATGCCCTCCTCCTGGACAGCCCTGGTTAAGGCATTGTGAGGCGTTCCGCCGCCAAGGCCGCTGTGCGGCTTGTTGTGGTAGATGTCGCAGATCGCAAACGTGAAGAGACGGATCATCTCGTCCACCTGCAGGCTGATCTGGTGTTCGGGATTGTAGTCGCCCTTTTCCGCGACCGAGCCGAACGTCCTGCCCGTGAAATACGCCGCGATCAGCGGCCCGATCGAATGGAACAGACTTTCGATGAAAGGCCGCGCCTTCGGGTTGCCAGCTTGGGGTCGGTTGAACGTGATCTTGGCGGCACGCATGATGCCCTCGACCAGTTCGTTGGCGAACTCCTTGCCGTTGTCACTAAAAATATCGCGCGGCTGGACCATAGCGAACCACGATGTCTCCGCCCCGACAAAATCGGAGATATGCCGCTTGTCCGACATGATCATGCGGATCGCCGCGGCAGTTGAAACCGCGTTCGGGTTCAAGCTTGCCCTGAACGCCAGGACGTACCGCGTGGCGACATCGATCGCCGCCACGAACCAGATGCGCTTGCCGACCACCGCCTCCTTGTAGGCGGGAGGCAGGATGTCCCACATTCCCGTCTCGACGAAGAGCGTCATGAGATCGACGTTCCAAAAGTCGATTTCGATGCGCTCGCCGACAGACAATGCGCTGATGCCGCGTTTGGCCATCCCGAAGTGTTTGAGCGCCGAGGCGCGCCCGTGACGGCCGTCCCATTTATCGAACGCGTCGAAGTTGGAGATGATCGTTTCGAACTTGTGCCGCGTCATCTTCAGCAACGGGGTCGGACGGTCCTCGTTCAGCTTGGACAAGGCTGCTACATAATCACGATAGACCTGCGCCATGGTGGGCTTCCGGTCCGTCATATAGTTCATCGCCTCCTTGTGGGCGAAGGCCACCGAGTCCGCGTCCACCTTGCGCAAATGCAAGCCAGGACCATGGTGACGGTGGACGATGCCGAGGATATCGCCACCGCATGCGTGATAGCGCTTGTAGTCGCGACGGAACGTCTTCACCGACGGGGTCGGAAAAGCCTCCACCACAATCATTTCGTCGGCACGTGTCTCGTCATCCTCATCGTTGAGGTCCAGCATCTCGTCGAGGATTTCCTTGCGCCAGGCGCGGAGGGTGGCCTCGAACTTCTCCGTAGACCAGCGTGGCTTCTTCCCGAGCTTCCGCCATTCAGCATCGAAGCGTTCGATGAATTTTTCACGGAACAGCGCCAGCTTACGACGCTTCCCATTAATGTCCGAGAACGTGCTGTCACCGAAAATCGCACGGAGGCGCTGGTTCTCGGGCGCGTGGTAGCCGTAGCGGATTTTGGCACCGCCGCTCACGAGCTTCGTGTACACCTCGCGATGCGGGATGAAGCGCTCGTCCCGACTGTCCTCCTCATTGGCGAAAGTCCAGCCGTCACTGTCCTGCTTCTTGGGCTTCCAGTTCACCTTGCCGTCCGTAAATCGGTCAGCATGTCGCATCCTGACGACGGCGTGGTGGAAGACGTTCGGTTTTTGGAATTCAGTCAGCATGGCAGGCTCCTCGTAGGGCAACAGCATTCGGCAGGTGGGTGGGATTAGCGGTGGACCTTCAGCACGGTCAGGTCGTCGATGCGGCCAGGCGTCTCCGTGCGAAGCACCCCTTCGTCGATCAGCAGAAGAAGCGCCGTTCGACGGGCCGCGCGATCCTCGCAGCCTCGCAGGAGGTCTCCGAACCGAAAACGTCCGTGAAACTTCTGTGCATCGTCATAGGCGCGGGAGAACTCCGCATCGTTGCGCATGCGTCGGGCGCGCAGGATACGCTCTGCGTTCTCAAATGCGCCGTACGTGGATTCGCGCTCTGTCATGAGGCGGAGGTCGTTGATGGCACCTGGCGTCGTGGTGCCGTTCTTGTTTTTCCTGAGGAACCCCTCGGCTCTGATACGTGCCAGAAGGTCGGTCATCACATCCGACTTGCTGGCGTGCTTGACCGCGACCGCGACGACTTCGCCATCGTCGAAAACGACGCAGAAGTCGCAGATGTGGTCACGCAACACGCCCTCGGCATCGCGGTACAGAAGCACCGGGAACTGAGAGTAAATGGCTTTGACATCCTTGCGGAGCTGGAGAACCTTTGACACCCGCCGCTCAAGGTCGCTCTCGTGATAGACGACTACGTCGTTGAACACCGAGAAACCACGAAGGGTCCTGCCGTGGGTGGCAGGAGGCTTGCGAACAGCGCGTTCGGCAACGGGTTCTTTCCAGAAGATGGTTTCAGTCGTCGCACCTACGACGATTCCGCGTTATTCCACATTCCGCGGCATCGGCAGAGCCGTTCTCGGTCATGCGGTTGGCGTTACCGAAGGTGCGGGGATTCTTGATCGCGGGCATGCTCAGGAAGCCGAGGCCTGCCTGACGAAGCGCGATGTGTTTGGAAACCTGACGTGCGAAGTGCATGGAGACCCCTTAGACAAAGAACAAAACTAGGGCATACGCCGACTACCAGGACGGGAAACCGTCCGTGCAGTCAGTGTGCTTGTATGCCTATTCTGTTCATGCCTGGCTCCTGTGGTCAGCGGTTGTCCTGGTACCCGGTTTACTGATCGATGGCGAGCCCGAGATGGGCAGATTCTGCCTCTGTGTGAGGCACTTCGATCGGTATCGTAAACGGATTACTGCTGATGTCTCGAAACGATACGGAACAAATAGGGAACATGCATCAGCATGTCAAGGGACGATTTTGACGACCTGCCGAAGCGGCACCGACACCGACGCAACCCGGTTCATTGCATCAATTGGTGGTTGCGTGCTATCCAACGTGTGGCTGAGCGAGATTTTGGCCACCAGATACATTTTCGCTTGATTTATGAGATGACAATGAGCATATTAGTCGAGCTACGGGTCACCACACGTCCGAAAGGAGTGCAACAGGGTGGCCCTTTTGCATTCTGGGGTGCCTGACTGATGGCGCTTAGACCCTATACAAAACCTCATAGGACCCCAGCACAACATGCTCAGCACCTTGAGGGTTGCGGTCTACCTCTCCCTGGTCCGACTAGACAGTTCGCAGAGAAAAAGATTGCGCAAGTTGGATACGAACGCCTGCGCATCTACTTCCTCAGTCGGCGGCAGATTAAGGTTCCCGGCAAGCCCTTCATCCCAGGCACGAAATTCGAAGACATAATTGCGCTGTACGAACTCGATGAGGAGTTGCGTCTATTCAGCTTTCTTCATCTCGGCCGATTCGAGATAGCGCTCCGTAATCAACTATCTGAGATACTGTCTCAGAGGTACAGCTCGCATCCCTATTTCGACAACAGCGCGTACAGGACGAAAAAAACACGCGCTTCGGCAGTTGGGCGGATTTCTGACATCTTCTATAAAAAGAACGATCCGCGGGCTCGACATTATTTCGACGAATACAATCCGCCGATGATACCACCTATCTGGGTCATGAAGGAGTTCATGACGTTTGGAAATTTGAGCTTCATGCTCGAACAGCTTTCAACATCGATGCAAAACGATCTGACAACTGCCTTCGGGATGCCGAACTACAAATTGTTGGAAAACTGGATCAAGGCTCTGAACGATCTGCGGAATGACTGCGCCCATCACGGCCGCTTGTTCAATCGCAGTTTCCAGAAAGAGTTGGGGCACTTCAAAAAAGCTGGGGTGCCCGCAGCCCCTCCGAACAAGCTCAAGGCATTGCTTGAATGCCTCGAATTCCTACTTAAATCACAAGGTTACAACGATCCGATCGTTGCATCAGTGGCAACAATGCTCAGTCGGTATCCGGCAGTAATACCAAGTGAGGTCGGCTACTAAGCTCCGACGAGAACTGCCCCAAAAGACAGGCTAACGTGAAAATGCTTGCGCCAAAGTGCCTTCATGAACCAGATTCGGAATTCTACCTTTTTCTCGCAACTCAATGGCCTTAATGATTTTATTGCCTTCGTGGCTATGCCGCCAGTCTCGTGAGGCCTCTGTCGCCACGCAGAGATAGTCCGTTTTCCTGCACACCGTATTTTTGAATTCGCCTCCACGGTCACAAATCATCACTTGAACTGCCTTTCTGGGGCCGAGTGTGAACTTACCTGTCAAAACGAACATTCGTTGGTCGAAGATGATTTCGTTGTGATCCTCAAGCGCACCTTCGATCACCCCAACGTTCCCGAAGGTCGCGATTCCGGTATCACTCGCGCTGTCACCAACAAGGTGGGTAATCCAGGTGCAGATGTCATCAGATTCCTCCTCAGTGATCCTGCCATCCGCAATCGAAAGCATTGCCGCATTTCTCAGATTGATAATCCGTTTGTCGGTCTGGATATTAGGATAGCTACGGAGCTTCGATAGCAGTTTCTCGACTTCGCTGGGAGTAATGCGGTTGTCACAGGTGACCTGAGACCCGAGTTCCCTCCAAT
>NZ_JARGET010000034.1 GCF_029210485.1 Hoeflea sp. YIM 152468
CGGTTCGGACACGTTTACCGGCAACGGCGCCAATGACGGCGTGGTCAACACCATACGGGTGGAATCCGCCGGCACGATTGTCGGGCTGGACGGCTTTGCCAACGGCGTCGATGTGATCGATGTCAGGAGCCATGCCAATGTCGAGGTGCAGGGCACCACCGGCAACGATGTGCTCGACTTCTCCGAGGTCAGGTTCTCCAATGTCGGCGCAGGCTTCGAGGTCGATGCCGGCAACAACAACGACACGATCACCACCTCGAACAAGGACTCGGTGAACTATCGCGGCGGTCACGGCAACGACACCTTCAACATCAGCACCGGCCAGGCTGCCACGTTCCTGTATTCGGGCACGAACAACGGTTCGGACACGTTTACCGGCAACGGCGCCAATGACGGCGTGGTCAACACCATACGGGTGGAATCCGCCGGCACGATTGTCGGGCTGGACGGCTTTGCCAACGGCGTCGATGTGATCGATGTCAGGAGCCATGCCAATGTCGAGGTGCAGGGCACCACCGGCAACGATGTGCTCGACTTCTCCGAGGTCAGGTTCTCCAATGTCGGCGCAGGCTTCGAGGTCGA
>NZ_JARGET010000035.1 GCF_029210485.1 Hoeflea sp. YIM 152468
GGGCCGCGCGCAGGTTGCGCCAGCCTGTGTGCATGGCGGGGGCAGATGCCTCATCCGACCCCGAACGGACATGCACACACCACAACTCATTCCGTAAGGCAAAGCCCGCGTGCGGCCCTCCGGACCATCTGCCTGTCCAAACTCCGGCGGTTTCGCGCGCGGAGCAAGTTCTGTTGCCTGCGCCAATCTCCCCTTGCGGCGTGCCGCACCACATTGCAAAGTGCTGCCAAGCGCTGCACGTCAACAGGCGGCAGCTTGCCTTTCATTCCGGGACCGGTGCGCGCCCGTTACCTTACCAGCCCGGGACCTTGTCAGCCCGGGACCTTAATCAGGGAGAGTGTCATGTCAGTTGCAAAACTCGTTTCCGCCGCAGCGGCCGCAGTCATCGCGTGGGGCGCAAGTGCCGCACTGGCGCAGGATCTGCCCGATCTGGGTGGCAAGACCATCGTCGTGGTCACCGAAAACGCCTATCCGCCCTTGCAGTTCATCGATCCCAAGACCGGCGAGCAGATCGGCTGGGAATATGACGCCATGAACGAGATTGCCAAGCGGCTCAATGTCACCGTCGAGTACCAGAACACCTCCTGGGACGCGATGATCCAGGCGGTCTCCGACGGCCAGTACGAGATCGGCATGACCGGCATTTCGATCAAGGAAGACCGCAAGGAGAAGGTCGATTTTTCCGACCCCTATCTGCGCTCGGAAATGTTCATGCTGGTGCGCAGCGACGAGACCCGGTTTGACGATGCCGCCTCCTTTGCCGGCTTTGCGGAGGGTCTGGTCGGCGCCCAGCCCGGCACCACGCCGTTCTATGTTGCCGTCTATGACGTGCTCGATGGCGACGAGGCCAATCCGCGCATCAAGCTGATGGAGACCTTTGGCGCCACCGTGCAGGCGCTGAAAACCGGCGATGTCGACATGGTGCTGACCGACGGCGTTGCCGGCAAGGGCTATGTCGAGGCCTCCGAAGGCGCCCTCAAGCTGACCGGCGGCCCGCTCGGCGCCGACGATTTCGGCTTCATCTTCCCCAAGGGCTCGGAGCTGGTGGCGCCGGTCAATGCGGCGATTGCCGCGATGAAGGCCGACGGCACCATCGATGCACTGAACACCAAATGGTTTCTCGACTACAAGCTCGGCGGCTGAGTAGATCTCGTGACACTCATTTTCGACGGATACAGACCGGGAGCGCTTGGCGGCGTTCTCGGCCTGCATATGGATTATTATGCCCGCGAATGGGGGTTTGGGCTGGCGTTCGAAACCAAGGTAGCCGCTGAGCTGTCCGAGTTCCTTACCCGCTTCGATCCCGAGCGCGACCTGTTTCTCACGGTCTGGCGCGGCGACGCGCTGGTCGGGTCGATCAGCATGGATGTCTCTGGTGGTGGCGCCGATGGTGCGCATCTGCGCTGGCTCGTGGTCTCAGGCGCCGAGCGCGGCAGCGGCATTGGCAAGCAGTTGATGACACACGCAATCGATCACGCCGATCGGACGACGGGCGGCCCGGTCTGGCTCACAACATTTGCCGGGCTTGAGACGGCGCGCGCACTTTACGATCGTCACGGCTTTGCGCTGTGCTCGCACAATGATGCCGATCAGTGGCAGGGCGGCGTCCGGGAGCAGCTGTTTACGCGCCCGGCGCATCCTGGCCCGGCGCGCGAGAGTTCCAAGCCGTGACAGCAGCGCCGAAACAGGCCGACAAGCCCGATTTTCCCTGGTGGCTTCTCGCCGCTTGCGCCATCGCGCTGTTTCTGGCCGTCCAGATCGTGCTCAACGATCTCTACAGCCAGATCTTCTCGATCGTCGCGAAGGGGGTCTGGATCACCATCTTCGTCACCCTTGTCGGCTTTGCCCTGGCCACGGCCATCGGTCTGCTGCTGGCGGTGATGGGCCTGTCGAAATCGCTGGCGCTCAGGCAGATCGCCCGGTTCTATGTCGAGATCGTTCGCGGCATCCCGATCCTGGTGCTGCTGTTCTACATCGCCTTCGTCGGCGCTCCGGGCTTTGTCATCGCCTGGAACGCCCTGACGGCGCCCTTGGCCGAGGCGGGACTGATCGGCGAGATGAAGGTGCGCGATGTGTCGCTGTTGTGGCGGGCGATCATCGCACTGACCATCGGGTATTCGGCCTTCATCTCGGAGGTGTTCCGCGCCGGCATCCTCGCCGTCGACGGGGGGCAGGTCGAGGCCGCCAAGGCGCTGGGGCTGTCGCCGGTGCAACGGTTCCGTTTCATCGTGCTGCCGCAGGCGATCCGCACCATCCTGCCGCCCCTGGGCAATGATTTCATCGCCATGATCAAGGATTCGTCGCTGGTCTCGGTGCTCGGCGTCGCCGATCTGACCCAGATGGGCAAGGTCTATGCCTCGGGCTCGTTCCGGTTCTTCGAGACCTATTCGATCGTGGCCTATGTCTATCTCTTGTTGACCGTCGGCCTGTCGCTCGGGCTCAGGGCGCTGGAAAAACGCTTGCGGCGCGCCGACGAGGCGCGCATGGGCGGCAGCGGATAGGTTCGGCAGGGCCGCACTGCCCGGCTTGCGCGGTTTGCGCAGCGGCCTGATCCTGCTACATCTTTCGCCATTGTGATCGCGCCGGGTGTGTCCCCGGCCTTGGCAAGGGCGGGCGCTGTCCCCAGATAGGGTTGAGCGCCTGCAGGGATGTCGCTGCATCGCAGCCGCGGCGCCGAAAGGAAAACCGGATGAAACGCACAGTGTTGATTGCCATGCTGGGCCTGGTGCTGCTGTCGGCCATTGCCTCCGCTGAACCATTTCGCAGCGGCCGCAGACTTGATGCCATCCAGTCGGGCAGGCTCTATGATCCGATCCTCACTCCGCAGCTCAACCCGAGTTTCGAGTTCAACGATCCCAATGCCGAGGCAATCTTCCTCAACCAGATGCGCAGGGGCCGGGTCAGGACAGACGCGATTCCCGAAGCTCAGCGGCAGTATTTCCAGTGGCAGCTTGACGGCAAGCGCTAATGCATGCCGTGCTCATGCCGTTCAACTGGATGTGCGGCCCTGCAAGCGTCGAAATTCCGGCCCGGGCCCGATCCGGCTGGTTCGGTCTGTCTGTGTCGGTGGCCACCGTGGTGCTGATCCGGACTTGAAACGCCCGGATTTTCGCGCAAGTCTCGCAGCAGACAGGAGGAGCTTGCCGCATGCGTTCGGCCTTTCACCGGGACCGGCGCAAACAGGCCGGCCCTTGGCATCAGCGCATAGGTGATTGCCGATCTGAACAGGACTTGATAGAAGCGCGGTCATGACGATATGGAAGACCAAACACGACGCTGCGCTGCCCCAAATCGTGCTGCAGGACAAGAAGCGCCTGCCCGGGCGTTTTCATGCCGCGATCGCGGGCGCGTTGAACAGCCGCCGGGCCTGAGCGGGCCGGAGACGGCCACCTGTGTCGAGACTTCCCGAATGATTCGAATAATGGACGACTTATCATGACCGCACCGCGCACACTCTACGACAAGATCTGGGACGACCACCTGGTCGATGAGCAGGAGGACGGCACCTGCCTGCTCTATATCGACCGGCATCTGGTGCATGAAGTCACCAGTCCGCAGGCTTTTGAGGGATTGCGCACGACGCGCCGCACGGTGCGCGCGCCGGAAAAGACGCTTGCCGTGGTCGACCATAACGTGCCGACCTCGCCGGACCGGGCCTTGGGCATCAAGAACGAGGAAAGCCGCATCCAGGTCGAGGCTCTGGCCACCAATGCGGCCGAGTTCAATCTCGAATATTTCAACGAGAACGACAAACGGCAGGGCATTGTCCACATCGTCGGCCCCGAACAGGGCTTCACCCTGCCCGGCACGACAATCGTCTGCGGAGACAGCCACACCTCGACCCATGGCGCCTTCGGTGCGCTGGCGCACGGCATCGGCACCTCGGAGGTCGAGCACGTGCTCGCCACCCAGACATTGATCCAGAAAAAAGCCAAGAACATGCTGGTCGAGGTCAATGGCGAATTGCCCGAACATGTCACCGCCAAGGACATCATCCTGGCCATCATCGGCGAGATCGGCACTGCCGGCGGCACCGGCTATGTCATCGAATTTGCCGGCGAGGCCATCCGTGCGCTGTCGATGGAAGGCCGCATGACGGTCTGCAACATGACCATTGAAGGCGGCGCCCGCGCCGGCCTGATCGCGCCGGACGAGAAGACCTATGCCTATTTCAAGGGCCGGCCGCGCTCGCCCAAGGGCAAAGCCTGGGACATGGCGGTCGACTACTGGAAATCGCTGGTTTCCGACGAAGGCGCCCATTACGACAAGATCGTCCGTCTTGACGCCGCCGCGCTGCCGCCGATCGTCTCCTGGGGCTCCTCGCCCGAGGACGTGATCGCGGTGACCGGCGAAGTGCCCAATCCCGACGACATCAAGGATGAAGCCAAACGGACGTCGAAATGGCGGGCGCTCGAGTATATGGGTCTCAAGCCCGGCACAAAGATCACCGACATTGCCATCGACCGGGTGTTCATCGGCTCGTGCACCAATGGCCGTATCGAGGATCTGCGCGCCGCAGCGGCGGTGGTTGAAGGCAAGACCGTCAGCCCGACCGTCGATGCGATGATTGTTCCGGGGTCAGGCCTGGTCAAGCAGCAGGCCGAAGACGAAGGTCTCGACGTGATCTTCAAGGCGGCGGGCTTTGACTGGCGCGAGCCGGGCTGCTCGATGTGCCTGGCGATGAACGACGACCGGCTCAAGCCCTATGAGCGCTGTGCCTCGACCTCGAACCGCAATTTCGAAGGCCGCCAGGGCTTCAAGGGCCGCACCCACCTGGTCTCGCCGGCCATGGCGGCGGCAGCGGCGATTGCAGGTCATTTTGTCGACATCCGCGAGTGGACATAGCCGCAACTGCCGCCTCGCCTGACACTGCACACAAACACCAGAACCCGCCGGTCAAACGGCGGGTTGTCTGATTTCAGCGCCATTGAAAGGCCGGAGCGGCCATCGGGGTGTCAGCTCAGGTGCAGATGCGCTTCGATCGCCGCAGCGATAAAGGCCTGCCGGGCCGTGCGGGGTGCGGCGTCGCCGTGGATGACCTTCTCACAGGCGCGTTCGGCGTCGCGGTAGCGGCTGCCGTGCCTGTCCGGCCAATTCTGCTGCAGCACGGCCTGGGCATGGCGGGCGGTCCTGACCGTGCGGTGAAGCCCTGTGTCGGGATCATCAATGGTGATCGGAATGTCCCAGGCTGTTGATCGCATGATGCTGCCTCCGTGGACGTGAAGCAGCAGTGTCCGCCTCACCCGGCCAAAGGTCACGAGGTTCCCGTCAGCGTGGTTAAGCAGCGGCGTCGAAACCGCAGCCGGCGGCGAAACTGTCCCATGGCGGGGCACACTCGCGCGGCAGGCGGGGACCGGGCCTGATCCGGTCAGGCGCTCCTGCCCGGCGCGGCTGGTCTCAAGGCCGGATCACGCACACGCCGCCGCCCTTGCAGCGGCCGCTGTCGCCGTCGACGATGATCACCTTCGGGCCGGATCGTGCCTTTTTGTGACCGCTGCCTGAGTGGCGGTCGCGCTTGATGCGAATGGTGACATCATCGTCGCGTCTGATCCGGGTGGACGGCGCCGGCGGTGGTGCGGCTTGCTTTCGGCTTGCTGATTGCTTTCGGCTGGGCGCGCCGATATGCGAGGTCGAGCGGCGCTTGTCGCCATCGATGATGATGATGGTGACATCGCCGCGGTCGCGCAAGAGCTTTGACTTGACCGATGGTGGCGGCGGCAGTTCAGATGCGAATGCCGGAGCGGCAAGGCTGAGGCCGAGTATAAGCGCAAGAGCTGCGTGAACCGGTTTGCGGCCGCCGCCGCGTGAAAAAAACCTCTCGGTCATTGCAGTTGTCCTTTCCTGCCGCTCGCTGAGAGCGGGCCCAACGGGGTCTGGCGAGGCTGCGCTGTCTCGCGGGGTACCGGCGGCGGGCTGGCACGGGTTCGGCCCACCGGTTCGGATTACACATCGCAGACAATTCAGGCACCATTGTGCCGCAGCCCCCTTGCCGTGTCACGCGGGCGGGCGGGCAATTGCCGGTTAAGGTTAAGAGCGGCGGTGGCCGGGAAGGCTCTAAGACTGCGCCATCCGGCAGGCTTGACCAGAGCGGCGGTTTGGTCGAAACATGCGGCCCATGGATACGCCCAAGAACATCGACATCTCGCTGCTGCGCCTCAATGACGCGCACCAATTCGCTCCGCTGCTGGCCGCCTATGTGCAGTCGCTCAAGCGTGGTGCGCCGCGCCGGCCGGATGATTTTTATGCCGAAACGCTGCTGCAGGATCGGGCCGCCCAGATTTCCGGCGCGCGGCTTGATGGCGAACTGGCCGGTTTCGTCATCTTCTACGACCTGCCCGACCCGGTCAGCGGCATGCGGCTGGGCCAGGTCGACCATCTCTATGTCAGCCATTTGCACCGCAGGATGGGCATCGCACAGGCGATGCTCGACATGCTGGCGGAGGAAAGTGATGCCCGCGGCTGGTCGCGAATCATCCTCAATGCGCCGCGTCTGTCCGAGGAAGGCCGCAAATTGTATGAAAAACTTGGCACCAAGGCGGATTTTTACAGCTGGGAAATCCGCTTCGACACTTTGAGTTGACTGTTTCTGGCCGCACCGGCCGCGCCGGCAGGCATCGGCCTGAGAGAGCCGGGCGCCCCAGAAACCAGCCGAACCCGCAATGTTCGGCGCTTTGAACCGGTTGAAGCGCCCGGCAGGATGAAATCCTGCCTTCGCTTTCGACCAAAGGCTTGCCGTCAAACACAATCTGCACTTTGACGCGGTGCACATAACGCACTAAAACCTCGGCAGAGTCGCCGTGCCCCGTTTCGCGGTGTGCGGCTGGCGCTCCTTGAAGAAAAAAGGACAGGGTCCCGATGACCAATGTGACACAGAACCGGCCTTTGTCGCCGCACCTGAGCATCTACAAGCAAATTCCGACCATGGTGATGTCGATCGCCCACCGGCTTACCGGCATGGCGCTCTATGCGGGCACGCTGCTGGTGGCCTGGTGGCTGGTGGCGGCGGCTTCGGGCGAAGTCTATTTCGACTGGGTCAACGGACTTTTCGGTTCGCTTCTCGGGCGGCTTGTGCTGTTGGGCTACACCTGGGCGCTGGTCCATCACCTGCTCGGCGGCATCCGCCATTTCATCTGGGACACCGGGCGCGGCTTTGGCCGGGAGACGTCGACCAGGATGGCCTGGCTGACAATCACCGGCTCAATCATCCTGACGGTCCTGATCTGGATCGCCGGGTATGCAACCCGGCTCTAGGAGGCAGAGGGACATGGACACCAAAGATATGCGTACACCACTCTCCAGGGTCCGTGGCCTTGGATCGGCCAAGGAAGGCACCGAGCACTTCTGGCGGCAGCGCCTGACCGCGATCGCCAACGTGCCGCTGATTCTCTTCTTCATCGGGTTTGTTGTCGTCTACAATGGCCAGCCTTACGCGGTGGTCGTGGGCGCGCTGTCCAACCCGCTGGTTGCGGTGCTGATGGGCCTGGTGCTGATTTCGGGCATCGTGCACATGAAGCTGGGCATGCAGATCATCATCGAGGACTACATCCATGCCGAGGGCATGAAAGTAGGTCTTCTGATCCTCAACACATTCTTTGCAATCGCCGTCGGCGCCGTGTCGTTGTTCGCGATTCTCAAACTCGGCTTCGGAGGCTGACAGACCATGGTTATGACGTCGAGCGTCAACATTGGCGGACGCGACTACACGGTAGTCGATCATTCTTATGATGTGGTTGTGGTCGGCGCCGGCGGCGCGGGGCTGCGCGCCACTCTGGGCATGGCTGAACAAGGCTTTCGCACGGCCTGCATCACCAAGGTGTTCCCGACCCGGTCGCACACGGTTGCCGCCCAGGGCGGCATCGCCGCCTCGCTGACCAACATGACGCCTGACAGCTGGCAGTGGCACATGTATGACACGGTCAAGGGGTCCGACTGGCTCGGCGACGTCGACGCCATGCAGTATCTGACCATGGAAGCGCCCAAGGCTGTCTATGAGCTCGAGCATTACGGCGTGCCGTTCTCGCGCACCGAGGATGGCCGCATCTATCAACGGCCGTTTGGCGGCCACATGCAGAATTACGGCGAAGGCCCGCCGGTGCAGCGCACCTGTGCGGCGGCAGACCGCACCGGCCATGCCATCCTGCACACGCTCTACGGCCAGTCGCTCAAGCACAATGCCGAATTCTTCGTCGAATATTTCGCACTCGACCTGCTGATGGAAGACGATGGCCGCTGCACCGGCGTTGTTGCCTGGAACCTTGATGACGGCACCATTCACCGGTTTTCCGCCAAGATGGTGGTGCTGGCCACGGGCGGTTACGGCCGGGCCTATTTCTCGGCGACATCGGCGCATACCTGCACCGGTGACGGCAACGGCATGATCGCACGGGCCGGGCTGCCGCTGCAGGACATGGAATTCGTGCAGTTTCACCCGACCGGAATCTACGGTGCCGGCTGTCTGATCACCGAGGGTGCGCGCGGCGAGGGCGGCTATCTGGTCAATTCCGAGGGCGAGCGTTTCATGGAACGCTATGCGCCGTCGGCCAAGGATCTGGCCTCACGTGACGTTGTCTCGCGCTGCATGACGATGGAAATCCGCGAGGGCCGCGGCGTCGGCAGGGCCAAGGACCACATCTACCTGCATCTTGATCACCTCGATCCGGCGGTGCTGCATGAGCGGCTTCCCGGCATTTCCGAAAGCGCCAAGATCTTTGCCGGGGTCGATGTGACCCGCGAACCGATCCCGGTGCTGCCGACAGTGCATTACAACATGGGCGGCATTCCGACCAATTACTGGGGTGAAGTGCTCAATCCGACCCCGGCCGAACCGGACCGGGTGACGCCCGGCCTGATGGCGGTCGGCGAAGCCGGCTGTGCTTCGGTGCATGGCGCCAACCGTCTGGGCTCCAACTCGCTCATCGACCTGGTTGTGTTCGGCCGCGCCGCAGCGATCCGTGCCGGCGACGTCATCGACCGGGACTCGGCGATCCCGCAGGTCAACGAGACCTCGTTCGAGAAGATCATGACCCGGTTCGACCGGCTGCGCCATGCGGATGGGCCGACGCCGACGGCCGATCTGCGCGAGAAAATGCAGCGCGCCATGCAGGAAGACGCTGCCGTGTTCCGCACCCAGGAATCGCTCGAATCGGGCTGCAAGCGGATCTCGCAGATCTGGACCGAATTGTCGGATCTGAAGGTCACCGACCGCTCGCTGATCTGGAATTCGGACCTGATGGAAACGCTGGAGCTGGAAAACCTGATGGTCTGCGCCATCACCACGGTCTATGGCGCCGAAGCGCGCAAGGAAAGCCGCGGCAGCCATGCCCGCGAGGATTATGTCAATGGTCCGTTTGGCGGCCGCGACGACGAGAACTGGCGCAAGCACACGCTGGCCTGGGTGGATGAGAAGGGCAAGGTCGCACTCGACTACCGTCCGGTTCGCACCGAGCTGATCGCCGAGGGCATCGATCCGGCCAGGATCGCGCCCAAAGCGCGCGTGTATTGAGAGAGAGCAGAGACATGGTTGAACTCACACTGCCGAAGAATTCGCAACCCAAGCCGGGCAAGGTCTGGCCGAAGCCGGAAGGCGCCAAGAACACCCGCGAATTCAAGATTTACCGCTGGTCGCCGGATGATGCGGAGAACCCGCGCATCGACACGTTCCACATCGACACCGATGATTGCGGGCCGATGGTGCTCGACGGGCTGTTGTGGATCAAGAGCAAGATCGATGCGACGCTGACATTGCGCCGCTCCTGCCGCGAAGGCATCTGCGGCTCCTGCGCCATGAACATCGACGGCACCAACACGCTGGCCTGCACCAAGGGTCTCGACGAGATCAAGGGTGCGGTGAAGGTCTATCCGCTGCCGCATCTGCCGGTGGTCAAGGATCTGGTGCCGGATCTGACGCATTTCTATGCCCAGCACCGCTCGATCGAGCCCTGGCTCAAGACCGTGTCTCCGACGCCGGAGAAGGAGTGGCGGCAGAGCCACGAAGACCGGGCCAAGCTCGATGGGCTTTATGAGTGCATCCTGTGCGCCTGCTGCTCGACGGCGTGCCCGAGCTACTGGTGGAATGGCGACCGCTATCTCGGTCCTGCCGTGCTGCTGCAGGCTTACCGCTGGCTGATCGATTCCCGTGATGAGACCACCGGCGAACGGCTCGACAACCTCGAGGATCCGTTCCGGCTCTACCGCTGCCACACCATCATGAACTGCACCCAGACCTGCCCCAAGGGTCTCAATCCGGCCAAGGCCATCGCCGAGATCAAGAAGATGATGGTCGAACGCCGGGTGTAGGCGAGACAACACAGGACATTGAAACGGGGGAGCGCTTGCTCCCCTTTTTTGTGTCCGATTGTGCCCGAAGCGGGCATCCATTTATCTCCCCCGCAAGGGGGAGATTTGGGAGCCGCAGAACTTCGATCTCACCCCAGCGCCTGGGTGAGGTCGGCGATCAGGTCGCCCGCGTCCTCGATGCCGACGGAAACGCGGATCAGGCTTTCGGGGATGCCGGTGTGCGGCTCGATGGTGTGACGGTGCTCGACCAGGCTTTCGACACCGCCGAGCGAGGTGGCGCGGTGAAACAGCCTGAGCTTGCCCACGGCAGCGAGCGCTTCGGCGGCGCCGCCCTTGACCAGGAAGGAAAACAGGCAGCCGAAACCGCCCTGCATCTGGCTCGCCGCTGTCGCGTGGCCGGGGTGGGTCTCGAGGCCGGGGTAATAGACCTCCGCCACCTTCGGGTGGGTGCTCAGATATTCCGCGATGGTTTGCGTCGAGCGGCACATGCGCTCCATGCGCAGCGGCAAGGTGCGCATGCCGCGCAACAGCAACCAGGCTTCAAACGGGCCGATGACGGCGCCGGCGTCGTGGCGATCGGCCTTGATGTCGGTCCAGATCCTTGCCGCCGGCGCCGAGGTTGCGAGCACCCCGGCCAGCACATCGGAATGACCGTTGATCGCCTTGGTGGCCGAATGCATGACGATGTCGGCGCCTAGCTCCAGGGGTTTTTGCAAGATCGGTGTGGCGGCGGTGGAATCAACCGCCAGCACCCCGCCAGCCGCGTGGGCGCACTTTGCCGCGTGGACGATGTCCACGCTCTTGAGCCAGGGGTTCGACGGCGTCTCGATGAACACCAGATCCGGCGTGTGAGTGACGCAGGCCTGTTCCAGCACACCGGCATCGGCGGCATCGACTTCGTGCAGGCTGATCTGGCGGCGGGCGGAAAAATCTCTCAGCCACTTGGTCGTGCCCCAGTAGATGCCGGATTGCACAAGGATCGTGGCGCCGTTCGGCAGCGTCCGGAACAGCGCCGCAATCGCCGCCATGCCGGAGGGGAACAGCAGTGCCTCTTCGGCGTTCTCCAGCCGCGCCAGCACATTTTCGGCGATGCGGACGATGTCGGAATTGTCCCGCAGATAGATATTGTCGGGATTGACCAGCGCATAGTCCTCGTCGCGGACGAAGGTGGTCGAGAGCTGCATTGGCGGCACCACGCCACCGCTTGGGGAATCGATGGCGCCGCCGGCCTGGGCTGCGATGGTCGAAGGCTTGAGATCGGTGGGCAGCGTCATGCGGATCTGTCTTTCGCTGGTTGTGCACCAGTCTTGCGGATGCCGGTGCCTGTATAGTGTTGTGTCTATGCAGTCTCGAGGCGAATTTCAACGCTGCCGGTCTGTTGAGTGCGGTGCATGTTTCATGCGGCGCCGGTCACGATTGCCACATGGCCCTTCCGGGTGCGGCCTTCAAAATGGGCATGGGCCTCGGCGGTCCGCTCGAGCGGAAAGCGCTGATCGATAATGGGGGTCAACTGACCTTTGTCGGCAAGGCCGGCCAGATGCCGCAGATCGTCCGCGCGCTCGGGCGCATAGCCGCCGATTGCCTTGCGGCCTCCGGTCTTGCGGGCAAGCAGGCTGCCAAGGAGTTGCCACAGATCGGACGAGACCAGCAGCAGCCGGCCGCCGGGTTTGAGGGCCGCGCCATATCGGGCATAGGTCGCGGTGCCGCTGGTGTCGAGAATGATGTCGTAGGCATCACTGGCGGGGGCTGCGTCGTCGCGTGTGTAGTCCACAACCGCGTCAGCGCCGAGCCCGCGCACCATGTCGAGGCTCGTGGTGGAGGCGACACCGGTGACATGAGCGCCGAATGATTTTGCGATCTGCACCGCAGCGCTGCCGACCCCGCCGGCAGCCCCGATGACGAGGACATGCTCGCCCTCCTTGATGCCGCCCTTGTCGCGCAGGAAATTGAGCGCGGTGGCGCCGCCAAAGGACAGCAGCGCTGCCTGATCAAGCCCGAGATTGTCGGGCGCGATGGCAAGTGCGGCGGTCTGGCGGATCACCGCATAGTCGGCATAGCCGCCGAAGGCCGCGCCGGGATAGGCGAAGACCCGGTCGCCCGGCTTGAACCGGGTCACCTGGCCGCCCACCGCTTCCACCACGCCGGCAAATTGTGCGCCCAGCACCTGGCGGCGCGGGCGGAAAAGTCCGAACACCAGTCTGCCGACGAAACCAAAACCGCGCGGCATGTCGAGACTGCGGGCGCGGTAATCGGCGGCAGTCACACTGCTGGCGTGAACCCGCACCAGCACCTCGTCGGGTTGAGGCTCCGGCTTTGCACGCTCGGTCTGCTTGAGAACCAAGGGCGGGCCGTATTCGCAATAGGCGATGGCTTTCATGATTTTGGTCTCCAGGTTTCGAGCTGGGTATACGCATGCACGGACGTCGAATAAATTGACCAGAAACGCCGATATGATATGCATTTTCGCATGGATTGGAGATCTGTCAATTTCGACTGGAACCGGGCGCGGGCGTTTCTGGTCACCGCCGAGGAAGGGTCGCTGTCCGCAGCCGCGCGGGCGCTCGGCATGGCGCAGCCGACGCTCGGCCGCCAGGTCTCGGCGCTGGAACGGGAGCTCGGCGTGGCGCTGTTCGAGCGTGTCGGACGCGGTTTGACACTGACGCCGAGCGGCCTCGAACTGATGGATCATGTGCGCGCCATGGCCGATGCCGCTTTCCGGCTGCCGCCGATTGTCCGCAAGCTTCGGAACCTGGCGCCGGGGATCGATGTCGAGATCGTCGCCACCAATTCCGAAAGCGATCTGCGGCGGCGCGAGGCCGATATCGCGATCCGCAACTACCGACCGTCCCAGCCCAATCTGGTGGCGCGCAAGATCCGCGACATCCATGGCCGGATCTACGCGGCCCGCAGCTATCTCGACAGTATCGGCAATCCGTTAACGCCGGAGGGGTATGCGGGGGCGGATTTCATCGGCTTCAACCGCTCGGGCGAACTGATCGCGGCGATGACCCGGTTCGGCCTGACGCTGACCCACCGCAATTTCCCCGTCGTCTCGCAAAGCCATCTGGTGCAGTGGAGCCATGTGAAGCAGGGGCTCGGCATCGGCATCATGGCAGCCGATATCGGCGATGCTGACGCTGATGTGGTTCAGGTGCTGCCTGATCTCGATCCGATCGTCATCCCCGTGTGGCTGGTGACACACCGCGACGTCCACACCAGCCGGCGGGTACGGCTGGTGTTCGATCTGATGGCAAGGCGGCTGGCGCAGCCTTATGGCCGGTGAAGCCGGTGCCGCCGGAGCGGACATTCGACCATGCCGGGTCTTGTTTTTGCCTGACGCAACGACAGGTAATGAGACGGGCAGGCGCGAGGTGCTGCTGCCTCGGGCGGTCAGGCCGCCGGAACGGGCCTATCCTGGACCCTGACTTTGACCTTGACTCTGGCTCTCTCCCTCAGGCTCCATGTTTTGAAAGCTGCGCAATGACCCAACCGGACTACACCACAGACCACCCCGTTCTTGTCACCGGCGCCACAGGATTTGTTGCGGGATGGCTGGTCAAGCGGTTGCTCGAGGAAGGGTTTGTCGTCCACGCAGCGGTTCGCGATCCGTCCAATGCCGCCAAGACAGCGCATCTGACAGCCTTGGCCGCCGAGCTTCCGGGGCAGCTCAAGCTGTTTGGCGCCGATCTCCTCACCGATGGCAGTTACGCGGAAGCCATGAAGGGCTGCAGAGTGGTGTTTCACACCGCCTCGCCGTTCACAAGCAAGTTCAAGGATGCGCAGCGCGATCTGGTCGATCCGGCGGTCACCGGCACCCGCAACGTGCTGGAAACGGCCAATGGCACCGAAAGTGTCGAGCGCGTCGTGGTCACCAGCTCCTGTGCCGCGATCTATGGCGACACACTCGATGTTGCCGCCGCCCCCGGCGGGGTGCTCACCGAGGATGTCTGGAACACCACCTCGAGGCTTGACCATTCGCCCTATGCCTTCTCCAAGGTCGAAGCGGAAAAAGCCGCCTGGGACCTCGCCAGGGCGCAGGCTCGCTGGCAATTGGTCACCGTCAACCCGTCGCTCGTCATCGGCCCGACCGTGTCGGGCGCCTCGACGTCGGAATCGCACAATCTGGTCAAGCATTTCGGCGATGGCATCCTGAAAGCCGGGGCGCCGCCGCTGGAGATCGGCATGGTCGATGTGCGCGATGTCGCCGAGGCGCATATGCGCGCGGGTTTCGTCACAGCCGCGCATGGCCGCTACATCACCTCGGCGGACACGGTGTCCTTTCTCCGGTTGGGGCAGATGCTGCGCGGTCATTTCGGCGATCGCTGGCCGTTCCCCACCCGCGAACTGCCGAAATGGCTGCTCTGGCTGGTTGGGCCGCTGATCGACAAGACACTGACGCGGGAGTTCGTGTCGCGCAACATGGGCCACCGGTGGAGGGCGGACAATGCGAAGGCAAGGCGGGAGCTCGGGATCGAGTTCCAGCCCGTCAGCGCGGCGGTGATCGAGATGTTTCAGCAATTGATCGACACCGGCGCAGTCAGGCCGCGCTAAAGCGCGCCGCATCAAGCCGGTTCCGGGCGACGCGCTTTAGGCTCTTTGTTTCTGCATGTCGTTGTCGCAAAACCGCTGCACACTTTTGCGCGACATGCATGAGCTGCCGCTCCGATCGACCAGGGATCTGGCTTGCCGTGGGATGCGCCAGGGCCGTCATCGCCTGTTTCGATGCCTCCGCCGCCTCCGCCGCCTCCGCCGCCTCCGCCGCCGGTCCGGCTTCCGTCGATCTGGCCACGCGTTCCCTCCGGTGATGAAACCCGCTAGCGTAGCGGCATGATCGAGATCCTCAGACATCCTGATTATGCGCGGCTGTTTGCGGCGCAGATCATTGCCCTCATCGGCACCGGCTTGCTGACTGTCGGCCTTGGTCTGCTGGCCTATGAGCTTGCAGGGGACCGGGCCGGGGCTGTGCTTGGTTCGGTTTTTGCCATCAAGATGATCGCCTATGTCGGGCTGGCGCCGGTGGCCCATGCGCTGGCCGGTCGCTGGCCGCGCAAGCGGGTGCTGGTTGGCGCCGACATGGTTCGCGCCGCCGTGGCGCTGACGCTGCCGTTCGTCGATTCGGTCTGGCAGATCTACGGCCTGATCTTCGTTCTGCAGGCAGCGTCCGCGACGTTCACGCCGGCGTTTCAGGCGGTGATCCCCGATATTCTCACAGACGAGCGCGATTACACTCGAGCGCTGTCGCTGTCGCGGCTGGCCTATGATCTGGAGAACCTGCTGAGCCCGGCGCTGGCCGGGGTGCTGCTTGTGTTCATCAGCTATCACGGCCTGTTTGCCGGCACCGTTGCCGGGTTCATCGGCTCGGCACTGCTGGTGCTTTTTGCCACCGTGCCGGCCTCTGCCGCAACAGCCCAGGCCCGGCCGTTTCTCGACCGATTGACCAGAGGCATACGTATATATGTGGCAACGCCACGCTTGCGCGGCCTGTTCTTGCTCAATCTCACGGCGGCGGCGGCCGGCGCCTTCGTGCTGGTCAACACGGTGGTGGTGGTCCGCGGCAATTACGGCCTGGGCGACGCGCAGGTGGCTGTGGCGCTGGCGGCGTTTGGTGCCGGGTCGATGCTTGCCGCGCTGCTGCTGCCGCAACTGCTGGAGCGGTTTGCCGACCGAAGGGTCATGGTTGCAGCCGCGGTTTTGCTGGCCGGGCTGACGCTGGCACATGCAGCCTATCAGATGATAACTGGCCTGCCGGCCTGGAGCGGCTTCCTGCTGATCTGGGCGCTGAGCGGGATCTTCTATTCGGCGATTCTCACTCCATCGGGCCGGTTGCTGCGCCATTCCGCCCATCCGGACGACCGGCCGGCGCTGTTTGCGGCGCAATTCACCCTGTCGCATCTGGGCTGGCTTGCCACCTACCCGATCGCCGGCTGGGCCGGCAGCGTTCTGGGCCTGCCAGAGGCAATGGCGATCCTGGGGGCGATCGCGCTGGCGGGCTTGGTGCTGGCGGTTCTGGCCTGGCCTGCCGATGACGCCCGGGTGCTCGAGCACGAGCACCGGGACCTGCCGCCGGAACATCCGCATCTGCGCGCGCATCCGGCGCCGGGCGCGCGGCACCGCCATGTCTTCGTCATCGACGACGAGCACCGCGCCTGGCCGACGCAGGGGTGACACGCCGGCTGCTGCCGGCTGAGCCCGGTTTGGTTTGCGTTCCCTCAGGCAGAGGTTTGACCGCGATCAATCCGGTGTCGGCTGCGGGCTGCTAGCAAGGGCCACCAGCAATCTGGAATCAGGGAACCACAATGGCCGAAACCAACTGGACTTCTTTCATCGATCAGACCAATGCGCGCATGGCCGAACTTCGCAAGGCGATGCCCGAGCAGTCAAAGGGGTTCGGGCACCTGGCCCGGGCCGCGATCGCACCGGGCGTGCTCGATTCCAAGACCAAGGAGCTGATCGCGCTGGCCATCGGCATCACCGCGCGCTGCGACGGCTGTCTTGCCTTCCACGCCAAGGCCGCCCGGCAGTATGGCGCCACAAGAGAGGAAATTGTCGAGACCATCGGGGTCGCGGTCTATATGGGTGGCGGACCCTCGATGATCTACGGGGCCGAGGCGCTGGATGTGTTTGACGCGGTGGGCTAGCCCGATCGCTGCCGGTCCGGACTGGCGGCGGCGCACCGCTTCACGGTTTTGTGCGGAAGCTTGAGTTGCCAAACGCCGGCTGCGGGTTAGGGTCCTGGTGAAACAGGAGACACCCATGTTCAGATTGCTGCTATCGACCGCGCTGATGACCGGCGCCTTGACCATCGCTTCCGCCCAGGCCGAGGAAACCGGCGTGGCAATATTCGCCGGCGGCTGCTTCTGGTGCGTGGAATCAGACTTTGATCAGGTCAAGGGCGTGACATCGACAATTTCGGGCTATATCGGCGGCACGCTCGACAATCCGACCTACCAGACCCACGTCGCTGGCGGCGACCGGGAGGCGGTGGAAATCAAGTATGACCCGGCGGTTGTCAGCTATGCGGAATTGCTCAAGACGTTCTTCCGGACAGTCGATCCGACCGACGATGGCGGACAATTCTGTGATCGCGGGCACAGCTACACCACCGCCGTCTATCCGCTGAATGACGCGCAGGCCGCACTTGCCAGGCAAGCCAAGGCGGAGGCTGAAACCGTGCTGGGAAAACCGGTTGTTACCGAAATCGCACCGTCGGCGAAATTCTGGCCGGCAGAAGACTACCACCAGGGCTATTACGAGAATAATCCGGTGCGCTACAAATATTATCGCTACGCCTGCGGCCGCGACAGCCAGATCGAAACGCTCTGGGGCGAGGAAGCCTTTTTCGGGCTTGAGAAATAGCCGGCGCCGGGCCAAAGCCCGGCGCACGCATGCCGCACTCAAACCCCTTCCTCTGGCCCCTTCATCTGGACGACAAATTGCAGGCCTTGAACCAACCAGATACAGCCTGTTGTGTGTGTCCAACGGGATGCGCGGCGCTTTGGCCCGGGGCGGAAGCTGTGCAAATCCACGGGTGACAAATCAGGCATGACTGGTGTATTGGCATCAGTAACATTGGATTATTGTCCTGCTAATATGATGCTTTGGCCGGTTTGCCTTGCAATTTCCATCCTCTGGCCATTTTATGCGGTGTATTGGGACGAACAGCGAAGCACACGGTTCGCACAACTGGAGCATGTCGATGAAGATGCAAACCTTGCTGGTCGCCGTTGCGGTTGCCGCAGTTCTTGGCGGATGCCAGCGGACATCCTTCGGTGGCCTGAACACACAGCAGCAGCCCGCTCCGTTGATGCCGGCGCCGGTGGGCGGGGTGCAATCGGGCCAGCTTGCACCACCGATGACGCCGCAACCCGGCACATTCCCCGAGGCGCCCACAACTCCCGACCAGACGGCGCCGCAGATCGCCGCCAATCCGAATGCGCCGGAATTGACCCGCGAAGCCCTGATTGGCCGTTGGTCGGCGGGGACCGGCGGTTCAACCTGCGATGTGTTCCTGTCGCTGACCAAGTGGACCGGTGGCTATCGCGCCGCAAGCCGGGGCTGTGTCGGTGACGCGGCAGCAATTGCGGCCTGGGACGTCCAGGGCAAGCAGGTCATTCTGGCTGATTCCAGCGGCAACCAGATTGCCCGGCTCTACCAGTCGGCCAATGAACGCTATGACGGGTCGACCACCTCGGGCCAGTCAATCTCGTTTTCCCGGTAAGGCAAGGCCGCGGGTTCATGTGATAGGGCCTGTTTGATGAGCTGGAAAAGACACGACACGGTTGCCAGCGCCTACGCATCGCGCGTCAGCAGTGGTGAATTCTCCGAGGATCCGGCGCAGCTGCGGCTTGCGGCGCGGCTCGACATCCTGCTCGAGTCGCTGTCCAACCGGCGGCTTGCCAACAAGTCCAGCGCCCTGGGCTGGATGTTCGGGCGCAAGCAGAGTTCAAAGGCGCCATCGCCCGGGCTCTACGTTCATGGTGCTGTCGGGCGTGGCAAGACGATGCTCATGGACATGTTCTTCGAGCTGGTGCCGGCCAAGCGCAAGCGGCGGGCGCATTTTCACGATTTCATGGCCGATGTGCATGCCCGCATCCACGCCCACCGGCAGAAGCTGAAAGCCGGCGAGACCCAGGAAACCGATCCGGTGCCGCCGGTGGCAGAGCAACTGATCAGCGAGGCCTGGGTGCTGTGCTTCGACGAGTTCTCCGTCACCGACATCACCGATGCCATGCTGTTGTCGCGGCTGTTCGAGCATCTGTTCAAGCGCGGCTGTGTGCTGGTGGCGACGTCGAACGTCGAGCCCGACGCGCTTTATCGCGACGGGCTGAACCGGCAATTGTTCCTGCCCTTCATTGCGCTTTTGAAGACCCATGTCGATGTGCTCAGCCTCGATGCGCGCACCGATTACCGGATGGAGACGACAATCCGGCTTCCGGTCTATCATCACCTCACCGGTGACGGCGCGGGTGACCGGGTCATGGATCTGGCCTGGATGCGGGTGACTGCCGGCAAGCAGACTGCGCCCGACACTCTTGAGGTCAAGGGCCGCCATGTGGCGGTGCCGCAAGCGGCAGCGGGTGTGGCGCGGTTTTCCTTTGCAGACCTGTGCGAAAAGCCGCTGGGCGCGTCCGATTATGCGGCGATCAGCGAGCGTTACCACACCCTGTTTGTGGACCGCGTGCCGGTGATGACCCAGGCCAGCCGCAATGCTGCAAAGCGCTTCATAATCCTGGTCGACACGCTGTATGACCGCAAGAACCGGCTGTTTGTTTCCGCCGCGGCGGAGCCGGAGGATCTCTATCAGGGCCGCACCGGGGCCGAAAGCTTCGAATTCGCGCGCACGGCCTCGCGTCTCAACGAGATGCAAAGCGAGGCCTATCTGGAGGCAAGCCGGGCAAGCGAGGCCTCCGGCCTGTCCGGAACGGGTCAGTAATATTTACGTTTACGTAAGAATTTCAGAACCTAACCGATTGAAAAAGCACGTATCGAAAGATTGAGTTGCCACTTCCCGGCATTAGGGCTATGCGAAGTGCGAAACCGGGGCCGGGCGTGAGGCGGGTTCCAGAGCACAACGATCTGCGGAGATTTTCTTTATGGCTCGCAATAAGATTGCTTTGATTGGTTCGGGAATGATTGGCGGCACACTTGCCCATCTGGCCGGCTTGAAGGAACTCGGCGATATCGTCCTGTTCGATATCGCTGAAGGCACCCCGCAGGGCAAGGCGCTCGACATCGCTGAGTCCGCACCGGTCGAGGGCTTTGATTCCCGCCTGTCGGGGGCCAATGATTACTCCGCCATCGAAGGCGCCGATGTCTGCATCGTTACCGCCGGTGTCGCCCGCAAGCCGGGCATGAGCCGCGACGACCTTCTCGGCATCAACCTCAAGGTGATGGAACAGGTCGGCGCCGGCATCAAGAAATACGCGCCCAATGCTTTCGTCATCTGCATCACCAACCCGCTTGATGCGATGGTCTGGGCATTGCAGAAGTTCTCCGGCCTGCCGAAGAACAAGGTTGTCGGCATGGCCGGCGTGCTTGATTCAAGCCGCTTCCAGCATTTTCTCGCCGAGGAATTCAATGTGTCGGTCGAAGATGTCACCGCCTTCGTGCTCGGCGGCCACGGCGACACCATGGTTCCCTTAGCACGGTACTCGACGGTGGCCGGCATTCCGCTGCCTGACCTGATCAAGATGGGCTGGACCTCAAAGGAGAGGCTGGAAGAGATCATCCAGCGCACCCGCGATGGCGGCGCCGAGATCGTCAAGCTGCTGAAGACCGGTTCGGCCTATTATGCGCCGGCCTCGTCGGCGATCGTGATGGCTGAATCCTACCTCAAGGACAAGAAGCGGGTTCTGCCCTGCGCCGCATATTTGTCGGGCCAGTACGGCGTCAAGGACATGTATGTGGGCGTGCCTTGCGTGATCGGTGAAGGTGGTATCGAGCGCGTCATCGAGATCGAACTCAACAAGACCGAACAGAAGGCGTTCGACAAGTCGGTGGAATCTGTCGCCGGCCTCTGCGAAGCCTGCATCGCCATTGCCCCGAACCTGAAATAGCGGGTCACAGCATCATCGGGACGAAAACCAACCGGTTTCGCGTTCGGATTTGCACAAGGACAGGGGGCTGGAGCGCTATCATGGTTGATCCAACGTCAAGGCGCTCTACACCGTTCACTCAATCCAGGAGTTCCCATGAACATCCATGAATACCAGGCCAAGGCCCTTCTGAAGGGGTTTGGCGCGCCGGTGGCCGAAGGGGTCGCTATTTTTTCCGCCGATGAAGCCGAAGCGGCTGCGAAATCGCTGCCCGGTCCGCTCTACGTGGTCAAGAGCCAGATCCATGCCGGCGGTCGCGGCAAGGGCAAGTTCAAGGAGCTGGGTCCGGACGCCAAGGGCGGTGTGCGGCTGGCCTTCTCGATCGATGAAGCCAAGGCGCATGCCAAGGAAATGCTCGGCAACACGCTGGTGACCAAGCAGACCGGTGACGCCGGCAAGGTGGTCAACCGGCTCTATATCGAAGACGGCGCCGACATCGAGCGCGAACTCTATCTCTCGATCCTGGTGGACCGCACCGTCGGTCAGGTGGCCTTCGTGGTCTCGACCGAAGGCGGCATGGACATCGAGGCGGTCGCCCACGACACGCCGGACAAGATCATCACCGTCGCCATCGACCCGGAAACCGGCGTCACCGCGGCTGATCTGGCCAAGCTCAACGCTGCGCTGGAGCTTTCGGGCGATGCGGCCAAGGACGGCGAGACGCTGTTCCCGATCCTGTACAAGGCGTTTGTCGAAAAGGACATGGCGCTCCTGGAAGTCAATCCGCTGATCGTGATGAAATCCGGCCGCCTGCGGGTGCTCGACGCCAAGGTGTCGTTCGACAACAACGCGCTGTTCCGGCACGACGACATTGTCGCGCTCAGGGATCTCACCGAAGAAGACGCCAAGGAAATCGAGGCGTCGAAATACGACCTCGCCTATGTGGCGCTCGACGGCAATATCGGCTGCATGGTCAATGGCGCGGGCCTTGCCATGGCGACGATGGACATCATCAAGCTCTATGGCCAGGAACCGGCCAACTTCCTCGACGTCGGTGGCGGCGCCACCACCGAGAAGGTGACGGCGGCGTTCAAGATCATCACCGCCGACCCGGCGGTCAAAGGCATTCTGGTCAATATTTTCGGCGGCATCATGAAGTGCGATGTCATTGCCGAAGGCGTGATCGCTGCGGTCAAGGAAGTCGGTCTCAAGGTTCCTCTGGTGGTGCGTCTCGAAGGCACCAATGTGGAGCTCGGCAAGAAAATCATCAACGAATCCGGTCTCAACGTCATTTCAGCCGATGATCTGGATGATGCTGCACAGAAGATCGTCGCCGCAGTGAAGGGAGCCTGATCGATGTCCATTCTGATCGACAAGAATACAAAGGTCCTGGTTCAGGGTCTGACCGGCAAGACCGGCACGTTCCACACCGAACAGGCGCTGGCCTATCACGGCACGCAGATGGTTGGCGGGATTCATCCGAAAAAGGGCGGCTCCACCTGGGAAGGTTCGGGCGGCACGAATCTGCCGATCTTTGCATCGGTTGCCGAGGGCAAGGACGTCACCGGCGCCAATGCCTCGGTGATCTATGTTCCGCCGTCGGGCGCTGCGGCTGCCATCCTGGAAGCGATTGAAGCGGAAATTCCACTGATCGTCTGCATCACCGAGGGTATCCCGGTCGCCGACATGATCAAGGTCAAGGCCCGGCTCGACAAGTCATCGTCGCGGCTGATCGGCCCGAACTGCCCCGGCGTGCTGACGCCGGATGAATGCAAGATCGGCATCATGCCGGGTTCGATCTTCAAGAAGGGCTCGGTCGGGGTTCTCTCGCGCTCGGGCACGCTCACCTATGAAGCGGTGTTCCAGACCACCAATGAAGGCCTCGGCCAGACCACGGCTGTCGGCATCGGCGGCGACCCGGTCAAGGGCACCGAATTCATCGACATGCTGGAAATGTTCCTCGCCGATGACGAGACCAAGTCGATCATCATGATCGGCGAGATCGGCGGCTCGGCTGAAGAAGACGCGGCGCAATTCCTGATCGACGAAGCCAGGAAGGGCCGCAAGAAGCCGATGGTCGGTTTCATCGCCGGCCGGACCGCGCCGGAAGGCCGGACCATGGGCCATGCCGGTGCGGTGATTTCCGGTGGCAAGGGCGGCGCGGACGACAAGATCGCGGCGATGGAAGCCGCAGGCATAAGGGTGTCGCCTTCCCCTGCACGGCTTGGCACAACGCTGGTTGAAGTACTGAAGGGTTAGTACCTAACATGCATATGTCAGAGATGGCTTCCGGGACAGCCGAATGGGACGACACAGAGCCGGTTCGCCATCCCGGCGCGGCCGTCCACGCCTTGGGGCGCAGCGGCTCCTTCGGCCCTGAAGGCGCTGGCCATTGGGGCGAGAAGGAGCGCATCCGGTTCTGCCGTGAAGGCGAGCTGGATACGCGTCCGGCGGGTGGCCGTGTGTTCAAACCCAATCCCGGGACAAGCTATCAGGTCGCCTATGGGGCGGAGCGGCATCGCTCCAGCTCCGTGGGCGGCGCAAAACTGTTCATCGTTGATTGAAGCTTCGAGGTCAGATCCATGAGCGATGCCGTGCGGGAAACGTTGGACCGCTATTACGCCGCACTCAAAGCCGGTGACAGGGAGGCTCTGCGCAGCGTTGTCTCCGATGAAATCGAGGTTCATTATCCGGCGCCCGAAGGCCTGTTGCCCTGGGCCGGAGACTGGACCGGGTTCGAGGAATTCGAAACCTTTATCAAGACCCTGGGCGATCATCTGGTGATCGACATGGTAAAGCCGCTTTCGATGCACATAGCCGGGGACACCGTGATCACGGTGCTCAAGGGCGAATGGACGGTGAAAGCGACGGCACGCAAGGTGCACACGGAAACTGTCAATCTGTTCACACTACGGGACGGCAAGATCGTCCGCTACCAGGTTTTCAGCGACACAGCGGCGCTGGCGATCGGGTTGGGCAGGCTCGCGGCGTAAAGGCCGCACAAGCCACACAGTCTAGGATAGGCCGAATACGGCCCGAAAAAAGGTGAAATCCATGGCACGCAAAAACGAAGCCAACGACATCATGGCAAAGACCTCGTTCTTGTATGGAGGCAACGCCGCCTATATCGAACAGATGTATGCGCGGTTCCTGGATGACCCGGACGGCGTGCCGGCCGAGTGGCAGTCCTTCTTTGCCGAGCTGAAGGACGATCCGGATCAGGTTCGCAAGGCCGCGGCCGGGGCGTCGTGGAAACAGCCCAACTGGCCGGTTCGCGACAACAATGACCTGATTTCTGCGCTTGACGGCGATTGGGGTGCGATCGAGAAGGCCGTTGGTGAAAAACTGAAGGCCAAGGCGGCGGCACAGTCCGGCGACACTGCAGACGTGATGCAGGCGACGCGTGATTCGGTCCGGGCGCTGATGATGATCCGCGCCTACCGCATGCGCGGCCATCTGCACGCCAATCTCGATCCGCTCGGCCTCGCCCAGCCCGACAATGATTACAATGAACTGTCGCCGGAAACCTACGGCTTTACCGAGGCTGATTATGATCGCGAGATCTACATCGACAACCTGCTCGGGCTGGAATTCGCCACCATTCGCCAGATAATCGATATCCTCAGGCGAACCTATTGCTCGACGCTCGGTGTCGAGTACATGCACATTTCCAATCCCGACGAGAAAGCCTGGATTCAGGAGCGCATCGAAGGCCCCGACAAGCGCGTCGAATTCACCGAACTGGGCAAGAAGGCAATCCTGCAGAAACTGGTCGAAGCGGAAGGTTTCGAGCAGTTCATCGACGTCAAGTACAAGGGCACAAAACGCTTTGGTCTGGATGGCGGTGAATCGCTGATCCCGGCGCTTGAGCAGATCATCAAGCGCGGCGGCAATATGGGGCTGAAGGAGGTCGTCTTCGGCATGGCCCACCGCGGCCGGCTCAACGTGCTGACCCAGGTGATGGCCAAGCCGCACCGGGCGGTGTTCCACGAGTTCAAGGGCGGCTCGTTCAAGCCGGACGAGGTCGAGGGTTCGGGCGACGTCAAGTATCATCTTGGCGCATCGTCCGACCGTGAATTCGACGGCAACAGCGTGCATCTGTCGCTGACGGCCAACCCGTCCCATCTGGAAATTGTCAATCCGGTGGTGATGGGCAAGGCCCGCGCCAAGCAGGATCTGCTGGCGACGGTCTTCGAAGGCGACATCATCCCGCTCAAGGAGCGGGTCAAGGTGATGCCGCTGCTGCTTCACGGCGACGCAGCCTTTGCTGGGCAAGGCGTGGTGGCAGAGATTCTCGGCCTGTCGGGTCTGCGCGGCCACCGGGTTGCCGGAACCGTGCATTTCATCATCAACAACCAGATCGGTTTCACCACCAATCCGGGCTTCTCGCGGTCGTCGCCCTATCCGTCGGATGTGGCGAAGATGATCGAGGCGCCGATCTTCCACGTCAATGGCGATGATCCGGAAGCTGTGGTCTATGCCGCCAAGGTGGCGACCGAATTCCGCATGACCTTCCACAAGCCGGTGGTCGTCGACATGTTCTGCTACCGCCGCTTCGGCCACAACGAGGGCGACGAGCCGGCGTTCACACAGCCGAAAATGTACAAGAAGATCCGCAGCCACGAGACGGTTGTGACGCTGTATTCGCGCCGCCTGATCGAGGAAGGCGTGATTACCAAGGGCGAACTCGAGAAGATGAAGGCCGACTGGCGCGCCAATCTGGAAACCGAATTCGACATCGGACAGAGCTACAAGCCGAACAAGGCGGACTGGCTTGACGGCGAATGGACCGGGCTCAGGACCGCCGACAATCAGGACGAGCAGCGCCGTGGCAAGACCGCCATGCCGCTCAAGCAGCTGCGCGAACTGGGCAAGAAACTGGCGGAGGTTCCCGCGGACTTCAAGGTGCACCGCACCATCCAGCGTTTCATGGACAACCGCGCCAAGATGGTCGAGACCGGCGAAGGTGTCGACTGGGCCTTCGCCGAGGCGCTGGCCTTTGGCTCGCTGGCCATGGAAGGCACCAAGATCCGGCTGTCCGGCCAGGATGTGGAGCGCGGCACCTTCAGCCAGCGGCATTCGGTGCTCTATGACCAGGAAACCGAGGACCGCTATATTCCGCTCGCCAACATCACGCCCAATCAGGCCCGCTACGAGGTCATCAACTCGATGCTGTCGGAAGAGGCCGTGCTGGGCTTCGAGTATGGCTACTCGCTGGCCCGGCCCAATGCGCTGACCCTGTGGGAAGCCCAGTTCGGCGATTTCGCCAATGGCGCCCAGGTGCTGTTTGACCAGTTCATTTCCTCGGGCGAACGCAAATGGCTCCGGATGTCGGGGCTCGTCTGCCTGCTGCCGCACGGCTATGAGGGCCAGGGTCCGGAGCACTCGTCTGCCCGTCTCGAGCGCTTCCTGCAGATGTGTGCCGAAGACAATATGCAGGTCGCCAATTGCACCACGCCGGCGAACTATTTCCATATCCTGCGGCGTCAGGTGAAGCGCGATTTCCGCAAGCCGCTGATCATGATGACGCCAAAATCACTGCTGCGCCACAAGCGGGCGGTGTCGACACTGGCGGAAATGTCCGGCGAAAGCTCTTTCCACAGGCTGCTGTGGGATGATGCGGAAGTGCTCAAGAACGAGCCGATCAAGCTGGTCAAGGACAACAAGATCCGCCGTGTTGTCATGTGCTCGGGCAAGGTCTATTTTGACCTGTACGAGGAACGCGAGAAGCGCGGCATCGACGATATCTATCTGTTGCGGCTGGAACAGCTTTATCCGTTCCCGGCCAAGGCCTTGATCAACGAGCTCGGCCGTTTCCGCAATGCCGAGATGGTGTGGTGCCAGGAAGAGCCCAAGAACATGGGGGCCTGGTCGTTCATTGATCCCTATCTGGAATGGGTGCTGGCCCATATCGACGCCAAGTACCAGCGCGTCCGTTACACCGGACGGCCGGCCTCGGCCTCGACGGCGACCGGATTGATGTCGCGCCACCTTGCGCAACTCGAAGCCTTCCTTGAGGATGCGCTAGGGGGTTGATCCCGTCCGCGCGCCGCCCACCTGTGTGATGATTGAAAAGAACGGAAACAAATATCATGGCTACTGAAGTCCGCGTCCCGACCCTTGGCGAATCCGTCAGCGAAGCCACCATCGGAACCTGGCTCAAGAAAGTGGGCGACACCGTCAAGGTGGACGAACCGCTGGTCGAGCTGGAGACCGACAAGGTGTCCATCGAAGTTCCCTCGCCGGTGTCCGGCGTGTTGCAGGACATTCTCGCCAAGGATGGCGAGACCGTCGAGGTCAACGCGCTGCTCGCCCAGATCGCCGAAGGCGAGGCTGGCGCCGCACCGGCCAAGACCGACAAGCCCGAAGCCGTAGCGCAAGCGGCGGGCAGCTCGGGTGCCGCGACCACAGGCGAGGCCGCCGAGAAGACGGCCAAGGTTGCCGGTGAAAACGAGATCAGCGAAAGCAAGATGCCGGCTGCTCCCTCGGCGCAGAAACTGATGACCGAGAACAAGATCGCTGCCGGTGACGTATCGGGTTCAGGCAAACGCGGCCAGGTGCTCAAGGGCGATGTTCTCGACGCCATCGGCAAGGGGGCTAAGGCCGCTCCGGTCGCGGCTGCACCGCGCGCTGCGTCATCTGCCGATGATGCGCCGCGCGAAGAGCGGGTGAAGATGACGCGTCTGCGCCAGACCATCGCCCGCCGTCTCAAGGAAGCCCAGAATACCGCGGCCATGCTGACCACCTACAACGAGGTGGACATGAGCGCGGTGATGGACATGCGCAAGAAATACAAGGACCTGTTCGAGAAGAAGCACGGCGTCAAGCTCGGCTTCATGGGCTTCTTCACCAAGGCGATTACCCATGCGCTGCAGGAAATCCCGGCGGTCAATGCCGAAATCGACGGCACCGACATCATCTACAAGAACTATTGCCATGTCGGCGTCGCTGTCGGCACCGACAAGGGTCTGGTGGTGCCGGTGGTGCGCGATGCCGACGAAATGGGCATTGCCGAAATCGAGAAGGAAATCGGCCGCCTGGGCCGTGCGGCGCGCGATGGCGAGTTGACG
This sequence comes from Hoeflea sp. YIM 152468, assembly GCF_029210485.1. Lineage (GTDB taxonomy): Bacteria > Pseudomonadota > Alphaproteobacteria > Rhizobiales > Rhizobiaceae > Hoeflea. Next base: position 27,902 of record NZ_JARGET010000035.1, read on the forward strand.
ATGGCCGACATGCAGGGCGGTACCTTCACCATCTCCAATGGCGGTGTCTACGGATCGCTGATGTCCTCCCCGATCCTGAATTCGCCGCAATCGGGTATTCTCGGCATGCACAAGATCCAGGAGCGTCCGGTGGCAGTCGGCGGCCAGGTGGTGATCCGGCCGATGATGTATCTGGCGCTGTCCTATGACCACCGGATTGTCGACGGCAAGGACGCCGTGACCTTCCTCGTCCGGGTCAAGGAAAGCCTGGAAGATCCGGAGCGCCTGGTCCTCGATCTGTAGGGAGCCGGAGATGTCCCCGGCCCGGCTTTGCGTGCTGATGCTTGCGGCCACCGTGATGGCCGCAAGCGGATCACCGGCAATCGCCGCCTGTCCGCAGGCGCTGGCTGTGTATGGCGAGGCGAGGTCGGGGGCCGAGATCGGTTTTGCCGGACCGCTGTCGGAAGCCGACGGCATGCAGCACCGCTTCAGTCTGGTGTTTGCGGAAAATGACGTGACGATGGACGGTGTGGTGATGATGGCGGGCGAGCCGGACCGGCCCTGGGGGGTGATCCTGCATGATTGTCCCGAAGGTGACGCCACCGGAGCCGAGATCGCCGCCTGCACCGTCTGGCAAGGCGTCATCTATAGCGTCGCCAGCACCGGCGAAGCCGGCTGGCTGCCGGTGCTGGAGGCCGATCATGAGGCCGGCGACAGTCTGCTGCTGCCGGATTTCGGCGCGGCGGTGATGCGGTCGCGGGCATGGCAGGCCGGCCAGATTACACTGCTTCCCGGCGATGTGTTTCAATTGAAGACCTGCCAGGAATGAATTTCGGATCATAAGGAAAAGACCATGAGCTACGACGTCATCATCATCGGTTCCGGACCCGGCGGCTATGTCTGCGCCATCAAGGCGGCGCAGCTCGGCCTCAAGGTGGCTGTGATTGAAAAGCGCGAGACCTTCGGGGGCACCTGCCTCAATATCGGCTGCATCCCGTCCAAGGCGCTGCTGCATACGTCGGAAGTGTTTCACGCCGCAGGCCATTCGATGGAAGCGCTCGGCGTTGAGGTCGGCAAGCCCAAGCTCAATCTCGAAAAGATGATGGCGCACAAGGATGCGACGGTGAAATCCAATGTCGATGGTGTGGCTTTCCTGTTCAAGAAGAACAAGATCGACAGCTTCATCGGCCATGGCAAGGTTCTCGGCGAAGGCAAGGTTTCGGTGACTGCCAATGACGGCAAGGTGACCGAACTTGAAACCAGGAATGTGGTGATTGCCACCGGGTCCGACGTTGCCGGCATTCCCGGCGTCGAAGTCGATCTCGACGAGAAGATCATCATTTCGTCGACCGGCGCCATCGCGCTTGACAAGGTGCCGGAGCATATCGTGGTTGTCGGCGGCGGTGTCATCGGTCTGGAAATGGGCTCGGTCTGGGGCCGGCTGGGCGCCAAGGTTACCGTGGTTGAGTATCTCGACAAGATCCTGGGCGGCATGGACGGAGACGTCGCCAAGCAGTTCCAGCGGCTTTTGAGCAAGCAGGGCATGGCGTTCAAGGTCGGCAGCAAGGTGACCGGGGTGGAGAAGACGGAGGCAGGCGCCAAGGTCTCCTTCGAACCGGTCAAGGGCGGTGACACGGAGACGATCGACGCCGATATCGTGCTGATCGCCACCGGCCGCAAGCCCTACACCGAGGGCCTCGGGCTTGAGGATGCCGGCGTGGTGCTCGACGACCGCGGGCGGGTGCGCACGGATCATCACTATCAGACCAATGTACCCGGCGTGTACGCCATCGGTGACGTGATCGCCGGCCCGATGCTGGCGCACAAGGCCGAGGACGAGGGCGTGGCGCTGGCCGAAATCATGGCTGGCCAGGCAGGCCATGTGAATTACGACGTCATTCCCAGCGTGGTCTATACCCAGCCGGAAGTGGCCGCTGTCGGCAAGACCGAGGAAGAGCTGAAGTCTGAAGGCATCAAGTACAAGGCCGGCAAGTTCCCGTTCTCGGCCAATGGCCGGGCCCGGGCCATGCAGGCCTCGGACGGCTTCGTCAAGGTGCTGGCGGATGCGGAGACCGACCGGGTTCTGGGCGTGCACATCATCGGCTTCGGCGCCGGCGAGATGATCCACGAAGCCGCGGTGCTGATGGAATTCGGCGGCAGTTCCGAAGATCTCGGACGGACCTGTCACGCCCACCCGACGCTGTCGGAAGCGGTCAAGGAAGCGGCGCTTGCGACCTTCTTCAAGCCGCTGCATCTCTAAGCGCGCCGCGCCGGATGTCAAAGGCTGCGAAAGTCCGCGAGATTCCGGTATCACTGCCGCATCCGGCTCTGCCGGGCGCGGATTGGGGCGATTGCTTTGAGACCCGGGTGGATGGGTCCGGTTTGACGCCGGAACGGGCCGCACGTGAGGCATTCGAGCGAATGCCCGGGTGGGTTGACGCATTGATGGCGCTGAGGAATCTGATGGTCCGGCCGTTCGGCCTCAAGGGTGATCCGGCCGCTGTCGCCGCGGGCGCGCCGCGTGTGGGCATGTTCCCGGTGATCAGCCGGACCGACGCCGAGATCGTGCTCGGGCTTGATGACCGGCATCTTGATTTCCGGATTGTCGTGCAGACCGAAGCTTCCGGCGACCGGCACACCACAGTCCGGATGATGACGCTGATCATGCGCCACAATCTGCTGGGCCGTGCCTATCTCGCGGCGATCATGCCGTTTCACAAGCTGATTGTCGCACGCACATTGTCGCGGCTTGGCTGATCCGGCCAATGCGCGGCACACAAATAAGCAGTGATGTCACGGCGAAACCGCCCGGCTGGTGCCGGGCGGTTTGACCTGGTCCTTCCCGTTGGCGCTTGTGCGCTTAGCCGTCGGTGGCCGGTGCGGGCGCGGTTTCCAGTGGGGCCGCAGGGGCAGCCGGGTCGGCGGCTTCAGGGATCGCCGGCGCGTCGGGAGCGGGCACCGGACGCGCCGGTTCGATGGCAGCATCAGGTGCAACCTGTTCATTGATTTCGGCGCCGGGTGTGGTGGTGTTGACCGCCTGATCATCGCCTGCCGACCAGAACACAAAGCCTATGATGGCCAGCAAGACCACCAGCACGAGGGCGACCAGCGCTCCGGTCGAGCTGCCCGACTTGACGACAGTGGATTCGCGAACATGTTCATGCGGACGACCCGGCTCGCCGGGACGGTTGGATGGGGTATATTCGACCATTTGACATCTCCTTTGACAGTCATGTGATCGAAACGCCTTGCCCCCGGATTCAGTTCCTGGTTCCGCATACACCAATGGTTACAGTTTGTTACTGCACGAGACCGACCGAGTAGCCGGCGTCCTGCAGCAAAGCCACCACGCCTTCGTCACCGGGCAAATGCAGTGCGCCGATGGCGATGAAGGCGTCTCCCTGATCAAGGATCGGGGTGGCGCGTTCGGCCATGACATGGTTGCGCATCGTCACAATGCGCTTCTCGAAGTCGGCGTAGCCGCTGGCGTCGTCGCCGGTTTCTTCCGGGCCGGCGGCGAGGATGACCGGCATGATCTGGGCAATCTCGCCATCGAGATAGAGCCCGGTCATGGTCGCCATGATGTCCGGCATCAGGTCTGCCAGCCGCACGGTTTCGACCAGGCCACGGATGTGGAAATCCATCGGCAGGTCGGCCATGGCGGCGATTTGTTCGCCGATGGTTTCAAGCCCGAGCACCTGTTTGCCATTGGCCTTGGCGGTGTTGGCAAGCTTGACGTCGAGAAAGTCGATGCCGGCTGCCTTGCGGGCGAGTTCGCAGGCGGGCAGGGCCACCAGCCCGGCGATCATCCACGGTTTCATCTTCGAAACCAGCGCCAGCGGAATGCCGCGACGCGCCAGCTCGGCTTCAACCAGTGCGGCTTCGCCCTCGTCCAGAAACGAAGTCAGCGTGGTGTCGCCGGTAAACATCGTCAGGTCCGGGTCGGCCATAAGTGCGGCTTGCGCTGTGGCCGGATCGAGGATGTCGATGGTCTCGATCACCACGGTGCCGGCATTTTCAAACGCGGTCCGGGCAACGCCGGGCATTTCGGTGACACGCGGATCGGTGACGTGCATGGTGCCAAACAGCCACGACGGCTCAATCCCGGCTTTTTCGACCTTCCACAGCAAGCCCCTGCCATTGCGGACGCCTGCGGCGGCGGCGCGGGCTTGGGCCAGCTTGTCGGGGGCAACGGCAGCCAGCTTGTCGACCAGGCTGACGCCTGAGCAGGCGGCGGGTGGTTCCTCGGCCTGGGCCTTGCCCGCACCCCAGATGAGACCCAGCACCAGCAGGACCAGCAGCGCCAACGGCAGCGAGGCAGCCAGGGCGAACACCACGTTCGGCAGGTGCGCGCAGGTGCTGCGGACGCGGGACAAAACGGGGTGGTGTTGCATGCGGGATTTTCCTCATGGATTTGACCAGCCAGCCTATCGGATGCTCGCTGACAATCGGGTTAACCGATGCCCCGGCTTCCGGTGATGGTAAACGCAAGCTTAACCGGCAGCGGCGCCGCGCATCCACGCGTTATGCATTAGGCAGGGCGCGGGTTCAGGCGCGCGGGTGGGCCCGGTCGTAGATATCGATGAGGCGGCTGGCGTCGACGCCGGTGTAGATCTGGGTCGATGACAGGCTGGCATGGCCGAGCAGTTGCTGGATGGTTCTGAGATCGCCGCCACCGGCCAGCAGATGGGTGGCAAAGGAATGTCTCAAGGCGTGCGGGGTGGCGCTGTCGGGCAGGTCCAGCGCAGCGCGCAGGCGCCGCATTTCCTTTTGCACGATGGCTGCCTGCAGCGGCCCGCCGCGCACGCCGCGAAACAGCGGTTGATCCGCATCCGGGGAATAAGGACAAAGATCCCTGTAGGTTGCGATGGCCGCGCGGGCAACCGGCAACAGCGGCACGATGCGGGTCTTGCCGCCCTTGCCGGTGATTCGCAGGGTTTCGCCGTCGCGCGGCAGATCGCCCGCGGTCAGCGCCAGGGCTTCGGAAATACGCAGGCCGCAACCATAGAGCAGGGTCAAGACGGCGGCGGTGCGGGCGGCAACCCAGGGCTCCTCAGCCAGTTGCAGATCGGCGTCGACCACGCGCAGCGCGTCGCCGGCGTTGAGCGGTCTGGGCAGGGATTTGGGCTGCCGCGGCGCCCGTGTGGCGGTGGCGCCTGCGGCATTGGCCAGGCCCTTGCGTTCGAGATGGCGCAAGAATGACCGGATGCCGGCAAGGCCTCGGCCCAGGGTTCGCGCGCCGGCGCCGCCGCGGCGGCGTTCAGCCAGAAAGGCGCGCAGGTCAAGCGGTCGCAAATCGGCAAGATCGGCAATCCGCGGCGGACCGCCGAGATGGATGGTCAGAAAGCTCAAAAACTGGCGCAGGTCCCGCTCGTAGGCCTCGGCGGTCTTGGCCGAAAGACGGCGTTCCTCGCTCAGCTGAACAAGCCAGCTTTGCTGTTCTGCAATGACATCCGGAGCGGCGGTGACAAGCGGTTGCTGCATGGTATTTCCGTTGGTCGGGAGCGCGCAAGGAGTTGATCGGAAGACTGAGCCTGCGGGCCAGTTGGGGCTTTACTATTGCATAGTGGGCTTAGCGAGGGGTAAACGGGTGCGGTGAACCGATGTCATCCTGGCATCACAATTTGTTGCCATTGGTTTGTCAGCGCGGACTTAGGAGAGGTCGAATCCATGGCGAATGTGGCTGAGATTTCAGACCGGTTGCAGGTGCTTGCGCACGGCCGCCCGGGACATATCATCGACCGGCTGATTGCCGAGCGCGGCGGGCGGCTGGTCGAGCACCCGGCCTGGCCGCTGATGCGGCCGCTTCTTTACGCCACCCTGAAATATGGCGCCGCCGTGCGCATGGCCGATGCAATCGGGCCGATATCCGGTCACGGAGCGTTCCAGCACATGAGTGATTTGCTCAAGCTCGATATACAGTCGGTCGGTGAGGTCCGGATTCCAAGCAAGGGCAAATTCCTGCTCGTCGCCAATCATCCGACCGGCATTGCCGACGGCGTGGCGATGTTCGATTTCCTGAGCCGGCACCGGCCGGACATGATGATCTTCGCCAACCGCGATGCCGTGCGGGTCAGCCCGCGCATGAACGAGATCATCATCCCGGTGGAATGGCGCGACGAGTACAAAAGCCGGGACAAGACCCGCGAGACGCTGCAACTGACCAACCGGGCGGTTCAGGACGGAAAGGCGACGGTGCTGTTTCCCTCGGGCCGGATCGCCTACTGGAACGAGGGCAAGCTGACCGAGCGGCCGTGGAAGATGTCCGCCGTCACCTTGGCGCGGCGGCATGGCCTGCCGATCCTTCCGGTCAATATCTCGGCACGCAATTCCGGTCTGTTTTACTGGCTGTCAAAGCATTCGACCGAGCTTAGGGACATGACCGTGTTTCACGAGCTTCTCAACAAGAAGCGCCACACCTTCCGGTTCACCGTGGGTGAGCCGATTCTGCCAGAGGGCCTGGATGCGGATCCGGCGGAGGCGGTCAGGGCGCTGGAATATCACACCGTGCACGGCCTTGCGGCCAATCCGGACCGGGCCTTCGAACCCGCGCCTGAGGGCTGGTCCCAGTCAGCCTGACTGGCCGGCATCGGAGAGCTGGCGGTTCGGGTGTCCCAATCTTGTTGTTCCCGCACAAAAACGGCCCGGAATATCCGGGCCGCTGACGTCTCTGTTGCCGCGCCTGATCAGGCGTTGGTCTGGTCAGGCGATGGTCTGGCCGGTTTTTTTCCAGTCGGCCAGAAACGCTTCCAGACCCTTGTCGGTGAGCGGATGCTTGACCAGCGCCTTGATGGTGGAGGCGGGGATGGTAGCCACATCGGCGCCAATCAGGGCGGCGTCGCGGACATGATTGACGGTGCGGATCGAGGCCGCGAGGATCTCGGTGTCAAAACCGTAATTGTCATAGATCTGGCGGATTTCGCGAATCAGGTCCATGCCGTCGATGCCCATGTCGTCGAGGCGGCCGATGAACGGCGAGATGAAGCTGGCGCCGGCCTTGGCGGCAAGCAGTGCCTGGTTGGCGGAGAAGCACAGCGTCACATTGGTCATGTGACCCTCAGCGCTCAGCGCCCGGCAGGCTTTCAGGCCATCAAGCGTCAGCGGCAGCTTGATGCAGATGTTGTCGGCGATCTTGGCCAGCACGGCCGCTTCCTTCATCATCGCATCATAGTCGGTCGCCGCGACCTCGGCGGACACCGGGCCCTCGACGATGGAGCAGATTTCCTTGGTGACCTCGACAATGTCACGGCCGGATTTCATGATCAGCGAAGGGTTGGTGGTGACGCCATCGATCAGGCCCAATTCGTTGAGCTCGCGGATCTCGTTGACGTCGGCGGTGTCGACAAAGAATTTCATTTCAGACTCCAAAGCTGCAGAAGCCGGGGTGACCGGCGCGTCAATGATCAAATCTGGGTTCCCTTTAGCCCAAAGCGGAGGCAAGGTCACGCCACATGAGCAAAGATTCGCGACAAAATGAAGACGGGCTGTTTCCGCGCCAGGTGGTTCCGGTGCTGATCCCGATGCCGGCCGAGCGCGCCTATTCCTATGCGCTGCCGCAAGGCACCGACGCCGCCCCCGGCCAGATCGTGCAGGTGCCGCTCGGGCCGCGGCTGGTGCCGGGCGTTGTCTGGGACGGATCTGCGGACGTGATCAGCCCGGGCAAGCTGCGCGAGGTCGTGCAGGTGTTCGACTGCCCGCCGATTGTCGAGCCGATGCGCCGCTTCATCGACTGGGTGTCGGCCTATACGCTGTCGCCACCGGGGCTGGTGGCGCGGATGGCGCTGCGGGTGCCGGCGGCGTTTGATCCGGAGCCGATGATCGATGCGCTGCGGTTGACCGATGCGCGCCCGGAACGGCTGACGTCGGCGCGGCAACGGGTGCTGGCGCAGGCCGACAACGGTCTGGCCTGGACCCGCAGCGGGCTGGCGCACGCCGCCGGCGTCACCCCGAGCGTGATCGACGGCTTGCAGGCGCAAGGTGTGTTCGAGCCGGTGAGATTGCCGCCGCCGCCGGTGGTGGCCACACCTGATCCCGACCATCAGCCGGCGCTGCTGGAAACCAGCCAGGCCGAGGCGGCAGACGCGTTGCGGCAAACGGTCGCCGGCGGCGGCTTCAGCGCGACTCTGCTCGATGGCGTCACCGGATCGGGCAAGACCGAAGTCTATTTCGAGGCCATTGCCGAAACCCTGCGGCAGGGCCGCCAGGTGCTGATCCTGCTGCCGGAAATCTCGCTGACCAGCGCCTTTCTCGACCGCTTCCACGCCCGCTTCGGGGCGCGGCCGGCGGAATGGCATTCGGAGATGGCGCCCAGGACCCGCGAAAAGGTCTGGCGGCAGACCACCGAGGCCCAGGTGCGGGTGGTGGCCGGCGCCCGCTCGGCGCTGTTCCTGCCGTTTGCCGATCTCGGCCTGATCATCGTCGATGAGGAGCATGATCCCGCCTACAAGCAGGAAGACCGGGTGTTTTACAATGCCCGTGACATGGCGGTGGTGCGCGCCCGGCTGGCGGATATCCCGGTGGTGCTGGCCTCGGCGACGCCGTCGATCGAAAGCCGCGTCAACGCCGCCCAGGGCCGCTACCGGCATCTGGTGCTGTCGGGCCGCTATGCCGATGCCGGGCTGCCCGATCTCAAGCTGGTCGATCTGCGCCGCCATGCCCCGGCGCGCGGCGGGTTCCTGTCGCCGCTGCTGCTGAAAGCCATGGCGGCAACGCTCGAACGCAAGGAGCAATCGCTGCTGTTCTTGAACCGGCGCGGCTATGCGCCGCTGACGCTGTGCCGGGTCTGCGGCCACCGGTTCGAATGCCCGGATTGTTCGAGCTGGCTGGTCGAGCACCGGTTTCGCGGCCAGTTGCAGTGCCACCATTGCGGCCACAACGAGCCGGTGCCGCAGGCCTGCCCGTCCTGCGGCACGCTCGATCATCTGACGGCCTGCGGGCCGGGGATCGAGCGGATTGCGGAAGAAGCCGACAAGCACTTCCCCGATGCGCGGGTGATCGTGCTCTCATCCGACATGGCCGGCGGCACGCGGCGGCTCCGGATCGAGCTCGAGGCGATTGCCAGGGGCGAGGCCGATATCGTCATCGGCACGCAGCTGGTGGCCAAGGGGCACAATTTTCCGCTGATGACGCTGGTCGGCGTGGTCGACGCCGATCTGGGGCTGTCCAACGGCGATCCGCGCGCTGCCGAGCGGACCTATCAGCTGCTCTCCCAGGTCACCGGCCGGGCCGGACGCTCGGGGCGCAAGAGTCTCGGCCTGATCCAGACCTATCAGCCGCAGCACCCGGTGATGCAGGCCCTGGCCTCGGGCGATCCGGAAGCCTTTTACGAGCGCGAAACCGATGAACGCAGCCGCGCGGTGCTGCCGCCCTTCGGCCGGCTGGCGTCGGTGATCATCTCGGCCGCAACCCGGCCCGAGGCCGAGGGCCATGCGCGGGGTATACGGGCCGCGGCGCCCTCCCTGCCCGGCATCATGGTGCTGGGCCCGGCGGAAGCGCCGCTGGCGCTGATCCGCGGCCGCTACCGTTTCCGGCTCTTGGTTCACGGCGAACGCGGGCGCGACATGCAGGGGTTCATCAGACAGATGCTCGGCCAGGGCCCGAAGCCGCGCGGCTCGGTGCAGGTCCAGGTCGACATCGATCCGCAGAGCTTTTTGTGAGGGTGGGGGGAGATGGGCGGGGAGCGCGGGTGATCGCTCCCGGGCCGTTTCAGATGTTTGCCGCAAATGTTGCTTTGGTGAAAATGGGTGGGAGCGGGCTTTCGCTGCAGGCTGCGCAGAGGTTATGTCAATTTACGAAAAGCAGACATCCTTCCGACGGAGATTCATTCCGTGATGCTGTGCCACCGCATGGCCGCTCCGAGACCGAGGTGGACCCACCAATTTCGTGGGAGGTTACCCGCGCATGCCGATAGATTGTAGGAACTTGTCAGAATGTCTCGGAGTCAGTTCTCAAGACAACTCATCAAGCGGCTAGCTCTGTAAGCCGTGGTAGGATGCACGAGTTTAATTGGAAATGACATGGCGTCATCTACCTGGTTTCCTCCGTGAATGCCCAGTCGGTTTACGGAGCCGTGTCCGCTTCTCAGGTAGTCTCTGACATTGTGTTCTGTCATGAAAAATAGTTCGCCCTCATCCTCACGTGAGTCTTGGAAACGGCTCTGTAGTTCAAGGAAATTTGCTCGATACTCATGCACTCCCCCTCGAAGTTGGCAGACACCAAAGAGAGCGAAATTCCCAACTAATTCCTCGAATATAAGGGACCAGAAGCGAAACTGAACTACGTGTTCCTGAACTGCTGACCATGTACCTCTCGGATCAAGTGAGTATTTCCCCCTAAGTGGGAAAATTTCTTCACATATAGCTCGCCGAGAAAGACTCTCTGCCGCAGAGACGCCCGCAATAGATGACCTGAGCCCCTTAACTTCCTCCAAAATTTGGTAGAGTCCGTCACGACAAGGAGACGGACG
>NZ_JARGET010000036.1 GCF_029210485.1 Hoeflea sp. YIM 152468
CCTGCCACCAGTGAATCAGTCCGCAATCCTCACCGCAAGCAATTTAATGGGTCCTGAGCCTAGTCTTCGCAGGATTCATCCATGAGTTCCAAAGCCACATTCGCGTTATTTCTGACCATTGGGCTCCTGATCACCCTGGCGCTGATTGCCGCGCCGGTGTTGTACGCAATCAGCCTGAGCTTTTACACCATGGACAGCTTTGTCGCCGATCCGGAATGGACCGGGCTGACAAACTACGTTCGCGTTCTCTCGACCGGCGCATTCTGGAATGCGCTCGGCAACGGGCTGATCTACTCGATCTCGACGATTGTGCTTCAGGTTGTTCTGGGCATCGGCATGGCGCTGGTGCTCAACCAGACGTTTCCGGGACGCAACCTGGTTCGTGGCCTGTCGATTCTGCCTTATCTGCTGCCCACGGTTGTTATTGTTCTGACCTTCAAATGGATGGTGGATGGCTCGATCGGCATCATCACCAAGGCCATGGCAGCACTGGGTCTGCCGCCGATCCACTGGTTTGAAAGCCCGCAAGCGGCGATGGCCTCGAGCGTGATGGTATCGGTCTGGCTGTGGACCCCGTTTGTCACCACCGCCTTTCTCGCAGGCCTGCAAACGGTTCCAACCTCTCTCTACGAGGCGGCCAAGGTGGATGGAACCAACGCCCTCCAGCGGTTCTACCACATCACCTTGCCGATGCTGAAGCCGGTGCTGACCGTGGTCGTGCTGCTGCGCGCGGTGTGGACCTTCAACAAGTTCGACGTGATCTGGCTGCTGACCGGCGGCGGCCCCGTGGGCAGCACCGAGCACCTGGCAATCCTGTCCTACACCACCGCCTTCACCAAGTTCGATATCGGTGGCGGCGCCACAATCGCCACGCTTTCGTTCCTGTTTCTGGCGATCTCCGTCTTCATCTACTTCCGCATCTTTCCACTCGACGAGGAAGAATCATGACCCGTTCCCTCTTTGGCCGTCTGGCGCTGTATCTGACTGCGCTCGTTATCGCGATCTATTCGGCCTTCCCGGTCTACTGGATGATGGTCTCCTCGACCCGTGCGCCACAAGCGATGTTCTCCAGCAGCTCGCTCTGGCCCGGACCGTTCACCAGCGAGTACTACATCAACCTGCTCGAACTCACCGATTATCCGGCGCAGTTCATGAACAGCCTGATGGTGGCACTGATCACCGTGGTGGTGACGATGTTCTTTTCGGTGATCATTGCCTATGCCGTCACGCGCCAGCGGATCCGTGGCAAGAAGGTGATCGTGGCGTCGATGCTTTACGCCTATATGTTCCCGCCGCTGCTGATTGCCATTCCGATGTACACGTTCTTCACGCGGATTGGCCTCGGCGACACGCTGACCAGCCTGGTGGCTGCGCACCTGACAATGACCTTGCCGCTGGGCGTCTGGTTCCTTTGGGGCTTTTTCAAGAACATGCCGTTCGAACTCGAGGAAGCCGCGATGGTGGATGGGTGCACCCGGCTCGGGGCGTTCCTGCGCGTGGTTTTGCCGCTGTCGCTGCCGGGCTTGCTCACTGTCGCGATCTTCTCGTTCCTGCTGTCGTGGACCGACTACACCTTTGCGCTGATCATGATCGGCTCGGACGCCAACAAGACCGTGCCGGTCGGTCTTGCCTCGATGATCGGCTCGTTCGATCTGCGCTGGGGCGAGATCATGGCCGGGTCGACGCTGATCGCGCTGCCGCTGTTTGGCGCCTTTGCCCTGCTTTCGCAGTATTTCATTCAGGGCATGAGTGCCGGCGCGGTGAAGGGGTAGTCTCGATGGACTTGCAGATTGACGGCCGCGTTGCGCTGATCACCGGCGGCGCCGGCGGCCTGGGCATGGCTCAGGCGCGGGCGCTGGCAGGCGAGGGGGTGCGGCTGGTGATCAACGACCTTGATCCGGATCGCGCAAGCGAAGCGGTCGCATCGCTGCGCCAGGAGGGGGTTGAAGCGGTTGCGGTTCCGGGAGATGTGTCGAGGCCAGACAGCGCCGGTTGCGTGGTTGAAGCCGCGGTCGGGGCTTTCGGGCAACTCGACATTCTCATCAACAATGCCGGCGCCGGTGGCCGCCATCTTGGTCACCGGGTCGAGGCTATCAGCGATGAAAGCTGGCGCACCATCCTCGACAGCCATCTGACCGCGACGTTTCTGTGCACACGCGCCGCCTTGGCACATCTGGGGCAGGCGGGTTACGGCCGGATCATCAATATCTCCTCGATGAATTTTACCGGGGGAGGCCGTCCGGGGGTTGCGCACTATGCCGCAGCCAAGGCCGGGATTGCAGGTTTCACCCGGACCAGCGCCAAAGAACAGGGCCCGCGCGGGGTCACCGTCAATGCGATCGCGCCAGGCTATGTCGAGAGCGATCTGATTTCCGGCTTCACCGACCACCAGCGCCATGTCATCACCAGCCAGAACCCGATCGGCCGTTTCTGCAAGCCGGCTGAAGTCGGTGCGTTGGCCGCCTATCTGTGTGGACGGGCGGCCGATTTCATCAATGGCGCGCTGATCTGCATCGATGGCGGCAAGCGTGATTTTCACTGGGACAAGGACGGGGCCACATCATGACGACACGTATCTTCGGCGCTCCGCATCTCTATATCCAGGGGCCTGATGCTCTCGAGCGGCTGCCTGAGCTTGTGTCCGGCCTGGGAGGCCGGGCGTTTATGGTGGCTGACCCATTTGTCGCGGAAAGATACGGGCCGCGGCTTGCTCAACTGCTTGGACCGACTGCTGTGGTTGCAGCTTTTGGCGGGGAATGCACATCTGTCGAAATTGACCGCATGGCCGGGCTTGCCGAAAGCCATGGTGCCGACGTGATTGTCGGCATGGGTGGGGGCAAGGCGATCGACACCGCCAAAGGCGTGCGGATCAAGCGCGGTGGCCGTATTGTCATCGTGCCGACCATTGCCTCCAATGACAGCCCGACCTCGCGGCTCTCGGTCATCTACAAGGAAGATCATGCGCTTGACGAAGTCCGGCTGATGGCGACCAATCCGGATGCGGTTCTGGTCGACAGCAAGCTGATCGTCGAAGCGCCGGCGCGGTTCTTTCTCTCGGGCGTGGGCGACGCGCTGTCAAAGAAATACGAGGCGATCCAGTGCGTGAATGCCGGCGCCAGGAACTTCTTTGGCGGTGCACAGACCGAGTGCCTCCGGGCGATTGCCGCGCATTGTGACATGGTGTTGCGACGCGATGCTGTTGCTGCTGCAGAAGATGTGCGGGCGCACCGTACCAGTCCGGCGGTTGAATCTGCTGTTGAAGCAGCGGTGCTGCTGAGTGGGTTGGCGTTCGAGAATGGTGGTCTTTCCATTGCCCACTCCCTGACCCGCGGGTTTTCCGTGATCGCTGCAATGCAGGCCTACCTTCATGGCGAGCAGGTGGGCTTTGGAACCTTGGTTCAGTTGGCGATGACACCGGATGCCGAGGCCGAGCGGGACGAGTTTTCCCGGCTTTTGGGTGAACTCGGTCTTCCGCGCCGGTTGTCCGATTTCGGCGGCACTGAAGAAGATGCCGAAACGATTGCACGCGTGACTGTCGAGAATTCTCCGTATATCAGAAATTTCGAATGTCCTGTCACGGCTTCCGGCATTGCGGATGCCATCATGGGTCTGGAAAAGCAATAAACGTTCCGGTTCTGTCGCAAGCCCTGGACTTCCAGATGTGGTTCGCGGTGACACCCGGAAACTCCGAGCCATCCCCTGATGGCTGATGCAAGACAGAGTGGCAGTCCTGATTGACAGGTCCTGAGCGCTGCTGTTGCAACGGAAACCGGCTGCGAGCGCTTAGGGACGGTCGCCCGGTGTCTGGACCTCGTCCAACCCGGCCGCTGCCGGAATGGCCAGCGCCGCCATCACCGCGAACAATGTCAGCACCATGCCGACACCGAACCACTGGGCAATGACGCCGAAAATGCCGCCGGCAAGAAGAACAAGGCCAACCACCGAATTGCTGAGCGCGGTATAGGTCGCGCGGCTGTCGAGATCGGCCATGTCGATGATATGGACCGAGCGTCCCAGTCGAACCCCCTGGTGGGCGATCATGAGCATAAACAGCATCGCAGGCAGGAGCAGCGCCGAGTCCATCCGGCCCGGCAGCGTCAGCGCCATGAAAGCGGCAACGGCATTGGCCAGGGATGCCATGGCTGCCGCGTACATCAACACCCGCCGGCTCGAATGATCGGCGAGCCGGCCCCAGATATAGGAACTTAACAGACCCGCCGCCGCTGCCGCCATCATGAAATAGCCCAGCGTGCCCAGACCACCGGGGTCGCGGTCGCCGCTGAGCGCAATGAAGAACGGTGGGGCGAGGGCCGTCGACAGCAACAAAGCCCGTGTGACAATGAATCGCTGCAGCCGCGGGTCGTTTCGCAGGAGCTTGAATTGCGCCAAAACTGCGGCCAGGCCATTGATGCCGCCTTCGGTCGCGCCGGGATATTCGGGGATCGACCCAAACACAAGGGCAGCAACAAACCAGGCCGTGCCGCCGAGGATTACCGCCCCGGCGACGACCGGCACGGTGACCGGGATGAAGCCGGAGGAGTACCCCGCAGCCAGCAGCAGCGTCGTTGCGGCAGCAATGCTTCCCGCGATCCCGCTGACCGAACCGCGGCGGCCCTTGTCGACGGTCTTTGCCAGCACATCCTTGTGGCTGATCGAGCACAGACTTCGCCCGAGGGCGAAGGCTGTGATCAGAGCAATCGCCATGATGCCTGCCATGGCGCCGGAAAGCGTCAGGCCAACCAGTCCGAACCCGATGATGGCAGCCCCTTGCACGACACTTCCTGCGACATAGACAGTCTTGCGAATGCTGAGCTGCCTGATCCGTGCCGAGATCATCAGTTGCGGCAACATCGCCAGCGATTCCCGTAGCGGCACCAGAAGACCGATCGCCCAGGTCGGCGCACCGATGGCGGCAAGCAGCCAGGCAAGCACGAGTTTGGTGTCGGCAAGCCCTTCGCCAACCCGCGTCAGGCTCAGCGACACCACATGCAGACCGTAACTTCGAGGCTGCTCGCGACAGGCGGATTCGGGAAGATCGCGGCATACCTGCGCCGGATCGTCGTCGCCAGTCAGAAACCCGCCGAAGTTACGAAAACCGCTCATCAGAAGCGATAGATAGCGGCTGCGCCGGTCTTTGTGGGCATCCGCTCGGCCGGGACGATTATCACCTCGCCACCTGACTTGAGAACAAGCTCACCGAGATCATCGAGCACGTCGTCGACGTCCGGGTCGCTGAGATCAGCGGGCGAAATGGCACCGGTTTCAGGGTCGATACGGCCCGGAACCAGCCTGTCGGCCTCAATCAGCAGCGTTTCGATCCGCCCGTTGACGGCGGCTTGGCCAATGGTGCCGAGATCATCTGCGCCGCGGCCGCTGGAGTGCGCCGCGCCATAGGCGTCAACAAGGCCTGCCAGCCGCTCAAGGTAGTACGGCTGTACCAGTTGCCAGGCACGTTCCCGCAACGCATCGCTCGACAGAGCGTCGGGATGGGTGTCGATCGCCTCCGCCATGAGGTTCGGGTTGCGGCTGATGCTGCGGAACAGGTGATGATGTTGTGGCAAGGCCGCCAGGATCAACCGCTGCCCCGATGGTTGCGAACAATGTTCCAGCACCGCCTCGTCAACGGCACGAAAGAACCGCTCGGTGTCCCGGTCCTGGGCATCCTGCTTTACGTCAGTGCCGTGATGTGCCGCCGTGCTTTTTGCGGTCGGGCCGTAGGCGCGGTGGGCGCCCTCACGAGCATCCGACTGCATTCCCGGCAGATCATCTGCGGTGTGGGGTACGCCCTCCATGAGCTGCAGCTCATGCACTGCATCGCGGTTGCCCTGGTAAACCGAGAAGGTGTTTCGGCTCAGTCCCAGAATCTGGTAGCTGTCGGCCGATTGCACCATCCGCATGAGCGGCTTGGTATGAAAGCTGTCAGCGACGATCGCCAGTTCGGCAACCGGCCGCGCTAAACGGTAGACGCGAAACATCTTGGCTCCGCCCAGTACCGCCAGTCCGCTGGTGGTGTGATTCCAGAAATCCTGATCTTCGGCCAGCGCATGAAATGGTTTGAGCAGGGCCGGGATGTCGTGTGACTGATACGTCTTGCGAAGACTTTCTTCCAAAGTCTTGACAAGGCTGCGGAACCGAATGGGGTCCTGCACGTTTTCTGGATGCTGCCGATGTGTTGGCTGATAGAGCGAGAGACACGGTGATTCGTGCGTGTCTTGAAAAACAGTTGGATAGTCTTTTGTTATTGAGTGCATGGTATATCTCCAATCTGCTGTAGAATCTGCAGCGCAACGCAAGGCGCGCTCAAACGTAGTCGTTCGAACGCGCCTTGTGTCATTTCGAAGTGCTGCAGCGACCTTCGCGCGTCCGATTGAATGCGCGGCGCTGCAGCCTGAAGGTATGGGGATCTGAGTAAATCAGGCCCAACCACCAAGACTGGACCACAATGGTGGCTAAACAAAGACTTTCCGGATCTGTTGTCCGGCAGGCGATTGCACGCCAGGGCAAAAGGCATCGCCCGGAGATATCAATGAACGGCAAGAATGCAGAGGCTTTGACAGATTGCCGGACAGGTTGCCCGTGCTTGGCGCCGGACGGATCCTTTCTGCTGGTCATCCAGTGCCAAGTCGGACAAAGTCGCGATGGGCGGTAAATGCGCGCTTGTGAATATTAAAGCGCGTCGCATCAAGCCGGTTCCGGGTGACGCACTTTAGGCTCTTTGTTTATGCATGTCGTTGTCGCAAAACCGCTGTGCACTTTTGCGCGACATGC
Source organism: Hoeflea sp. YIM 152468 (assembly GCF_029210485.1). Lineage (GTDB taxonomy): Bacteria > Pseudomonadota > Alphaproteobacteria > Rhizobiales > Rhizobiaceae > Hoeflea. Next base: position 6,769 of record NZ_JARGET010000036.1, read on the forward strand.
ATTAAGTTTCAGGTTGATACCCGTGCCCAGACTCCATCAGACTATCGGAGCACGATTTCATCTCATACCGCCGGAGACGAAGGTTGCTTAAGATGCTTCTGACCATTTTGTTCGGTGTCCTGCTCGCCATCTGCTCTGTGGGCGTTATGATCGTCATCGCCCGGCTGGTTTTTCCCGCTCCGTCCATCGCCGAGCGCGAAATTGACACTGTCTTGCCGCCCGCTCAACACAGTGCTTTGGCTGTGGCGCTGGCGCAAAGCAGCAAGGATCATCACGGACTATCGGGGATCGCATCTTTGCAAGATGGCCGGGCTGCTTTTGCAGCGCGCATCTTGCTTGCCAATGCCGCCGTGTCCTCCATTGACGTTCAGTACTACATCTGGCGCGCCGATATGACCGGGCATCTGCTCCTCAAGGCATTGCATCGCGCTGCTGATCGCGGAGTGCGGGTCCGGCTGTTGCTGGATGACAATGGCATTGACGGCCTTGACGACGTATTGGCGGCACTGGATGCCCATCCCAATATCGCGGTTCGCCTCTACAACCCGTTCAGCCTGCGCTGGTTCAAAAGGCTCTCATTTGCCTTTGATTTTTTCAGGCTGAATCACCGGATGCACAACAAGGCCTTCACGGTCGATGGCCATGCAAGCATTCTGGGTGGCCGCAATGTGGGCGACGAGTATTTTGGAACGGGGACGAACCCGCTGCAGATCGATCTGGATGTCCTCGCCGTCGGCGCCATCGTGGGCGAGATATCAACGGATTTCGACCGTTACTGGAATTCAGAGCCAGTGTTTCCAGTTGCGCAGATTTTGGGGGAGACCCGTGCCAGCAGTCAGATTGCAACTGCTTTGGATGCGTTCGAGCAGGAACCGGATTTTGGCGAATACCGCGCGGTGCTTGAATCGTCGGATGTTATTGCATCGCTTGCGCGAGGCGAACTGGAACTGGAATGGACCAATGTGGTTCTGGTCAGTGACGACCCTGTCATCGGGTTTGACGCCGTCCCGCGTTCAGATTTGTTTCTAACGCGGCTGCGTGACGCCGTCGGGCCAATCAGGTCCCGTTTTGATGGTGTGACCCCCTATTTTGTTCCCGGCGCTGCGGGTGTAAAGACCTTTGCCGCACTGGCAAGCAGCGGCGTAACCGTGCGCATGCTTACCAACTCGCTTGAGGCGACAGATGCGTTGCCCGTCCATACCGGCTACGCCAAGCGCCGGGAGGCTCTGTTGCGCGCAGGCGTTGGTCTGTTTGAAATGCGCGCGCAAGCCGGAGGCCCTTCGGCGCAGGATTTTCTCGGCCCCTTCGGCTCTTCCGGATCCCATCTGCATGCCAAGACATTTGCCGTGGACGGAACCCGGATATTTGTCGGCTCGTTCAATTTTGATCCCCGTTCGGCGACGCTGAATACGGAAATGGGCTTGCTGATCGAAAGCACGACCATGGCCGAAACGTTGCACACCGCTTTTGACGAGGGGCTGAGCGACCTTGCATGGCGCGTGGAGATGCGAAACCGCCGGCCAATCTGGATTGATTCATCTGACGAAACCGAAACGCATGTCGAACCGGGCACAACCTTGCTCAAACGTTTGGCTTTAACCATCATCGGCTGGTTGCCGGTGGAATGGCTGTTGTGACACGGTGTTCTCACAGTTTTTACCAGATTCAAGCCGTCGAAAACGTCCGGTGGTGGCGCGCGGCTCCGGCCAGGCCGGCGGGCATGCGGGAAGACTGGAGGTGGAAATCTCCAGCACGGCCTGGCCTGGCCATTGCCGAATTGCATGATGCCGAAGCCGCTCCTTCGTTCCGCAGACAAACCAATGCCGACCGGCAGTGATGGCGTGGATCAGGATTGATGCGAAATCGGGTCTTTTGACACATTGTCCTGTTCGGTACCGCACCCGGGGTGGAAGGTGCTTGAATTCGCAATCAGATAGTGGTTCATGAGCATTCTAGCTACCCATTGGGCGGTCCGCCATTAAACAAGGAAGGCCAATCATGATTACAGGACAACAATGCCGAGCTGGCCGGGCACTCGTCGAAGTATCTCGCGAAAAGCTGACACGGCGTTCAGGTGTCGATGAAGCAACTATCGAGAATTTCGAGCGCCTTATTGACGCGCCGACGCCTGAAGCTATCGTCGCGCTGGAAAAGGCGCTGGAAGACCTTGGAGCCGTCTTCATCGCGGAGAATGGCGGCGGCATGGGCGTTCGACTGAAATTCAACAGTTCCGAGGCGAAGCGCATTGCCGGGATGGAGGGTGAGGGCGGGATCGTCGCCAGCGACCGGGTGCCGTGACCGGAAGCCCAGACTTGGCGCAGGCCTGAAGACCCGGGCCGATGGCGCGCAGGCCGACCTCCTTGGCTGTCCGGCGAATGGCAGGTCTCAATGCTTCCTGCCACGATCTGGTGTTCCAGTGCCGCAGTCACGCCCTTGATCCACCCTACATAGGCGGCCGAAGCGTATGGTGCGCCCGATGCGGACACAGGCCGCGGTCAGTATCACGCATCGGATGCCTGAGGCGGCGAAGGTGATTAGGCAGATGTGTTGAGGATACGCCGCAAGGCCCTGATTTCGTCCTCGACGATACCATGACCTGATCCGGGATAAATCTGCGTGGTCACAACTGCACCCAGATCGCTGAACACTTTCGCTGACGTCTTGACCCGGGCGAGGGGGATATGCGGATCGTGTTCGTGGCACCCCAGAAGCACCGGTGTTCCATCCAGTCGGCCGTCATAGTCGAACGTCTTGCCGCCGTGGTTGTAGAGTGCCGGATCCGCTTCGCCGTCGCCATCTCCTGTGCCGATCAGGCCGCCGGAAAGACCTGCGACGCAGGCAAAGCGAGTGCCCGCGCGCGCCGCATATTCAAGCGCCAGACACGCACCCTGGCTGAAACCGAGAAGGACTGTGCGCTCCGGCCCAAACCCCTCTTTCGCCAGTTGCTCCGCGATTTTGCCGATCACGCCCAAAGCCGACGCCAACCCCGGCTGGTTTCTGCCAAGGGGTGCCAGGAAACTGTCGGGCCACCACGAATTGCCTGCTGCCTCCGGTGCGCGAACGGCGATATCCGGCAGCCCGAGATGGCCGGCGAGACTTGCCATGTCTTCCGGTGCGCCACCGCGTCCGTGCAGCATGATCATTGCCAGCCGGGCGCGCGACAACGGTGCGCCAGATGTCAGCAGGCGTCCCTGTCCGTGGGGATCCTGGCTCATTTCGTTCTCCTTTGCGGAAGCGTAATCGGTGGCAGGCGCTGTTCGATCCGGCGGCGCAGCGGCTCGTGTTGCCTGGGCAGCTTCAGCTCCTGTCCCAAAGCGTCCAGAGCTTCGTCGGTGGCAAAGCCGGGCGGATCTGTGGCGATCTCGAACAGCACGCCGCCGGGTTCGCGGAAGTAGATCGCATTGAAATACTGCCGGTCGATCTGTGGCGTCACGTCGAAACCCTGCCCCCGCAAGATCTCCTGCCAGGCCTGTTGCACCTGGTCGTTTTCGGCGCGGAAGGCGACATGATGGATCGATCCCGCACCTTGCCGGCCGCTGGATGCCGCATCCGATGTGATCAGATCGATGACGGACCCGCGCCCCTGACCACCGGCCAGGAACCGATGGCGGTTTTGCCCGCCATCCGAAGCCTCGCCCGCATGCGTATAGCCGAACACATCCGTCAGCAGACGCGCGGTGCGGTCGGGATTGTCGAGCCAGAGGGTGACGGAATGAAACCCGCCATCAACCGGCCGATCGTCGCTGAGGTCGATGCCTGCGGTGCCGCGATTGGTCTCGATCAGCTCGATCCGCAACCCGTCGGGATCGGCGAGCGCGATCATCTGTTCTCCGAACCGCTCGAGCGGGCCATCAAACTCGATCGCGGCATCGGCCAGCGCCGCCATCCAGGCGTTCAGCCCGCCCTTGGGTATGGCATAGGCGACCGCACTGGCCATGCCAGGGCCTGCCCGGCCGGGGCCGGCATTCACGAACGGAAAAAACGTCAGGATCGTGCCGGGCTCGGCCTGCTGGTTGCCGTAGTAGAGATGATAGGTGCCGGGATCATCGAAATTAACGGTCTTCTTGACCAGCCGTTGCAGCAAGGTGCCGACATAGAAGTCGACATTTGTCTGCGGCGGACCCGAAATCGCGGTGACGTGGTGGAGGCCTGGGATCGTCTGTGGCATCAAAACGTCCTTTCTGGTGGGACTGGTCTTTCGATCAGGTCAGGGATAGGGAACGCCACCGGTGACGCGGCGCGGTTTTCCGCGGGTTTCGGGCAGCGGGATGAAATCCGCTTCGTCCCCCGGCACGGTGTCGAACCGGCCTTTGGCCCATTCTTCCTTCGCCGCCTCGATCCGTTCGGGGCGGGAAGACACGAAGTTCCACCAGATGTAACGCGGCCCTTCCATCGGCGCACCGCCGAAGATCATGAACCGTGCCGTCGAGTTGGCGCGCACGGTGATTGCGTCGCCCGGTCGCAGAACCAGAAGCTGACCCTTTGCGAAACGATCGCCGGCGATCTCGATCTCGCCCGAAACTGTATAGAGCGCCCGTTCCTCGTAAGTGGCGTCGATCGGCATGCGGCAGCCTGCCTGCAACTCGACATCGGCATAAAGGGTTTCCGACGCAGTCTTCAGCGCCGATTTCCGGCCGAATGCTTCTCCCGCAATAAGGCGGGCCTTGATGCCGTCGCTGTCAAACATCGGCAGATTATCGGATCCGTGGTGAATGAAGTCGGGTGCGGATTCCTCCTGGGCTTGCGGCAACGCCACCCAGGTTTGCAAACCGAACAGCCGCTGGCCGCCTTTCCTCTTGTCCTCGGATGTCCGCTCGGAATGGACAATGCCCTGGCCGGCCTTCATCCAGTTGATCGCGCCGGGGCGAATGGACTGCCTGGTTCCCAATGAATCCCGGTGCAGGATCTCGCCCTCGAACAGATAGGTCAGCGTGGCGAGATTGATATGCGGATGCGGCCGCACGTCGATGCCCTGATCGGTCAGGAATTCGGCCGGCCCCATCTGGTCGAAGAAGATGAACGGACCGACCATCTGACGCTTGATCGAGGGCAGGGCGCGGCGGACCTCCATCCCGCCCAGATCGACGGCGCGCGGCACGATCAGGGTTTCAACCGCGTTGACGCCGTCCCGGTCACCCAGGATGGGGTCGGGGCATGGACTCCAGCTCATATCAAGCGCTCCTATCGTGCTCTTCTGTAGTGGCCACTATAGCCGCGAAATCCGGATCGGAAACGGATTGCCTTCTGGATAGTCTGTTTCCAATTCCACTCACCCGGCATGCAAGCCGCCGGCGTCAGGACGCCTGGGTCGTCGCCAGATGTTACAGCATCGCGGCCTGATCGGGCGCAGCATGAATATCGAAGGCGCCGCCGACAGCATCAATTCCTGTCCGGGTTCGACCGCGGAAGTCCGCACTCCTCATCGATTCAAGTGTAAAGCTGCCTTTTTGCGCGGCAACATCGGGCTTACCCTGCCCAGAGGCCTGGTATGCCGCCCCGTCATTGCTGGAACGATGTCAAGCCCGCCCTGACGTCGGGAACCCCATCGTGATGTCTGATACTACCAGCGGCATGGCGTTCTCCAGCAAAGAGATGCGGCGTCATTCATATCGCATCTCAGCAGCCAATTTCGGGGAGATGACCTGACCGGTCAATTGTGGCGGAATGAAATGACCTGGGTACAGAATGCGGCAAGTGGGGCCGATTCGTGCGTCCGCAAGAGTGTTTGCTCGGAGATTCGTGAAAATTATTTTGGCCCCTTGGCGGTGCATCGAGATTTGTGAGCTAATATTGAATAGATTGCAGCGAAAATATATGATCAACTAATAATTGAATATCTATTTATGCCTGTATGTAGTAATTATATCTAGCCTTCAGAATATATGTGTATAGTAGCGATAATTTTAACTGTACATTCCCGCGTTTTCTAAATATGTATTAATATAGCTGCCATAAAGCGGGTTGTATTCTTTTTTAAAAAAGAATTACTCTTGTTGAGTGCGGCGCATAATAGAAGGAATTTCTGAATTAACAGACGTTTAATTTCGATGTATGTTGTAAAAACGCAACAAAAATGTCGAGTAAAGAGGATGTATTTGAGAATTCAAGCTGCGGCGACTCGCTTCGGGTTGGCCATTCGATGTACAAGTCAATCTTCGGGTGTATTTTCTGGGGGTTGAGATGTTCAGGGCGTTAATCTACGTATGCTCATTTGCCGGTGTAATCAGCTCCGTTTCCGTTTTTCCTGCCAGTGCCTTGACGCTGAAGGAAGCGGTGAACGAAGCGCTGAGGTCCAATCCGGAAATCCTAATGTCTGCCCAAAACCGTGAAGCCACCGAATTCGAACTTCGGCAGGCGCGGGGGCTTTATTTGCCGACACTGGACCTTGAAGCATCCGCTGGCGGGCGAAAACTTGACAGTCCCGGGCGCCGTCGACTTGGAGAGGAGGACAAGACCCTTGATGCAGCGGATGTCGGCCTGACGTTCACTCAGACCCTTTTTGATGGCGGTTCGCGAAGAGCCGAAGTCCAGAGGCAGGCGGCTCGGGTCGATGGTGCCTCGTTTCGCGTGGCTGAACGGTCTGAAGCTATCGCGTTGTCCGTGTCCCAGGAATATTTCGAGATTCTTTTACAGGCAGAAATTGTTGCCATTGCGCGTAAGAATGCTGGCGTGTTGTCAACGATTGTAAATGATATTTCATCTGGAGTGTCCGGCGGCACCTTGACGTCGGCTGACCGCACCCAGGGCAGGGAGCGGCTTCTCTCAGCCAAGGCTCGCCTTAGGGAGGCCGAAGAGGATCTGGCGCAGGCCCAGATCCGGTTCTTGCGTCTCGTCGGCGTCAAGCTCGGGTCGATGAAACATCCCCCGTCCATATCCAAGGCGTTGCCGCACAGTGTTACTGAAGCCGTTGATATAGCACGGCGTCAAAGCCCGCGCCTTGCTGCCTCCGGTGCCGATATTGATGCGGCTGATGCTTTGGCGCGAGGCGCGAAAGCGGCCTATCTGCCAACGATATCATTTGAAGCCAAGGCACGGGTTGGCCATGACATTGATGGTGCTGAAGGGCGGACCTCAGATCTGGAAGCCAAGGTGGTTGCCCGTTGGAACCTCTACAGGGGCGGCCGCGATCAGGCTGTCGAACAGGAACGCATCCGGCGTGCCGGTGAAACCCGGATGGAAAATGTACTGGCGCACCGGGAAGTGCAGGAATCTATCCAGTCAGCCTGGGACAAGCGAAGTAAACGCGCGCAGCAGGCTTCCATATTGAGCGAACAGGTTAGAGCTTCTGGAACCTTGGTGGAGGCTTATCGTGAACAGTTCCGTGTGGGCGAGAGATCGTTACTTGACGTGCTGAGCGCGCAAAATACACGGTTCAACACTGAAGTTCTGGCCAAGACAGCTCAATATTCTGCAGTGTATGCTGATTATCAGGTGCTGGCTGCGATGGGGGCGCTCGTCAATGCATTCAACCTTGCCACCGTGGCGCAGGCGGAGCCCTACGCCAGGCAAGAGTTTGAAATGGAGTTGACTGACGTCGAGCCTGTTTACAACCGCCTGCCCTCGCGGCAAGTGAAGGGCGCTCCGTTCGATTTGCTTGCCCCTGTTAGAAACTACTAATCCTTCTGACACTATGGGTGAGGCGCGTGCGAACGGGGGGTGCGGTGAAATTTGATGAAGCTTTCCGAGAGGTTAGTGTTCACTACGAGCGCAGCGGGTCGGGAACTGTTTTGTTTTCCGGAATTCCGGATGACAAGCTTGAAGTTCCTGATCTGGAGACGGTGCGGGAGGTGTCGAGCCGTATAGGCCTCGATGTCGCGGAATTGCGGCTCACAGATCTGTTTGGCGGCAATGCGAACCTCCCCGTTCTAATCAGGACGCTTGGCGGAGGCTTTATTCCGGTCTTTGGCTATAATGATGATGGAACCTTCGCTTGTAGAGAGCGTACCGGTGGTGCCGCAGCGGAGAATATCGACCTTCGCGCCAGAGCTGCAGACTTTGATTCAACGGTGCTGGATTTCAAAAAAGTCTACTTCAACAATCAGGAGGAAGCCGGAGCCCTGCATGCCGGCAAAATTGAGAAGGAGCATTGGCTGTTTGCTGCAGTACGGCCCTACTGGCGTTCATTTGTCCGTGTTGGGTTCGCAGCATTTTTCATCAATATTCTGGCGCTGGCGTCTCCGCTGTTTGTCATGAATGTTTATGATCGGGTTCTGCCCAACGAGGCGATCGCGACGCTCTGGGTATTGGCGATCGGTATTGGTGTCGCCTTCACTTTCGACTTCCTGCTCAAATATGCACGGGCGTCGCTGATCGATTATACCGGGCGGAAAATCGATCTTAAGATCGCGTATATCCTGTTCCAGAAGGTCATGAACACATCGCTTTCCGTAAGGTCGATGTCGACCGGCGAATATGTCAGCCGTGTGTCCCAATACGAGTTCGTTCGCGAGTTTTTCACATCGAACACGATTGCGACGATGATCGACACCTGCTTCGTATTTATTTTTATCGCTGTTGTCTATGCGATCGGTGGGCCGATGGCCTATGTGCCGGCCGTCGCACTTGTGGCGGTGACAATCATCGGACTGGTCGCCCAAAATTTGATCAGCCGAAGGGTGGTGGCCGCCGCCAACGAAGCGGCCTTGCGTCAGTCCATGCTGGTGGAGACGATCTACACAACCGAGACGGTGAAAGGGTTACGGGCCGAAGGCGTGCTGCTGAAGCGTTGGCGCGACCTGACCATCAACAGCTCCGCCACCAACGAGCAGATCAAAAGCATTTCGGCGTTTGCAGTCAATGCCACGCAGTTTGTCCAGCAACTTGTGACGGTGGGGATCATCCTGGTCGGCGCCTACCTGTTTCAAGAGGGCGTAGTCTCCACCGGCGCAATCATTGCGGCGGTAATCTTGTCGGGACGTGCGGTCAGTCCTCTTGGCCAACTGGCGATGACGCTCGCCCGTTTCCGGCAGGCTCTGTTGTCGTTGCGAATACTAGACAACATCATGGGGCAAGCCGAGGACACCCCTGAAACAACGGGGTTTGTGAACCGGGTTATCGCGCGGGGAGATATCGCTTTCGAAGCGGTTCATTTTAGATATCCGGAGGCGGATCAGGATGCCCTTGACGGCTTGTCCTTTTCCGTTCGTGCAGGCGAGAAAGTTGGCATCATCGGGCGGATTGGATCTGGCAAAACGACAATCGGAAGGTTGATGTCGCGGCTCTACCAGCCCCGTGAAGGCAGGGTGCTGGTTGACGGAATCGACATGCAACAATTTCACCCGTCCGAAGTCAGGTCTGCCGTAGCCGTGGCCGGACAGACCAGCGATTTGTTCTCAGGCTCACTGAAGGACAATTTGCTGATGGGCAATCCAAAGGCAACGGATGAAGACCTGATTGAGGTTTCCCGGACGGTGGGAATTGAATCCTTCATTGTGCGGCATCCACGTGGATTTGACATGCCGGTTGGAGAAAACGGCAGCAACCTTTCGGCAGGACAGAAACAGGCCGTAGCAATCGCTCGCTTGTTGCTGGCGGATCCCAAAATCGTGTTTCTGGATGAACCGTCGGGGGCGATGGACTTGGCCAGCGAACGCCACCTCATCAGTTGCCTTCGCAAGGCAATTACGCCGGATGTGACGCTGGTTTTGTCTACGCACCGCTACAGTATGCTCGATCTTATCGATCGGCTTATTGTCATTGAAAACGGAAAATTGCTTGCGGACGGTCCCAAAGAGCAGGTGATCGCAGCTTTGCAGCGTAAAACCAACGGTGTCCAATAATGAGATCCATGGACCATGACACGCCGCCGATCATGTCGCGTTTTATCGTCTGGATATGTCTGTTGTCAGTGATCTCGTTCGTGCTCTGGTCGGCGTGGGCTACGGTCGACGAGATCTCGCGCGGGGACGGTAAGGTAATTCCGTTGTCCAAGACCCAAATTGTACAATCGAGCGAACCCGGTGTGGTGCAGGAGATTGCTGTGACGGTCGGTCAAATCGTCAAGAAGGGCGATCTGCTGATCCGGCTCGACAGCTCAGGCAATCTAGCATCGCTGGGAGAATCGGAGGCACGTTACGACGCACTTCAGGCACGGGTCGCCAGGCTTGAACTGGAGATCGACGGTCTCTTCGACACCGAATTTGTATGTCCTGAGCGGACGCGAAGAGTATCGGGAAGCATTTGTTCGAATGAAGCCAGCCTGCTGGCAGCGCGGCGCGAAAACTATCTAAACAAATTGCAGGTGCTGCAGGCCCGGCGACAGCAGCGATTGGACGAAATTGGCGAAGCCAAATCGAATGTCGCGCAGACGGATCTGGTCATCAGGACGATGATGAATGAACGGGGCAAGATCGCGCCGCTGGTCAAGCGGAAGCTGCATCCGGAGATCGATTTGCTGAGGCTGGACCGCGAGATTGCCCAGCAACAGGGACAGCGCGAGAATGTCAGCCAGAGCTTGAAGCGGCTCGACAGCGCCTTGCATGAGGCTGAGCTTCAGATTCAGGAACTCGATTCCCAGTTCAAGCAGGAAGCGCGCCGTGAACTTGGTGACACTCTGGCTGATGTCAGCGTGTTGCAAGCCACGCTGAGGGGGGCAGAGGACCGGGTGCGACGAACTGATATCGTCTCGCCGGTTGATGGCATCGTCAACACGTTGGAGGTGAACACGATCGGTGCCTTCTTGCAGCCTGGTTCGGTTGTTGCCGGGGTCGTGCCGGTGACGGAAACATTGCTGGTTGAAGCGCGCATATCGCCAAAGGATGTGGCCTTCGTGCAGCCGGGGCAAAAGGCGCTTGTCAAGCTCACAGCCTATGATTTCTCGATATATGGCGGACTTGAAGGATCAGTGTCGAATATTTCCGCTGACAGCATAGTCAATCCCGAAACCGGTGAAACCTATTATCAAGTGCTTGTTCAGACGGGCAACTCCCAGATCGGAAAGGGACACGTCAAGCATGCCATTCGACCCGGAATGATCGCTTCGGTGGAAATCCTGACCGGAGAGAAGACGGTTCTCGATTACCTCATGAAGCCGGTTAGCAAAGCGCGCTACGAGGCCTTGACCGAACGATAGCCCATATTTTTAGAAAGCATTTTGCAATGTTTGATCCAGATTCACTGAAGCCACATTTCCGGGCAATCAACTCGGCGGGCAAGCGGAGGGGATTCCGTTTGGAGGGGGTTTTCTGGAAGGCCCTGGATGAAGTGACGCAGAGTGGGGGGGTATCAGTCGCCGAATATGTGTCCAGGCTGAATGAGGTGAAAACGGGCGAGAGCGGATTGAGCTCTTACCTGCGGGCATCTCTCATGCAGAACATCCTCACGCAATACGAAACGTTACGGGCAAAGATGGAAAGGTTCAATTCCAGAACTATTGTTGCTGCCTGTCCCGTCCCGGGATTCATTATCTCCGTAGACAAGAAAATTCTCTTCCAGAACAGTAGCTTCCTGATGTATCTACAGACAAGGTTCACCGGGATGGACAGTGTCGAAGCGCTCAGCAACATCAAGTTGACACTTGAGGCGCCGCTGATCGGATTGATCGAGGAGATGAATCGCGACAGCAAACGGCCAAAATACACCGGATTCACTGTCGGGTATGGTGAACGGAGGATACGTGGGCGGCTGAGCATGGTGCTGGCTCCGGATATGGATGAACCACCAGCGGCGATTGCGTTTGTTTCCGGGCATTCCTGAAATCAGGGGTTGGTGCCTGGAGAATGCGTGCAGGGCCCTAAAATCCTGCACCGGGAGCAACAGATCTAAGCTCGGCGAGGGAGGCGACGAGGCCTGATTTGCCGCCCTTATAGCCGAAGATGTAATTGGCGCTGCCGGAGATAGAGAACAGCGGCGCGTAAGAGGGCTTGGCGGTGTCGATCTCAACGGCGTCGGTCATGTTGTCGAGAATCAGACTGTTTCCACCGACTGAAACCGAGAGTACGGCATGGAACAGCCGGCGGCGGGTATCCTTAAGCACGACAATTTCCATGGCGTCCATCGGGATCCCGAGGTGCGACAACAGCGCCATCTTGAGAATGGCGTAATCCTCGCAATCGCCTGCACCGCGGCGCAGTGTCTCGTTGGGTGTTGACCATTGGTCGAGACGGCCATGGCTCTGCTGGTCGGTCTGGTAGATTACCATTTTATTGACCGAGCGCGAGATATGGCGGAACTGGTCTTTGAGGCTGGCGCCGGGAAGGGCCAGGCGATCCGCCAGATCTGCGCACTGGTTCATGCAGATGGCGCTGGATCCGAGGGTGGCGGCTTGGCGGATCAAGGATGAGACTTTGACGCCGCTGCCAATCTTGCCGAAGCGAATCCGGTGAGCGCCAAACAGCGGCAGGTCCTGGCGAACGACAAGGGTGGCGGCCAGCGTGGGGTCAGTGAGTTGGCTTGGTGGTGCCGCTGGGGTGGGAACCGAGGCGGTGGTGAGGTCGGCCTTATTGTCAGGGCGGACCGTTGCGCGGATAGCCGTTGCGATTTCCAAACCGGAACTTGCACGCTGGGTCGGATTGCGCGGCAAGGACGACAAAGGTGTGGTCGCGGTCAGCCCGGGAGCGGATTTGATGCTGGTTTCGGGCGTGCGATACGAGAGCCCGTGAAAGGTTAGGAAAAGGGTCGTGAAATTCTGGGGTTTTTTCAGCCGTCCCCATTTGCGAGCCTGTGCAATTGTGATGGGTGCAATGTTTGCGGACCCAACTTCTGGTTCTGTTTGCAGCGGCTGATAGACATTGGCCGGTGCAGATCCAGCGAACAGCAATGTAAGTATACCTGCTGTATATATGCGAGTTATTTCTTTTTTTACTTCAATTCTCACGGCGACAACCTTCCCTGCGTTCTTTGGGAAGGCTACCCAAATTAAAATAAGAACAGGGAAAGAAACAAAACTAATAAAATCGTTGCAGGTATGCTAAAATTTGAACTAAACCTTCTTTAGTTGGAGGTCGGCGCGTGCGTCGTCGAGTCCGCAATGTAACCAGTGGGGCGCCTCAAGTTTCCAATAGGCATAGCATTGTATGTGTAATTGTTTACCATGTGTTTATTAATGCGCAGGTGGCATAGTTATATATTCAAAATTGAATCTAAGTATTTGTTGATGAAATACTAATTGGTTAAGGCTGGGTTAACCTGAGGTGGGAGTCCAGTCATGATTGAAGATCGCGGCCTAGATTTTTCGGAAACCATAATTGAAAACGGCGAGGCCGAGGGTGGCTCCGATACCGTCTTGATGGCTCAGGTCGACAGGGGCCCTGGCCCTGCGACTACGCCGTCAGCCGATTCTGGATCATCCAATGCAGCGTCCGGTATCCGCGAGATCACCCCCGACAGCGATAACCGGATCACACTGGCGGCTGAGACAAGCATCCAAAACATGCAGCTTGACGGCGAAGATCTTCTGTTGATTCAGCCAAACGGCTCGCAGATCCGGATCATCGGCGGCGCGCTGAATGTTCCGACCTTCATCATCGGCGACATCGAGGTGCCGCAGGAGGTGCTGGTTGCGGCGCTTGAAACCAGCGGTTTCAACGTTGCGGCCGGTCCGGGCAACACGCTTTCGGTTGCGCCGCAGACGCCGACCGGTTCCGGCGGGGAATTCGAGGATTCCAGCGGGGCCTCGATTGCCGGTGAGGGGCTGCAGACGCTGAACTTGCTCGAGGATACGTCGGGCGATGGGAGTGGCGCTGCCGGCGCTGCTGTCGATGAGGATACAGGCAATATCGCTTCCGAGCTGACAGGCGGCGTGAGCACCGGCAGCCTTGTCGAATCGATCGACAATCCGGGTGGCGTCGATGCCGACCCGGTTGCCGCCACCGGCTCGATCACATTCTTCGATCCGGATTTCGGCGAGACCCGCACGGCGGAAGTCGCAGCCAGTACTGTCGTTTCGCAAGTGCTCAACAATGGCGGCACGCTGACCGCGGCGCAGCTCGATGCGCTGCTGGCCGGTTTCAGTCTCGATTCGCCTGGTGGCATTACTGTCGAATCGACCACCGAAGACGGCGGCTCGATCGACTGGACCTATGCTGTCGGCAATGACGCGGTGGATTTTCTCGCGGAAGGCGAAGTCATAACGCTGTCTTTCGATGTTCAGATCAATGACGGCATCTTTACGGTGACGCAGACGGTGACGGTCATCGTCACCGGCACCAATGACGCGCCCGAAATTACATCCGCAGCGCAGGCAACGACGCTGAATGAAGCTGCTGAAGCGGCAGCCGACGATCCGTCGGCGAATGCCGGCGACCTGACCGCCGATGGCACACTCAATTTCACCGATGTCGATATCTCCGATGCCAATCACACTGCTGGCTTCACCGCAGCCGTGACCGGTGGCGCCGATGCTGGCCTGGCCGCTGCGCTGGGCGCAGTGGGGACGACGCTTGAAGGCTTGTTCACTGTCACTCCGGCCAGTTCAGACGTGAGCCAGAATGGTACCGTCGAATGGGCGTTCACAGGTGATGAACGTCTGTTTGACTACCTGTCCGACGGCGAAAGCCTTGAACTGACCTACACAATCACCGTCACCGACGAAGCTGGTGCGGATTCCAATACCCAGACGGTGACCATCACGATCGAAGGTCGCAACGACGCGCCGGTGATCAGTACGATCGCGCAGACGGATCTTGCCGAGCAGACCGACGCATCGCCGCTGACGGCGAATATTGCGGTGACGTTCGCCGATGTCGACCTGACCGATACCGGCCACACGGCAGAGGTGACGTCTGCCGCGCCTTCGGGCGATACGACCGGTCTTGGCCTGAACGAGGCCCAGCTGATGGCCCTGGTGACGCCCGGTGCTGTGACCAAGGCTTCGGGCAGCGATGCGGGATCGGTGACGCTCGGATTCTCGGCCGGATCGACCGACTTTGACTACCTTGCTGTGGGAGAAGTGCTGACGCTGACCTACACGCTCGAGATCAACGATCTGGACGGTGGCGTGACCAGCCGCGACTTCGTCGTGACCATTACCGGCAGCAATGACGCGCCGGTGATCGATGCGACGACCGGGGCCTCGACCACGGAGTTCAGCGATACGTCGCTGTCGATTGCGGCCAACACGGCGTTCGGCCAGCTGACCTTCACCGATGTTGACCTGGCCGACACCGGACACACAGCCAATGTTGTCGGCGCGGTCGGACGCTCGGGCGTATCTGACGGCCTGGCTGTCTTTGGATTCCCGCTGCCCGACTCCGTCTTGCGGTCGTATCTCAACATTGATGCGGTTGAAAAGCTTTCCGGTTCCAATACCGGGACCATCGACTACCGGTTCTCGGTCGCGGACCTGACATTCGATTACCTGGCCCTGGGTCAGACGGTGACGCTCACCTACAATGTCGAACTCTCCGACGGCGATGGCGGGGTGACCATCCAGCAGGTTCCGATCACGATTACCGGCACCAATGACCGGCCGCAGATCATCGCGCCCGAACTCCGAATTGGCTTTGAAAATGCAGGCTCCACCGGGTCGGGCGCGCTGGAAAGCTACAGTGGAACCATGACGTTCGTCGACCTCGACCGCGATGACGTCGGTCACACCGCCACCGTCAGCCTGAGCGGCACGAGCGGCACCACGGCCGGCCTTGATACGCTGCTGGTTGAAAACGCGATCTCGATCAATTCGGTGGCCAAGGCAGCCAACTCGCAGAATGGTTCCATCGCCTGGAGCTTCAGTGCGGTTGACCGCGCGTTCGACTATCTGTCGGCAGGCGAGCAGGTCACTCTGACCTACACCGTCACCGTTGACGACAACGAGGGCGCAGCCAATTCCACCAGCACCGCGACGGTGACCGTGATCATTTTCGGCAGCAATGACGTGCCTTCGATCGACGTGATTGACCCGACTAACCTTGCCGAGCAGACCGACGCATCGCCGCTGACGGCGAATATTGCG
>NZ_JARGET010000037.1 GCF_029210485.1 Hoeflea sp. YIM 152468
AGCGAGCTGTTTGATGTTTCCGGCGAAATTGCGCTTGTGACCGGAGGCGGAACCGGCCTCGGCTTGGCCATGGCACGGGTCCTGGCGGACAATGGGGCAAGGGTTGCGCTGGCAGGCCGGGATCACGCCAGTCTGGAGGCCGCGGTCGAAGCCCTGGTTTCGCTGGGCGGAAAAGCGGTTTCGGTGCCGCTCGACGTGCGCCGGGATGACACCATATCGGCGGCCTTCGACCAGGTTGAGTCCACATTTGGGCCCATAAGTGTTCTGATCAACAATGCAGGCATTGCCCACCGGGACAAGGCGACCAAGCTGACGCGCGAGGTTTTTGGCAATGTGATGGCGGTCAATGTCGAGGGGGCCTTCCTGGTGGCGCAGGAGGCGGCGCGGCGGATGATCCGGGATCACCGGGGTGGATCGATCATCAACATATCCAGTGTGCTGTCGGATTTGCCTGTGCGCCAGGTGGTGGCCTATGGCGCATCCAAGGCAGCAATCAGCCAGATGACCCGCAGCCTGGCGCTGGAATGGGCCAAACATGGCATCAGGGTCAATGACATCCGTCCGGGCTGGTTCGAAACCGAGCTGACCGCCCCCTTTCTCAAAGGCCCCGGCGCCATGGTCATGGCCGGACAGAACCCATCCGGACGGCTGGGCCAGGGCCACGATCTGGGCGGTGCAGTGCTTCTGCTGGCATCGAAGGCGGGGGCCTATATGACCGGCAGTTCGATTACCGTTGATGGCGGCCATTCCATCGGCCGCTGAAACGGTCGCGGC